>JAFARC010000072.1 GCA_019245755.1 Mycobacteriaceae bacterium | reverse complement strand
GCGAGCAGCGGCGTGATCTTCGCGGCACCATCCAGCATCGAGTACTCGGTGTGGTTATGCAGGTGCACGAAGGAACGGTTCATAGGGACGCCAGTCTAGGGCGGCTCACCGACGCTGCCCGGCGTGTCGGTGTTCGTGTCTTCGCGGCCGATGGCCGCCAGCCGCCGGCTCCCCCGCAGCGACGATGCCGGCTGAATCAAATCGACATCGGCGGTGGCTGAGCTTCGTGTCCGCGCAGCACGTCGAGCGCGTGCTGCAGGTCCGGCGGGTACGGGGCGGTGATCTGGATCCGGCGCCCGTCGGCCGGGTGGGTGAACGCCAGCGACCTGGCGTGCAGCCACTGATGATCGAGGTCAAGTTTCTTCGCCAGCGCCGGGTCGGCCCCGTAGGTCAGATCGCCCACACACGGGTGGTGCAGCGCCGCGAAGTGCACCCGGATCTGATGGGTGCGCCCGGTTTCGATGTGCACGTCGAGCAGGCTGGCCGCCGGAAAGGCCTCCAGCGTGTCGTAGTGGGTGATGCTGTGCCTGCCGCGCTGGGTGACGGCGAACTTCCAGTCGTGTCCACGGTGCCTGCCGATCGGTGCGTCGACGGTGCCGCTGGAGGGGTCGGGGTGGCCCTGCACCAGCGCGTGGTAGCGCTTGTCGACGGTGCGCTGTTTGAACGCGCGCTTGAGCAGCGTGTAGGCACGCTCGGAGATCGCCACCACCATGACCCCCGACGTGCCGACATCGAGGCGATGCACGATGCCCTGCCTCTCGTGCACCCCCGATGTGGTGATCCGGACGCCGGCCGCAGCCAGGCCGCCCAGCACCGTCGGCCCGGTCCATCCCACGGAGGCATGTGCCGCAACCCCGGCCGGCTTGTCGACCGCGACGATGTCGCTGTCGGCGTAGAGGATGCTCATGCCCTCGACCGCTTCCACGGGGTTGCGCAGCGGCGCCGGTTCATCAGGCAACCGCACCTCGAGCCAGGCGCCCGACGCCAACCGGTCGGACTTGCCGGCGCGGCGGCCGTCCAGCTGGACACCGCCGTCCTCGGCCAGCGCCGCGGCGGCCGAACGCGACAGCCCCAGCAGCCGCGCCAGCCCGGCGTCGACGCGCATGCCGGCCAGCCCTTCGGGGACCGGCATCGCCCGCTCGGCCATCAGGATACGTCGGCGGACTTGCGGCGGTGAGGGGTGTCGAAGTCAAAGCCGAACAGCGACAACGCCACCAGCAGGATCGCGCCACCGACCACCGAGGGGTCCGCGACGTTGAACACCGGCCACCAGCCGATCGACAAAAAGTCCACGACGTGGCCGCGCAGCGGGCCCGGTGAGCGGAAGAACCGGTCGACCAGGTTGCCCATGGCGCCGCCGAGAATCATGCCCAGGCCGATGGCCCACCACGGCGACACCAGCCGCCGGCCCATCCAGATGATGCCGATCACCACCCCGGTCGCGATCAGCGTCAGCAGCCACGTGTATCCGGTGGCCATCGAGAACGCGGCGCCCGAGTTGCGGACCAGCGTCCAGGTCACGGTGTCGCCGATGATCGACACCGGCTGCCCGGGGGTCAGCAGCCGCACGGCGAACACCTTGGTGACGATGTCAAGCGCCAAGACTATTGCGGCGACCGTGAGCAGCAACCGCACCCGTCGCCTGGGGCGCGCGCCGGTGTCCTCGACGGGCGCCTCCGGTGGGGCGGGAGTTTCGTCGGTCACGGCTCCATCATCCCCCAGCGCGGATGAGGAAGGATGGTCGGCCATGAGCCAGATCGTGGTCGTCACCACGGGCGGGACCATCGCATCGGCCGCCGACGACAGCGGTGTGCTGCGGCCCGCACGCACCGGCGCGGAGTTGTTGTCCGGGTTCGACGCGAGGGTCGTGGACCTGATGGCCAAGGACAGCTCGCAGCTGACCACGTGCGACTGGGACCGGATCTCCGCCGCGGTGTCACAGGCGGCGGCCGGCGCCGACGGTGTCGTGGTCACCCACGGCACGGACACCCTCGAGGAGACCGCGCTGTGGCTGGAGCTGACCTACGGCGGTGCGGCGCCGATCGTGCTGACCGGCGCGGCGAAGAGCGCCGACGCACCGGACCCGGACGGCCCGCGCAATCTCGCGGACGCGCTCGCCGCGGCGGCCAGCCCCGCCGCCCGGGGCCTAGGCGTGCAGATCTGCTTCGGCGGCAGGCTGTTCGCACCGCTGGGCACCCACAAGGCCGCCGGAGGTTTCGACGGACCCCTGATGACGGCGGACAAGGAGCGGCCGTTTCTGGGGGCGGCGTCGGCGGCAGCCGCGCCGCGGGTCGATGTGGTGGCGTGCTATCTGGGCGCCGACGCGGTCGCGTTCGACGCCGTCGTCGCGGCGGGCGCCCGGGGTGTCGTGCTGGAGGCGCTGGGTGCCGGCAACACCGGCCCGGAGCTTGTCGACGCGGTGCGACGTCACTGCGCCGCCGGTGTCGCGGTGGCGGTGTCGACGAGGGTGCCCAACGGCCGCGTCTCGGCGAGGTACGGGCCGGGCCGCGACCTGTCCGACGCCGGCGCGGTGGCGGTGCCGCGACTGCGGCCGCCGCAGGCCAGGGTGCTGCTGATGGCCGCGCTGGCCACCGGTTCACGGGTCGACGACGTCATCGCCCGGTGGGGCTGATTCGTCGAGCAGACCGCGGACGAACTCGGGCCAGTCCAGGCTGTCCACCGGGTTGGCCCGCGTCAGATCGGGATCGTCCTCGGGAAAAGTCCGCGCCGGACCCGGTCCGCTGGCCCGGGTCTCGAAGCGGACGGTCATCACGCCGTGACCCGCGCCCTGGACCCAGCCGTGCCCGTGTTGGACGTGATGCACGTCGTCGCCGACGCGCCAGCCGGACGTCTGCGCGGCGGCGGCGGCGGCCGGATGTGTGTCGGTGCGCTCATCGTCGAACAGCAGGTGCTCGGGGAACAGCGACTCCTGACGGACGTCGGTCAATCCGGAGAAGCCGACGCCCAGAAGGCGAACAGGGCCGATGTCGACGGGGTCGAGCACCAGGCGACGTGCCGCCGCGATCAGCGCGGCCGCGTCCGCGGTCGCGTACGGCAGCGTCGCCGAGCGGGTCAGCGTGCTCATGTCCGATCTCCTCAACTTCACCGTGACGGTGCGGGCACCGCGGCCGTCGCGCACTAGTCGCTGATGCGCGTGTTCGCCGATCGGCCGAACGGCGTCCTGCAGCTGTTCGAGCGTGGTCAGGTCTTCGGGGAACGTCGACTCGGCGCTGATCTGCTTGGCCTCGGCGCGTTCGGTGACGGGGCGGTCGTCGATGCCCCGGGCCAGGCGGTGCAACGCAGGACCCACCGTCGCGCCGAGGATGTCGGCCACTTCCGCGTCGGTGAGCGCGGCGAGGCGGCCGATGGTCTGGATGCCCAGTCGGTGCAGCTTGTCCTCGGCGACCGGGCCTATCCCCCACAGCCGCCGCACCGGCAGGCCGTCGAGCAGGGGCCGCTCCTCCTGGCGGCGGATCACCCGGACGCCGTCGGGTTTGGCAAGGCCCGAGGCGATCTTGGCGATCTGCTTGCCGGATCCGGCGCCGATGGACGCGACCAGCCCGGTTTCGTTGCGCACCATGGCCCGCAGCTGGCGGCAGAACCGCTCGACGTCTCCGGCGGAAGCGCCGGCCAGTTCGGCCGGCTCACTGAAAGCCTCATCGTAGGACAGCTGTTCGAGGACCGGCAGCACCAGTCGGAGAGCGTCGAACACGCGGCGGCTGGCGACCCCGTACACCACGCCGCGCGGCGGTAACACGACCGCGTGGATCCCGACGAGCCGCCGGGCCTGATGCATCGGCATCGCCGAGCGGGCGCCGAATGCGCGGGCCTGGTAGCTGGCGCCGGCGACCACGCCGCGGCCACCCAGGCCGCCGACCAGGACCGGACGGCCGCGGAGCGTGGGCCGGGCCAGCTGCTCGACGGACGCGAAGAACGCGTCCATGTCGAGGTGCAACACCCAGCGATCGGTCATTGACGCCATGCTAAGGAGAAACGGCGGCGAAACGGCGGCGATGAAGGAGCGCGGTCAAGCCTTGGCGATGGACACCGTGACGCCGTCGCCGATTTCGACGCCGTAGGCGGGTTCGTCGAATCGGAAGCTGGTGGCGAGGATCTCGCGGGCGATCAGGTCGCGGTGGGTGCGGGCCCAATCCTGGCGCTGCGTCGGCACGTTCATCACGACACTGATCCGGTCGGATACGTCCAGGCCGGTGTTCTTGCGCAACTCCTGCAGCTCGCGGATGCGGTCCTTGGCCCAGCCCTCGGCCTCGAGTTCGGGTGTGACGGTGGCGTCGAGCATCACGAGTCCGGCGCCGTCGGGCAGCGCCGCGGTGTACTCGGGGTCGGCGGCGACCAGCCGTGACATGTACTCCTGGGGCCGCAGCACCGCAGGGCCGGCGGTCAACGTGCCGTCGGCGTTGACCACACCCTGGCCGGCCTTCACCGCCTTGATCGCCGCCTGCACGTCTTTGCCGATTCGGGGCCCGGCGACGCGGGCGTTGACCGTCAGCTCGAAACGGCCGTAGCCGGGGATGTCGTCGGTGAGCTCGACGGCCTTGACGTTGAGCTCGTCGGCGAGTAGGTCGGTGAACGGCGCCAGCCTCTGTGGGTTCTCCACTGCCACAGTTAGTTTCGGCAGCGGCAGGCGCACCCGGAGTCGGTGGGCCTTGCGCAGGGCGGAGGCCGCCGACGCGACGTCGCGCACCAGGTCCATGTCGGCGACCAGCTGTGGGTCGGCGGGCAGATCGCCGGGCTCCGGCCAGTCGGTGAGATGCACCGACCGCTCACCCGTCACGCCGCGCCAGATCACCTCGGTGGTCAGCGGCAGCAGCGGGGCGGCCAGCCGCGCAGTGACCTCCAGCACGGTGTGCAGGGTGTCGATCGCGTCGGGGTCTTCCTCCCAGAACCGGGAACGGGACCGACGCACGTACCAGTTCGTCAGCGCCTCGGTGAACTGGCGCAGCTCGTCGCAGGCACCGGAGATGTCGCACACGTCAAGGGCCGCGGTGAGGTCCTCCCGAAGCTCGGCCAGCTTGGCCAGGATGTAGCGGTCCAGCACATGCGACGCGCCAGTCCGCCAGGTGCCGACCTTCGGCGCGTACAGCGCAAGGAAGCTGTAGGCGTTCCACAGCGGAAGCAACACCTGTCGGACGCCTTCGCGGATGCCCTGCTCGGTGACGATCAGGTTGCCGCCGCGCAGGATCGGCGACGCCATCAAGAACCAGCGCATCGCGTCGGAGCCGTCGCGGTCGAATACCTGCGCCACGTCGGGATAGTTGCGCAACGACTTGCTCATCTTCTGCCCGTCGCTGCCGAGCACGACGCCGTGGGCCACGCAGGTTTTGAACGCCGGACGGTCGAACAGCGCGGTGGCCAGCACGTGCAGCGTGTAGAACCAGCCGCGGGTCTGGGCGATGTACTCGACGATGAAGTCGCCCGGAAAGTGCGTCTGGTACCACTGGTCGTTCTCGAACGGGTAATGCACCTGTCCATACGGCATCGAGCCGGAGTCGAACCAGACGTCGAGGATGTCGGGGATCCGCCGCATCGTCGAGCGGCCGGTCGGGTCGTCGGGATTCGGCCGAGCCAAGTCGTCGATGAAAGGCCGGTGCAGGTTCGTCGGCCGGACCCCGAAGTCGCGCTCCAGTTCGTCGAGGCTGCCGTACACGTCGATGCGCGGGTGCGCCGGGTCGTCGGACATCCACACCGGAATCGGGGTACCCCAGTAGCGGTTCCGGGAGATGGACCAGTCCCGTGCACCCTCGAGCCACTTGCCGAACTGGCCGTCCTTGACATGTGCGGGAAACCAGGTGATCTGCTGGTTCAGCTCGACCATCCGGTCGCGCAACGCCGATACCTTGATGAACCACGACGACACCGCGCGGTAGATCAACGGGTTGCGGCACCGCCAGCAGTGCGGATAGGAGTGCTCATAGGTTTCGTGGCGCAGCAGCACCGGGCCGTTGACCGCCGCCGAGCGGGTGCCGTTCTTGAGGTCGGAGATGATGTGCGGATTGGCATCAAAGACATGCCGGCCCGCATAGTCGGGCACGGTCGAGTCGAAGCGGCCCTTGGAGTCCACCGGCGTGACCGGCACGATGCCGGCCTTTTCGGCGGTGGCCATATCGTCCTCGCCGTAGGCCGGCGACATGTGCACGATGCCGGTGCCGTCGTCGGTGGTGACGAACTCGCCCGCCAACACCTGGAAGCTGTTGGCGGCGTCCGAGAAATACGGAAACGGCGGCAGGTAGCGCAGCCCCAGCAGGTCGCTGCCGCGGTAAGTGGCGACGATGTCGGGCTGTTCGGAGAGCTCGCGGGCGTAGGCCGCCAACCGGGCCCTGGCCAGCAGATACCGACGGTCGCCCGCCCGCACCTGGACGTATTCGACGTCCGGGTGGACCGCCACGGCCTGGTTCGAGGGCAGCGTCCACGGCGTGGTCGTCCAGACCAACAGGTAGGCGCCGGCCAGATCCGGGTCGGCTGCGCCGGCCAGATCCGGGTCGGCTGCGCCGACGATCCGGAAGCCGACGGTGATCGCCGGGTCCTGGCGGCTCTGGTAGACGTCATCGTCCATCCGCAACTCGTGGTTGGACAGCGGCGTCTCGTCGCGCCAGCAGTAGGGCAGCACGCGATAACCCTCGTAGGCCAGGCCGGCGTCCCAGAGCTGCTTGAACGCCCAGATCACGGACTCCATGTAGCTGAGGTCCAGCGTCTTGTAGTCGTTGTCGAAATCCACCCAGCGGGCCTGGCGGGTGACGTACGCCCGCCATTCGTCGGTGTAGCGCAGCACCGACTCGCGGCACGCCTCATTGAACTGCGCGATGCCCATCGCATCGATCTGCGACTTGTCGGTGATGCCGAGCTGACGCTCGACCTCCAGTTCGGCGGGCAGGCCGTGGGTGTCCCAGCCGAACCGGCGCTCGACTTTATCGCCACGCATCGTGCGGTAGCGCGGGACAATGTCCTTGACGTAGCCGGTCAGCAGGTGGCCGTAGTGCGGCAGCCCGTTGGCGAACGGCGGCCCGTCGTAGAAGACATACTCGGGAGCCCCCTCCCGGCGGGCGATGCTGGCCCGGAAGGTGTCGTCGGCCTGCCAATAGTCCAGCACCTGCAGCTCAAGCGCGGGGAAGTTCGGCGAACCGCCCCGCTGGTCAGCGCCCAGGTCGGTGCGCGGGTAGGCGGATTCAGTCACGCCTGCGTCTCCTGTGCCCGGGCCCACCCGTTGGGAGTCTACCGACTGGCGTCGGTGCAACTAGCCGGCCACCGCCCCCGGCGGCTGCGGATAGGGGGCGCCGAAATCGGGCACGATCCGCGCGCCGCGGCTGCGCGCCCCCTCGGCGCCGCGGCGCAGTAACGCCGCGATCGCGACGAAGCTGACCTGATCGAGCAGCATCGGGGTCAGCAGCCGGTTGTGTACGAACGCGAACGACATGCCGGTCGCCGGGTCAGCCCAGCCGATCGAGCCGCCCAGCCCCGCGTGCCCGAAGCCCGGCAGCACGCCGGGGAACGGCACCGCGTGGTAGCCCAGGTGCCAGGACAGCGGCACCATGATGTTGAAGTCGGGCCGGAAGCTGGGCTTGCCGGTCAGGTTGCGCACCAACTCCGCGGACAAAAAACGCGTCCCGTCGATGCGGCCGCCGTTGGCGATCGCGCCATACATTTTCGCCAGGCCCCGGGCGGTCGTCACCCCGTTAACCGCGGGCGCCTCACAGTCGAGGACCGGGATATCCCCCTGCACAACGGCTTTCATACCGGGAAAGTACATCGCCCCGAAGCCCCCCGAGAACCACAGGGCAGCCACCCTGGGCGCAACGAGGTTGAACACCGGGTTGGCCCGCGTGCTTTGCGGGATGAGGATCTGAGCGGCCCTGGTGGACGTGCCGGCGGGTGGTCGCCCCAGGTGCAGCCCATCGGTGTTCAGCGGCTGCGCCAACTCGGTACGGATCAGGTCGCGCATGCCCATGCCGGTCACCGCACGACCGATGCCGGACATCAACCAGCCGTAGGTGAGAGCGTGATAGGCCGGAATGCCCACCAGCCGGCCGGCCGGAGCGGCCGCGATTCGCTCTTCCATCAGACGGTGATCCAGCAGCTCTGCTGTGCTGACGCCGTTCAGATGCGACAGGCCTGCCCGGTGCCGCATTACATCACGAACCGTGATGTCGGCCTTGCCGTTCACGCCGAACTCCGGCCAGTACTCGGCAACCGGTGCGTCATAGTCGAGCAGTCCGCGGTCGACGAGACGGTGAATGACCGTCGACGCCATACCCTTCGTCGCCGAGAACACCATCGCACCGGTGTCCGCCTGCCACGGTAGGTTGCCCCGGCGATCGCACCAGCCGGTCCACACGTCCACGACGGGACGGCCGTCGAGGTACACGGCCAGCGCACCACCGCCGAAACGGCGGCCCGGGAACAGGTTCGCGAAGCGGCGCACGGCGCACGCGAAATGCGGATCGGCGGCGCCCTGGACTCCGCGCGGGAGGCCGCGGTCGATCTGATGGAAACCGGCGTGCGTCATAATGCCATGATTAACCCGGTTCGACCCCCAAACAGACGATCGTTACCGTTCTGTTAACTATTTTTCGCCAGCGGCGGAAAGGATGCGTTGCGCGGCCAGTGCCGCGGTCAATTCGCCGTCGCGGACCTGCCGTTCGGTCTCCGCGCGGATCTTCTTCACCGCCGGGTTGGCCAGCACCCGGTCCAGCACCGCGTCGCGCACCATCGACCAGGTCCAATCCACCTGCTGCTGGCGGCGTTTGGCGTCCAACTCCCCCGCCTCGACGAGGACATCGCGATGCCGCAGCACGGTGTCCCAGAGCTCCTGCAGCCCCGTGCCTTCCAGCGCGCTCATCGTCAGAACAGGTGGACGCCAGAGGGTGTCGCGAGGGTAGATCAGCCGGATGGCGGAAGTCAGCTCGCGGGCGGCGGCCTTCGCCTCGACCGCGTGCTCGCCGTCGGCCTTGTTCACCGCTACGATATCGGCCAGCTCCAGGACACCTTTCTTAATGCCCTGCAACTGATCCCCGGTGCGGGCCAGCGTCAGGAACACGAAGGTATCGACCATGTTGGCCACCGCGACCTCGGACTGGCCCACGCCGACGGTCTCGACCAGGATCACGTCGAAGCCGGCGGCCTCCAGCAGCACGATCGTTTCCCGGGTGGCCCGGGCGACGCCGCCCAGCGTGCCCGACGTCGGCGACGGCCGCACGTACGCCTCGGGATGCACGGCCAGCCGCGGCATTCGGGTCTTGTCACCCAGAATCGAACCGCCGGTTCGCGTCGACGACGGGTCCACCGCCAGCACGGCGACCCGGTGGCCATGCGCGATCAGCATCATGCCCAGCGCCTCGATCGCGGTCGACTTGCCGACTCCCGGCACTCCGGTGATGCCCACCCGCAGCGCAGGTCCGGAATCGGGTAGCAGCCGCAGCAGCAGCTGCTGGGCCTGCTCGCGGCGATCGGAGCGCGCCGACTCCACCAGCGTGATCGCCTTCGACAATTCGTTGCGGTCGCCTGCGCGCACGGCTTCGGCGAGCGCCTCGACGGATTCGGCCATCAGCTCAGGTCATAACCCAACCGCTCGGCGAGCTTGCGCAGCAGACCGATCGCGGCGTCGGCGATCACGGTGCCCGGCGGGAAGATCGCGCTCGCCCCGGCCTGGTAGAGAGCGTCGTAGTCGTCGGGCGGGATGACGCCGCCGACCACGATCATGATGTCCGGGCGGCCGACGTCGGCCAGCGCGTCGCGCAGTGCGGGGACCAGGGTGAGATGGCCGGCGGCCAACGACGAGACCCCGACCACATGCACGTCGTTGTCGGCGGCCTGGCGGGCCACCTCCTCCGGTGTGGAGAACAACGAACCCACGTCGACGTCGAAGCCGATGTCCGCGAATGCGGTTGCGATCACCTTCTGGCCACGGTCGTGTCCGTCCTGGCCGATCTTGGCCACCAGGATGCGGGGCCGACGACCGTCGGCCTCGGCGAATTTCTCGACAAGCTCGGTGGCGGAAGAGATGTTGGTCACCTTCCCGACTTCGTCTCGATAAACCCCCGCGATGGTGCGGATCTCGGCCCGATGCCGTCCGTAGACCTTCTCCAGTGCCTCGGAGATCTCTCCGACGGTAGCCTTGGCCCGGGCGGCGTTGATGGCAAGTTCCAGCAGATTGCCGTCCCCGTCGGCGGCGCGCGTCAGCTCGGCGAGCGCAGCGTCGACGGCCGAGGAGTCCCGGGCGGCACGCAGCTGCCGTAGCTTGGCGAGCTGCTCGGCGCGGACCCGACTGTTGTCGACCTTGAGCACCTCGATCGGGTGATCCTCGTCGACCCGATACTTGTTGACACCGACGACCGGCTGGCGCCCGGAGTCGATCCGCGCCTGCGTGCGGGCGGCTGCCTCTTCGATGCGAAGCTTGGGGATCCCCTGGCTGATGGCCTGTGCCATCCCGCCGGCCTCGGTGACCTCGCGGATGTGGTCGCGGGCCGCGCCGGTGAGCCGATGGGTGAGCCACTCGACGTAATACGAGCCGCCCCACGGGTCGATCGGGCGGGTGGTGCCGGATTCCTGCTGCAGCAGCAGCTGGGTGTTGCGGGCGATGCGGGCCGAGAAGTCCGACGGCAGCGCAAGCGCCTCGTCGAGCGCATTGGTGTGCAGCGACTGGGTGTGGCCCTGGGTGGCCGCCATCGCCTCGATGCAGGTGCGGGCGACGTTGTTGAACGCGTCCTGCGCGGTCAGCGACCAGCCCGACGTCTGCGAATGTGTGCGCAGGGACAGCGATTTGGGGTCCTTCGCACCGAACTGCGCGACCAGCTCGCTCCACAGCAGCCGACCGGCCCGAAGCTTGGCGACCTCCATGAAAAAGTTCATCCCGATGCCCCAGAAAAACGAGAGCCGCGGGGCGAACTGGTCGATGTCCAGGCCGGCGTCCAGTCCGGCCCTGATGTACTCGACCCCGTCGGCGAGGGTGTAGGCGAGCTCCAAGTCCGCTGTCGCACCGGCTTCCTGGATGTGGTAGCCGGAGATGGAGATCGAGTTGAACTTGGGCATCCTGGAGCTGGTGTAGCCGAAGATGTCGGATATGATCCGCATCGACGAGCTGGGCGGGTAGATGTAGGTGTTGCGGACCATGAATTCCTTGAGGATGTCGTTCTGAATGGTCCCGGCCAGCTTTTCCGGCGGCACGCCCTGCTCCTCGGCGGCCACCACGTATAGCGCGAGAACCGGCAGCACCGCCCCATTCATGGTCATCGACACCGACACCGCGGACAGGTCGATGCCGTCGAAGAGCTGGCGCATGTCGAGAATGGAATCGATTGCGACACCGGCCATTCCGACGTCGCCCTGAACCCGCGGATGATCCGAGTCGTAGCCGCGATGGGTAGCCAGATCGAACGCGACCGACAGGCCCTTCTGCCCGGCGGCGAGGTTGCGCCGGTAAAATGCGTTCGATTCGGCGGCGGTGGAGAACCCGGCGTATTGCCGAATGGTCCACGGCTGGTTCACATACATGGTCGGGTACGGGCCGCGGATGTACGGCGGCGCCCCGGGGAAGCTGTTCAACGGATAGCCCTCGACGGCGGCCGACGCGCGGTCGGCGGCGGTGTAGACGGGCTTGACCACGATGCCTTCGGGCGTGTGCCAGTCAAGTTGTTCGGCGGTGTAGCCGTGGGCGGCTGCTGCGGCGGCGATGTAGGCGGTGACCTCGGCCTGGGTCGGCGGTGTCGGGACGCGCTCGCCGTGCAGCGGGATGTCGGCGAAGCTGCCGACAGTTGACGTGCTGGCGGTCATCGGTCAGGCCCCCAATCGGGTGAGCAGGTTCGCCAACGCCTTGACCGCGTCGATCGTGGCGGTCAGGTACTCGTCGGGCAGGTGCGACTCGTCAACGTCGGCCACGGCCTGCCGTGGGCCGGCCAGATAGAGCTTGGTGATGCCCGCGCGCTGGGCGTTCCCGACGATCGCGGCCACTTCGGTGCGGTAGCGCGCGTCGGTGCCGCAGATGACCGCGGTGTCGGGGGAACCGGCACGGGCGACGGCGTCGGCTACCCCGTCGGCATCGATCGGGCCCGGGTGGACCGCCTCGATGCCGCCGGAGGCGAGCAGGTTCGCCGCGAACGTGGCCCGGACGTTGTGCTCGGCGAGCGGGCCGAGGGGCAACAACAGCACCCGCGGCCGGGCGCCGGTGCGCTCGACGAACTCATCGGAGCGGTCGCGCAGCGCCTCGAAGTCCGCGGCGTAGCGGCGGACGGCTTCGCCGGCGGCGCGGGTCGGCAGGGGAGGCTCGTCGAGGTTGGGGTACTCGTTGACGCCGGTGACCTTGGTGCGGCGGTGGTCGATGTCGGCGGTGCGGTGAGCACCCACCTTGGCGATCTGCTGGGCCACGAAATCACGGGCGTCGGCGAATCCGCCGGCGGCCTCGATCTGCTGGAAGTTCTCCCAGGCCTGCCGCGCGAGGCGTTCGGTCAGGTCGTCGACATACCAGGATCCGGCGGCCGGGTCGAGCACACGCCCGATGTTGGACTCCTCGAGCAGCAGCAGCTGGGTATTTCGGGCGATCCGCCTGGAGAAACCGGCGGGCACGCCGGGGGCACCCCCGGGTATCGCAGCATCGAACGGTTGCACCAGCACGGTGTCGGCGCCGCCGATGCCGGCGCCGAATGCGGCGAGCGTGGTGCGCAGCATGTTCACCCACGGATCGCGCTGCGTCATCATTGGCAGCGAGGTGACCGCGTGGACGGTGGCGGCCCCGGCCGCCGGGTCGCCGACGACCTCGGCGACGCGGGCCCAAAGCCGCCGGGCGGCACGGAATTTCGCGATCGTCATGAACTGGTCATCGTCGGCGGCGTACCGGAAGCTGATCTGGCGCAATGCTTCCGGTGCGCCGATGTCAGGCAGAAGCCGCAGGTATTCGACTCCGGCGGCCACGGCTGCTGCCAGTTCCCAGGACGCGTTGGCGCCGAGGTTGTGCAACGCCGGGCCGTCGACGGTCACGGTGCGCACGCCACCGTGGTATTCGGTCACGCGCGATGCCATGGCCACCAGCTGCTCGACCGTGGGCGCGGCGCGGCCGCTCAGCGCCGCCGTCAGCGGGTCGGCGCCCAGATCGATGGACAGCATCGCACGCTTGTCATCGTCGAAGTCGGCGACCAGCGCCAACACCGCGTCCGCCGCGGTTGCGTAGTCGGCGCCCGCGTCGAGCACGATGGGCACCAGTTCGAGGAAGACCCCTTCCAGGAGGCGGTCGAGTTGATCCGTGGCCACGCCATCGGCACCGGCGCGCAACACCAGCGCGTTGACGCCCTCGGTCAGCGCGAGCAGGACGGCGCCGTTGCCTTCGGCGACCGTCAGCTGACCGGCCGGCGGAAACTCCTCGGCGACCTTCCATCCGGTGTTGACGTCGCGCAGCGCGTCGCCGCCGCGAACGAACGGCCACTGTCCCGGCAACGGCTGCTCGGGCGCGGCGTCCAGCGAGGTGTACAGCGGGCGGATCGGAAAGCCTTCGTACGTCGGCGAATCGAGCAGGCGTTCGGGTTCGGCGGGCAGCTCCGTTGCCGGTTCGAGCGTCTTGGCCACGACACCGGCGACGCCCTTGCGCCACCGCTCGCGCGCCAGCTCCATCTGTGCGGGATCGACGGCGGCTTCGAGCGACACGCCATCAGGCTAAATGATCTCCGAAAAACGGTGACCATCGGCGGGCCGTACCCTCGGTAGCCGTGAAGTCGATGCCGCGACGACGGATCGTCACGACAGCGGTAATTGCTGTGATGGTCGTCTCAGTTGCGCTGTTGGTGCCGCTGCCGACCGCGGTGCAGCTGCGGGATTGGGCGAAGTCCGCCGGGCCGTGGTTCCCGCTGGTGTTTTTGGCCGGGTACGTGGTGGTGACCGTGTTCCCGTTCCCCCGGACCGCGTTCACGCTGGCCGCCGGGCTGTTGTTCGGCCCGCCGCTCGGCGCGACGCTGGCGGTGGTGGCCAGCACGATCAGTGCGCTGGTCGCGCTGCTGGTGGTGCGGGCGCTGGGCTGGCAGCTGAGCCGGCTGGTCAGCCACCCGACCGTCGATGCCCTGAACGAGCGGCTGCGGCAGCGCGGCTGGCCCGCGGTGGTGTCCCTGCGGCTGATCCCGGCCGTGCCGTTCGCGGTGCTCAATTACGCGGCGGGCGCATCGGCCGTACGGGTGCTGCCGTACCTGGCCGCGACGTTCGTCGGGCTGCTGCCCGGAACGGTGGCGGTGGTGATCCTCGGCGACGCCCTGACGGGCCGGGTGGATCCGCTGCTGGTGCTGATCTCGTTCGTCACCGCCGGGATCGGCATCACCGGACTGGTCCTGGAAGCTCGCGCCGCCCGGTCGCCGGTCCGTGCACCGTCATCGCGATGAACGTCGCCAGAAACGATGCCGCCGGAACGGCGTGCACCGGCCGGTCGTGCGCCCGGATGTGGGCGCCCAGGGCAAGCGTGAAGTAGACCGTCAGCATCGCGGTGGTCAGCCTCGCGAGTCGGGGGAATCTGGTCACCGACAGCAGACCGATCGCGGCGGCGGCCTTCACCACCGGAAACACCCAGCGGATGCCCGGGGGCACCGAAAGATCGTCCAGACTTTTGGTGATCTGCGGCAGCGGGATCGCACACGCGACCGCATCACCGGCCTGCACCGCGGCCAGCACGTAGTACGCCCGCGGCGACGTCAGCATGCTCATCAGCTCAGCTCGTCAGGGACCGCGGGCTCATCGGGCCCTCGACCGGTCGGCGTGCTTCGGCCTCGGCCTTCGCCACCGCCTGTGCGATCGCCGGGTCGGTGTCGGTGGAGAACCAGTCCGCCACCTCGTCGGCGTCGTCGTCGGGCTTGGGAAGGTTGTCATCCACCGGCGACGGCTGATACCGGAACACACCGTCCTCCCCCGGCGCGCCGAGCAATTTCGTGAAGCCCTGCAGCGCCGAGCTGAAGTCGCTGGGCACCACCCACACCTTGTTGGCCTCGCCCCTGGCCATCTGGGGCAGCGTCTGCAGGTACTGGTAGGCCAGCAACTCCGGCGTCGGCCGTCCCGCCTTGATGGCCGCGAACGTCTTCTCGATCGCCTTGGCCTGGCCCTGGGCCTGCAGGTACTGCGCCGCGCGCTCACCCTGCGCCCGCAGGATCCGCGACTGACGATCGGCCTCCGCGGCCAGGATCGCCGCCTGCTTGGCACCTTCGGCGGCCAGGATCTGCGACTGCTTCTGGCCCTCGGCCTGCTTGATCGACGCCTCACGGGTGCCCTCAGCCGTCAGGATCATCGCGCGCTTCTCCCGGTCGGCCCGCATCTGCTTTTCCATCGAGTCCTGAATCGACGGCGGCGGGTCGATGCTGCGCAGCTCGACGCGGGCCACCCGCAGCCCCCACCGGCCGGTGGCCTCGTCGAGAACCCCGCGCAGCTGGGCGTTGATCTGATCGCGCGACGTCAGCGTCTGCTCCAACGTCATGCCACCCACGACGTTGCGCAGCGTGGTCGTGGTCAGCTGCTCGACACCGACGATGTAGTTGCTGATCTGATAAACCGCGGCCTGCGGGCTGGTGACCTGGAAGTACACCACCGTGTCGATGTTGACGGTCAGGTTGTCTTCGGTGATCACCGGCTGCGGCGGGAACGACACCACCCGTTCCCGCAGGTCGACGCGCGCACGGATGCGGTCGATGAACGGCAGCAGCAGCGTCAGCTGCCCCGACACAGTTTTGCTGTAGCGGCCCAGTCGCTCGATCACCGCAGCCTCCGCCTGCGGGATCAGCGCGACCGACTTGGCTACGACGACGATCGCGAACACCACCAGCACGGCCAGCAAGACCAGCCCGGCGACGGCTCCTCCCATGACACGTTCCCTTTCTCGCGCCCCGGCTTCCCTAGACCTTCCAGACCACCGCGGTGGCACCGTCGATGTGCATGACCGTCACCAGCTCGCCGGGTTCGTACACATCGTCGTCGTTGAACGGCCGCGCCGTCCACACCTCACCGTCGAGCTTGACCTGACCCTCGTGGCGCGCGACGCGGTCGAGCACCAGCGCGCTCTTGCCCTCCAGTGCCCTGATTCCCGTCGTCTCGGCCACCGGCGGCGTCAGCCGCTTGCGGAGGGCCGGGCGCACCAGCACCATCAGCAGCACCGACACCGCCAAGAAGACCGCGCCGTCGGCCCAGGCCGGCCAGCCGAACAGCCAGTGCGCCCCACCGGCGGCCAGCGCGCCCCCGCCGAGCATCAGCAGGAACATGTCGCCGGTCAACAACTCGGCGGCCGCCAACACCAGAGCGACGATCACCCAGATCAACGCCACGGGCATAAGGCCAGACTATCGCCTAGCCAGCCGCGGCAGCGGTGAACCACTACACTGCGGCATCATGTGGTGTCCCAGTGTCTCGCTGTCGGTGTGGGCCAACGCCTGGCTGGCCGGAACGGCAGCACCCGACGACGTGCTCGACGCGTTATCAGATTGGGCGCCAAAGCATTCCGTCACCGCATATGATGCCGTGGCGGCCGGTCGCACCGGCCTGCCGTGGCCGGATGTGGACGGCGCCGGGGCGGTCAGTCTGCTGCAGACCCTGCGCACGGCGACGGACCGGCGGGCTGCGCCGCAGCCGGCCATCGGCATCGTGCTGCCGGTCCCCGGGGACGTGCGTGGGCTCCCCGGGGGCACCCAGTTCGCGCGCGACGCGCTGGCCGCCGGCGAGGCGGTCGTCGTGTCCGGTGAGCGTGGCGTTGCGATCGGCCTGGTGCCCGAATTCCAGTACGACGAAGAAGAGCCGGACGCGCTGGCGTGGACCGTGTACTCGCTGCCGTCGCTGCCGGTTGCCGTTCCGGTGGACCTCGGCGAGGCGGAGTACGCGCTGCGCTCGGCCGTGCGCTCGGCCGCCGACACGCTCGGCGCGATCCGGTTCGGTTACGGCGGCGCCGACGTCGCCGACCCCCGCGGCCTGGTGGAGCAGGTGCTGGAGTGCAGCCGAGGGCACCGGGCCCCGGACGGCGCGCCGCCCCGTGCGCTGCGGGTGCTGGAGAACGCAGCCCATGTCGACGCGATCATCACGGTCAGCGCGGGTCTGACGCCGATCGGCACGCAAACGGCCTCGGAGGCCCAGATCGCCAACGAAGCGCTGCGGCCACTGAGCGACGTGGTGCGCTCGGCCAGGATGGCCGCCGTCGCGGCCATCCTGGCGTCGGCCTGGCGGCGTTAGGGCACGGCCGAGCTACGCCGGTGTGCTGGCGCGCGCCCGGGTGGCTGGGCGGGCGGTGGCAGCGGCGTGATGGCCGGGATCGCCAACTGGACGGTTTGGCCGGCGGTGATGCGGGCCGGCTGCCCGTGGTGGATGATGTCGACCGGCGGCCCCTCGGCCACCCGGTATCGGGCCTGGTCGTGCAGGAGCTCGACACTCACCCGCTGCCTGTGCAGGAACAGGTTGAACGCGAGGCGGCTGATCTCCTCGGGTAGGCGCGGCCGGAACGCGAGTCGTCCGTCATCGTGGTGGCGCAGGCCGCCGAAGCCGCAGACGAGCGCGATCCAGGTGCCGGCCAGCGAGGCGATGTGGACGCCGTCACGGGTGTTGTGCTCCAGGTTGTCCAGATCCATGAGTGCCGCCTCGCCGAGGTAGTCGTACGCCAGGCCGAGGTGGCCAACCTCGGCGGCCAACACCGCCTGGGTGCATGCCGACAGCGACGAGTCGCGCACCGTGATGCGTTCGTAGTAGTCGAAGTTGCGGGCCTTCTGATCGGCGGTGAAGGCGTCGGCGCACAGTTGCATGGCGAGCACCAGGTCGGCCTGCTTGACGACTTGGCGCCGATAGAGGTTGAAGTACGGGAAATGCAGCAGCAGCGGATATTGGTCCACCCTGGTCTGGGTGAAGTCCCAGTCCTGGTGGCTGGTGAAGTTGTCGGCCTGCGGATGGACCTTGAGCACCTCGTCGTAGGGCACGTACATCGCGTCAGCGGCGTCGCGCCAGGCGGCGGTCTCCTCATCGTCCACACCGAGCGCGCGGGCCCGCTCGGGGCATCGGGCGGCCAGCTGAACGGCCGCGTGCAGGTTCTGCTGGGCCATCAAGTTGGTGTAGACGTTGTTGTCGGCCAGTGCGCTGTATTCGTCGGGTCCGGTAACGCCGTCGATGCGGAACCGGCCCGCCGCGTCGTGATGCCCGAGGCTGCGCCACAGGCGGGCGGTGTGCACCAGCAGGTCCACCCCGACGGTGCTCTCGAACTGGTCGTCGCCGGTCACCCGCTGGTAGCGGACGACGGCGTCGGCGATGTCGGCGTTGATATGGACCGCGGCCGTGCTGGCCGGCCAGTATCCGGAGCATTCCTGCCCGGCGATGGTGCGCCACGGGAAAGCGGCGCCCTCGAGGCCAAGCTGGGCGGCCCGCTGCACGGCGGCCGGCAACGTGGAATGCCGCCAGCGCAGCGCGTGAGCGGCCGCTTCGGGGAAGGTGTAGGTGAGCACCGGCAGCACGAAAGTTTCGGTGTCCCAGAACGTGTGACCGTTGTATCCGGGGCCGGTGAGCCCTTTGGCCGGGATGGCCCGGCCCTCCGCCCGGGCACCGGCCTGCAGCACCTGAAACAAGGCGAACCGCACCGCCTGCTGGATCTCGGCGTCGCCGTCGAGCTCCACGTCGGAGCGGTCCCAGAACTGGTCGAGGAACTGCGCCTGCTCGGCCAGCATGCCCTGCCATCCGGTGGCGCGTGCGGCGGTCAGCGCCGCGGCCACCTGCGCGCGCAGCCCGGGCACCGATCGCGTCGCCGACCAGCCGTAGGCGACGAACTTGACCAGCGACAGCCGCTGCTGGGGCTGAAGGTCGGCAGTGAACGTGACGCGCGCCAGGTCCGGATGGCTCTCGCAGGAGGTTTGCACCGGCGGCCCGAAGACCACGTGGTCCATCGCGCACGCCGTGCGCAACCCGCTGCGCTCGGTGCGGTGCAGCAGCTCGGCCCACAGGTCGTGGCAGGAGTGGGCCTGACCAACCAGCGGCGCGGCAAGCACGGCCGCGCCCCGGGGATCGCTACCGGGCGCGGGCTGCGGCTCGTTGGCGACGAGCTCGGACTGCACCACCACACTGGCCGGTCCATCGACCGCCTCGACGTCGTAGGCGACCGCAGCCACCGCCCGCTGCACGAGCGACACCAGGCGAACGGAACCGACCCGCACGGTGCGCCCGGCCGGCGAGGTCCACTCGACCCGGCGCCGCAGCACCCCGGCCCGCAGGTCCAGCTCCTGCACATGGCTGCGCAGCTCGCCGTAGCGCACGTCGAACGGTTCGTCGTCGACCAGCAGCCGGATCAGCTTGCCGTTGGTGATGTTGATGACGGTCTGCCCGGCTTCGGGGTAGCCGTAGCCCGGCTCACCGTAGGGTAGCGGGTGCTGCTCCCACACCCCGTTGAGATAGCAACCCGGCAGGCCGTTGGGTTCGCCCTCGTCAAGGTTGGCCCGCCACCCGATGTGACCGTTGGACAGCGCCAGCACCGATTCGATCTGGGCGAGCACGTCCAGGTCGAGGTCGGTGACCCTGACCGACCACGGCTCGACCGCGAAGTGGGGATGCAGAATCATCGCGCCTCGGCGTTCTGGATCAACATGAACGCGAGTGTGGCACATCAGCCGACGGTGCACTCCGGCGAGCACGGCGCCGCGTCGACGCTCATCCCGTACCCGGGAACCGGTTGCCGCGGACCCACGACTCTGGCGGGCTCGCGGTGGCAGCGCAGCTCGTCGATCAGATCCACGACGAGGCGGGCGAACCTCGGGTCGGCGTTGGGTGTGGACGCCCGCGCGAACGCAATGCCGGCCGCCTCGGCCTGCCGGCGCAGCTCGTGGTCGAGGTCCCAGACCACTTCGATGTGGTCGGCGACAAAGCCGACCGGGCAGACGATCACGGCGGGCACACCCGCCGCCGCCAGCGTCCTCAGATGATCGGCGACGTCGGGCTGAAGCCACGGCACCTGCGGTGGTCCCGAACGCGATTGCCATACCTGGTCGTAACCGGCGTAGCCCGCCGCGTCAGCCACCAGCCCCGACGCATAACCAACCTGCCGGCGGTAGAGGTCGGGGCCGCACCGCGACGACGCCCGCACCGGGATCGAATGCGCGGTGAACACCAACCGAGCGTCGCCGCGGACCGGCTGCGGGAGCGTGGCCGCGGCCGCACGGACGGCGTCGGCGAACATCTCGACGAACAACGGATGATCGAAGAACTGGCGCAGTTTCACCAACTCCGGCGCGCCCTCGCCCACGGCCCGCCGGGCCCGCGCGATGTCTTCCAGGTATTGCGCGCAGCTCGAGTAGCCGCCCCACGCAGAGGTCGCGAAGACCGCTGCGCGCCGCACCCCATCGCCGCGCATCACCGCGACGGTGTCCTCGACGTAGGGCTGCCAGTTGCGGTTGCCGAAATACACCGGAAGACCGGCGCCGCGGGCGCCGAGTTCGGCGCGGATCTGCTCGATCAGTGCCCGGTTGATCCCGTTGATCGGCGACATCCCACCGAAATGCCGGTAGTGCTCGGCGACATCGGCCAGCCGCTCCGGTGGTATCCCGCGACCGCGGGTGACGTTCTGGAGGAACGGCAGCACCTGCTCCGGTCCTTCGGGTCCGCCGAAGGACAGCAACAGCACGGCGTCGAACTGCACCGGTCCCCGCGCGCTACAGCAGCTGGGTGTGCGCGCCGCCGTCGGCGTAGATGATCGACCCGGTGGTGGCCGGCAGCCAGTCCGACAGCAGCGCGCACACCGTCCTGGCCACCGGCTCGGCGTCCTTCATGTCCCAGCCGATCGGCGCACGCTGGTCCCAGCCCTGTTCGAGCAGCTGCATCTGATCGCTGATCCCGGCAATACCGGCGCCGACGATCGCGCTCATCGCCAGCGTCCGGATAGGCCCAGCGGCAACGAGGTTGGATCGCACGCCATGCGGACCGGCCTCGCGCGCGACGAACCGGTTCACCGATTCCAGCGCGCTCTTGGCCACGGTCATCCAGTTGTAGAACGGCATCGCGCGGGTCGGATCGAAGTCCATCCCGACGATCGCTCCGCCGCGGTTCATGATCGGCAGCAGCGCCTTGGCCAGCGACGCGTACGAATACGCCGAGATGTGGATGCCCTTGGCGACATCGTCGAACGGCGCGTCGAGGAACGGGAACTCGCCCATGCCGCTGCGCGGCATGAAGCCGATGGAGTGCACGACGCCGTCGAGTTTGTTGCCCTCGCCGATCACTTCGGTCACCCGGTCGGCGAGCGTGTTCAGGTGTTCGTCGTTCTGCACGTCCAGCTCGAGCAGCGGGGCCTGGCGCGGCAGCCGGTCGACGATGCGCTGGATCAGCCGCATCCGGTCGAAGCCGGTGAGCACCAGCTCCGCGCCGGCCTCCTGCGCCACCCGCGCGATGTGGAAGGCGATCGACGAGTCGGTGATGATCCCGGTGACCAGGATTCGTTTGCCTTCGAGCAGTCCTGCCATGTCCGTCCTCACGTCGGGCGTCAGTGGCCCATGCCGAGGCCGCCGTCGACCGGGATCACCGCGCCGGAGATGTACCCCGCGTCCGATGAGGCGAGGAAGCTGATCACGCCGGCCACTTCGGCGGTGGTGCCGACCCGCTGCAGCGGAATCGCCTGCAGCGCCATCTGCTGCTGCTTGTCGGTCAGCGCCCGGGTCATGTCGGTGTCGATGAACCCGGGCGCCACGACGTTGGCGGTGATCGACCGCGACCCCAGCTCGCGGGTCAGCGACCGCGCCAGACCCACCAGGCCGGCCTTGGAAGCCGAGTAGTTCGCCTGACCCGGGATGCCGGACAGCCCGGCGACCGACCCCATGAAGATGAACCTGCCGAATCGTTTCTTGATCATGTTGCGGGACGCGCGCTTGGCCACCCGGAACACGCCCGTCAGGTTCGCGTCGAGGACCTTCTGGAACTGTTCCTCGCTCATCCGCATGATCAGCATGTCGGCGTTGATCCCGGCGTTGGCCACCAGCACCTCGACCGGGCCCTGGTGCTCCTCGACGGCCGTGAACGCGGCGTCGACGGCGTCGTTGTCGGTGACGTCACAGTGCACCCCGAACAGCTCGCCCGGCGCGCCGGAGCCGCGGTGGGTGACCGCCACCTGGTGACCATCGGCGGCCAGGCGCCGGGCCACCGCCAGGCCGATGCCCCGGTTTCCGCCCGTGACCAGCACCGATCGGGACACAAACGGGGTCTGCGCAACGGTGTCCAATGTCGTCGGCTGGGCGACGCCGGTGTCGGTCATGCCCGCCAACTTAACGCCTGCGAGCGCGGGAACCGAATCGGCTCTAGCGGCGCCCGGCCAACGCTCCCCGGCGGCGGTTGGCGACGAACCGGACCACGTCGGCGATCCAGTCGCGGTCGGTGCGCAGGGTCAGCAACGGCGCATCGCAGCGCCGCAGCGTACGGGCCACCTCCGCGCGGTGCGCGTCCGCGGCCTTCTCGAAGTCGTCGCGCAACTGGGCGTCGATGGTGAATTCCCGCACCACGCCCGATTCGGCGTCCTGCAGGATCACGTCGCCGACGTCGGGCAGCTCGACGTCGCGCGGGTCGATCACCTCGATGCCGAGCAACTCGTGGCGCCCGGCGATCGCCCGCAGCGGCCGCATCCAGTTGATCGGCCCGAGGAAGTCACTGATGATCACCGCCATGCCGCGGCGGCGCTCCGGGCGGCGCAGCGCGTCGATCGCGGTGGCCAGGTCGCCGCGCACGCCCACCGGCGCCTTGGGAGAGGTTGCGATCGCGCGCAGAAGCGTGTGCTCGTGCAGCCGACCGGACCTGGCGGGGACGCGAATGATCCGGTCGCCGTTGGCGATCAGTGCGCCGAGCCGGTTGCCGCCACCGCTGTTGAGGAAGGCGATTGCCGCCGCGGCCGCGACAGCGAGGTCGCGCTTCTCGCAGCCGGTGGTGCCGAAGTCCAGGCTCGCCGACATGTCGACGACCAGCCAGGTCTCGAGCTCGCGGTCGGCGATCATCTCGCGCACGTGCGGGGTGGTGGTGCGGGCGGTCACCGACCAGTCCATCCGGCGCACGTCGTCACCGGGCTGGTAGATCCGCGACTCGCCCGGCTCCGAACCGGGTCCCGGGATCAGGCCGAGGTGGTCCCCGTGCAGTACGCCGTCGAGCTTGCGCCGAACCGTCAGCTCCAGCTTGCGCAGCGCCGCCGACAATTCCGGGTCGCGGATCTGGCCGCGCTGCAATGACGGAAGGTCAACCGTCCGGCCGTCGGAGCGCGTCACCGACCGCTAGCCGCCGCGGCCGCGGCCGGCACCACCGGCGGCACCGAATGTCCTTGCTGCGGAACGGCATTGACCTGCGGCAAGGCCACCGTCTGCATGATGCGGTTGATCACGGTCTCCGGCGAGATCTCATCGGCCAGCGCGTCGTAGGTCAGCACCAGGCGGTGGCGCAGCACGTCGGGCATGACCTCGATCACGTCCTGGGGGACCACGTAGTCGCGGCCGCGGACCAGGGCCAGCGCCCGGGCGGCGGCGATGATGCCCAGTGAGGCGCGCGGCGACGCACCGTAGGCGACCCAGGCGCGGACGTCGGGCATGCCGAACTGGTCGGGGCGACGCGTCGCGGTCACGGCGCGAACGACGTAGTCGACCAGCGCATGGTGCACGAAGGTGTTGCTGGCCACGTCCTGTAGCCGCAGCAGGTCGCCAGGGCTGAGGGTCTGCTTGGGCTCGGGCGGCGAGACGCCCATCCGGTAGATGATCTCGCGCTCTTCCTCCGGCGACGGGTAATCGATGTTGATCTTGAACAGGAAGCGGTCGCGCTGGGCCTCGGGAAGCGCGTAAACACCCTCCTGCTCGATCGGGTTCTGGGTGGCCATGACCAGGAACGGCTTGGGCATCGGGAACGTCTTGCCGCCGATCGACACATGCCGCTCGGCCATCACCTCCAGCAGCGCGGACTGCACCTTCGCCGGCGCGCGGTTGATCTCGTCGGCGAGGATGAAGTTGGCCACCACCGGGCCCAGCTCGATGTCGAACTCCTCCTTGCCCTGCCGGTAGATCCGGGTGCCGACGATGTCGGTGGGCACCAGGTCGGGGGTGAACTGGATGCGAGCGAACGTCCCACCGACCACCCGAGCAAACGTCTCGACGGCCAGGGTCTTGGCCACGCCCGGCACGCCCTCGAGCAGCACGTGCCCCTTGGCCAGCAGTCCGACCAGCATCCGCTCCACAAGCTGGTCCTGGCCGACGATGATCCGCTTGACCTCGTAGATGGCGCGCTCGAGCGTATGCACCTCACCGGACAGGCCGCCGTTGTTGCCCGGGGGTTGCGCCGGCGCGGCGTGGGCGCCCGGCGAACCCGGGTAACCGGGTCCCCCGCCTGGCCCCGAAAAGTTTCCGGGGCCCTGCGGCGGCCCACCTGCTGACGTCATCGAGGATCCTCCCACGAAGTCGATAGGGACATGTCCGTCGTCAACTATTCCAGGCACGGGAGAATCCGTCGACGTAGGTTCGCCGGCAAGCCGCCGGCGCGCCGCGTCAACTTTCGATGATCCGGGTGAGGTAGGGCGTCATTCCCGGAGTTCGCACCGGGCTGACGGTGACCTTGCCGACCAGCGAGGAGGCCTCGAGCATCTGCCCATCGCCCAGGTACATGGTCACGTGCTGGCTGCCGCCCGGCCCGTAGAAGATCAGGTCGCCACGCTTGGCCTGCGATGGGGGGACGTGCCGGCCGGCGTTGTATTGGTCGCCGGAGAATCGCGGAATCAGCACGCCGACGCCGGCGAACATGTAGCGCATCAGCCCGGAGCAGTCGAAACCCACGGTGTTGGCGCCGTCGTCGACGCCGGTGCTGGGGCCGGTCAGGGTGCCGCCGCCCCAGGAATAGGGGACGCCCATCTGCTCGGCGCCACGCCGGATCACGTACTCGACCGCCTGCCTGCCGTACACCCGGTTCACCCGGCCCGGCGCGACGCCGTCGTTGGTGTTGCCGAGGATGCCCAGGCTGCCGAGGAATTTGCGGCCGAGGTCGAGCGTGGTCTGGGTGGCGATGTTGGTGGCCTGTAGCGACGCGTTGGCGATCGCTACCGGGTCACCCGGCGCGCCGGCGCTGGCGATCTTGGGCAGCGTCGGGTCCCACTGACTATCGTCGTCGGCCAGCGCGGGTACGGCCGGTGACAGCAACAGCGCGACGGCGACCGCCACAGCGATCGCGATCCTCCTACGACGCAGCATGATTCACCACCTGGTCAAAACTCGATGTAGCGGACGACGTAGGGCGTCATGCCACTGGTGCGGACCGGCGAGACCTTCACGGTGGAGCCCGTGTACGGGGCCTCCAGCATCTGGCCGTCGCCGAGATAAAGCGTCACGTGCTGGCTGCCGCCGGGGCCGTAGAAGATCACGTCGCCGCGGCGCATCTGGGCGGCCGGGATTTTGCGGCCCATGTTGTACTGGTCGCCCGAATAGTGCGGCAGCCGGATGCCGACGCCCGCGAACGCGTAGAGGATCAGCCCCGAGCAGTCGAAGCCGTCGGTGTTCGCCCCGTCGTCGATCCCACGGCTCGGGCCGGCTGCGGTGCCGCCGCCCCAGGAGTACGGGACGCCGAGCTGAGACATCGCCCGGCGGATCACGTACTCGGATGCCTGCCTGCCGTACACGCGGGGAATGGCGTTGTTCGTGTAGCCGGTCGGGGTGGGCAGGATCCCGGCCATGCGCAGGAAGTTGCGGCCCATGTTCGCGGTGACCTGCGCCGAGGTAGCCGAGAAGCCCAGCACCGAGTTCACGATCGCGATCGGGTCGCCCGGGACGTTGGCGCTCGGCACCGCAGGCAGCGTCGGATCCCACTGCGCGTCCCAGGAACCGGCCGGCGGCGCCCCGGCCGAGGCCGGCGGGTTACCCCAACGATCGGTGGCGGCGGGGACGTGCGCGGCGGACGTCGACCACCGCGCCGTGGCCGCGTCGAGCCGGGCCCGTGCGGCGTCGCGCTCGGCGGCCAGCTGGTTGATCTCGGCCTGCTGGGCGCCGAACTGCTTCTGGGCGTCGACGAGCGCCGCCACCGCATCGTCCTGGCTGCGCTGGGCTTCGGCGACGGCGTCGTCGGCCTTCTGCTGGGCAGCCCGGGCCGCCGACTCCCGGTCGGCCTGCTCGGTGCGGGCCCGCTGAAGGTCGGTCATGACCTGCCGGGAGCTGATGGCCAGCGCCTGACCGCTCGACGCGGTCGCGATCACGTCGTCGGGGTTCTTCGCGGTCAGATACGACGCGGACGGCCCGTTGACGTAGGTGGCCGCGGCGAACGAATCGAAGCGTTGCTGGGCGGCGGCGATCGCGGTGTTGGCGTCGGCGAGCGCGCGGCGGCTCGAATCGACATCCTGGTTGGCGGCGGCGGCGGCATCGCGGGCGGACTGCACGTCGGAGATGGCCTTGTTGACGCTTTCCTGGCGGGTCTGCACGGCCGCGCCGATATCCTGCAGCTTCTGGTTCGCATCGGCGACCTGTGCGATGAGCGCGGCCAGCGTGTCGGGGTCGGGCTGGGGCTCACCGGCGGCCAGTCCGGGCGTGCCGAGCAGCATCCCCACCGCCAGCGTCACCGCCCATGCCGACCCGCTGGTGCGTCTCATCCGACTCAGGTCTCCTACGGCTCACATGCGAACGTACCCAGCAGTCACTGGAGACACTTCTAGAACAGAAGGCGCCATAGGCACCGTACGTCACATCTGACACTAAAGAAACTTTAGTCACAAACCACAGCGCTGTAATTAAAAAGAGCGTGACCGAATAGTGACCGCGCCGGTATTAAGACGCGCTGCGCGCTCCCGCCACGAGTTAGCTGGCGGGTTCGGTGCCGGCGGCAGGGGCGTCGGCGGGTTTGCTACGCAGCTGCAGTAGTCGGGTGGCGACCGTTGCCGCGACCACCGCGATAACGAGCACAATGGTCAAAGCGGTCCACGGGAATTGCGGCGTTGTCAGCTCACCGACGAAATTGTGCGCCGACTGCACCGGATTGCCGGTTTTGGCGAGGTCCTGACCGGCTTCCAGGGTGACGCGGTCGAACGCCGGGCTGTAGGTGCCCGCGAATGACGGGGACAGCGCAAGCACCGTGGAACCGGGATAGGCATGACCGACTTCGGTGGCGATGTCGCGCAGCGGGGTGTCGATCGGCGGGCTGTCGGCGATGACCACGATCTTCAGGTCGATGCCCTTCTTCTTGGCGTCGGCCACCACCTGACGCAGTCCGGGCAGGTCGGTAGCAGGCGCGCTGACTCCGTCGGCGCCGACATCGGCGTTGATCTTGTTGACGTCGACGCCGGGGGGAATGTAGGCGGGCAAAAACGGAATCGTCTGCGGCCCCTGCATACTGCTGCCCTTCGGTTGAGAACCTTCCACGGGCACGGTACGCGATCGCGCGGCGATCACCGCGGAACGGCGCCGCCCGCGGATGATATAGGACAACCGTACTGTTAGAATGAGCGGGTCGGCGGCACGGCCCGTCGCCGATCGACAACTTCATGGGAGCAGATGTGACCAGGACAGAATCGGCGAATTCGTTCGGAGCCCGCGACACGTTGCAGGTCGGCGACCAGAGTTACCAGATCTACCGGTTGGACGCGGTGCCCGCAACCGAGAAACTGCCCTACAGCCTCAAGGTGCTGGCCGAAAACCTGCTGCGCAACGAGGACGGCGCCAATATCACCAAGGAGCACATCCAGGCCATCGCCGGCTGGGACCCGGCCGCCGAGCCAAGCATCGAGATCCAGTTCACGCCCGCCCGGGTCATCATGCAGGACTTCACCGGGGTGCCGTGCATCGTCGACCTGGCCACGATGCGCGAGGCGGTCGGTGACCTCGGTGGCGATGCCGACAAGGTGAACCCGCTGGCGCCGGCCGACCTCGTGATCGACCACTCGGTGATCGCCGACCTGTTCGGCCGCGCGGACGCCTTCGAGCGCAACGTGGAGATCGAGTACCAGCGCAACGGTGAGCGCTACCAGTTCCTGCGCTGGGGTCAGGGCGCGTTCGACGACTTCAAGGTGGTGCCACCCGGCACCGGCATCGTGCACCAGGTGAACATCGAGTACCTGGCCCGCGTCGTGATGGACCGCGACGGGGTGGCCTACCCCGACACCTGCGTGGGCACCGACTCGCACACCACGATGGTCAACGGGTTGGGCGTGCTGGGCTGGGGCGTCGGCGGCATCGAGGCCGAGGCCGCGATGCTCGGCCAGCCGGTGTCGATGCTCATTCCGCGCGTTGTCGGCTTCAGGCTGACCGGCGAGATCCGGCCCGGCGTGACCGCGACCGACGTGGTGCTCACGGTCACCGAGATGCTGCGCAGGCACGGCGTGGTGGGCAAGTTCGTCGAGTTCTACGGGGACGGGGTCGCCGAGGTGCCGCTGGCCAACCGCGCCACACTGGGCAACATGAGCCCTGAATTCGGCTCCACCGCGGCGATTTTCCCGATCGATGAGGTCACCCTCGACTACCTGCGGATGACGGGCCGCAGCGACGTGCAGGTTGCGCTGGTGGAGGCGTACACCAAGGCGCAGGGCATGTGGCACGACCCCGCGCACGAGCCGAAGTTCTCCGAATATCTCGAGCTGGACCTGTCGGATGTGGTGCCGTCGATCGCCGGCCCGAAGCGGCCCCAGGACCGGATTGCGCTCAGCGACGCAAAATCGGCCTTCCGCAAAGACATCCACAACTACGTCGAGGAACACATGCCCGCCGAGCACACCAAGCTCGACGAGGCGGTCGACGAGTCGTTCCCGGCCAGCGACGCCGTGTCACTGTCGTTCGCCGACGACGGCGCCGTCGATGGCCGCTCGGCGGCCAACCATGCGGAGGGCCGGCCGAGCAACCCGGTCACGGTGAAATCCGCCGAACACGGTCAGTTCGTGCTCGACCACGGCGCGGTGGTGATCGCGGCGGTCACGTCGTGCACGAACACCTCCAACCCGGAGGTCATGCTGGGCGCGGCGCTGCTGGCCAAGAACGCGGTCGAGAAGGGGTTGAGCTCCAAGCCGTGGGTCAAGACGTCGATGGCGCCGGGCTCTCAGGTGGTCAGCGACTACTACGACAAGGCGGGGCTGTGGCCCTATCTGAAGAAGCTCGGCTTTTATCTGGTCGGATACGGCTGTACGACATGTATCGGCAATTCGGGTCCGCTGCCCGACGAGATCTCCAAGGCGGTCAACGACAACGACCTTTCGGCCACCGCCGTGCTGTCGGGCAACCGGAACTTCGAGGGCCGCATCAACCCGGACGTGAAGATGAACTACCTCGCCTCGCCGCCGCTGGTGATCGCCTACGCACTGGCCGGAACGATGGACTTCGACTTCGAGCACGACTCGCTGGGCACCGACCAGAACGGCAACGACGTGTTCCTGCGCGACATCTGGCCGTCGCAGAAGGACATCGCCGACACGATCGCGTCCTCGATCAACAAGGAGATGTTCGTCCAGAACTACGCGGACGTCTTCAAGGGCGACGACCGGTGGCGTAACCTGCCCACCCCGAGAGGCAAGACGTTCGAATGGGACCCGGAATCGACGTACGTGCGCAAGCCGCCGTACTTCGACGGGATGCCCGCGGAACCGGAGCCGATCTGCGACATCACCGGGGCGCGGGTGCTGGCACTGCTCGGGGATTCGGTGACCACCGACCACATTTCGCCGGCGGGCAGCATCAAGGCGGGCACCCCGGCAGCGCAGTACCTTGACCGGCACGGAGTCGACCGCAAGGACTACAACTCCTACGGCTCGCGCCGCGGCAACCACGAGGTGATGATCCGCGGGACGTTCGCCAACATCCGGCTGCGAAACCTGCTGCTCGACGACGTGTCCGGCGGCTACACCCGTGACTTCACCGCCGCGGGCGGCCCGCAAGCGTTCATCTACGACGCGGCGCAAAACTATGCCGGCCAAGACATTCCGCTGGTGGTGCTGGGCGGCAAGGAGTACGGCTCCGGGTCGTCACGGGACTGGGCCGCCAAGGGCACCCGGTTGCTGGGCGTGCGGGCGGTGATCGCCGAGTCCTTCGAGCGCATCCACCGGTCCAATTTGATCGGCATGGGGGTGATCCCGCTACAGTTCCCGGCGGGCGAGTCGGCAACGTCGCTGAAGCTGGACGGCACCGAGGTGTACGACATCACGGGCATCGAAGCGCTCAACGACGCCAAGACGCCGAAGACGGTGCACGTCAGGGCGACGAAATCGGATGGGGTCGGATCTGAAACCAACACCGAGTTCTACGCGACCGTGCGCATCGACACCCCGGGCGAGGCCGACTACTACCGCAACGGGGGCATCCTGCAGTACGTGCTCCGCCACATGCTGAGGTCCTGAGCGGGCGCCGAGCATGCCGCGAGTCAGCGAGGACCATCTGGCGGCTCGTCGCCGCCAGATCCTGAACGGGGCCAGGCGGTGTTTCGCCAAGTACGGCTACGACCGTGCGACCGTGCGCCGGCTGGAGCAGACGATCGGGCTGTCGCGTGGTGCGATCTTCCACCACTTCCGCGACAAGGACACGCTGTTCTTCGAGCTGGCGCACGAGGACGCCGAGCGGATGGCCGATGTCGCGTCCAGGGCGGGCCTGATCCAGGTGATGCGCGAGATGCTGGCCGCGCCGGACCAGTTCGACTGGCTGGCAACCCGGTTGGAGATCGCCCGCAAGCTGCGCAACGACCCCGTGTTTCACCACGGCTGGGCTGAGCGGTCCGCGGAGCTGTCGGAGGCGACGGCGGACCGGCTGCGCAGGCAGAAGGAGGCGGGGCGGCTGCGCAACGACGTGCCGGCCGACGTGCTACAGACCTATCTGGATCTGGTGCTCGACGGCTTGGTGGCGAGATTGGCCTCCGGCGACGACCCGGCGCGGCTGTCTGCCGTGCTGGACCTGGTGGAGGACTCGGTCCGGCAGCAGTGAGCGCTCAGTGCACGCGCCGGTGCCCGGTATGGTTGGGGCCGCCGCGGCTGCGCATCGTGGTGCCCGACTCGCGCAGCAGGCTGTGGACCGATCCATAGGAGCGGCCGGTGGAAGCGACCAGCGACCTGATGCTGGCGCCCGACTCGTAAGCGCTTCGCAGCTCGTGCAACAACTCGTCACGAGCCTGGTCCGGCTTCCTCATCGACATCTCCCCGCTGTAGACGACCCCCACCGACCCGAGGGTAAGAAACGCACGGGGCCTGCGGGGGAAAATTGCTGGAATCTCGTGGAATCTGTTGGAACAGCGTTCAGGCGAGCTCGATGAGGTCGCGGTAGTCCGCCGACCAGTAGTCCTCGGTGCCGTCGGGCAACAGCACCACCCGCTGCGGGTCGAGCGCTTCGGCGGCGCCTGGGTCATGGGTGACCAACACCACCGCTCCGACGTAGCTGCCCAACGCATCCAGCACCTGTTCGCGGGATGCGGGATCGAGGTTGTTCGTGGGCTCGTCGAGCAGCAGCACATTGGCCGTGGACGCGACGAGCCCGGCCAGTGCGAGCCGGGTCTTCTCGCCGCCCGACAATGTTCCGGCAGGCTGATCGAGCTGCGGGCCGCTGAACATGAACGCACCGAGTAACCCGCGCAGGTCCTGTTCACCGCTGTCCGGGGCGGCGTGCCGGATGTTCTGCCACACCGTCGCCGTGTCGTCGAGGGTGTCGTGCTCCTGTGCGAAGTAGCCGATCTTGCAACCGTGCCCGGGTTCGAGCACGCCGACGTCGGGGATCTCGACGCCGGCCAGCAGCCGCAGCAGCGTGGTCTTGCCCGCGCCGTTGAGACCGAGCACCACCACCCGCGAGCCACGGTCGACGGCCAGGTCGACGCCGGTGAACACCTCGAGGGAGCCATAGGTCTTGGTCAGTCCCTTGGCGACAAGCGGCGTGCGTCCACACGGCGCCGGGGTGGGGAATTTGATCCGGGCGACCTTGTCGCCGACACGTTCGGATTCCAGGGCCGCCATCATCCGGTCGGCACGGCGCAGCATGTTCTGTGCCGCAACTGCTTTGGTGGCCTTGGCGCCCAACTTGGCGGCCTGGGCCCGCAACGCCGCGGCCTTGCGTTCGGCGTTGGCGCGCTCGCGGCGGCGACGCTGCTCGTCGGTGGCGCGGGCGTCGAGGTACTTCTGCCAGGTCATGTTGTAGACGTCGACCTCACCGCGCACCGCGTCCAGGAACCAGACGCGGTTGACCACGTCGGCGAGCAGGTCGACGTTGTGGCTGATCACGACCAGTCCCCCGGTGTGTGCCTGCAGGAAATCCCGCAGCCAGCCCAAAGAATCGGCGTCGAGGTGGTTCGTCGGTTCGTCGAGCAGCAGGGTGGTCGCCGAGCCGGCGCCGGTGTCGGACGCGGCGAACAGGATGCGGGCCAGCTCGACTCGGCGCCGCTGGCCGCCCGACAGTGTGCGCAGCCGTTGGGTGAGAACCCGTTCGGGCAGGCCGAGGCTGGCGCAGATGCGGGCCGCTTCGCTTTCGGCGACATAGCCCCCCAGCGCGGCGAACCGCTCCTCCAGTTGGCCGTAGCGGCGCACCGCGCGGTCACGCTCGGCGTCGTCGACGACCTCGGCCATCATGGCCTGCTGCTTCTCCAGATCGGCGAGCAGCGTGTCCAGGCCGCGCGCCGAGAGGACCCGGTCTCGGGCCAGCACATCCAGGTCACCTTCTTTGGGATCCTGCGGCAGATAACCGACTTCGCCACCGCGCCGCACCGTGCCCGCGTACGGCTCGGCCGCGCCTGCCAGGATCCGCATCGTGGTGGTCTTGCCGGCGCCGTTGCGCCCAACCAGCCCGATGCGGTCACCGGCCTGCACCCGCAACGCGGGCCCCGGCGCCCACAGCAGCGTGCGTGCGCCGGCGCGGACCTCGAGGTCCGTTGCGGTGATCATCTTCGTGCTCCCTAGGTTTCGCGATCGTCGGTGAACACCGGCGGACGCTTCTCGGCGCGTGCGGCGACGGCCTCTTCGAAGTTCTGGGTGAGCAGGCGAACGAAGAGCTGTCCGAGGCCCTCGGCCTGCATGTGCCCTTCGAGGGTACCGGCGTCCAGGCCGGTCCACAGTGTGCGCTTGGTCAACTCAACCCCCGGACGGGAGAACGCCGCGATGCGTTCAGCCATTCCGTAGCAGGTTTCCAGCAGGTCCTCGTCGGGCACCCGGCTCGAGACGAGGCCGATTCGCACCGCCTCGTCCGCGTCGACGTCGCGCCCGGTGAGCATCAACTCAAAGGCCCGCGAGGTGCCGATGGCGCGCGGGAGCAGATAGCTCAGCCCCAGCTCGCTGGCGGTGAGGCCGTTGTTGATACCCGCCGCGCGGAAATAGGCCGACGACGACGCGACGCGGATGTCGCAGGCCAGCGCCAAACACAGCCCGCCGCCGATCGCCGCGCCGTTCACCGCGGCGATCACGGGCTGATGCATCCGCCGCAGCGTGAGTATCACGTCGTCGAGCACTTCCATCGATCGCAGCGCGAAGGTCGGGCGCGTCAGCCCCTCGACATGGGGTACCGAGCCCGCCGACTTGTGGTCGGCGCCGGACGAGAAGCCGCGCCCGGCTCCGGTCAGCACCACCACCCGCACACCGTTGTCGTGGGTAACCTCGTCGAGCAGCCGCCTCAGCGGCACCATCACGTCGAAGGCCATCGAGTTCATCCGCTCGGGCCGGTTCAGCGTGATCAGGGCAAGGTTGGGACGGGGACGTTGCAGGCGGACGAGTTCGGTTTCGGGGCTCACGGGCTTGCACGCTATCGCGTGCGGCCCTCAGGCCTGGTCGGAGTTGGACTGCGCGGCGACGGCCGCGTCGACGTCGAACGCCTTGACCTGCTGAATCAGGTCCTCCAGCATGGCCGGCGGCAGCGCCCCAGCCTGGTTGAACAGCAGTTTGCCCTTCTTGAACGCCATCAGCGTGGGAATCGACCGGATCTCGGCGGCGGCCGCCAGCTGCTGCTCAGCCTCGGTGTCGACCTTGGCATGCACGATGTTGGGGTGCTTGTCGGAAGATGCCTCGAATGTCGGCGCGAACTGCCGGCACGGGCCGCACCACGAAGCCCAGAAGTCCACCAGCACGATCTCGTTGTCGGTGATGGTGTCGTTGAACGATTCGGCGGTGATGTTTCGGGTTGCCATAGCCGTGTCAACGAGCCCGGGGGCGCCGATGTTCCCAGCTAAGGCCGCAGTTCCTTCTTCAAGACCTTGCCGGTCGGGCCGGTGGGCAGCGCGTCGACGATGCGTACCTCACGCGGGTACTTGTATGCCGCGAGCCGCTCCTTGCAGTGCACGATGACCTCTTCGGCGGTCAGGCTCTCGCCGGGCTTGGCGACGACGAAAGCGAGCACTTCCTGGCCCAGCTCGTCGTGCGGCTTGCCGATCACGGCGGCCTCGGCGATAGCGGGGTGTTCGAACAGGGTTTCCTCGATTTCGCGGGGGTAGACGTTGTATCCGCCGCGAATCACCAGATCCTTCTTGCGATCGACGATGAAGAAATAGCCGTCCTCGTCGCGGTAGCCCAGGTCGCCGGTGTGGAACCAGCCGTCGCGCATGGCCTCGGCGGTGGCGTCGGGCTTGTGGTAGTAGCTCTTCATCACGTTGTGCCCGCGGATAACGATCTCGCCGACGTGGTCGGGACCGGCGGCCAGCTCGTCGTCGTTCTCGTCGACCACCCGCACCTGTACACCCCAGATCGGTTTGCCGATCGAAAGCACCTTACGCTGCTCGGCGTTGATGTTGAACGTCGTCGTCGACGCGGTCTCTGACAGGCCGTAGCCCTCGAGGATGACGACGTTGGGGAATTTCTCCTCGAAGGCGCGGATGACTTCGCCGGGGATCGGTGCGCCGCCGGACAGCCCGACCCGCAACGCCGACAGGTCACGGCCGCCGGTGTCGGCGTGCAGCAGCGCGATGTACATGGTCGGCACACCGGAGAACAGCGTGCAGCGGTAGCGCGCGAGCTCGTCGATGACCGTGCCAGCGTCGAACCGGGGTACCAGCACCAGCGTGCCACCAAAACGCACCGTGACGTTGAGCACGCTGGACAGCCCGAAGACGTGAAACATCGGCAGCACCGCCATGCCGACGTCGTCGTCGCGGAATCCGAACAGCTCGCCGGCGACCGTGCAGTTCATGAACAACTGGAAATGGGTGAGCTCGGCGCCTTTGGGCCGGCCGGTCGTGCCGCTGGTGTAAATGATCACCGCGGTGTCGTCGGAGTCGGTCGGCTCCAGCTCGCCGGTGTCGTCGGCGACGTAGAGCTCATCGAAACGCTTTGTGCCGTCGGGTCGCTGGTCATTGCCCGGGAGGTTGACCACATAGGTCGCCAACCCCCCGATGTCGCGTGCCCCCCGCATGGCCTCCTCGGCGAAGGTTTCGAAGGTGATCAGCAGCCGGGCGTCGGAATCTTTGAGGTGGTAACTGACCTCCGGGGCGCGCAGCAGCGGATTGAGCGGGACCATCACAGCGCCGGCTTTGAGGATCGCGAAGTAGGCGAACAGGAAATGGGGCAGGTTCGGCAGTTGCACCGCGACCTTGTCACCGCGGTTCACGCCCAGGTGGCGCAGGCTGGTGGCCACCCGACCGGAGATATCGTCGGTCTGCGCATAGCTGAAGGTCTGTCCGGCGATGTGGCACAGCGGCTTGTCCGGGTGCGCGTTGCGTGATTCGCGCAGCATGACCGCGAGGTTGAAGCTCATGTGACCGCTCCTCTCCCGGGTGACCCTAGACGCGTTGCTGGTCGAGCGCCGATAATTGCGCTCAGGAACGGAGGAGCCATGACAAACCGGTGGATCTCGGCGGCCTGGGCCACGCTGGTCGCGGCCGGATGCCTCGCCGGATGCTCGCAGCAGCCGCAGGTGACGTCCGTACAGTCGGCAAACGTCACCATCGACCACTCGACGACGCGGGTGCCCTCGGTCAGCTGCAACCAGTACCAGTGGATGTGGATGATCGACGTGGGCGACCAGGTGCACGGCGCCGAGGCGGCCGTCGAGCTCACCGGTAACAGGGCCACCGCCAAATGGGTCAAGTTTCACGACTTCGACGGGTTCACCGGCAGCGCCTGGCAAGGCGGGGTGGGTAACGCCATCGCCACCGTCGCCGGCGACACCTACACCTTCACCGGGGATGTGTTCGGCTACGGCCCGGCGAATCCGAACAAGCCGGGCACCACGAGCTTCAAGATCGTCGCCTACTGCTGAGGCCTACTTGCCGATGTCGGCGCAGATGATCGGTTGGAAGTACAAGGTCGGCTGACCGTTTTGCTCGATCTGGCTGGACGATCCCAGATGGACGTTCAGATACCAGCCGGAGGCCGGCGGGGCCTCGGCGTTCTGCACCACCGTGGTCGCCTCGGCGCTGCCAGCCGGCGAGGCCACCAGATCATCCAGCGGGTACTTCACCGGTCCCTGGGCGTTGCAGGTGCCCAGGTGGATGTGCTGAGCGTGGCTGCTGCCG
>JAFARC010000046.1 GCA_019245755.1 Mycobacteriaceae bacterium | reverse complement strand
GCGGGCATGCTCGCGCGCAGCGGGTCTGCGGTGAGGGCGCGAAAGTGGGCCACGCCGTCAGCACAGAGTGAGCCAAGACGCGAAGCCCCCCGGGCCTTTCTGGGCGCCAGGGGGCTTCGTGTTGGTTACCTAGTGAGCGTGGCCGTGATGATGGCCGGCGTGCTCGTTCTCGTCCTCCGGCTTCTCCACGACGGCCGTCTCGGTGGTGAGCACCATACGGGCCACCGAGGCGGCGTTGAGTACTGCCGACCGGGTGACCTTGACGGGGTCGATGATGCCGTCGGCGACGAGGTCGCCGTACGTCAGCGTTGCGGCGTTCAGGCCGTGGGCCGCCGGCAACTCGGCGACTCGGTTCACGGCAACCGAACCGTCCAATCCGGCATTGGTGGCAATCCAGTACAGCGGCGCGCTCAGCGCCCCGGAGAACACCTCGACACCGATCGCCTCGTCGCCGTCCAGCGAGCCGCGCAGCTCGGCGAGCTTGGAGCGGGCCTGCAGCAGCGCCGAACCGCCGCCCGGCACGATGCCCTCCTCGACCGCGGCCTTGGCGGCCGCGACCGCGTCCTCGACGCTTTCTTTGCGTTCCTTGAGGGCGGTCTCGGTGGCCGCACCGACCTTGATCACCGCGACACCGCCGGCCAGCTTGGCCAGTCGCTCCTCGAGCTTTTCGCGGTCCCAGTCGGACTCGGTGGTCTCGATCTCGGCGCGTAGTTGACGCGCCCGCGCCGCGACGGCGTCCTCGCCACCGCCGCCGTCGACGATCGTGGTGGTGTCTTTGGTGACCACGATCCGACGGGCGGTACCGAGCACCTCCAGGCCAACCTCACGCAGCAGCAGGCCGACGTCCGGGTTGACCACCTGGGCGCCGGTCATCACCGCGAGGTCTTCGAGGAACGCCTTGCGGCGATCACCGAAGAACGGCGCCTTTACCGCGACGGTCTTGAGCGTCTTGCGGATCGCGTTGACCACCAACGTCGACAGGGCCTCGCCCTCGACATCTTCGGCGATGATCAGCAGCGGCTTGCCGGTCTGCGCGACCTTCTCAAGGAGCGGTAGAAAGTCGGGCAGCGAGCTGATCTTCTCGCGGTGCAGCAACACGTACGCGTCCTCGATGACGGCTTCCATCGAGTCGAAGTCGGTGATGAAGTACGCCGACAGGAAGCCCTTGTCGAACTGGACGCCGTCGGTGACCTCCAATTCGGTGGACAGCGTCGAGGACTCCTCGACGGTGACGACCCCGTCGTGGCCGACCTTGGTCATCGCCTCGCCGACCAGCTCACCGATCTGCTCGTCACGCGATGACACGGTGGCGACCTGAGCGATCGCGTTCTGGTCGGTCACCGGGGTGGCCGAGGCCAGCAGCGCCTCGGACACCGCGTCGGCCGCCTTGGAGATGCCTGCCCCGAGCTTGATCGGGTTGGCACCCGCCGCGACGTTGCGCAGGCCGCCCTTCACCAACGCCTGCGCCAACACCGTCGCAGTGGTCGTGCCGTCGCCGGCCACGTCGTTGGTCTTGGTCGCCACCGACTTCACCAGTTGCGCACCCAGGTTCTCGAACGGGTCCTCCAGGTCGATCTCCCGCGCGATCGTGACGCCGTCATTGGTGACGGTCGGACCGCCAAATGCCTTGGCCAGCACCACATGGCGGCCCCGCGGCCCGAGCGTCACGCGAACCGTATCCGCGAGCTTGTCGACACCGGCCTCCATGGCGCGTCGTGCGGTCTCGTGGTATTCAATCTGCTTTGCCATCGAAATGTTTCCCGTCTTCACACGCATGCCGCCCCGGTAATCCGCCGCTGTCGCGCGGGGATCGCCGGGGCGGACACGCTCGTCGCTACTTGTTGACGATCGCCAGCACGTCGCGGGCCGAAAGGATCAGGTACTCCTCGCCGTTGTACTTGATCTCGGTGCCGCCGTACTTGCTGTAGATGACGGTGTCGCCCTCGGACACGTCCAGCGGGATCCGCTTCTCGCCGTCCTCATCCCAACGGCCGGGGCCGACGGCGACAACGGTGCCTTCCTGCGGCTTCTCTTTGGCAGTGTCAGGGATGACCAGACCGGACGCGGTCGTGGTCTCGGCCTCGTTGGCCTGAACGAGGATCTTGTCCTCGAGTGGCTTGATGTTCACGCTCGCCACGATTAGAGCCCTCCAGTTGATCGGGATGCGATCCGGGGCCTTCCCCAGATCGTCGGAATTACCAGGTGTTCGGCATAACGCCTGCCCTCGCGCCGTCGTCGCGGGTGCCGACCCGGGAGCTGTCCGCCTGCCACCTAGCACTCTATACATGCGAGTGCTAGCACTCAAGGCAGGTCTGCTACACCTTCGACGAGACCACAGGAAGCCCCGGATCGGCGGCCGCGACCAGCGCAGACGGTGCCGCGCCGGCGGCCACCAGGTGCGCCGCGAAGGACGCGATCATCGCGCCGTTGTCCGTGCACAGCCGCGGTCGCGGCATGCGCAGCGTAAGTCCTGCCGCCGCGCAACGCTGTTCTGCCAGCTCACGCAGCCTCGAGTTGGCCGCCACCCCACCGGCGATCAACAGCGTGGACACCGACAGATCGGTGGCGGCGCGCACCGCCTTGCCGGTCAGCACGTCGGCGACCGCCTCCTGGAACCCGGCGGCCACGTCGGCCGGATGATAATCGGGATGACCCTCCAGATACCGCGCCACGGCGGTCTTCAGGCCGGAGAAGCTGAACGCATACGGGTCGTCCCGCGGCCCGGTCATCCCCCGGGGAAACGCGATCGCCGCGCGGTCACCGGTGCGGGCCAGGTCGTCGAGGACCTTTCCGCCCGGATAACCCAGCCCGAGCAGGCGCGCCACCTTGTCGTAGGCTTCGCCGGCCGCATCGTCGACCGTACTGCCCAGTTCGACGATCGGCTCGCCCAGCGAGCGCACATGCAACAGGTTGGTGTGCCCGCCGGAGACCAGCAGCCCGACGCATTCCGGCAGCGGGCCGTGGTCGTAGACGTCGGCGGCCAGGTGACCACCGAGGTGGTTCACCGCGTAGAACGGCACGTCCCAGGCCGCCGCGTAGGCCTTGGCCGCGGCGACACCGACGAGCAGCGCGCCGGCCAGCCCCGGACCGATGGTCGCGGCCACGATGTCGGGCCTGGCCACGCCGGCCGTCGCGAGCGCGCGACGCATCGTCGGGCGGAGGGCTTCGAGGTGGGCCCGCGACGCGATCTCGGGCACAACGCCGCCGAAGCGGGCATGCTCGTCGACGCTGGAGGCGACCTCGTCGGCCAAGAGCCGCACCGCGCCGTCGGAGCCCAGCTCGGCGATTCCGACACCGGTCTCGTCGCAGGAGGTTTCGATCGCGAGGACGACGGTCACGGTGCCTGCCGCCTCGCCGAGCCGGGCGGATCCCGCCGCATCGTGTACGCGTCGGCGCCGCTGACGCGGTAATACCGCTTGCGCAGGCCAACCTCCCGGAAGCCGGCCCGGCGGTACAGCGCCATCGCGGGCGCGTTGTCGGTGCGCACTTCCAGATACACCGTCCCGCCGCCGGTGAACTCCAGCAGGGCGTCCAGCAGCCGCCGACCGATCCCCTGCCCCTGGTAGGCGGCGTCGACGCCGATGGTGTGCACTTCGTATTCGTGCGGCGGCAGCAGGCCCAGCCGGGCGACGCCGGCGTAGCCGACGAGTTTGTCGTCGGCGCGGGCGGCGACGTAGTGGTTGTGCCGGGCGTCGAGTTCGTGCAGGAACGCCGACGCCGGCCAGGGGTCGTCGCCCTCGAAGAGCTGGGCCTCCAGTTCGGCGCACCGGGCCACGTCGGCTCGGGTCAGCGCGTCGATCGTCACGCTCACCGTGCCAATGCCTCCCGCTCGGCCAGCGTCTTCGCGTCGGGTCGACGCAGATACATCGGCACCAGCGGCCCGGGCGCGGCGGTCCAGTCGGCGGCGCACACCAACCCGGCGGGTGTCGGGTGGATCGCGTCGAGCCGCGGCAGGTCGAACAACGCGGCGTGTTCCGGCGCCCCGGCGACCGCCGCGGCCGCGCCGACCGGTACGTCGACCGGTCTGTCGACGGCCGGCCCGGCAACGCGCACACCGTCGCGATAGCGAGCCCAGTAGAGCTCACGGCGCCGGGCGTCGGTGACGACGAGCACGTCCCCGGAAGTCAGCACACCGAGCGCGTCCAGGCTGCAGACGCCGTGCACGGCGACCCCCAGCGCGTGGCCGTATGCGGCCGCGGTGGCCATGCCGACGCGCAGGCCGGTAAACGGTCCGGGGCCACACCCCACCACGATGGCGGCGAGCTCCCGGAACGTTATTTCAACATCGGCGAGCACCTCCAGAACGTTCGGGGTGAGCCGCTCGGCGTGGGCACGAGGATCAACCGTGACGCGCTCGGCGAGCGCGTCAACTCCGGCCGCGGTGCGGCGCACCAGTCCGGCGGTGACAGCCGGGGTCGACGTGTCGAGTGCCAGGACGATCATCTGCGGGTCCATTCCCACGTCGCGGTGCGCACGTCGGAGCCGACGCCGCGGTGCAGCCGCACGTCGAGGTGACGCTCGGAGAGCCGCTCGACCAGGCCCTCGCCCCATTCGACCACCACGACGGCGTCGTCGAGGTCGGTGTCGAGGTCGAGCGAATCCAGCTCGCCCAGCAGGTCCGCGCCGGTGTGGTCGAGCAGGCGGTACATGTCGACGTGCACCATGGCGGGCGCGCCCTCGCGTCGGGCAGGGTGCACCCTGGCCAACACGAACGTCGGTGACGTCACGGGGCCCTCGACATCCATCGCCTGCGCAATGCCCTTGGCAAGCACCGTTTTTCCGGCACCAAGCGGCCCCGACAGCACCACTACGTCGCCGGCACGCAGCTGCGCACCGAGTCGCTCGCCGAGCGCGAACGTGGCATCGACCGACGGCAGCATCGCGGTATCACCCATGCGGCCTGATCTTCTGGCGAAGCCTACGGGTGAACGCCACGAGTTTCGACGGCGTCGCGCGTTCCACCAGCCGGACCAGGGCGTCGTCGATGACGTCGGGCTGCTCCAACTGCACGAGATGGCCTGCTCCGGCAACGACCACGAGTTCGGATTTCGGAAGCGCAGCCGCCATCTCCTCGGAATGCGCCGGCGGGGTGAGCGAATCGTGATCGCCACAGGCAATCAGCGCGGGAATGTTGGCCAGCACCGGCAGCGCGGCGCTCTCGTCGTGGACTTCGAGCGCATGCAGAAACTCCACCATCGTGGCGACCGCTGTGTTATGAATCATCTTCTCGGAGAACGCCACAACACTCGGGCTGACCTTGTCGTCACCGTAGGACGCGGCGCGCAGGATCGGGCTCAGGACCGAGCGCGCAGCGCCGCGGCCGCGAAGCACCAGCCTGGGCGCATACCGGGCCGCGAAGCGCACACCTTCCAGCGCCGGATTCTGCAGGATCTCACCCAGCGGAGACCGCGACAGGCCCTCGGCGGCCGAGGAGATCAGCGCCACACCGACGATTCGGCTGCCGTACCGCTGCGGATACTGCCGGGCGTGCGAGAGCACCGTCATGCCGCCCATCGAGTGGCCCACCAACACCATCGGGCCCCGCGGGACCAGCACCTGCAGCACGGTTTCCAGGTCGCGTCCGAGCTGCGTCACGGTGTAGGTCTCGGTGGGCGCCTCGCCGGATTGGCCGTGGCCGCGCTGGTCGTAGAACACCATCCGCACCTGCTGGCCCCATTCGCTTTCCAGCCGAGCACGCTGAAAATGGAAGGCACCCATGCACATACAGAATCCGTGCGCGAAAACGACGGTCAGCGCTGCATCCTCGGGCCCGACCACGCGCACCGCCAGCGGCACCCCGTCCGAAGTCGTCACCACCGCAGCACGGTCGGCGTCGAGCAGGTCGAAGTTCTCCCCGGCCCAGGGATCGTCGGCATCTTTGCGCTTGCCGAGCGACCGGGCGGCGGTCACGCCGGCGACCGTGCCGACCGCGGTCAGTCCCGCGACACCGGCCATCCAGCCGGCCTGGCGGGCGCGGCGGCCCCGCAAGCGCTCTCCAGTGGTCGTGCGGACCAGCCGCTCAGCACTTTTCGCCGCCCGGCGCGCCAGCCTCTCGTCGAGACTGCTGCCTCTGCGCCGCGGTGTATGGTCAGCCAATTCGGCCGGCCTCACGATAGACACGCGTCACCCGGCCACGCGGGCTGGTCACGACCTCGTAGTGGATGGTGCCGAGGAGGTCCGCCCAGTCCTGAGCGGTCGGTTCCCCTTCGGTGCCGGGACCAAACAGCACGGCGGTGTCGCCCTCGCGGACGTTGGTCTCGTTCGGTCCGAGGTCGACGACGAACTGGTCCATGCAGATCCGTCCGACACCGCGCCGCAGCCGGCCGTTGATAAGGACGTCGATGCGCCCGCTCAAGGCCCGGTAGACGCCGTCGGCGTAGCCGATTGGCATCAGCGCCAGTGTGGTGTCACGCTCGGCGACCCAGGTGTGGCCGTACGACACGCCCTCACCGGCGCACACCGACTTCACCAGCGCAACAGAGCATCTGAGCGTCATTGCGGGCACCAGGCCCATCTGACCACGTTCTGGGATCGGGCTCAACCCGTACACCGCGATCCCGGGCCGGACCATGTCGTAGGCGAGGTCTTTGCGCGACATCGCGGCCGGCGAATTCGACAGATGCGCGATCTCGTAGCGCACCCCGGCAGCCCGGGCCTGCGCCAGCATGTCCGAAAAGCGCTGCGACTGAAGGTCGTTGGTGGGATGCTCGGGATCGTCAGCATGCACCAGGTGGGTCATCAGACCCCGCACGCGGACGGCCCCGTCGGCCTGTGCGCGCAGTAGCGCGTCGAGCATCACCGGGTACTCCGCTGCGCTGACCCCGTTGCGGTTCAGGCCGGTGTCGACCTTGACCGTGACAGACGCGGTGATGCCGGTGCGCCGGACCGCGTCGAGCAGCTCACCGAGTTGACGCACCGATGACACTGCGATCTGGATGTCGGACCGCAGCGCGGGCGCGAAGTCACTGCCCGGCGCGTGCAGCCACGACAGCACCGGCGCGGTTATCCCGTCGCGGCGCAGCTCGAGCGCCTCGTCGGTCGTTGCCACGCCGAGTTCGGCGGCACCTGCCGCCAGTGCGGCGCGGGCAACGCGGTTCGCCCCGTGCCCGTAGCCGTCGGCCTTCACCACGGCCATCACGGCCGCGTCGCCGGCGTGCTCGCGCAGCACCCGGACGTTGTTGACGATCGCGTCGAGGTCGACCACGGCTTCGGCCGAGGTGTTGGGCCCGGTGTCGGGCGGGGTGGCCAGCGGAATCGTGTGCATGTCAGATCACCGCTGACGATTGTCCCAGAAGCCCGCGGCGCGGTGTGCCGGCCGTGGCGCGTTCAGTGGGCGAAATGCCGCTGGTTGTTGAAAAGGCCCTGGGGTTTGAGCTCGTCGAGATGCGCCAGGACCGCCTTGACATCGTCGCGCAGCGACCGCGCCAAATCGGTGGAGAACCCCTCGCGCACCACGATGCGCAGGACCGAGACGTCGGCGGCGTCGTGGGGCATCGTGTAGGCCGGCACCTGCCAGCCATAGGACCGCAGGGCGGCGGACACGTCGAACTCGGTGTAACCGAAATCACCGGCCAGCCGACACGCCACCACCGGTATCGCCGAACCGTCCGAGATCACCTCGAAGTGCTCGCCAGTGGCCAGTTCGTCGGCCAGCCAGCGGGCGGTCTCGGCGAGGGACTGCATCACCTGGGTGTAGCCCGCGCGGCCGAGCCGCAAGAAGTTGTAGTACTGCCCGATGACCTGGCTGCCGGGCCGGGAGAAGTTCAACGTGAACGTCGGCATGTCGCCGCCGAGGTAGTTGACCCGGAAAACCAACTCCTCGGGCAGGCTTTCGCGGTTGCGCCAGACCACGAAGCCGATGCCCGGATAGGTCAGCCCGTACTTGTGGCCGCTGACGTTGATCGAGGCGACCCGCGGCAGGCGGAAGTCCCATTCCAGGTCGGGATGGATGAACGGCACCACGAATCCGCCGCTTGCCGCGTCGATGTGCATCGGTACGTCGACACCACGGTCGGCGGCAAGCTTGTCCAGCGCCGCGGCGATCTGGCGGATCGGCTCCAACTCGCCGGTGTAGGTGGTGCCCAGGATCGCGACCACGCCGATCGTATCCTCGTCGACCGCGTCGACGACCTGCTCCGGGGTGATCACGTAGCGGCCCTTCGCCATCGGCAGGTATCGCGGTTCGACCTCGAAGTACCGGCAGAACTTCTCCCAGACCACCTGCACGTTGGACCCCAGCACCAGATTCGGCGTGCGGGTCCGCCCGGCTCCGTCTTTTCCGGCACCGACCCGCTGCTTCCACCGCCACTTCAACGCCAACCCGCCCAGCATCACCGCCTCGCTGGAACCGATCGTGGACACCCCGATGGCGCTAAGCGGGTCGTCATCGCGCAAATCCTCGGCGTGGAACAGGTCGGCGACCATCGACACGCACCGTGATTCGATCGCCGCGGTGGCCGGGTATTCGTCCTTGTCGATCATGTTCTTGTCGAACGTCTCGGCCATCAGCTTCTCGGCCTGCGGCTCCATCCAGGTGGTGACGAACGTGGCCAGGTTCAGCCGTGAACTGCCGTCGAGCATCAGCTCGTCGTGGATGAACAGGTAGGCCGCGTCCGGATCCATCGTCTCGTCGGGCAAGCGCAGCGACGGCACCGGAGCGGTGAACAACCGAGCCGTGTAGGCCGGTGCGATCGATGGCGTCGAGTGGGATATGCGGGGCATTGAGGTCCTTTCCGTTACAGGGTGGCGATGGCGGAGCGAATGTGGGCGAGGATGCGAGACGCCGATGTCGGCGCGGCGCGCGGACCGGGATCGGCGGCGGAGAGGTTGGCCGCGCGGGCATGCACGAAGGCCGCGGCGGCGGCTGCTTTGCCCGCGGGCAGGCCGGCGGCCAGCAGCGCGCCGATCATCCCGGACAGCACGTCGCCGGAGCCGGCGGTCGCGGCCCAGGACTGCCCGGCGGGGCTGAGGTAGACGGGTCCGCCCGGCTCGGCGATCACGGTGACATTGCCCTTGAGCAGCACCACGACACCGAACCGATCGGCAAGCTCACGGGTCGCGGCGATCCGGTCGTCACCCGGCGGCGCGCCGGAAAGCCGCGCGAACTCGCCCGCGTGCGGGGTCAGCACCGTGGGCGCGGTGCGGGAAGTGACGAGGTTGGGGTGCGAGGCGAGGATCGTCAGCGCGTCGGCGTCAACGATCACCGGCAGGTCGGTATCCAGCGCGAACCACAACGCCGACGCGCCGGCCTGGTCGGTGCCGAGCCCGGGTCCGACCGCCCAGGCCTGCACGCGCCCGGCGGTCTCGGCGCTTTGCGACGCGATCACCTCCGGCCAGTGCGAAAGCACCTGTGCAGCCGCGGTGCCCGCGTAGCGGACCATGCCGGAGGTCGCCGCTACCGCGGCGCCCGTGCACAGCACCGCCGCACCGGGGTAGGTGGCCGATCCCGCCAGAATGCCGGTGACGCCCTGGGTGTACTTGTCGTCGTGCGGCCCCGGCACCGGCCAGCGGGCCCTGACCTCGGCGGCCTGGAAGCCCAGGATGTCGGTCTCCGGCAGGTCCAGGCCGATGTCGACGAGTTCGACACGCCCGCAATCACCCAGGGCGTGAACCGGTTTCAGGCCGCCGAAGGTCACCGTCAACGCGGCGCACACGTGCGGCCCGGCGGTGGCGCCGGTCTGCACATCGACGCCGCTGGGGATGTCGACCGCGACTACCGGGATGCCGAGTTGGTCGACGGCAGCGAACAGTTCGGCAGCTTGGGGCCGCAACGGGCCGGAACCGGAGATGCCGACCACGCCGTCGATGACCAGATCAATTCCGTCCGGAACGCTGTCGACGACGCGGCCGCCGGCACTCAGGAACGCCGCCAGCGCCCTGCGATGGGTGCGTTGCGGGTCGAGCAGTACCGCGAAGACACCGGCGCCGCGGCGTTTGAGGAACGTCGCGGCCCACAGCGCATCCCCGCCGTTGTCGCCGGAGCCGACGACCGCGCACACCCGCCGCCCGGTCAACCCGCCGGTCCGGGTGTCGAGCTCGCGGGCGATCACCGTGTGCAGCCCGTAGGCGGCGCGGCGCATCAGCGCACCGTCGGGCAGGCTGGCGAGCAGCGGCGCTTCAGCCGCGCGGATCTGATCGGCGGAGTAGTAGTACCGCATCCCTGTCAGGATTCCATGCGGGCCGGTGAAGGCCGCAAGCGTGGTGAGTTTCGCGGCTACTCGACGGTGACGGACTTGGCCAGGTTGCGCGGCTTGTCGACGTCGTATCCGCGGGCGCGGGCCACCGACGCGGCGAACACCTGCAGCGGGATGGTGGACAGCAACGGCTGGAAAAGCGTTGTCGCCGCAGGCACTTCGAAGATGTGGTCGGCGTATGGCCGCACGGTGTCGTCGCCTTCCTCGGCGATGACGATGGTGACGGCGCCACGGGCCTGGATTTCGCGGATATTGGACAGCAGCTTGGCGTGCAGCGTCGACGCCCCCTTCGGGGAGGGCATCACGACGATGACCGGCATGCCGTCGTCGATCAACGCGATAGGACCGTGCTTGAGCTCGCCGGCGGCGAAGCCCTCCGCGTGCATGTAGGCCAGTTCCTTGAGCTTGAGCGCGCCTTCGAGTGCCACCGGATAGCCCACGTGACGGCCCAGAAAAAGGATCGTCGACGCCGAGGCGAACCGGCGGCCCAACTCGGCGACCGGCCTGAGGTCGGCGAGCACCCGGGCCACCAGGTCCGGCATCGCCTCAAGCTCCCGGTACTCGCGGGCGACCTCGTCGGAGTATTTGGTGCCGCGGGCCTGCGCCAGCGCCAGGCCGACAACGTAGTTCGCGGCGATCTGGGCCAAAAACGTCTTCGTCGCCGCGACGCCGATCTCCGGGCCGGCCCGGGTGTAGAGAACCGCGTCGCACTCACGGGGGATTTGCGAGCCGTTGGTATTGCAGATCGCCAACACCTTGGCCTTCTGCTTCTTGGCGTGCCGCACCGCTTCCAGGGTGTCGGCGGTCTCACCGGACTGCGAAATCGCCACCACCAGGGTGCTGCGATCCAACACCGGGTCGCGGTAGCGGAACTCGCTGGCCAGCTCCACCTCCACGGGTAACCGCGTCCAGTGCTCGATGGCGTACTTGGCCAGCAACCCGGAGTGATACGCGGTGCCGCACGCCACGACGAAAACCTTGTCGATCTCGCGCAGCTCACCGTCGGAAAGTCGCTGCTCATCGAGCACGATGCGGCCATCGACGAAGTGGCCGAGAAGCGTGTCGGACACCGCCGCGGGCTGCTCGGCGATCTCCTTGAGCATGAAGTACTCGTAGCCGCCCTTCTCGGCGGCCGAGAGGTCCCAGTCGATGTGAAACCGGCGGTATTCGACGACGGGCTCGCCGGTGAAGTCGGTGATGCGGTAGCCGTCGGCGGTGATCACCACCGCCTGGTCCTGGCCCAGCTCGACGGCCTCACGGGTGTATTCGATGAACGCGGCCACATCCGAACTCACGAACACCTCGCCGTCGCCGACACCGAGCACCAGCGGGGTCGAGCGGCGCGCCGCGACGATGGTGCCCGGCTCGTCGGCGTTGGCGAACACCAACGTGAAATGGCCTTCCAACCGGCGCAGCACGGCCAGCACCGAGGCGGCGAAGTCACCCGCCGTGTCGCCGTGCCGATACTGCCGGGCGACCAGATGGACGGCGACCTCGGTGTCGGTGTCGCTGGCGAACTCAACACCGGCTGCCTCCAGCTCGCGGCGCAGGGTGGCGAAGTTCTCGATGATCCCGTTGTGGACGACGGCGATCTTGCCGGCCGAGTCGCGATGCGGATGGGCGTTGCGGTCGGTTGGCCGGCCGTGGGTGGCCCAGCGGGTGTGGCCGAGGCCGGTGTGGCCGTGCAGCGTCTCGGGACCGCTGCACCGCAGCGCTTCGCCCAGGTTGGCCAGCCGCCCGGCACGGCGCTGGACGGTCAGGCCACCGTTGCCATCGAGCAGCGCAATGCCCGCCGAGTCGTAGCCGCGGTACTCCATCCGGCGCAGCGCGTCGACCACGACATCGCAGGCAGACCGGTGCCCGACGTAGCCGACGATTCCACACATAGCTGACCAGGGTAGTGCAGCCGCGCGCCGGCGGCGGTCAGCTACGGTCGACTCATGGCTCGAACACGCAAGCTGTTCAGCGCTCTGACCCGTCGTGGTCCACACCCCGTTCTGCGTGGGGACCTGGCATTCGCCGGCCTACCGGGGGTGGTGTACACCCCCGCGTCGGGCCTCAACCTGGCAGGCGTCGCCTTCGGTCACGACTGGCTCACCGGCGTCGACCGCTATCTCGGCACGCTCGAACACCTGGCGTCGTGGGGAATCGTCGCGGCGGCGCCCGACACCGAACGGGGGATGGCGCCCTCGGCTCCGCGGCTGGCGTTCGACCTGGGCAGCACGCTGGACATCATCGCCGGCGTGCGGTTGGGGCCGGGCAAGATCAGCGTGCACCCGGGCAAACTCGGCGTGGTGGGCCACGGCTTCGGCGGATCGGCCGCAGCAATCACGGCCACCGAGCGCTCCGCGGGGGCGGTTGCGGCGGTGTTCCCCACCTTCACCAGGCCGGCAGCCGAGGAGATCGCCGCGCGGCTGGCGGTTCCGGGCTTGGTGCTCAGCGCACCCGGCGATCCGGCAAATCTGCGGTCGAACGCGCTGGAGCTGTCGCGCGCGTGGGACGGCGCGATGCTGCGCGTGGTCGGCAAGGCCAAGCCGAGCGGCTTCGCCGAGGGACGTCGCCTGACCCGGCTCCTGGGGCTACCCGGGCCGAACCGCAAGACGCAGAAGACGGTGCGGGCGCTGCTGACCGGTTTCCTGCTCTACCGGCTCACCGGCGAGAAAAGCTACCGCGAGTTCGCCGATCCGGAGGCCGCGCTGCCCGGAACCGAGAAGCTCGACGAGCCGTTGGAGCAGGCGAAGCCGGAGGACAAGATCGTCGCGCTGCTCAAGTGAGCGTCAGAGTGTGACGCGTCTGAACCAAATGTGCTGACGAACCGCCGCGGTATTGCGCTACCGGTGTTCGCTGACGCAGTTCGCCACACGAAGGGCGACCTGCTTGGCGGTGTCCTCGTCGGGTGCTTCGACCATCACCCGCACGAGTTGCTCGGTACCCGAGGGACGCAAAAGAATCCGGCCGGTGTCGCCGAGCTCCGCCGCGGCGTCGGCGACGGCGGCCCGCACCGAGGGGGCGGACGCGACGGTCGCCTTGTCTTCGACTTCGACGTTGATCAGCACCTGAGGCACCGTGTTCATGGCTGATGCCAGCTGGGCCAGCGGCGTGCGGGTTTGCGCGATCCGCGACATCAGCCGCAGGCCGGTGACGATCCCGTCGCCGGAGGTGCCCAGCGAGGGCATCACGATGTGCCCGGATTGCTCGCCGCCCAGCGCGTAGTTGCCGCCGCGCAGCTCCTCGAGCACGTAGCGATCGCCGACCGCGGTGGTGCGGACGTCGATGCCCGCGGAGCGCATCGCCAGATGCAGGCCCAGGTTGCTCATCACCGTGGCCACCAGCGTGTTGGCCGGCAGCTCGTCGGCCTCCTTCATCGCCAGCGCAAGGATCACCATGATCGCGTCACCGTCGACGACCCGGCCGGTGGCGTCGACCGCCAGGCAGCGATCGGCATCACCGTCGTGGGCCAGGCCCAAGTCGGCGGAGTGGGCGACCACCGCGGCCCGCAGCGCCGCGATGTGCGTGGAGCCGCACCCGTCGTTGATGTTCAGCCCGTTCGGCGCGGCGTTGATCGCGATGACCCGCGCACCGGCGGCCCGATACGCCTGCGGTGCCGCGGTGGACGCGGCGCCGTTGGCGCAGTCGACGACCACCGTCAGGCCGTCGAGCCGGGTGGTCAGTGCCTTACCGACGTGGCGCAGGTAGCGCTCCATCGCGTCCTGGGCGTCGACAACCCGGCCGATCGCCGCACCGACAGGCCGACGTCCGGGGCCCGCGGAGACGAGCTCCTCGACACGCTGCTCGGTCGCATCGTCGAGCTTGTGGCCGCCGGGGCCGAACACCTTGATCCCATTGTCGGGCATCGGGTTGTGCGAGGCGGAGATCATCACCCCGAAATCGGCATCGTAGGCGCTGGTCAGATAGGCAACGGCCGGCGTCGGCAGCACGCCGACCCGCAGCGCGTCCACACCTTCACTGGTCACTCCGGCGATCACCGCCGCCTCGAGCATCTCACCGCTGGCGCGCGGATCGCGACCGACAACCGCGACGCGGCGGCGTGACCGGCCGGCGGCGCCGAGGCGGCGCGCCGCTGCCGCGCCGACGGCAACTGCCAACTCTGCGGTCAGGTCGCGGTTGGCGACCCCGCGAACGCCATCGGTGCCGAACAGTCGACCCATGGGCACAAACTTCTCACACCCAGCGCCGGAAGGCACAACCGACGAGATAATCGGCCGTAACGCACCCGAACCGAGACCGCAACGAGACCGGCGTGGTGTAGGGCGGTCAGCGCTTCGAGTACTGCGGCGCCTTGCGCGCCTTCTTCAGGCCGTACTTCTTGCGCTCGGTGGCCCGCGGATCGCGAGTCAGGAAGCCGGCCTTCTTCAGCGCCGGGCGGTCTTCCGGCTGCACCAGGATCAGGGCCCGGGCGATCGCCAGCCGCAGTGCTCCCGCCTGCCCGGACGGGCCGCCACCATCGAGGTGGGCATGGATGTCGAAGCTTTCCAGCCGGTCCACCGTGACGAGCGGGGCCTTGATCAGCTGCTGGTGCACCTTGTTCGGGAAGTAGTCCTCCAGCGTGCGGCCGTCGAGGTCGAACTTGCCGGTGCCCGGGACAAGGCGCACCCGCACGACGGCTTCCTTACGGCGACCGACGGTCTGTATCGGGCGGTCCACGACGACGGGCCCACGGGCTTCGGTCACGTGCGCGGTATCGGTCATTGGCTCACCTGCTTGATCTGGTACGGAACCGGCTGCTGGGCCCGGTGCGGATGGTCCGGCCCGGCGTAAACGCGCAGCTTGCGCTTGATCTGTCGGCCCAGCCGGTTCTTCGGCAGCATGCCCACGATCGCCTTCTCAACGACACGGTCGGGGTGCTTTTGCATCAGATCGCCGATCGAACGGGCCCGCAGGCCACCGGGGAAACCCGAGTGACGGTAGGCGAACTTGCTTCGCAGCTTGTCGCCGCTGATCGCGACCTTGTCGGCGTTGACCACGATGACGAAGTCGCCACCGTCGACGTTTGGCGTGAACGTCGGCTTGTGCTTGCCGCGCAGCAGCGTTGCCGCGGCGACGGCGAGACGGCCGAGCACGACGTCCGTGGCGTCGATGACATACCACGACCTGGTGGTGTCACCCGCCTTCGGCGTGTACGTGGGCACAGGACCTACCTTCTCTTCTCTCGGGCTGGATCCCGGTGCGACCCGGGTGCCGGTCAGGCGTCGACGGTGAGGGTGGTTCCCGGCGACCGACGTTGACCCGAGCCCTGGCGTACCGCACGCCGACCGAACAGCTTACCGGCGCGCGTATGCGCAGGTCAAAACGGCTCCTCTGCGGCGCGCGATGCAGTCAAGCGGTCGGTGAACTCGGCTTTGCAGGCGCCATTTCCCGATCGACGATCGTGATCAAGAGCTTGGCGTCGTCACCCAGAATCGGGAGCGACAGCGCCGTCGGCGGCAGCCCCAACTCAAACTGCCACCGACCGTCGGCGGTGCGCGCGATCTGGCACGGGGCCGCGGCGATCGGATCCTTCTGGTCGATCGCCCCGTCCACCTGGCTGTTCCATGCCGCCCAGGCTTGCAGGGCGTCGCGGGTCTGGTTGGGCCCGACGTCGAAGATCGCCGTGTCGGCCCAGTCGGGCACCTGTTCGAGGTGCTCGCTGAAGTCGAAGCTGTTGTCGTATTGTGCCAGCTTCCATACCCGCAGGGTGAGGCTGTATCGGGCGCGGCCGTGGTGATCGGCGGGGTCCTGCTGGTCTTGAGTCTGCGTCGGCACCGACGCGGTGGCCTGGCCGAAAAGGAACGTGGTCAGCAGGGGGACCGGGTGATCCGGGCTGTCTTTGCGCTGCTGCAGCTCGGCGTTGAGCTGGATCGGGGTGTACTGCTCGGCCCGTTGCTCACTGAGCACAACCGGCAGTCCGCGCACCGAAAGCCGCATGTCGGCCTGCCAAAACACCGGCGGTTTGGCGGCCTGGACATCGGCATAGGACGGAAGGGCCGCCAGGTCGACACGCACCTGCCATCGGCCGAACAGAAATCGGCGCAGGTTTTGGTAGCCCTCTTCGGAGTTGACTTCGCCATAACTGCCCGAGTGCGATTTGAAGACGAACGCCCGGTGGGCATTGCGGACATAGGCGTGCTCGATGCGCACCAGCCCATCGCTCTTCGGGCCCACCACGACCTTGGAAACCCCATAGTCTTTGGAGTCGGTGCCGATCAGGCAGAAGACGTTGTTCGTGTCGAAGACATCCGGCGGCATCTTCTGCGGATCCCAGCCCTTGGGCGCCAGGTCGCCGAACTTTTGGCCCGGCGTCAGATATCCGTACATCTTCTCCGGGGCGAAGATGTCGGAGCCGGCCGGCCCGATGACATCCTCGAACCAGTTCAGCAGGCCCGTCTGAAAGACGATGCCGCCATGCGGCGTCCCATAGGTAAACAGCTTGGCGACGAGGTTTTTGGCCGGGTCCTTTTTCTCGACCGCCACCTTCTGCATCATGCAACGCGCGATCAGCCCGCCCATCGAATGCGCCACCAACACGACGCGTTTGTCGTCGGAGTCGACCTTGCACTGGATCAACTTGATCAAGTCATACAGCCCGACCGCCGCCGATTCGATGTTGAATCCGTCGGCGGTGAAGTGCCTTCCGATGTCTGTGAAAATCCGCTCGAGGAACGGGCGACGGGGCGGCCCGGCAAATGTCGTAGCGGCCTGATCATAGAAGCGGTACACCCAGATGGAATCGGCGGCGACCGTGCCATCCGCACTGCTCTGCAGGTAGGCGTGTTGATCGCCGTGTACGAGCAACTGATACCGGTGGTCGATCATCAGCCGCAGCATCGGGCCCTCGAATTGATAGAAGGCCGGCTCACCGGTGCCACCCACCCGCACGTGGGTGGCACCGCGGTTGAAGCCATAAAACGGATCGTCGACCTGTGCGTCGATCCCGGTGGTGGGGCCCGCGTACCCGCGGATATAAACAATCGGCAAACGGTTCACGATGCCTCACTCATATATCGGCCTGCCGGTGGCGCGTTGACGAACCGGGTGACGTTGGGCCGTCCGACCTCAATGGTCTCCTTCGGCAGGCGCCGAATACGCGTAATTCACTACTCGAATCGCGGTATGTCCGGCGCTGCGGCAACAGGTAGTCCCTGGCGGCTCCCGAAAATATTGCGTAGGTCACTACTCAATACCTCGTGCACCCGGCCGCGAAGGCTCAATCAGGTCGAACGCTTGCCTGCCTCGAGCCGAGGGGTTGTGAAGATGGTCGAGATACGCGACGGCGCCAACGCCACCACAGCTGAGGCCACGCGCCCTGCCCGCGTTCACCAACGGCCCGCCTGCCGGGGGTGTGGCGCCGAATTCGCGGGACAAAGCGCGCGGTTCTGCTACAAGTGCGGCGCATCGATCACCATGACCGGCGAGCGCGCCGAGTACAAGCAGGTGACGGTCCTGTTCGCCGATGTCGTCGGGTCGATGGATCTCGCGTCGGTGTTGGACGCTGAACGGTTACGAGAGATCATGACCGAAGTTTTCAACCGCTCGGCGGTCGTCGTGCAGCGCTACGGGGGCACCGTCGACAAGTTCACCGGTGACGGGATCATGGCACTGTTCGGCGCACCGATCGCGCTGGAGGATCATGCGCTGCGCGGTTGTCTGGCCGCGCTGGGCATCCAGGAGGAGGTGCGCCGTCTGGCCGCCGACGTGCAGCGCCGCGACCACGTCACGCTGCGGATTCGGGTCGGGTTGAACTCCGGACGCGTGATCGCCGGCGACATCGGGGCCCGGGCCATCAGCTACACCGCCATCGGTGAGCAGGTCGGGATGGCCCAACGGATGGAGTCCGTCGCACTGCCCGGCGGCGTGACGCTCAGCGAATCCACCGCCCGACTGGTCGGGCACGCCGCAGTGCTCGGCGAGGCGGAATCGGTCGACATCAAGGGCGCCGACGCTCCGGTTCCGATACGCCGCCTGTTGGGCATGAAGCCCGACCGCGCGGCGGCAAGCAGCCGCCACGAGTGGAGCCTGGTCGGCCGTCGGCGCGAACTCAATGTGCTCGCTGAAATGCTCCACCAGTCCATCGGCGGTGCCGGTCATCTGGTCGGAGTGGTCGGGCCTGCGGGGATCGGCAAGAGTCGTATTGTGCGGGAGTCCGCCACGCTGGCCAAACGTCTTGGCGTCAAGGTATTTTCGACATGCTGCGAATCGCACGCCAGTGGGGTGCCGTTCCATGTCGTGGCCCAGATGCTGCGGGCGGTGTTCGGGCTGGCGGACTTGGACGCGGAAGCCGCGCGGGCGCGGGTCCGGGCGCGAATTCCCGGCGCGGACCCCGAGGACCTGCTGTTGTTGGATGACCTCATCGGCATCGGTGACCCGCATGCCGAACTGGCCGACATCGATCCCGACGCGCGTCGACGGCGACTAGCGCGCTTGGTCAACGCCGCTTCGCTCGCGCGAGAGACGCCGGCCATGTTCGTGGTCGAGGACGCGCACTGGATCGACGAAGCCAGCGAAACGATGTTCACCGAGTTCCTCTCGGTGATCGCCAGAACCCGTTCGCTCATGCTGATCACCTACCGGCCCGAATACCGGGGAGCCCTGAGCAGGATCGCGGATTCGGTGACACTGGCCCTGGGCCCACTGAGTCCTTCGCAGGGCATGGTGCTGACCGCCGAGATGCTGGGTCGGCACCCGTCGGTCACCCGCCTGGTGGCGCAGGTGGCCGACAAGGCCGCAGGCAATCCGTTCTTCACCGAGGAGATCGTCCGCGACCTTGCCGAGCGCGGCGTTCTCGCGGGTGCCCCGGGCGCCTATGTCTGCCAGGGCGACGTCAGCGCGGTCAGCGTGCCGGCCACCGTTTCGGCCACCATCGCGGCCCGCATCGATCGGCTCGGTGGTGCCGCCAAGGAGACGCTGAACGCCGCGGCCGTAATCGGTTCACCGTTCGACGCGCGGACACTCACCACTCTGCTAGACGGTCCCCAAGATGGCCTCGAACTGGTCGAGTTGGTCGAGGCAGAGCTCATCGATCAGGTCACGCCCTCACCGCGGCCGCAATACGCATTCCGGCACCCGTTGATCCGGACAGTGGCGTACGAATCGCAACTGAAATCCGAGCGCGCCGACCTGCACCGGCGCCTCGCCGCCGCCATCGAACATCAAGACCGCGGAGCGCTCGATGAGAACGCCGCGCTCATCGGGACTCACCTGGAGGCGGCGGGTGATCTGCAACGGGCGTTCGCCTGGCACATGAAGGCGGGGATGCGGTCGACGTACCGCGACATCGGGGCGGCACGGGTCAGCTGGCAGCGCGCCCGACAGGTGGCCGATCGGTTGCCCGCCGATGCCCCGGAACGGGTCTCGATGCGCATCGCGCCCCGCACCCTGCTGTGCGGAACGTCTTGGCAGGTCGGCGGCAGCGTGGCGGACACCGGCTTCGACGAACTGCGTGAGCTGGCTACGGTCGCCCAAGACGGGCGGTCCTTGGCCGTCGGCATGGCCGGGCTCCTGACGTCGCTGAACTTTCATGCGCGATACCGCGAATCGTCACAGCTGGCCTCGGAGTGCGCGAGCCTGATCGAGTCGCTCGGTGACCCAGCGATCGCGGTCCGACTGCTCTACGGTCCGATGTATGCCAAGCTGCAGGCCGGTGCAGTGCTCGAAGCGCTGCGGTTGGCGCAGCGAGTCATCGACCTGGCCGACGCTGATCCGCGCAACGGCGGCCCCATCGTCGGCTCACCGCTGGCGCTCGCAATCGCCGGCCGGGCCGCGGCCAAATGCTTTCTGGGCATCACGGGATGGAAGAAAGACTTCGACGACGCCATTGCAAGGGCGCGTGCATTGGACGCGACCACCTGCGTTATCGCGATCTGGTTCAAGTACGGCACGATCACGCACGGCGCGGTGGCGCCCGACGCGGCCGCGCTGCGAGACACGGCCGAGGCGTTGCGGATGGCGGAGCGATCAGCCGACGACTTCACGTTGGCGCTTGCCCGGCTCACACGGGGGCTGGTTCTGATCCATCGGCAGGGTCCGGAACACGGGCTCGGGTTCGAGCTCCTCGCCGGGGCCAGACAGACGGCCGTACAGGAGCGGTTCACGTGGACCGCGCTGCCCATCATCGACTCCGAGCTGGCCAAGGAGAAGGCTCGCGTCGGCGATCTGGATGCGGCGATCAAGATGGCACGCGCGGTCATCGAGAGCCAGTTCGACACCGGGGAGATGATCTGGCGCGGTCCCAGCGCGACCGTGCTAGTGGAATCGCTGCTGCGCCGCGGCCACGATGGCGATCGCAGGGAAGCGCAGGCAGTCATCGACAGACTGGCCACCGTGCCGACCGACCCTGGTTTCGTGCTGCACGACATCCCGTTGCTGCGCCTGCGGGCGATGCTGGCGCAGGACTGCGGCGACGCGGAGGGCTTCCGAGACTACTTCCGGCGCTACCGCGCGAAGCTGGCGTCCAGTGGCTTCGAACATTAGCCGGCGATATCAGCGACTTTTGGAATTCATGTGGCGCAGCAGCCGCGATTGGTTTGCACTTGCATCACAGTGCTTTTTTTGCGACCTCAACGAGATCCGAAGGACCCGGCTGGAGATGACCTACGTCAAGTACAACCCGAACCTGGAGAGGCCCAGACCCGACGAGGACAAATTCGTCGACAAGATTGTCGAGGCGCTGCACCGCAACAACGAGTGGGCCTTCAAGAAATACAAGCACGGGATCCGCGACGCGCACGCCAAGAGCCACGCCTGCCTGCGCGGCGAATTGGAGATCTATCGCGATCTTCCGGCTGAGCTGCGCCAAGGCCTGTTCGCGACGCCCAAGAAGTACCCCGTCATCGCGAGGCTCTCCAGCACCCACCCCGCGATCCGCAGTGACCAGATCCGCGGTGTCCGGGCCATTGCGATCAAGGTGATCGGTGTGCAGGGAAGGCGAGCAGTGGAGAACGACGACGCCAATACGCAAGACTTCGTGCTGGTCAACCACCCGGACTTCCCCTACGCCGACGCCCGCGACTACTACAAGAAGGGCATGCCGGCGGCGTGGGTGCTCGCGCGGCTGCCCGACGGGCTGCTCTGGGTGGTCACCGAAGTCATGGCCGCAGCGCGATGGCTCCTGTCGATATTCGATGTGCCATTCCCGCCCGCGCTGGCGTTGTTCACCGGACCCAACAACAACATTTTGGGCGAGACTTACCATTCCGCGGCGCCGTTGCGTTACGGAGAATATGTCGCCAAAATCAACCTCGTACCGTTTTCCAAGTCGGTACGACAATTGCGGGGCCGACGAATACCCCGAAACGCCGGACCCGAGGCACTTAGACTGATCGTCGCCGACTTCTTCGGCAAAAACAGCGCAGAGTACGAAGTGCAGGTTCAACTGTGCACCGACACGGCGGCGATGCCGATCGAAGACGCCACCGTCCACTGGCCGGAATCGGAGTCACCGCCGCGCGGCGTAGCGAGAATCACCTTTGGGGTGCAGAAGGCGGACAGCTTCAATCGGCGCGTTTACGCCGACGATGTGCTGTCATTCAACTCGTGGCGCGCGTTGGCTGCCCACCGCCCACTCGGATCGATCAACCGTCTCAAGCGAAAGGTTTACGACGCGTCCAGCGACTTCCGGCATAAAGTGAACAACGCGCCGCAAATCGAGCCGCGGCGTATCTGGGAACTACCGCGGGAATGAGTTTGTGTCGGCCGGCGGTAAAGGCGCATCACGCGCCGATCGGACAGACTCTTTGCCCAGCGTCCGGGGGCGGGGCCAATTAAGCTGTGAGTTCATGGCCAGTCGTTGGCAGCTCATGGACCGCCCCGCGGAATACGGCGCGATCCGACCGGCCTTGACCAGTAGCGAGAGCTGCGGTGTATTCCTGATCGGCCCAGCCGGAGTCGGCAAAACCACCCTCGCCCGTACGGTGACCAAGTCATTGCATTCGAAAGTACACTGGGTGGCCTGCACAGAGTCGTCGCGCAGCATCCCGCTGGGCGTGTTCGCTCATCTGGTCAACCCATCGACGTCGCGCGACCCGATCGCGCTGATGGCTTCGGCGCGGGATTCGCTTATCGGGCAGGAGAACACCGTCATCGCCGTCGACGACGCGTACCTGCTCGACCAGCTTTCCGCGGCATTACTGCACCAAATCGCCGTCGATCGCGCCGGCCACATCCTGGCCACAGTGCGCAGCGGCGAAGCGGTTCCCGACGCCGTGACCGCGTTGTGGAAGGACGGCCATCTGCTGCGATACGAGCTGGAGCCGTTCACGAAAGACGAGAGTATCGCGCTGGTGGAATCGGTGATCGGCGGCACGCTCGAGGGTCTGAGCGCCGACGTCATGTGGGAGTCGTCCGGCGGCAATCCGCTGTTTTTGCGGCATCTCGTCGAGGGGGCGATCGACGCGGGAACCTTGACCCAGGTGAACGGCGTGTGGCAGCTACGCGGCGCCACGGTCGTCCCGTCGGGATTGGCTGCGCTGTTGGAGAGCCGGCTAGAACAGGCCGGCGCCGACGTGATCAGCGCGTTGAAGCCGTTGGCGCTGTGCGAACCCCTCGACATCGACGCGCTCAGCGAGCTTGTCGGTGAAGACGCTGTGGACGCCGCCGAAGTACGCGGGTTGATCCGGGTCGCCCAGGACGGCAATCAGATCAATGCCCGGTTCAGTCACCCCTTGTTCGGTGATGTCGTCAGACACCGTATCGGAACCGCGTCGGCGCGCAGGCTGAGAGGACGCATCGCCCGGGTGCTGCGCGATCGTCAGCTCGACTCGGCAGCCGCCCGGATCCGAATGGCACAGCTATACATCGACAGTGACGAGCCCGCCGACACCAGCCTGCTGATCGCGGCTGCCAAGGACGCGATATCACTGTCCAATGTTCCGCTCGGAGAACGGATAGCGCGTGCGGCATTCGAACGCGACGGTGGTCTACGGGCGGCCGAGCTGCTGTCGCGTGCACTGAATTGGCTGGGCCACCCGGTGCAGGCCGAAGAGATACTGGCCCGATTCCAACCCGAGGACCTCGACGAGTTGCAGCTGGTTCAGTGGGGTATCCCCCGCCTGTCCATCCTGTTCTGGTCGATGGGTGATGTGCAGCGCGCCCACGAGGTCCTGGCATCGCTGCGCGAAAGGGTTGAGCACCCGAGCCTCAGGCTGGTGGTGGAAGCGACCGGATCCGCGATAGCAGTGCACGAGAACAGGATTACCGAGGGTTTAGCCGCAGCAGAACAGGTGCTGGCAGATCCGCAAGCCCCCAAGCAGGCGGTGGAATTCGCGGCGTTCGCCGCCGGGCTCGCCATGCCGGTGGCCGGGCGGGGGCGCGACTTCGAACCAATTGCCGCGCGGTGTCGTGCCGAGCAAAAACCCACCGACGGCATGATCCGCGTCATGATGCGCTACGGCGACGTGCTGGCGCTGACCCATACCGGCCAGCTCGACCTGGCCGACAAGCGCGCCGCCGAATACGCCGATTTCTCCTCTGCCGGACAGTTTTTGGGCTGGGCCATCGCAAAGGTCATGGCCGGTCTCGTCGCGGTGTACCGGGGTAAATTCCCCGAAGCTGTCGCATCGATAGAGCAGGCGCTGGCGGCGCTCGCCGGCGAGGTTTCACTTCCGTGGCTGTTACCCGCGAGGCACCTGCTGGCGCGGGCTTATGCCGGGTTGGGCCGTACCGACGAGGCCGAACATGTGCTCGCCGACGCGGAGGAACACACCGGGCGTTTCATGGCGATGCACGGCCCGCAGGTGACGATCGCGAAATCCTGGCTGGCCGCTGCCAAGGGCTTTGAGCGCCGGGCCCTCGAATTGGCCCGCGCTGCGGCCGATGTCGCACACCAGTCGGGTCAGTACGCTGCCGAAGCAGAGGCGCTGCACCACGCGGCGAGGTTCGGCGATGGCAGCGTCGCAGAGCGGCTGGCAGCGCTGGTGGAACATGTCCAGGGAAATGTCGCGGCCCTGCAAGCCCGGCATGCTGCCGCGGTAGCAGAGTGCGACCCCTCGGCCCTCGACGCCGTCAGCGCGCAATTCGAAGCTGCTGGCCTGCTGCTTTCCGCCGCCGACGCCGCCGCGCAAGCCGCACCGCTGCACGATCGAGCCGGCCAGCGGCGCAGAAGCCACGATGCGGCGGCACGAGCGTTACGGCTTGCCGCGCTGTGCGGCGGAGCGGTCACGCCCGCGATAAATGCCGCGGCGCAGCCCTTGCCGGTAACCTCTCGGGAGCGAGAAATCGCCTTGCTCGTCGCCGCTGGTTTGTCGAACAAAGAAATCGCCGAGCGGCTGACGTTGTCGGTTCGTACGGTCGAAGGTCACGTTTATCGCGCCTGTTTCAAGCTGGATGCCGCCGATCGTGACGACCTCGCCAAGCTGATGCGACATGAGATATCCAAATAGCTAAAGTCGTTCGATCGTTGAGCCCAAAAAGCGCCATAACGCCGACATGCTGCGTTATGGCGTGTTCAAATAACAGGTATCGAGTAGTGCCCTCGGTGTTGTGGCGCTGATGGATATCGCTGGGGGGCCGGTATGAGCTTCACACTGTCGAGCTTGTGGGGACGCGTCGCCGGGGTGATAGACCGGTGCGTCGGATGGGCGCGGTTGCCGACACCGCTGGGCATCCTGGTCCTGATCGGCTTGCGTAACCAATTGCGCAAACACAACTTGTACAGCACCGGCCGTGGGCCCCTCAATCGGCCGGGGTACCAGGATCCCAACGTCGGCAACCGGCTCGAGGGCCGGCTGCTCAACGGCACTTTCAACGACCTCGATGATCCGCTGATGGGGTCGATGGGAAGCCGATTCGGGCGAAACGTCCCGCCGGAGCACGCCTATCCCGAGGAGCCGGCGAAGCTGCTGGAGCCCAGCCCCCGATTGATCAGCCGGCGCTTGCTCACGCGGGACTGCTTTCAACCGGCGACCACGCTGAATTTGCTGGCGGCATCCTGGATCCAGTTCGAAGTCCACGACTGGCTGAGCCATCCAACACTGTATTCAAACCCATGGCGCATCCCGCTGGAGCCGTCGGACAACTGGCCCCAGCATCCGATGACGATACTGCGGACGGCGCCGGATCCCAGCCCGGACTCCGCTGGTCCGCCCACTTTCGTCAACCAGGACACCCACTGGTGGGACGGCTCCCAAGTATATGGCGACAACTTGGATTTCGCCGATGCGCTTCGCGCCCGGCACCTGGGTAAGCTCCGCATCGACAGGCTTGGGCTGGCGCCCCGTGATGTCGAACAGTATCTCGACCTCACCGGCGTCGCCGGGAACTTCTGGGTCGGTCTCGCGATGCTGCACTCGTTGTTCATGTACGAACACAACGCCATCTGTGAGGCGGTTGCCGCGGGCTGCCCCGGCATGTCCGATCAGGAGCTCTACGACACGGCGCGGCTGGTCAACACCGCGCTGATGGCCAAGATCCACACCGTCGACTGGACACCCGCCATCATTGCCCACCCGACGACCGTCCTCGCAGTGCGGACCAACTGGTACGGGCTGCTCGGGGAAAAGGTTGCCGGTCGTGTCGGCCGCATCACGAAAAACGAAGTGATCAGCGGTATTCCCGGCTCCGAAACGAACCATCACGGTGTTCCGTACTCGCTCACCGAGGAATTCGTGGCGGTTTACCGGATGCATCAGCTAATACCCGACGACTTCGTCTTCCGTTCGGCACACGACGACCAGGTCATCGCGGAACACGAGTTGCCGGATTTGAATGTGTTTCACGTGCGCGAGCGGCTGGCCGAGATCCCGATGGTCGACCTGTTCTACTCGTTTGGACGCTCCTATCCGGGAGCGATCACGCTGCACAACTACCCTAAGCACCTGCAGACCTTCCATAAGGCAGACGGTTCGCTGGTCGATCTCGCGACAATCGACGTGTTGCGCGTGCGCGAGCGGGGTGTTCCGCGCTACAACGACTTTCGGCGACTCTTCCGATTGAAACCGGCATCCTCCTTCGAGGAGCTGACGGACAATCCCGCCTGGGCCCAGGAGCTGCGGCAGATCTACGGCGATGTGGAGCGGGTCGATCTGATGATCGGGCTGTATGCCGAGTCCAAGCCCAAGGGGTTCGGCTTCAGCGACACCGCATTTCGGGTGTTCATCTTGATGGCGTCCCGCCGGATCGAAAGCGACCGGTTCTTAACCGATTATTTCCGGCCCGACGTTTACACCCAGGCGGGGTTCGACTGGGTCAGACGCAACACGATGCGCACGGTGCTTTTGCGGCACTTCCCGGGCCTGGCCCCTGCCCTGGAAGGCGTCCAGAATCCGTTCGCGCCGTGGGTGCCGGTCCGCGGGCCGGTCCGGACTGACCGCTAGCCGCTACTATCCCTGCGGTCGCCGGAAAGCCGGCGATCGGCGCGTCGCGAACGTCGAGCCGGCCGGGTTTGCGGTGGGCTGACATCGATATGCCAGCATGGACGCCGTGAGCACACGCCAGATCGGCAGTTGCGTTGGTATCGCCGCCCTCACCATCGGCGTCGTGGCGGGGGCACCCGGCCCGTGGGCGTCGGCGGACGGGTGTCCGGACGTCGAGGTGATCTTCGCCCGTGGGACCGGCGAACCTCCCGGTGTCGGAAGCGTCGGGCAGGCGTTCGTCAGCTCGCTGAGCTCGCTGCTCGGCGGCAAGTCCGTGGGTGTCTACGCGGTCAACTACCCGGCGACCCTGAACGTCCTGCATGCCGCCGCCGGGGCCAATGACGCAATCGGCCACATGAATTACCTGGCGGCGAACTGCCCGAACACCCGGATGGTGCTGGGCGGTTTCTCCCAGGGTGCTTACGTCATCGACCTCGTCACCGGCGCTCCGATGCCGAGCTTGGGCTTCAACGGCCCGCCCACTACCGACATCGCCAACAACGTGGCGGCGGTCGCGGTCTTCGGCAACCCGTCATAGGCGAATACTGGGCGGGCCGCTCAGCGGCCTGAGCCCGCTGTACGGCGGTAAGGCCATCGACCTGTGCAACGGGAACGACCCGATCTGTTCGCGCGGCTCCGACCGCAGCGCACACAGCCTGTATGTGCAATCCGGCATGACCAGCCAGGCCGCCGGATACGTCGCCGGGCTGGTGTAGCCGGGGCTCCGCTGCCGAAGGTCCGCGTATCAGCACGGTGTCGGCTCGCTAACATCAAAATGTGAGCGATTTAGCACGCCGACGATTTCGGCTCGCCTGGCTGGTCGCGCCGCTGATAGCCGCGGCCCTGTTGATTGCTCCGGTCGCCGTTTCGACCACCATTGCGGGTGCGCCGGCCGCTTCCTGCCCTGACATCGAGGTGGTGTTCGCACGCGGTCGGCTGGAATCGCCGGGGACCGGCGTAATCGGCAACGCGCTGGTGAGCGCCCTGCGCTCCAGGGTCAGCGGCAGGAACATCGGTGTCTATGCGGTGAACTACCCCGCAGACACCCAGGTCGAAGTCGGCGCCAACGACATGAGCCAGCACGTCCAATACATGGTCAGCAATTGCCCGAACACGCGGCTGGTGCTGGGCGGGTACTCGCTCGGCGCGGCGGTCACCGACGTGGTGCTCGCGGTCCCGATCTCCGCCCTCGGATTCGACAATCCCCTGCCGGCGGGCACCGATCAGCACATTGCCGCGGTCGCGCTGTTCGGCAACGGAAGCCAATGGGCGGGGCCCATCACGAACTTCAACCCGCTCTACGGCGACCGGACGATCGAGTTGTGTCACGGTGCCGATCCCATCTGCAACCCGGCCGACCCGAACACCTGGCAGAACAACTGGCCGCAACACCTCGCCAACGCGTATATCCAGGCGGGCATGGTCAATCAGGCCGCCGACTTCGTCGCCGGCAAGCTGCAGTGACTACTCGTCGATGGTCCGCAGCTCGCGGGTGACCCGCGTGCGGGCGGCGAGCTGGTCGTCCGGCGGGTAGTCGACGCCGACCAAGGTGAGCCCGCGGGCCGGCGCGGCGGCGAACTGGCTCGAGCGCCGCGTCAGTGCCAACAGCCCCGTGCACCAGTCCGGGGTGCGGCGACCGTCGCCCACCGCCAGTAGGGCGCCCACCAGTGAGCGAACCATCGACCAGCAGAACGCGTCGGCGGTGACATGCACGGTGACCAGGTGGCCGTCACGGATCCAGTCCAGCCGCTGGAGATCGCGAATCGTCGTGGCGCCCTGCCGGTGCCGGCAGAACGCGGCGAAATCGCGCAGCCCGACAAGATCTTTCGACACCCCTACGATCGCTTCCACGTCCAGGGGCCGGGGCCATGCCGTCACGTAGCGGGCCAGTTGCGGCTGCACGCCGTACGGCGCGGTGGACAACCGGTATTCGTAGTGGCGGCGCAGGGCCGAGAACCGGGCATCGAAGCCGCGGGCCGCGCGGGTGATCCCACGCACCCGGACATCGGCCGGCAGGAAGCGGGCCAGGCGTCGCACCAGTGGAAGGAATTCGGCGTCACCGCTGCGCCGGGACCGCGGGTAGGCGTTCTTGACGGCGCCGACCGGAACGTCAAGGTGGGCGACCTGTCCCGTCGCGTGCACGCCGGTGTCGGTACGTCCGGCCGCCGACAGCCGCACCGGCTCCCGGAACACCGTCGACAGTGCGTCGTTGAGGACGCCTGCGACGGTGCGCTGCCCGGCCTGTAGGGCCCAGCCGGCAAATTCCGTCCCGTCGTAAGCGATGTCCAGCCGAAGACGAACGTGGTCAGGACTCGTCAGCGTCCGGGGCCTCGTCACTTTCGGTGGTCTGCGCGTCGGGAGCCGGGGTAGCCGCGCTCTCGGGGCTTGCGGTAGGCGCGGCGGGCGCCTCGTTGGCCGGGGCGGCCTTCTTCGACGCGCTGACCCGGCGGGCGCGATCGGCCTCCGACGTCACCGTTTTCTCCCGCACCAGCTCGATGACGGCCATGGGCGCGTTGTCACCCTTGCGCGCCTCGACCTTGATGATGCGGGTGTAGCCGCCATTGCGGTCGGCGAAGAACGGCCCGATCTCCGCGAACAACGCGTGCACCACATCCTTGTCGCGGATCTTCTTGAGCACCTCACGCCGGTGGTGCAGGGTGCCCTTCTTGGCGTGGGTGATCAGCTTCTCGGCGTACGGCCGCAGCGCCCTGGCCTTGGTCTCGGTGGTCTTGATCCGGCCGTGCTCGAACAGCGACGTGGCCAGGTTGGCCAGGATCGCCTTCTGGTGCGCGGACGACCCGCCGAGGCGAGGGCCCTTGGTGGGCTTGGGCATGGCTCGATCTCCTTGTGGTGGCCCGAGTTAGAGCTGTTCGGTTTCGGCGTAGTCCTGGTCGCTGTCGATCTCGTACGAGTTGTCCGACCAGGTGCCGGTGGCAGCGTCGTAGCCGGCTACCTCCGACGGGTCGAAGCCCGCCGGGCTGTCCTTCAGCGACAGGCCGAGCTGATGCAGCTTGACTTTCACCTCGTCGATGGACTTCTGACCGAAGTTGCGGATGTCCAGTAGGTCGGACTCAGTGCGGGCAACGAGCTCCCCGACCGTGTGGATGCCTTCACGCTTGAGGCAGTTGTACGACCGCACCGTCAGGTCCAAGTCGTCAATCGGCAGGGCGAACGATGCGATGTGGTCGGCCTCGGCCGGCGACGGGCCGATCTCGATGCCCTCGGCCTCGACGTTGAGCTCACGCGCCAGCCCGAACAGCTCGACCAGGGTCTTGCCCGCCGAGGCCAGGGCGTCGCGCGGGGTGATCGAGTTCTTGGTCTCGACGTCGAGGATCAGCTTGTCGAAGTCGGTGCGCTGCTCGACACGGGTGGCCTCGACCTTGTAGGTGACCTTCAACACCGGTGAGTAGATCGAGTCGACCGGAATACGCCCGATTTCGGCGCCCGACGCCTTGTTCTGCACGGCCGGTACGTAGCCGCGCCCGCGCTCGACGACCAGCTCGACCTCGAGCTTGCCCTTGTCGTTCAGCGTCGCGATGTGCATGTCGGGGTTGTGCACCGTGACGCCGGCCGGCGGCACGATGTCGCCTGCGGTGACCGCGCCCGGGCCCTGCTTGCGCAGGTACATCGTGACTGGCTCGTCCTCCTCAGACGACACGACGAGGCCCTTGAGGTTCAAGATGATGTCGGTGACGTCTTCCTTGACACCGGGCACGGTGGTGAACTCGTGCAGCACGCCGTCAATCCGAATGCTGGTGACCGCGGCGCCGGGGATCGACGACAGCAGCGTACGCCGCAGCGAATTGCCCAGGGTGTAGCCGAAGCCGGGCTCGAGCGGCTCGATGACGAACCGGGCGCGGTCGTCGGCGACGGTCTCTTCGGACAGTGTGGGTCGCTGAGAAATCAGCATGTGTTTCTTCCTCCTTCACGGCACCCGCTATTTGATGCCGAGATCCTGGCCGCCATCGGGACGGCTCAGGAAGCCTTACTTCGAGTAGAACTCGACGATGAGCTGCTCGGCGAGCGGCACATCGATTTGGGAGCGCTCGGGCAGCTGATGGACCAGGATGCGCTGGCGCTCCCCGATCACCTGCAACCAGCCCGGGATCGGCCGGTCCCCGGCCGTCTCGCGCGCGATCTGGAACGGCAGCGTGTTCAGCGACTTGTCCCGCACGTCGATGATGTCGTACTGCGACACGCGGTAGCTCGGGATGTCCACCTTCACGCCGTTGACCAGAAAGTGGGCGTGGCTGACCAGCTGACGGGCCTGGCGACGGGTTCGCGCCAGACCGGCGCGGTACACCACGTTGTCGAGCCTGCTCTCCAGGATCTGCAGCAGGTTCTCACCGGTCTTGCCGGACTGGCGAACGGCTTCTTCGTAGTAGCGGCGGAACTGCTTTTCCATCACGCCGTAGGTGAAGCGGGCCTTCTGCTTCTCCTGCAACTGCAGCAGGTACTCACTTTCCTTGATCCGTGCGCGCCCGTGCTGGCCGGGCGGGTAGGGACGCTTCTCGAACGCCTGGTCGCCGCCTACGAGGTCGACCCGCAGCCGGCGCGACTTGCGGGTGACCGGTCCGGTGTAACGAGCCATTGTCTTGCCCTCCTAAACCCGGCGCCGCTTGGGCGGACGGCAGCCGTTGTGCGGCTGGGGAGTGACGTCGGAAATCGCGCCCACCTCCAGGCCGGCCGCCTGCAACGAGCGGATCGCGGTCTCGCGGCCCGAACCGGGCCCCTTGACGAACACGTCGACTTTGCGCACGCCGTGTTCCTGCGCCTTGCGGGCGGCGTTCTCGGCCGCCAACTGCGCCGCAAAGGGCGTCGACTTGCGCGAACCCTTGAATCCGACGTGCCCCGACGATGCCCAGGCGATCACGTTGCCCTGCGGGTCGGTGATCGACACGATCGTGTTGTTGAACGTGCTCTTGATGTGCGCGGCGCCGTGCGGGACGTTCTTCTTCTCGCGGCGGCGCGCCTTCTGGCCCTTCTTGGGCGCGGCGCCGCCGGTGCGCTTCTGGGGTGGCATCGGTTACCTGGCCTTCTTCTTGCCTGCGATGGTGCGCTTCGGGCCCTTGCGGGTGCGCGCGTTGGTCTTGGTCCGCTGGCCGCGCACCGGCATGCCGCGACGGTGCCGCAGGCCCTGGTAGCAGCCGATCTCGATCTTGCGGCGGATGTCGGCCTGCACCTCCCGGCGCAGATCGCCCTCAACCCTGAGGGTGGCCTCGATGTAGTCGCGCAACTGGGTCAGCTGGTCCTCGGTGAGGTCCTTGCTGCGCATGTCCTTGTCGATGCCGGTCGCGGTGAGGATCTCGTTCGAACGGGTACGGCCAACGCCGTAGATGTAGGTCAGCGCGATCTCCATGCGCTTGTCGCGCGGCAGATCGACGCCCACAAGACGTGCCATCAGGCGGTGTTCCTTCTTCTCCGCGGAGGTCTGGTCCCAATCCGTTCCCGGCTGTGCCGGGGCCCGGCCTCCGTTCCGGGCGCGATGAGCGGCATATCCGCTCAGTGGTATTGGGACTTCTGCATTCAGTTGTGCGCGGCGCCTAGCCCTGGCGCTGCTTGTGGCGCGGATCGGAGCAGATCACCATGACCCGCCCATGCCGACGGATCACCCTGCACTTGTCACAAATGGGCTTGACGCTCGGGTTCACCTTCACGGCGGTTTTCGATCCTGTTCTTAATCGGTTGACCTACTTGTACCGGTACACAATGCGCCCGCGGGACAGGTCGTAGGGCGAGAGCTCCACGACCACGCGGTCCTCGGGCAGGATGCGGATGTAGTGCTGCCGCATCTTGCCGCTGATGTGGGCGAGCACCTTGTGACCGTTCTCCAGCTCAATGCGGAACATCGCATTGGGCAGGGGCTCGACCACGCGGCCCTCAACCTCTATGGCACCGTCTTTCTTGGCCATAACCTCCGCGATCCTGGTTTGTGTTGCCTCGTGTGCGCCGGTGCGCAGCGTTTCCTCCGACTGCAAAACGTGAGCCGGTAGGCAAAAATTCCGACGAAATTTCCTTACCCAGGCACGCAAGAGCCGGCGCGGAAAGCCGCACCGTTATCCAACGATACCGGTTTTGTGCCGGTAAGCCAAAACCTGAGCGGCGTCTCGACGAGCGCATACTTGTGTCGATGACTGGCCCCGCCCCCCAGCCCCGCAAGCCGGTAATCCTGACCGTCGACGACGATCCAGCCGTCTCCCGCGCGGTCGCCCGCGACCTGCGCCGCCACTACGGCGAGCGCTACCGGATCGTGCGGGCCGAGTCGGGCCACGACGCGCTCGAGACATTGCACGAGCTCAAGCTGCGCGGCGACACGCTGGCCGTGTTCGTCGCCGACTACCGGATGCCGCAGATGAGCGGCATCGAGTTTCTCGAAGAGGCGATGGGCCTGTACCCGCTGGCCCGCCGGGTGCTGTTGACCGCCTACGCCGACACCCACGCCGCGATCGACGCCATCAATGTCGTCGACCTCGACCACTATCTGCTCAAGCCGTGGGACCCGCCGGAAGAGAAGCTCTATCCGGTCATTGACGGCCTTCTCGAGGCGTGGCGCGCCGCCGGCGACCGGGTGATTCCGCACACCAAGATCGTCGGTCACCCGTGGAGCGCCAGGTCTTCTCAGGTCCGCGAATTCCTGGCCCGCAATCAGCTGTACTACACGTGGTTTCGCGCCGACGAACCCGACGGGCAGCGCCTGCTCGAGGCGGCCGGTCAGGACGGCCTGACGCTGCCGGTGCTTATCACCGAGCAGGGCGAGACCCTCATCGATCCGCCGGACGCCGAGCTTGCCGCGACGCTCGGCCTGACGACGACGCCATCGAAGGAATTCTATGACCTCATCGTGATCGGTGGCGGGCCGGCCGGGCTGGCGGCAGCCGTCTACGGCGCCTCCGAGGGCCTGCACACCGTGCTGATCGAACGCACCGCCACCGGCGGGCAGGCCGGTCAGAGTTCGCGCATCGAGAACTACCTCGGGTTCCCCGACGGTGTTTCGGGCAGTCAACTTGCCGACCGAGCCCGGCGCCAGGCCGAGAAGTTCGGGGCGGAGCTGATCACGGCCCGTAAGGCGGTCGCTCTGGAAATCAACGGGTCCGCGCGGACGGTTCGGTTCGACGACGGCGGTTCGATCGACTCTCGCGCGGTGATACTTGCCACGGGTGTGTCGTACCGGCAGTTGCCCGCGGTGGGGTGCGAACGGCTCACGGGCGCCGGTGTTCATTACGGCGCGGTCTTGTCGGGTGTCGGCGACTGCGAGGGCCAGGAAGTCTACATCGTCGGGGGCGCCAACTCGGCCGGGCAGGCCGCGGTGAACCTGTCCCAGTACGCGAAAACGGTGACCCTGGTCGTCCGGGGCCCGTCGTTGCAGGCATCGATGTCCTACTACCTGACCCAACAAGTCGAGGCGATCGACAACATCAAGGTTCGGACCTGCACGGTGGTCACCGAGGTGTGCGGCGATGATCACGTCGAGAAGCTGGTCCTGCAGGATCAGCGCACGGGCGACACCGCGGAAGTCAGCTGCGGGCGGATGTTCGTGTTCATCGGCGCCGAGCCGCACACCGAATGGCTCGACGGCGTTGTGGCGCGCGACGACCACGGGTTCATCCTCACCGGTCCGGACCTGCGGAACGTCTGCGGCTGGACACTGGACCGGCCGCCGCACCACCTGGAAACAAGCGCGCCGGGTGTCTTTGTTGCAGGGGATGTGCGCTCAGAGTCGGCCAAGCGCGTGGCAGCAGCCGTCGGTGAAGGGTCGATGGCCGTGATGTTGGTGCACCGTTACCTGGCGGAGTCGTAAAGATGGTTGAGCAACAGAAACTGCCCTGTATTCCCGATGATCTTCGAACGCTGTTCTTGTTCGAGGCGCTCAGCGACGAACAACTGCAGACCCTGTGCGCCGACGGCCACATCGCCAGCTACGAGCCCGGCCCAATCTGCGTCGAGGGCGAACCGGCGACGTGCTTCTACGTGCTCATGGACGGCGAACTGGTGATGTCCAAGCGTTCCGGCGGCGACGACGTGGAAACCAACCGGACATCGCAGCGCGGCGTCTATTGCGGCGCCTGGAGCGCTTTCGTGCCCGGTGGCAACCAGGTGTACGAGTCCTCGGTCCGGGTCACCAAACCCTCGACGTTCTTCGTGCTCGACGCCCAGGCATTCGGCCGTTTCGTGCAATCGCAGTTCCCGATGGCGGTGCACCTGCTCGATGGCCTGAAGGTGGGCGGCCTTCGGCAACGGCAAATCCTGGACCAGCGGGAAAAGCTGCTGGCGTTGGGTCAATTGTCGGCCGCGCTGACCCATCAGCTCAACAATCCGGCCGGGGCCATCTCGCGCGCGGCGTCCGAGCTGCGCGAGGGTATCGGGAAAATGCGTCACAAGCTGGCGATGCTGGCCGAGGCCAGGTTGACCGCCGAGATGGTGCGGGTCATGGTGAGGCTCCAGGACGAGGTGGCCGAGCAGGTCGCCAAGTCGAAATCGCAGGAGCTCACCGCACTCGAGGCCGCCGACCGCGAGGAGCGGATCGGCGACTGGCTCGATGACCACGGGGTCCCCGGCGCCTGGGATATCGCTGCCACCTTCGTCGATGCCGGGCTGGACACCGACTGGCTGGAACGACTTTGCGCGACCGTGGAGGAAATCGACGCGTCGCCAACACTTCCCAGTGCGATCAGCTGGCTGCGGTACACGATCGACAATGAGCTGCTGATGAAATCGATCATCGAGGCGAGTAAGCGCATCAGCGACTTACTGGCCGATGCCAAGCAGTACTCACAGTTAGACCGGGCGCCCTTCCAGGTCGCCGATGTGCATGAGCTGTTGCACAGCACGCTGATGATGTTCGGCGACAAGATCGGCAAGGACAAGGACATCAAGCTGGTCAAGGAGTATGACCGGGCGCTGCCCGGACTACCGTGCTATCCAGCGGATTTGAATCAGGTGTTCACCAATATCATCGACAACGCGATCGCGGCGATGCACAGTGACGGCCAAACCGGCGGAACGCTGACGGTGCGCACCAGCCGAGAAGGTGACCACATGGCCCGGATCGAAATCTGCGATACCGGATCAGGCATTCCCGACGACGTTCGCGGTCGAATCTTCGATCCGTTCTTCACGACGAAGCCGGTCGGTGAGGGCACCGGCCTAGGGTTGGATCTGGCGTGGCAGATCGTCGTCAAGAAGCATCATGGCGATCTGCGGGTGCAGTCAAAGCCCGGCGACACCCGTTTCACCGTGCTTTTGCCACTTGAAGCGCCGGTAGGAGCCCAGCCGTGGAAGGAAGTGACCTCCGCAGCGGAATAGTCCCCGGCGGTCGGCGGGTTGGAGCAGACATGACGACAGGCGACGCGATTGTCAACCTCGGACGCTTCGGCGTCTTCGGTCGAGGGGCCAGCCCCGAGCAGGCGAAGCAGATCGAAGACCTCGGCTACGGCGCGATCTGGGTAGGCGGGTCTCCGCCTGCGGAATTGTCTTTTGTAGAGCCACTTCTGGAGCCAACGTCAACGTTGAAGGTGGCCACCGGCATCGTCAACATCTGGACCGCGGCCGCCGAACCCGTCGCCGAGTCGTTCCACCGCATCAACAACGCGTATCCGGGACGCTTCGTGCTGGGTATCGGTGTCGGCCACCCCGAGGCTCATGCGGAGTACCGCAGGCCCTACGACGCGCTGGTCGGCTACCTGGAGCAGCTTGACCAGCACGGCGTGCCGGCGAACCAGCGGCTGGTCGCCGCGCTCGGCCCGCGGGTTTTGAAGCTGGCGGCGCAGCGCAGCGCCGGCGCCCACCCGTATCTGACCACCCCCGAGCACACCGGGTGGGCGCGGGAACTGATCGGGCCGAGCGCTCTGCTGGCGCCCGAGCACAAGGCGGTGCTGACCACGGACGCGGAGAAAGCCCGCACCGTCGGACGCAAGGCGCTCGACATTTACTTCAGCCTGACGAACTACGTGAGCAACTGGAAGCGGCTCGGCTTCACCGACGAGGATGTCGCCCGGCCCGGCAGCGATAAGCTGATCGACGCGGTTGTCGCTTACGGCACACCCGAACAGATCGCGAAACGACTCAACCAGCATCTCGAAGCCGGCGCCAACCACGTTGCGATCCAGGTGCTCACCGGCCCTGACAAACTGGTGCCGGCACTGTCCGAACTAGCCGGGCCGCTCGGCCTGACTCAAACTCAGGGAGGGAAATGACCGACCCGGGGCTGCTCAAACCCGACCTCGGCCGCTACGGCGTGTGGACCATGGGCCCGGTAAGGCCCGAGCAGGCTGCCGAAATCGAAAGGCTCGGCTACGGCGCCGTTTGGGTCGGCGGCTCGCCGAAGGCCGACCTGAAGTTCGCCGAGCCGATCCTGGACGCGACCGAGTCGCTGACCCTGGCCACCGGGATCGTCAACATCTGGTCGGCCCCCGCCGAACCCGTCGCCAACTCCTACCGGCGGATAGAGCAGGCTTACCCCGGTCGTTTTCTGCTCGGCGTGGGGGTCGGGCACCCGGAGCACACCGAGGAGTACCGCAGCCCCTACGAGGCGCTGGTGTCCTACCTCGACGAGCTGGACGATCACGGCGTTGCGGACAGCCGGCGCGTGATCGCGGCCCTCGGGCCGAAGGTGCTTAGGCTGGCGGCCCAGCGCAGCGCAGGTGCACACCCGTACCTGACGACCCCCGAACATACCGCGCGGGCGCGCGAGCTGATCGGCTCGTCGGTGTTCCTGGCGCCGGAACACAAGGTCGTGCTGTCCACCCACGTCGAGGAAGCCCGCGAGCTGGGGCGCAAGGCGGTGGGCTTCTATCTGAACCTGAGCAACTACGTCAACAACTGGAAGCGGCTGGGATTCACGAGCGCCGACGTGGCCCCGCCCGGCAGCGACAAGCTGATCGACGGTGTCGTCGCGCACGGCACTGCCGAGGACGTCGCCGAACGCCTCAACGAGCACCTCGAGGCCGGGGCCGACCACGTTACGATCCAGGTGCTCGGCGGTTGGGACACACTGCTGCCGACATTGACCGAACTCGCCGGAGCGTTGGGGTTGCAGCCGCGGGGCTAGCTGGGCCGCCCGTTAGGGTTTTGTCCATGCGGCTGTTGGTCACGGGCGGCGCCGGTTTCATCGGCGCCAACTTCGTGCACAGCACACTGCGGGAGCGTCCGCAGGTGTCGGTCACCGTGCTCGACGCGCTGACCTATGCGGGTAGCCGCGAGTCGTTGGCCCGCGTCGCCGACCAGATCCGCCTGGTCGAGGGCGATGTGACCGACGCCGCATTGGTCGATGGGCTTGTCGCCGAGGCCGACGCCGTCGTGCACTTCGCCGCCGAGACGCACGTCGACAACGCGCTGGCCGATCCGGAGCCGTTTGTGCGTACCAATGTGATGGGGACGTTCACGGTGGTGGAAGCGGTGCGGCGGCACGGGGTGCGGCTGCATCACGTGTCGACCGACGAGGTCTACGGCGAGCTCGCGCTGGATGGGCGCCAGCGCTTCACCGCCGACACGCCGTACAACCCGTCGAGCCCGTACTCGGCGACCAAGGCCGGGGCGGACATGCTGGTGCGGGCATGGGTGCGCTCGTACGGCGTGGCGGCGACGATCTCGAACTGCTCCAACAACTATGGGCCTTATCAGCATGTGGAAAAGTTCATCCCCCGGCAGATCACCAACCTACTGACCGGGCGCCGGCCCAAACTTTATGGCAGCGGCGCGAACATACGTGACTGGATTCACGTCGACGACCACAACAGCGCGGTGTGGCGCATTCTCGACGACGGCCTACCCGGGCGGACATATCTGATCGGCGCCGGCGCTGAACACGACAACCTGACCGTGCTGCGGACGATCCTGCGTCTCATGCAATGCGATCCCGACGACTTCGACCACGTCAGCGATCGCGCGGGTCACGACCTGCGCTACGCGATTGACCCGACTGTCCTGTGCAGCGAATTGGGTTGGGCGCCAAAGCATACCGAATTGGCCGACGGCCTGCGGGACACCATCGACTGGTACCGGGAGAACGAGGTGTGGTGGCGGCCGCTAAAGGATCGCGTCGAAGCGCGGTACGCCGCACGCGGGCAGTGAGATGGCGGTTCGCGAGCTGGCGGTGGCCGGGGCCTGGGAGATCACGCCGCGCCTGCACACCGACGAGCGGGGGCTGCTCTTCGAGTGGTTCACTGCGCAGCAGTTCGACGGGTTCGCCGGTCATGAATTCGACCTGCGTCAGGCGAACTGTTCGGTGTCGTCGGCCGGTGTGCTGCGCGGCCTGCATTTCGCCGAGTTGCCGCCCGGCCAGGCCAAATACGTGACGTGCCTGCGCGGGTCGGTGTTCGACGTGGTGGTCGACATCCGCGTCGGCTCGCCAACGTTCGGCCGGTGGGATTCGGTGCAGCTCGACGAGCGCGACCGGCGCTCGGTCTATCTCGCCGAGGGTCTGGCCCATGGATTCCTTGCGCTCGAGGATGACTCGACTGTCATGTACCTGTGCTCGTCCGCATACAACCCGCAACGCGAGCACACGATTCTGGCCACCGATCCGGCCATCGGCATCGACTGGCCGGCCGTTCCCGGGGGGGTGCGGATGTCGGAACGCGATCGTGCGGCGCCGACGCTAGACCGGGTTCATGGCGTCCTGCCGACGTGGGAGGCGGCGCGCGCGTACCTCGACCGGTTGCGGCGACGCCGGGCTAGTGAGTGAAGCGAGCGATCCTCAGTACCTGAATCATGTGGCCCGTCCGCGCACGCCGGAATCCGGCGAAAACGCCGCAACCGGTCATCAGAAACATCCCGGTGACGCCGGGCACCGCGACGGCCGCGACTTCGGTGGTGCTCGCCCGCTGCAGGTACTCGGTGTAGCCGGCCCGGTAGGACAGCTTGCCGGGCGGGCTCTGCGGGGCAATTGAGGTCAGCGGAGCAGTGCGGGAAGGCGGAGGCGTTTGGACGGCCGGCGCCGGTGAGAGGCTGGGCCCGCTTGGCAGCGCCGACGGTGGGGCCGCCGTGGGTGGGTAAGCCGGCGGCGGCAGAAATGCGGGTGCGGGGACCGGTGGCGGAATCGCCGGGATCGGGGGTGCCGCCGGCATGGGGGGTGTCGCCGGCATGGGCGGGGCCGCCGGCATGGGGGGTGTCGCCGGCATGGGCGGGGCCGCGGGCATGGGGGGGATCGCGGGAAGCGGCATCGGCGACGCCGGAAGCGGCGGTACGGCGCCCGGCGGGGCCCCTGCGACGGGAGGTGCACCCAGTGCGCTGGGGCCACCCTGGCGCGGCTGCACTGCGCGGGGGAGATTGGGGGCCGACACGATCATCGGCGCTGCCGGCGATCTGCCAGCCGGCGTCGGCCCGGCGCCCTGCTGCCCAGCCGCATTCGGGTTGGCGCTCTGGAGCATCGCGATATCACGGCCGATTCGGACGCCGCCACCGACTTGCACGCCGTCGTCGAACTCAACACCGGCGCGAAGTTCGGCGCCGCCGCCCATGCGGACATTTTGCCCAATCTGGGTGCCGGCCCACGAGTGCTCGGGTGCGCTACGCGGTCGTTCCTCGCCCAGCACGGTGGGGATGCTGACACGCCGATGGCCCGATGCGTCGGCGGCCCGGCCATCGACGCGGTGGTGTCGTCCGCTGTCCGGATGGGCAGCGGCGATGCCAACACCGGGGCCAAGCACCAACATGCCGCCGACGATGACGCACGCGGCCGCCGTATCGCGCACTGCACAATGTCTCCGCGGTGCGCGATGTCTCGGTCCGGTGCTGCGCATTGTCACACGATAGCGGCGAAGGCGGTTTGCTGAACACTTGACCGTTGAAGAGGGCAGCGTAATTGTTTCAGGACGCAACGACCCGGGCAGCCCAAGATGGCGACCGGGGATGAAACCACCCGCCTTGCGCCGGAACTTGACGACGGCGTAAAAAATGCTGCGCTGGAAGGAAAGCCAGCGGTGCAACCGATCGGACGCCATGCGTCGATCCGCTGCGGGCGTGCGTCAATCGTCGGATGCGTTGGGAAAAACAGGGCTGACGCACTGATCTCGACCGGTCAGTCGGCATCGTCTGTCGGTTTGCCAGTGAGTACCGCGCAGGGTGCCCCACGCCTCACCAGACGCGCACCCAATCGACGAGCATATCCGCCGGATAGGTACCCGGCCCGGGATCACCGCCACCCGAACCGGCAACGGCAAGGTTCACGACGGGAAACAGCTGATAGCCGGGGTCGTTGAACGGCCAATTCGCAATGGAGTTCGCCGGGATATCGAAGTACGGTTGCGCGCCGTCGACGTAGTCCTCCCAGAAGCGGATACCCGCCTCATCCCACTGGCATCGCCACGTGTGCCACCCGCTGTCCACCGCGACCTTGTGAGTCGCCCATTCGGACCCGTTTGCTTCGCTGTGGACGGTGGTTGCCGAAGGCCAGTTGCCGTTGCCATACCACTCGAGCACGTCGACTTCGCCGCGATCGTCATTACCCAACCAGAAGGCGGGCCAGCAACCGGCGGTGAGGCAGTTCAGTTTTATTCGCGCTTCCCAGGTGTGGCCGATGCCCCCCCGCCACGGGCTTTGAACTTTGCCGCTGTAGTAGGTGCCGCCGTCTTTTGCGGCGCGGATGACGAGATTGGAGTGGCCGTCGAGGAACACGTTTCGGCGATCGTCGCGGTACTGCCCGACGTTCTCGGGTCTCTCCCAAAACGTTGGGTCCTTCATCGGCTCCCGGGCTCGCGCCACCGTCCACTTGGACGGATCGGGGGCTGACCCGGCGGGGCCGTCGAACTCGTCGTGAAAAAGGTAGCTCGCCTGTGCTGCGTTACCAGGCGGCGCGGCGGGCGGTGGCACTCGACCCGCGGGGGCCTCCTGCGACGGGTAGGCCCGGGCATCAGGCACCGGTAGCGCGGCTGCCAGCACCCCGATCCCCGTCATCAACATCATGCGGCGACGATCCATCTCAGGCACAGCTAAACATAAAAGCCGGAACGTGCGACCGAGTGCAAATCGCCGGAGGCAACTTCGGCAAGTTCGAGGTGAACCGGCGGCCCCGACGTCTTGCGGACGGCGCACCGGAGATACTAGGATATCCAAGTATCTTCTTCGGCGATCCGAGAGGCGTCCCATGGGCTCACTGATTCCGCACCTCATCGACGGCCAGCGGACCGGCGGTCAATCGCAACGGACCGCGGACGTTTTCAATCCCAACACCGGCGAAGTCCAGGCCCAGGTGCCGATGGGGTCGTCGGCCGACGTCGACGCGGCCGTCGCTGTCGCGATCGAGGCACAGAAGGAGTGGGCGGCGTGGAATCCGCAGCGCAGGGCCCGGGTGCTGATGCGGTTCATCGACTTGGTCAACCAGAACGCCGACCAGCTGGCCGGCCTGCTGTCGCTCGAGCACGGCAAGACTCTGGCCGACTCCCGGGGGGACATCCAGCGCGGCATCGAGGTCATCGAGTTCGCCGTGGGCATCCCGCATCTGCTCAAGGGTGAGTACACCGAAGGCGCCGGCTCAGGCATCGACGTGTACTCGCTGCGTCAGCCGCTGGGCGTTGTCGCCGGCATCACCCCATTCAACTTCCCCGCGATGATCCCGCTATGGAAGGCCGGCCCGGCGTTGGCGTGCGGCAACGCGTTCATCTTGAAACCCAGCGAGCGGGACCCGTCGGTGCCGGTGCGGCTGGCCGAGCTGTTCATGGAGGCCGGCCTGCCCAAAGGCGTGTTCCAGGTGGTGCACGGCGACAAGGAGGCCGTCGACGCGATCCTGGAGCACCCCGACATCCAGGCGGTCGGCTTCGTCGGCAGCTCGGACATCGCGCAATACATCTACGCCACCGCCGCCGCTCACGGAAAACGCGCGCAATGTTTCGGCGGCGCAAAGAACCACATGATCGTGATGCCAGACGCCGACCTCGACCAGGCGGTCGACGCGTTGGTCGGTGCCGGATACGGCAGCGCCGGTGAGCGATGCATGGCGATCTCAGTGGCGGTGCCGGTCGGCGAGCAGACCGCGGAACGTTTGCGCTTCAGGCTGATCGAGAAGATCAACAACCTGAGGGTCGGACACAGCCTGGACCCCAAAGCCGACTACGGGCCGCTGGTCACCGGGGCGGCGCTGGGCCGGGTGCGCGACTACATCGACCAGGGCGTCGCTTCGGGCGCGTAGGCGGTCATCGACGGGCGCGAACGCGCCAGCGACGATCTGCAGTTCGGCGACGCCAATCTGGAAGGCGGCTACTTCATCGGGCCGACCCTGTTCGACCATGTCACCCCGGATATGTCGATCTACACCGACGAGATATTTGGCCCGGTCCTGTGCATGGTGCGGGCACGAAACTACCAGGAAGCATTGGCGCTGCCCTCCGCGCACGAGTACGGCAACGGCGTGGCGGTGTTCACCCGCGACGGTGACACGGCCCGCGACTTCGTGTCGCGGGTTCAGGTGGGCATGGTGGGCGTCAACGTGCCGATCCCGGTGCCGGTGGCATATCACACGTTCGGCGGCTGGAAGCGTTCGGGCTTCGGCGATCTCAATCAGCACGGCCCGGCATCGATTCAGTTCTACACCAAGGTCAAGACGGTCACGTCGCGCTGGCCCTCCGGCATCAAGGATGGCGCCGAGTTCGTAATCCCGACGATGAACTAGAGCCGAGTTCGTCATGGGCCTGTTCGGACTCGACGACGACGAACGCGTCATCACCGAGATGGCGGCCGCGTTCGCCGCGAAACGGCTCGCACCGCACGCGTTGGAGTGGGACGCCACCGACCACTTCCCGGTCGACGCGCTCCGGGAGGCGGCCCAACTGGGGATGGCGGCGATCTACTGCCGCGAAGATGTCGGCGGGAGTGGGCTCCGCCGCCTGGACGCCGTCCGTATCTTCGAGCAGCTCGCCACCGCCGACCCGACCGTCGCCGCGTTTCTGTCCATCCACAACATGTGCGCATGGATGGTGGACAGCTACGGCTCCCACGAGCAGCGCAAAGCGTGGGTGCCGCTGCTGGCATCGATGGAGGCCGTCGCAAGCTACTGCCTGACCGAACCTTCTGCGGGCTCCGACGCCGCGGCGCTGCGCACCAGGGCGGTGCGTGACGGCGACCATTACGTGATCGATGGTGTCAAGCAGTTCATCTCCGGGGCCGGGCAGTCCGACGTGTACGTGGTGATGGCCCGCACCGGCGGCGACGGTCCGCGCGGCATCTCAGCGTTCGTGGTCGAAAAGGGCATGGGCGGAGTGGTGTTCGGGGCGAAGGAGCAGAAGATGGGCTGGCACGCGCAGCCCACCGCTCAGGTGGTGTTCGACGGTGTGCGGGTGCCCGCCGACGCGATGCTCGGCGGTGCCGACGGCGAAGGCTGCGGTTTCGGCATCGCGATGAACGGTCTCAACGGCGGCCGGTTGAACATCGCCGCCTGCTCGCTGGGGGGCGCACAGGCCGCTTACGACAAGGCCGTCACATACCTGCGTGACCGGGAAGCGTTCGGTACCAAGCTGATCAACGAGCCGACCATCAGGTTCACGCTCGCCGACATGGCGACGGCGCTGGAGACGTCACGGCTGATGTTGTGGCGTGCCGCCGCCGCGCTCGACGACGGCGACCCAGACAAGGTGGAGCTGTGCGCGATGGCCAAGCGGTACGTGACCGACACCTGCTACGAGGTGGCCGACACGGCGTTGCAGCTGCACGGAGGCTACGGCTACCTGCGCGAGTACGGCCTGGAAAAGATCGTCCGGGATCTGCGGGTGCACCGGATCCTGGAGGGGACCAACGAGATCATGCGGGTGGTGATCGGTCGTGCCGAAGCCGCCCGGGCTAGCGCCGGCAAGGCTGGAAGGGAATAAGAAAATGAGCACGATCGCGTTCCTGGGCCTGGGCAACATGGGCGGCCCGATGGCAGCCAACCTGGTGTCGGCAGGCCACACCGTGCGCGGATTCGATCCGGTGGCCGCCGCGGCGCAGGCCGCGGCCGAGAAGGGCGTGAAGGTGTTCGGCAGCGGCGCCGACGCGGTGGCCGAGGGCGAGGTGGTCATCTCGATGCTGCCCACCGGAGAGCTGGTGAAGCAGTGCTACGCCGAGGTCTTGGCCGCCGCGGCGCCCGGCGCGCTGTTCATCGACAGCTCGACGATCTCCGTCGACGACGCACGGCACGTCAACTCGCTGGCCGCATCGCACGGATTCGCCCAGCTCGACGCCCCGGTGTCGGGCGGCGTGAAGGGTGCGGCGGCCGGCACGCTGGCCTTCATGGTGGGCGGTGAGGCGGCGGCCCTGGAGACGGGCAAACCCGTGCTGGAACCGATGGCGGGCAAGATCATTCACTGCGGCTCGTCGGGCGCCGGTCAGGCCGCCAAATTGTGCAACAACATGGTGCTGGCCGCCCAGCAGATCGTGATCGGCGAGGCGTTCGTGCTGGCCGAGCGGCTCGGTCTGTCGGCGCAGTCGCTGTTCGACGTGATCACCGGCGCCACCGGCAACTGCTGGGCAGTGCACACCAATTGCCCTGTGCCGGGGCCCGTTCCCACTTCACCGGCCAACAACGACTTCAAGCCGGGATTCGCGACGGCGTTGATGAACAAGGACCTGGGCTTGGCGATGGACGCGGTCAACTCGACTGGCTCGTCGGCCCCCCTGGGCGGACACGCCGCCGAGATCTACGCAAAGTTCGCCGCCGATCATGCCGACAAGGACTTCAGCGCGGTCATCGAAATGATCCGGCGGGGCTGAGACGGGTCAGCGGGGCTCAGGCCGCGGCGCGCGTCCTGGCGGTCCACCAGCGCCGGTGCAGCCGCTTGCACGCCGACGCCAGCAGCGGGTCGGCGCCCTCGTAGGTCAGGCGAACCTCGGCTGCCCCAGTGAAATCCTGTTCAGCGGTGTATTCGGTGGGGACGACGATCGTCGCCAACCCGGCGGTCACCGCCGTCCGGAGACCGGCCACCGAACCGTCGATCGCCAACGCGCTTTCGGGGCCGATTCCCATCTCCCACAGCGCAAGCCCGTGCAGATCCGGCTCCCGGATTGTGTCGGACACGTCGTCGCCCGTCACGATCGTTTCGATGAGGCCATCCCCGACGAGCTGCCTGACCAGCGGCTCGGCCCAGGCCCTCGGTTGCGGGGTCACGACAGCCACCCAGATGCCGGCTACGAAGAGGCTCATCACGACGTCGATGAGTCCCGACCGCGGGCCGACGTCGCCGTCGAGCACGCACTCGGCGAACACTTGGCGCTTGATCTTAAGCAGTTGCGTGGCAAGGGGTTTTGACGCCTTCCCGAAGCCTCGGCGATGGAGGTCGGTTGCGATGCGCTGGTGCTCGTCGGGAATGCGCAGCAGGCGGCCGTAGGTGGCGACGTCCCAGGCGATCTCGAGGCCGTGTGCCGCGAACGCCGCATTGAACGCGAGGCGATGGCCGTCGCGATCGATGTCGGCCATCGCGCCGTCGATGTTGAAGATCACCGCGCGCAAAGGACGGACATCGGCGTCAACCGGCCGTGCCCGGTCCCACCAGAATGTCCGTGCCGCACGTGTCCCCTCCCGCGTGGTTGGCACGGATCCAGGGTTGTCAGCTCGGCGCCGGACGGCATCCCCCATTAGGGGGATAGCCGAGGCCATTGCGTATCCCCACCCGGGCGGACTGGCCTTATCGTGTTGCCATGGCGATGCCCGCCGCCGACCCCGTGCGCATTGTGCTGGTCGATGACCATGAGATGGTGATCGAGGGGCTCAAGGCCATGCTTGCGGCGTTCGCCGACCGGGTGCGCGTGGTCGGGCAGGCGGTCGGGGCCGAGCGCGCGCTGCGAGTGATCGACGATTTGGATCCCGACATCGTGTTGTGCGACGTGCGGATGCAAGGGTCCAGCGGCCTCGACTTGTGCCTGACGTTGCGGGAGCGCGCCCCGCACCGCAAGGTGGTGATGCTGTCGGTGTATGACGACGAGCAGTACCTGTATCAGGCGCTGCGGGTCGGCGCGTCGGGCTATCTGCTGAAAAGCATCAGCAGCGACGAGCTGGTCCGCCAGATCGAATTCGTGCACGGCGGGGCGACTGCGATCGACCCGGGGATGGCCGCCCGAGCCGTCGACACCGCGGCGCGGATGCAGCGTGACGAGTTCTGGCCCGGCGCGCGGCACGGCCTGACGCAGCGGGAAAGCGAAATTCTGTCGCACGTGGTGACCGGGCTGTCCAACCGCGGCATCGCAAGCAAGCTGATGATCGGCGACGAGACGGTCAAAAGCCACCTGCGGTCGGTCTACCGCAAGCTCGGGGTCAGCGACCGCACCGGTGCGGTGGCCACCGCGCTGCGCGAGGGTATCTACCAATGACCCGTTCGCTGTCCGGCGACGACAGCCGGCGCGGGGCGGCCAACCCGGGCGCCAACGCCGTGCGCGAGCTCGTCGACGCCGACCGCGAGCTGGCGCTGCTGCGCGAGCTGATCCAGGCGGCGTCCAGCGGGCCCGGTGTCGAGCCGCTGGCCGCGGCGGCCGCGCGGATGATCACCGCGGCCACCGGGACCGATGTCTGCTTCGTACACGTGCTGGACGACAGCGACCGCTCGCTGACGCTGACCGGCGCGACGCCGCCGTTCGACAGCGAGGTCGGCAAGATCCGGCTGCCGTTGGGGTCGGGCATCTCCGGCTGGGTGGCCAACCATCGGCAACCGGTGGTCATCAGCCACGACAAGGAGTCCGATCCG
>JAFARC010000001.1 GCA_019245755.1 Mycobacteriaceae bacterium | reverse complement strand
TCTGGCTCCGGCGTCAAATTGTATTCGACGTGCTGGGCGTGCTGCTGAAACGTCTGATCGGCATCCCAGACCAGCCAATCGCGGCCCCAGTGGTATTCGAGCACCTCCTGGTCGGTGATGCCCAACACCCGCACGGTCACCTTCACGTGGTGCGGGCGCCCGTCGTCGTAGGTGTCGATCACCTCGGCCGACTTGTGCACCGAGGACCACGACGGTACCGAGGCGACGTCGGCCAGCGCCTCCAGGATCGCCTCGGGCGGGGCGTCGATCACCACTTCTCGTGAGGCTCTCACGGCCACACCCAAAAGTTAATGCGCCGACGAAGGTGACGCCAGCGCCCGCGCGCGGCCTACCAGCCGATGCGATCGAGTGGGGTGGTCTCGGTCGGTGGCGGCTGGATTTCCCCGGCCGGGGTGCGGGAAAACCGCGGCGCCGGCGCGGCCTGGTCGAACCCGTCGCGGTGCACGATCGTGGATCGCGCGGTGAGGTGCTCGGCGGCGGCGGCCTCGGTCCAGGTCAGCACCGGGGTGACGCAGGCGTCGGTGCCGGCGAATATTTGTGCCCACTCGTCGCGAGTCTTGCTGGCGAACCGTTCGGCGAACAGCTTGCGCATCTGGGGAAAGGCGTCGGGGTCCATCTGGTTGGGCACGTCGTCGCCCGACAACCCCAGCCCGGAGAGCAGCTGCGCGAAGAACTGCGGCTCGATGGCCCCCACAGCCATGTACTTGCCGTCGGAGGTCTCGTAGGTGCGGTAGAACGGCGCACCACCATCGAGCAGGCCCGACTCGCGCTCGTCGGACAGGGTGCCGACGGCTTTCATCGTCCACTGCATCTGCGCCAGCAGGCTGACCCCGTCGACCATCGCCGCATCGATCACCTGGCCCGTGCCGGACTTCTCCCGCTCGTAGAGCGCGGCGACGATACCCAGCAACAGCAACATCGATCCGCCGCCGAAGTCGGCGACCAGGTTCATCGGCGGTAGCGGCGGCCGGTCGCGGTAGCCCATTGAGCCCAGCGCACCGGTCTGCGACAGGTAGTTGATGTCGTGCCCGGCGGTCATGGCCAGCGGACCGTCCTGGCCCCACCCGGTGATGCGGGCGTAGATCAACCGGGGGTTGACGGCGGCACAGTCATCGGGCCCGATGCCAAGGCGTTCGCAGGTCCCGGGCCGGAACGGATCGAGCAGCACGTCGGCCTTGGCCACCAGGTCCAGCAGCGCTTGCTTGTCGCTTTTCACATCCACGTCGACGACCCTCTTGCCGCGGTGCATCAGATCCCGGTCCTCGCGGGGCATTCCCAGCCCACCGCTGGGGCGCCGCACCCGCACCACGTCTGCACCGAGGTCGGCCAGCACCATCGCGGCGTGCGGTCCGGGCCCGATGCCGCCCAATTCGATTATCTTCACCCCGGCCAGGGGTCCGCTGTTGGTCACCACGAAAAGATTAGCGACCCTTCTTTTGGCGCAGCACGCGCGTCCGCAATCCTTCGGTGGCGGTGCCCATCACGCCCTTGGTGGCCCTCTTCAACAAGAAGCCGGGAAGCGGCACCAGCGGGTCGATGGTGATGTCGAACTTCACCCGGGTCTTGTCGCCCTCGGGAATCAGGGTGTAGCAAGCATCCTGCGAGCGCTGCTGCTTGGCGCTTTCCAGCGTCCAGCTCACGCCGTCGTCATGCCAGGTGTAGGCGACGACCTGCTCGTCGGTGACCCCGACGGTCTTGACTTTCATCTTCGCGCGAAGCGGCCGCCCCCGCTCGTCGCGCTCGAGCACCTCCGAGGTCTGATGGGCGTCGGACCACTCGGGCAGCGACTCGGTGTCGGCGATCACCTCCATGATCTCTTCGGGGGCGGCTTCGATGACGATTTCACTGGACTCCCGCACAGCCATGGTCGCGACGATACGGCGCCGGTTTCGGCGACGGAACGCTTTGGGCCGTTTGCGCGGGTACCGTCATCGCTGTGGGTGTGCCATCCGAGTCGCCCTACACCGTCGGCGACTATCTGCTGGACCGTCTGGCCGAACTGGGCGTCACCGAGGTGTTCGGGGTTCCCGGCGACTTCAATCTCCAGTTCCTGGACCACGTCGTGGCGCACAACAGGATTCGGTGGGTGGGCAACGCCAACGAACTCAACGCGGGATACGCCGCAGATGGCTACGGCCGGTTGCGCGGCCTGTCGGCCCTGATCACCACGTTCGGGGTCGGCGAGCTCTCCGCGGCCAACGCGGTCGCCGGCAGCTACGCCGAACACGTCCCCGTGGTGCACATCGTCGGTGCGCCGTCCAAGGACGCCCAGGGCGCCCGCCGCGTCGTCCACCATTCCCTCGGCGACGGCGACTTCGAGCACTTCCTGCGTATCGCACGTGAATTCACCTGCGCCCAGGCCAATCTGATGCCCGCCACCGCCACCCGTGACATCGATCGCGTGCTGTCGGAGGTGCGCGAGCAAAAGCTGCCCGGCTACCTGTTGCTGGCCACCGACGTGGCCCGCTTCCCCGTTGAGCCGCCCAGCGCGCCGCTGCCCCGCTACACCGGCGGCACCAGCCCGCGCGCGCTGTCGTTGTTCGTCGACGCCGCAACCGAACTCATCGCCGATCACCAGCTGACGGTGCTGGCAGACCTGCTGGTACATCGATTGCAGGTGGTTCCCCAGCTCGAGGCGCTGCTGGCCGCCGACGTGGTGCCGCACGCGACGCTGATGTGGGGCAAAAGCCTGGTCGACGAGACTTCGCCGACGTATCTGGGCATTTATGCGGGCGCCGCCAGCGATGAGCGGGTGCGCAAGGCCATCGAGGAGGCCCCGGTCCTGGTGACGGCAGGGGTGCAATTCACCGACATGGTCAGCGGGTTTTTCAGCCAGAACATCGACCCGGCACGCACCATCGACATCGGACCCAACCAGAGCGTGGTCGCCGGGCAGGTGTTCGCCCCGCTGGACATCGAGGCGGCGCTGGAGGCGTTGACGTCGATCCTGAAACGACGGGCCATCCGCTCCGAGCCGATGCCGGCCACCCCGTCGGATCCGCCGTTCGAAGCGCCGCCACGCGACGAGCCGTTGACGCAGAAAGCGCTGTGGGACAGGATGTCCGCGGCCCTCACGCCGGGCAACATCGTGCTCGCCGACCAGGGCACGTCGTTCTACGGCATGGCCGGGCACCGGCTGCCGAGTGGGGTGACATTCATCGGGCAGCCGCTGTGGGCGTCGATCGGCTACACGCTGCCCGCGGCGCTCGGCGCGGGCCTGGCCCACCCGGAGCGGCGGCCGGTGCTGCTGATCGGCGACGGGGCCGCGCAACTCACCATCTCAGAACTTGGTTCGTTCGGCCGTGAGGGCGTCGCGCCGGTGGTCGTGGTGGTCAACAACCACGGCTACGCGGTGGAGCGCGCGATTCACGGACGCGACGCGTACTACAACGACATCGTGGAGTGGAACTGGCTCGACGTGCCCAGAGCGCTCGGCGTTGGCGCGCATCTGGTCTTTCGAGCCACGACCTGCGGCGAACTCGACGACGCCGTCACCGCCGCCGCGGCACACCGCGACGAGATGGTGTTCATCGAAGCGGTGGTGTCGCGCTCGGATGTGCCCCCTCTGCTGACGGAACTGGCCGAGTCGGCGGCCGCGGCCAACGCCAGTCAGATACCCACGGTCGCAAAGGTCGGAAGGGGAAGGTGATGAAGCTCAAGGTTGTCGATCCGTCCGTCCCGCCCAGCGGCACCGGCTGCGTGGAGTGCGACGCCGCCGGCGGCTGGTGGGTTCACCTGCGCCGCTGCGCGGCGTGCGGCCACATCGGGTGTTGCGACGATTCGCCGGCGCGGCACGCGACGGCGCACTGGCGCGCGACCGGGCATCCGGTGATGCGGTCGTTCGAGCCCGGCGAGGACTGGTTCTGGAATTTTGAAACCAACGACTACGTCGACGGGCCCGAGTTGGCCGCACCGCTCAGCCATCCCGAAGACCAACCGGTGCCGGGTCCACGAGGCCGTGTGCCGCGCGACTGGGTCGAGCAGCTGCCCAACCGCTACTAGACAACGCCGAGCCGGCGGTTAGCTCCTGATTTGTCGGCCCAGGCGCAGCGCGGGAAGCAATAGGCTGCGCGGGGTGAACCTGCCGCCCAGGCTGGCGGCTTTGGGCACCAGTCCCGGGATCACGCTGCGCTTGCCTGCGAGCATGCCGCGGATCGCCTCCTCGGCGACGTCGTGCGGTGAAACCTGGGCGAGGCCGATGCTGTACTGGTGCGCGTCGGCTATCTCGGCCCACTCGGTGGGCACCGGTCCCGGGCACAGCACGGTGCACGACACCCCGGTGCCGTGCAGTTCCTCGTGCACAGCCTCCGAGAACGTCTGCACGAACGCCTTGGTGGCCGAATAAACGGCCATGTTGGGCATCGGCTGGAACCCCGCGATCGACGCGATGTTGAGCACCGACCCGGCGCCGCGCGCAATCATCCCGGGCAATGCGGCATGCGTGAGTTCCATCAAAACGGTGACGTTGAGCGTGACCTCCTCACGTTCCCGCTCGATCGGCAGCTCATGGAAGGGACCGCTGGTGCCGAAGCCCGCGCTGTTGCAGACCCCGGCCATCGGCTCGTTGGTGATGCGCTGGGTGAGCTGCTCACGCGACGCGCCGTCCGCGAGATCTAGTGGCATCACCTCGACGGCCACGGAGTGCTCGGACCGCAGTTCGTCGGAGAGCTCGTCGAGGCGCTCCCGGCGCCTGGCCACCAGCAGCAGCGGATAACCGCGGCGGGCCAGGCCACGCGCGAGCTCGGTGCCGATACCCGAGGAGGCGCCGGTGATGACCACGGTTGCGTCGGCGCTCGGCGCAGGAAGACTCATCGCCGGTCACCAATGAATACCGCGGGTGGCACGCACGAACGTTTCGCTTCGTTTGTCGAATCGTACTGGCTCACTTGAGGATTCCTCTCCTTGGGCGGCATCGGAGTCGTCGAACAGCGTGAATCCGCGGTTGCGGACGAAGTCCATCAGCATCGGGCTGACCGCGTCGGCGAAGGCCGCGAACTGCCCGAACGGCGGGCTGACCCGACGCGGTCGGTGCACGATCGCGTCGGCGAGCACCCCGGCGGCCTGCTCGGGCGTCAGTGCCGGAAAGCGTTCGTAGACTTTGGTCGGGCTGATCATCGGCGTCCGGACCAATGCCATGAACACGGTTGTGAATCTCACGCCGTCCGCTACGGTTTCGGCCTGCAATGAATCGCAAAGCGTGTCCAGCGCGGCCTTGCTGGCGATGTAGGCGCCGAAGCGCGGGGCGCGCATCTGAACACCGGCCGACGAGACGTTGATCACCTGGCCGAAGCCGCGTTCGCGCATGCCGGGAATGAACTTCAGTATCAGCTGGACCGCTCCCAGATAGTTCAGTTGCATTGTGCGCTGGTAGTCGTGGATGCGGTCATAGGACAATTCCAGCGAGCGCCGTATCGAACGGCCGGCGTTGTTGATCAGGATGTCGACGCGGCCGAGATCGGTCAGTACCTGATCGGCCATCGTTGCGATGGCATCCATGTCCGACACATCGCACGGGTACACGTGGGCGGTTCCTCCCGAACCGCGGAGCTCGTCGGCGACCTTTTCGAGCTTCTGCCGGGTGCGCGCCACCAGCACCACGTCGCCGCCGGCGTCGGTGATCTTCTTCGCTGTCGCCTCGCCGATGCCCGATGACGCGCCGGTGATGAGGATGGTCTTGCCCTCGACCGCATCCTCGAGGGTGCGGCCCTGCGCGGCGTCGACCAGGTTCTGCAGGTAGAAAGGTCGGTATCGGCCCGCTGAGTTGGGTGTGTTGATCAGGCTGGACATTGCTGCGATCGGCTTTTCCACCCAGCTCGTGAGGTCACCGAGATTCATCGTTGCGCTCCTGCGGATGTTCGACGCTGAAATCCTGTCTGGAAATGATGATTGACCTGTTTTCGCACGGGTAAACGTCGGCTCATGATCTCGTCGCGGCCCTTGGCGGCCCGACACCCATAGCGCCGGTCATGCGTCGGCGATTTCGGCACGCCCGTCGGTGATCACCAAATCTTGTCCGCGGACGGTTTCGAACGCGTAGCTCATCATGCCGTCGTGGGAGCCTGCCCTCCAGATGCGCGTTTCAAGGTCATTCCCGGGGAAGACCATCTTGGCGAATCGCACCGCGAACCGCTTCAGCCGATGCACGTCGGACCCGCCGACCTCGGTCAGCACGCCCCACGACGTCATCGCCATGGTGCACAGGCCGTGCGCGATGATGCCCGGCAGCCCTGCGCTTTTAGCGAAGTTCTCGTCGACGTGGATCGGCATCGGGTCACCGGACGCCTTCGCATAGCGGTAGGTTTGGTCGTCGTCGACGTGCGCGGTCGCCGTGGCCAGTGGTGCTTGCTGGTGTAACAGTTCGTCGAACTTGTGGCTGGGGCCCAGCTCTCCCGCCTTCTTTCCGGCGTTGAATCCGCGAACAAAGAACGTCACGTACTGTTCGTTGACCAGTTCGCCGTCCTCGGCGCGGCATTCCAGCAGGATCGCGCACGGAGTGCCCTTCTCCAGGCCCGCGTACCCGATGATCTTGCCCCGTGACACCAGCGTGTCACCGGGGTAGATCGGCCTGTAAAAGTGGAAATCCTGCTCGCCGTGCACGATTCGCGGCACCAGCTGTGCCGGCAACACGCCGACCGCCGGTGTGGCCAGAGACCCGAACACCGGGACGATCCCGAAAACCGGTGGCGCGACCTCGCCGCTGCGGTGCGCGGCGATCGGATCGTTGGTGGCTTCGGCGTAGTCGACGATCCTGTCCCGGCTGACCTCGAACCGTTCCGCGCTGCCCCAGGTGTCGAGGCCGCTATCGTCGAACGACAGCTCGTCGTCGCTCGCCGATCCATGCGCCATTGTCAGCCCATCCGGTCCGCGCGCTGGTACGCGGTGACGACAGCTGCGCCGCCCAGCCCGATGTTGTGCTGCAGGGCCGCGGTGACGGTGTCGACTTGCCGCCTGTCGGCGGTCCCGCGGAGCTGCCACGTCAACTCACAACACTGCGCAAGACCGGTAGCTCCCAGCGGGTGGCCCTTGGAGATCAGTCCGCCGGACGGGTTGACCACCCAGCGGCCGCCGTAGGTCGTTTCGTTGTCGTCGATGAGCTTGGGGGCCTCGCCGGCACCGCACAATCCGAGCGCCTCATACAGCAGCAGCTCGTTGGCCGAGAAGCAGTCGTGCAGCTCGATCACCTGGAAGTCCTCCGGCCCGAGCCCGGACTGGTCGTACACCCGTTGCGCCGCCTGGACGTTCATGTGGTAGCCGATCAGACCCTTGGCCGTTCCGTCGAAGCTGTCAGCGAAGTCGGTGGTCATTGCCTGCCCGACGATCTCGACCGCCTGGCCGGCCAGGTCGTGTTTGTCGAGGAACGCTTCCGAGGCGAGTATCGCCGCGGCGGACCCATCACTGGTTGGCGAGCACTGCAACTTGGTCAGCGGCTCATAGATCATCCGCGAGGCCAGAATGTCGTCGAGTGTGTAGGGATCCTGAAACTGCGCGTAGGGGTTGTTCACCGAGTGCCTGTGGTTCTTGTAGCCGATCTTCGCGAAATGCTCTGCAGTGCTGCCGAATTGCTTCATGTGCTCGCGGCCGGCGGCGCCGAACATCCACGGCGCCGGCGGGAACGCCACTTCGGAGAGCTCCGCCATCGCCTTGATGTGCTTGTCCATCGGCTGGGCGCGGTCGTCATAGGTGGAGCCCAGCGAACCCGGTTTCATCTTCTCGAAGCCCAGCGCGACGCAGCAGTCGGCCAGCCCGCCGCGAATCGCCTGCGCGGCCAGGTACAGCGCGGTCGATCCGGTGGAGCAGTTGTTGTTGACGTTGATGATCGGGATACCGGTCATGCCCAGCTCGTAAAGCGCCCGCTGGCCCGACGTCGATTCGCCATAGACGTAGCCGACGTAGCCCTGGTCGACCTCGGGGTAATCGATGCCGGCGTCCGCTAGCGCGTTGGTCCCCGCTTCGCGCGCCATGTCGGGGTAGTCCCAACCCTCGCGTCGTCCCGGCTTCTCGAACTTTGTCATCCCCACGCCGACGACATAGACCTTGTCGGACACCCCGGCCTCCTGAGCCTCGTACTCGGTGGACCAGCACAAACGTACTCGTTAGCGGGTACCTTATCCACCGCCGAGCAGCGGTCCCCGGTGTTTTCTGCCACCATGGTCGATGAGGACGGGCGAGCAGGGGGTACCGGTTCGGTGATTGAGCCGAAGTTTTTGGAGCTGCACGGCGACCGGGTGGCGTACCGCGACTGCGGTGCCGGCGAAGTGCTGCTGTTGATCCACGGCATGGCCGGCAGCTCGGTGACCTGGCGGGCCGTCATGCCGCAGCTGTCGAAGAAATTCCGCGTGGTGGCGCCGGATCTGCTGGGCCACGGCGAGTCGGCCAAACCCCGCGGGGATTACTCGCTGGGCGCGTTCGCCGTTTGGCTGCGCGATTTTCTCGATGAACTCGGCATCAGCCAAGCCACGGTGGTCGGACACTCACTGGGCGGCGGTGTCGCGATGCAGCTTGTCTACCAACACCCCGACTACTGCAGGAGGCTGGTCCTCATCAGCAGCGGCGGCCTTGGCCCCGATGTCGGCATGGTGCTGCGGCTGCTGGCGGCGCCCGGCGCGGAGCTGATGCTGCCGGTGATCGCGCCGCAGCCGGTGCTCAGCGTCGGCAACAAGCTCAGGTCGTGGCTGACGAGCGCCGGCATTCAATCGCCGCGCGGCGCCGAGCTGTGGAGCGCGTATTCGTCCCTGTCGGATCGTCAGACGCGCCAGTCGTTTCTGCGCACGTTGCGATCCGTCGTCGATCACCGCGGCCAGGCCGTCAGCGCGCTCAACCGGCTCGAGCTGCGCGCTGAGCTACCGCTGATGGCGATCTGGGGCGAGCAGGACAGCATCATCCCGGTCGATCACGCGTACGCCGCGCACGCCGCGCGCGCTGATAGCCGGCTGGAGGTACTCCCGCACGTCGGTCACTTCCCCCAGGTCGAAGCACCGACCGAGGTGGTGGAGTTGATCGAGGACTTCGCCGCCTCCGGTGACCGATCCGAGGTCGGCAGTCCGCAGCCGAGCCATTAGTCCGGCGGCTCGTCTGCGGTTCCCTCGACGGCGGCGTTTTCACGGTCGCTGGGCTTGCCGGGAACACCCTCGGCTTCGCGTTCCCCGGCGACGTTTTCGTCGAGCTGGTCCACGATTTTCTCCAGCTCTTGGTCGCGGTTGGGTTGCTCTCGGTCCGGTACGGTCATATCGCTTCCATTGGCTCCGAATCCTGCGGTCGAAAGACTCCCGTCGTTGCGAGCCCGCGCGATCCCCATACCCCACCGCCGCCGGCTGCTAACCACCGGGCACATATGGTTGACCGCCGTGAAGGTCGATATCACCCTAACCGGCCGGCCCAGCGACTCCGACGTTGCGGTGTCGGCGGAGAAGCGCGGCTACGACGGCGCCTGGCTGCCCGAAACCCAGCACGATCCGTTCCCGCTGCTGGCCATCGCCGCCAGCCGCACCGAGCGGCTGCAACTCGGCACGGCGATCGCGGTGACATTTGCCCGCAATCCGATGTCGCTGGCGATGGTGGCCAACGACCTTCAGCTCTACTCGCAGGGGCGGTTCCTGCTCGGCGTTGGCTCACAGGTGAAAGCCCATATCACCAAACGCTTTTCGATGCCGTGGTCGGCACCGGCAGGACGGATGCGCGAGTATCTACTTGCGATGCGCGCGATCTGGCGTAGTTGGGCCAGCGGTGAGCCGCTGCGGTTCGTCGGCGAGTTCTACACCCATACCCTGATGACGCCGTTCTTCAACCCCGGCCCGAACCCGTACGGCAATCCGCCCATCCTTCTCGCCGGTGTCGGTGCGCGCATGACCGAGGTCGCCGGTGAGGTGGCGGACGGCTTCTTCGTGCACGGCTTCACGACCGAGCGTTATCTGCGCGAGGTGACGCTGCCCGCGTTAGCGCGTGGCCGGGCGGCGGCCGGCCGAGACGATTTGAGCGGGTTCGAGGTCAGCGGACTGCCCTTCATTGTCACCGGCGCCGATGACGATCAGATGACGGCCGCCGACGCCGCGGTGCGCAGGCAAATCGCGTTCTACGCCTCCACGCCGGCCTATCGGCCCGTCCTTGAGCTGCACGGGTGGTCAGAGCTGAACGGCGAACTCAACGCGATGTCCAAGCGTGGCGAGTGGGAGGCGATGGGACGCCGGATCACCGACGAGATGCTGCACGAGTTCGCGATCGTCGCGCCCCCGCATCAGGTGGCCGAGGGGCTGCTCGCGCGTTTTGGCGACGTCTTCACCCGCACCGGGTTTTACGCTCCTTATGCGGTGCCCGAGGGCTTCTGGGAGATGATCATCCACCTGCTACAGGCGGCGTGATCGCCCGCCCTACGTGTGATGGGTTCAACACCGGCGCAAAACCGGGTAACGGCCGGCCCACCACGCCGGGCGTACTGAGCCGGCCGGCCAGCCACGGCAGTGCATCGGCGAATGCCCTTGCGGCGAAAGGCCAGTCATGCCTCCCGGGTTCGCCGATCACCGCACACCTGATCCCCTTGGCGCTGCCGAGCGCACAAAGCGTCCGCGCTGCGACGTCCTGGTTTTCGGGGTTGGCGACCTTGCCGGCGAAGCTTCCCGCGCCGTGCGCCACCGCAAACCACCCGGCTATCCCGTTGTACGTGCGATGACGGTTGATAACCGTCTTGGGATCATAGGCTGCCCAGGCCCTTTCGTCGCCGCCGAAGAGGCTGGCGATGGTCTCGGCCCGATTACCGGAATTGGGTCCGGCGTCTCCGGCGATGTCGACGAATGCGCTGAACAGCTCGGGGTGCATGGTCGTCAGGTCGAGCGCGCAGGTGCCGCCCATCGACCACCCGACGACGCCCCATTTGGCGGGATCGTTGCTCACCCCGAAGTTGGAGATCATGAATGGGACGATGTCGTTGGTGAGGTGGTCGGCCGCGTTGCCGCGGCTGCCGTTGACGCATTCGGTGTCGTTGTTGAACGCCCCGGAAGGGTCGGCGAACACGAACACCGGCGCGTTGCCGCGGTGTGCGGCGGCAAAGTCGTCGATCGTGGTGATCGCGTTGCCGGCCCGCAGCCAATCCGCGGGCGTGTTCATCTGTGCACCGATCATGATCACGGCGGGCAGTCGCGGCCGCGGCTTGTGCGCGAAGAACACCGGCGGCAGGTACACCAGTTCGCGGCGGTGCTTGAACTTCGACGCGCCGCTGATCGCCACCGGGACCACCACACCCTTCGCCGGCCGCTTGCCCGTCACCTGCATCGCGGTGACGGCGATCCGGTCGGTCTCGTCGGGCAGCGGGCCCGCGGTGAGCTGGTTCCACGCGGCGTGCAGGGTCGGGAAGTAGCCCACCCAGAGGTTCACCGCAAGCGCGGCGCTCAGCAGGCACAGCGGCACCGCCGTGATCGACAGCCCGCGCCGCCACCACCGTGCGCCGCGCCACCCGAGCACCGACACGGCGACCGCGACGCCGGTGGCCGCCAGCCACGCCCACAGCGAACGCGGTGCCGGATCGCCGGCCACGCCGATGGAGCCGATGTACCAATGTGCCAGCGCCACAAATACGGCGCCGAACGCCAGCGTCGCTGGCAGCCAGGTCGTGCGCCACCGGCGCGATCGCCAACCGATTGCCATTAGAAGCACCACCGCAGTGCTCAGTTGCATGGCCACCGGCAGCCAACCGTGCAGCAATGACAGCTGGCCAAAGTGGTGGCCCAGGGCCGCCTCGACGCTTGTCGGCGGTGTCACGTCCACATAGTGGACCCAATCTGCGCAACGATGGCGACGACGCGGCGGCGGGTCACTGAATCTCTCGGGTGACCACCTGTTCGTATTGGCGCTGCTGGTTCGGGGACACTGTCGGTGCGAAGGTGAGCACCACGTCCGCGATCTGAAAACAGTGCTGCGTTGCTCCCGCGTACAACTCCGCCTTGCCGGTGGTGGGGAATTTCATGATCGACACGGTGTCGGTGTCGACCTTGTCTGTGCAGCCGACCGCCGGGCATTCGCTGGTGGTGCCGTTTCGGGCATTCGGCGCCGGCAGGCCGCTGCCCTCGATGGCGGCGATCAGGTCGGCGGCGGACCGGTTGTTGAAGATCGCGACACCGCCCGGCGGGGCGCGGTGCGGGCCGGTTTCGGACGAAGCACATCCGGCGATTGCGGTGGCGCACAGGATTGCGACGACGAGACGACTCCCGAGGAACGCCGTCGGCGGATTGCGAACTTCAGCGGCCATGACTGTGCCAACCCACAGTAGCCGCGATCGGGTGCGTTACAGGAATCGGTGACGCAACGCGCCCAGTAGGCGCTGTACCTCCGTGAGCCGGCCGCGCAGCCGCACCAGCTCGTCGGATGGTTGTAGCGCCGCGCCGTCACGGTGGATTCGATTCGCACGGCGCGCAGCGGCGGCTGCGACGAGCTGCTCGAGTTCGGCAAGCTCTTGCTGCAATATCTCTTCGAACACCCGCGCCTGAGCCAGGTCCGCGTCGTTTATCGGCCGCGTCTTCGCCCTCGCGACAACCCTCATGTGCGATTGGCCACCAACGTCACCCGAGAACTCCGCCGACACCCCGACATCATGTCCGACCAAGGCCGCCGCCGCGACCCGGCCATTCACCGGTCCGCAGCCGGTTTGACGGCTGCGCGTTGGCTGCTGTTCACCCACCCGGTGTGGCCGGCCAGGTCCCGCACCGGCTGTCCGAATTGGTCTCGGTGTTCCGGTGGCTTCTTTTCCTCCCCCGGGTAACACTTCCGGTATGCGCAGCGGCGCGGCGCACAGAAAGACGACGTTGGTCGCCGAGGTGTTGGGGGCAGCGGTGGGGCTTCTGCTGTTCGCCAGCTGCTCGGCATACGTGGTGACGGCGATGGCCGGCCATTCGGGCGACCGCGATGTCAACTATGTCGCGCACGTACGCGAGCATGGTGTCGGTCATGGGGTGACGCAGTTGGTCGGCAGCAACGTGTGCGGGGAGCTGCAGCGCGGTCAAAGCGGCTCAGCTGAGGTGTCGCGGGTGTCCCATGGGGCCGACGGCGACTTCTTCACGCTTGCGGAGTCGGAGGTCATCGTCTACTGGGCTGCTCACGACCTGTGTCCCCGGGAGGTTTCACGCGTCTCGGTTTCCTGGCAGGACGGCAGGTGACGGCGCACGCCTGCCGGCGCTTGTCACTTTTTGAACCGATTGTCTACCGGCGAAAATGTCCAATGTTCAATTGCACCGCAGCGCCGGTGTGCGCTATTTCGTTTTAGCGGCTGTGGGCGGCTTGGTAAGCCTCGACGACCTTGCTTGGGATGCGGCCACGGGAGCTGACAGTGTGTCCGTGCTTGGCCGCCCAGGTTCGAATAGCCGATAGTCCTTCTTTCGACGAACCATCTGTTCTGCCGTTTCTGCGCCCGCGTCCGCGGCGTCGGGATGCGCCGGTCTTCGCCGCGGATCCGATGTATGGCGCCAGCGCCCGCTCCAGCTTGGCGACGTTGGCGTTGTTGAGATCAATCCGGTAGGAAACTCCACGGAAAGCGAACTCTATTGATTCACCCTTGCCATCGGGGATCTCGCTGCCGTCGAGATCGTCGATAAGCTGGCGCACTATTCGCTCAGCCATCATGTCCTCCATTATGCGTGTGCTGCTGCACCACAGTACACATCGCGGAATGGCTGGGCAATTCTCTTACTGGCTGGCCGCCGGACAATATGACGATTGATGAATTACGATCAATAGCGTCGTGTAATTGCCGGTCGTTTGTTTGTCCGGGTGCTCAGTCGGGTCGGCGGCCGCGGCGTTCGTCGCTTGGGCGGCGAAGTTTGTCCCGTGTGCACCACGCGCCTAGAACCGCTGCGCTGCCTCCATCATCGAGCCCACGGCCGGCAGCGTGCGCTCGGGGTCGGCGACACGAAGCAGCCGGCGCACCGGGTGGCTGGTCACCAGGGCCCACTGGGCTCCGGCCGCGGCGCACTCGGTGCCGACCCTGAAGAGCCCGGTAAGGCCCTCGACCCCAAGGAAGCCCAAGCCCCCGAGATCAACAATGAGGACCCGGTCAGGCGCGACGAATCCGCGTAAGCACTCGCCCACCGGCTCGGCATTGCACGCGTCGATCTCGCCGCTGACGGCGACTACGGTCGACGCGTCGGAAGTCCGAGCGGTCACACGTGCGCGCTGACAGTCAATCACCGCGTGGCCCGCGCAGGGCGCTGTGGGCGTGTTAGGTCTGTTGTGAACAATGGCCATCGTCCAACCCATCATCGATTGTGTCGCTGATTCGGTCGGAAAACGCGCTCTACGCGAGCAAGGGATCGCCTGTGTATCGATTGCGTTTTCACACAGGCTGTGATCTCAACCCTTGCAGGCGACGCTACCCCCCGCGCATCGACGGGACACCCCCCGCAGGGGTGATTTTCGCCCAGTTCTCACGTTTCTCCCACGATGACGAAACGTTTCGCGGATTTAGACACGGCACTTTGACAGCGGCCGCGACAGCGCCTCAGAACTGCGGTTCGTCTCCGTTGGGCGGCGGCCCGGGCAGCCGCAGCAGCAGTCGCGCGCCGCCCAACGGGCTGGCTTCCAGCGACGCTGTGCCGCTGTGTAAATCGGCCTGCTGGGCGACCAGCGCCAGCCCCAGGCCCGAGCCCGAACGCGATGCCGTCGACCCGCGGGAGAACCGTTCGAAGACCGCGGCGCGTTCCTCCTCGGGCACACCGGTGCCGTTGTCGTCGACGGCGATCTCCACGCCGGCGCGAGAGCTGATCGCCGAAAGCTGTACCCGGGTGGCGCGGCCGTGTTTGACGGCGTTGGCGATGGCGTTGTCGATCACCAGCCGCAGCCCCGTGGGCAGCCCCAGCATCAGCACGGTCGGCGACGGCACCAGCGACACGTTCAGGTCGGGGTAGATGCGCATGGCGTCGTGGGCGGCGCGGTCGAGCAGCTCGGTGATGTCAACCGGGACGTGGTCCTCGACGGTGGTCAGTTCACCCTGCGCCAGGCGCTCCAGCGCCGTCAGCGTGGCCTCGATCCGGCTTTGGGTGCGTATGACGTCGCCGATCACCTCTTTGCGCTGCTCGGCAGGCAGATCCAGAGTGGACAGCACCTCCAGGTTGGTGCGCATGGCGGTCAGTGGAGTGCGCAGCTCGTGGGAGGCGACGGAGGCGAAGTCGCGGGCCGACTCCAACGCGGCCTTCGTGCGCTGTTGCTCGTTGCCGATGCGCGCCAGCATGCCCTCGACCGCCTCGGCGATTTCCACGGCCTCCCACACCCCGTGCACCTGTACCTCGTCGGGGTTGGACTGGGCGTTGATGGCACGGGCCTGCTGTGCCAGCAGCCGAAATGGGTTGATCATGATCAGCCACATCACCCAACCGACCAAGAAGGTCCCGACGATGACACCGCCGCAGATCAACAGCACCCGCAGGTGCAGTTCGTTGATCCGCGCCTGGGCTTCGGCGAGCGGCGCACCGAGCGCGACCGAGGCCGGACCTGCGGCGAAGGTGCGGACCCGATAGTGGACGCCGTTGATGGTGGTGTCGGCGTACCCCGCCGGCAGGGCGGGCAGCACGATGTCGCTGGGTACCGACACGATCTGGGCGCCGATTCGCACCGTGCGGACCAGGCTGCCGTCCGGGGCGGGCGGGCTGCCGTCCGAGTGCAGTGCGCTGGGCAGCAGTGTGCCGACGTCACCAAGGCTGCTCACTGAATCCAGTCGCCGGTCCAGTTGGCTGTACTGGTCATTGGTGATGCCGATCCACACCCAGGTGCCTATGGCGATGACAACCGCGATGACCGACAGCGCGGCGACGATGACGATGGTGCGCAGCGACAGCACCGGCATCGGCAGCCGCAGCAGCCGATACAGGCGGTCATTGAATGCCATCGTCGTCGGCGCGCTCATCCGCGGCCGGTCGGTGCGGCACGCTTGGAGCCCTGTCCATGAGAACATCTTGCCTGATCGCGGGCCGGCGGCCCCGCCCGGTTGACTGGGACCGCCCACGGGTATCCCACCACGTCCACCGACCCGGAGCTGGGTAGCGAACGTTGTCAGCCCATTTGCATCTGCCGGTCACCGCTCGAGCCGTCTTGAGACGGGTCGTTCGGTCGTCGCTGCCGCGGCCGTTCGCGGCGGCCGGCGCCGCCGGCGAGCTTCAACGGAGTCTGTGGTCTGCCGTCGGCGCCGAAGTCCGGTGGGCCTTCGTCCCGCCGCGGGCCTGGCTTTCCGGTGTCGCGGTGAACCTGGCCCTGTCACTGGCGTGGCTGTTGGTTCAGCCGATCCGGGCCGAGGCACACCGCGACTGGGTTGTTCTGGTCGGCACCTACTTCTCGTCGTTCATCCTGGCCGACGTCACCACGACCAACGTGCTGGGCGCGGACAACGCCCGAGTCGTCAAGGCGTTGCACGAGGGCACCCCGCTGTGGCGCATCCTGCTGGCCAAGAACATCGCGCTGCTGGTGATCGTGGGACTACCCACGTTGAGCGCGGCGGTGATGTTGACCGTGTGCACCGAGCCCCCCACCCGGTTGCTGGTGACCATTCCCAATGTCACGCTGCCGATCCTCGCCTGGCTGGGCGTCGGCAACCTGGTGTCGGTTCTGCTGCCGGTCGGCTACCAACCGCTGATCCGGCGCTGGCGCCAGCGCCGGGAGCTGCGCCGCACCCTGCTCTGGATGGCGCATCTGGGGTTGCCGTACCTGCTGTTCTATCTCGCCGACCCGATCTATGGAGCGCCTCGCGCCTTCGTCTGGCACGACCTGCCGGCGCTACTGGGACCCGGTTTGGGTCCAGTCGGTCACAGCCTTACCCATGTGGCCGCCGGCTTGATCGCGTGGCTGGCCGGTATCGCGGCCGCTGAAGCGTACGTGCGCCTCAACGGGCTGCACATCCTCTGACCGCGAGCCCATGCCAAGCCGCCGCGACCACTCGTTTGCTGGCAACAGAAGTGACGATCGCCACGCCGCGGGTTGTACGAGGCCATCCCCGATTCGCCACGGCGATATCGTTGCTTCCAGAACTATATCGCGTTTGCTGGGTTTAGGCTGCATCTAGTGGCGTCAATAACGAGCCCCCGGGTCGGGAGTAACAAACAACAGTAGGGAGCAAACCGTGCTGAAGAAGTTGCTGACTGGTGGTCTGGCAGCTGGCGCCATGGCCGTTCCGCTCGCTGGACTGGCATGGGCGGACCCGGCGCCGAATCCGACTCCGCCGCCTGCTACCGGCGCCAACGGCCAAGGTTCCACCAATTCGAACCCGTCGGCTGTTCCCGACGCGAACCCGCAGGGTCCCACGACTCCGGGGTCGCCGGCGGTTCCGGCTGCCAACGGGCAGGGTCCCACCTGCGTCGTCGGGCAGAACGCCCCGGCGCCGACCCCGTCGGCCAACGGCACTCAGGGCCCTTCCGGCACCGCTGACTGGCGGCAGGTTGCCACCCTGCAGGGTCCCGTCGCTTCGGACCTTGGCCTGCCTCCCGGGCAGGTGGTGAAGGTGTTCTGCGCACCAGCGGGTACGCCAAACCCGTCGGTCCAGCCGACCGGCTTCGAGAACTCGGGCCAGCCGGGGCAACCCGGCCCGCAGAACCCGCCGCTGCCGCCGCCCGCGCCGACCGGTCCGCAGAACCAGGCGCCGGGCCAGCAGTAACGGCCTCCGCCGGGCCAGCAGTAACGGCCTCCGGCCCGCCGTAACCCAAGCACTGGCCCCGCTGGGCCCTCGCGGCCCGGCGGGGCCAGTTCCTGCCCCTGGCGCTGCATCGCGGCACTCGTCCCGCCCGCCCGCGTCGAACGATCGCCGCCGGTTGGCGGACTGGCCGGTTTCGGAGCCCAACCGCGAGTCAACTGGCGGGCCGCTGACTTCACGAAACACCGAGCCACGTCGATGTACCGTCGGGCGCGTGAGACCGGGTGAAGTCGTGCAGGCGTCGCTGTTTGTCGCCGTGCTGGAGGCCGAGATCGCCGACTTGAAAGCGCGTATCGATGCCGCCGAGCAGCGCTGGGCGCGGCGTCGATCCCGCTCGCGGATCGCCGCCGAAGTGCCGGAGCGGCTGGTGCGGCTGCACACCGAGTTGGCAGAGGCGACGCGGCTGGTGGAATCGCTGAAGAAGCGGCGGACCCGTGCAGCAGCATCGTCCGCGCCGCGGCCTGAACCGGCATCGTCGCAATAGTTACCCGCGCCGCGGGGTAACCGAGTCGGGTCAAGCCGACGCGACATGAGGGGATCGAGTGACAGGGCCATCGGCCGACTCACCGCGCGCCGCCGTGCGCGCCGTGATCATCGACGACCACGACGTGGTCCATGCCGGCATCGAGGCGTGGTGCGCCAACGCCGATCCGCCGATCGAGTTCGTCGACAACTTCGTCGACCCGCAGCAGTTCCTGCAGCGCTACCCGCAGCCCGACGACGACGTCGACGTGGTGCTATTCGATCTCCAGATCGACAGCAGCCGACCGGATTTCGATACGTTGCGCCGACTGTGCGAGTCCGGGCGGCGGGTGATCATCTATTCGCACATCACCACCGACGAGATCATCCTGACCTGCCTGGACATCGGCGCGGTGACCTACCTGGTGAAGTCCGAGGGCAAGGCCCACCTGATCGAGGCCATTCACGCCGCCTCCTCGACAACGCCGTATCTGGGGCCACGAATGGCCAAGGCGCTGCTCAACGACCGCGCCGCGGGCCGGCCGAGCTTGTCGCAGCGCGAAAAGGAGGTGCTTGTCGCGTGGTTCCAGACCGAGAGCAAAGACCTTGTCGCCAAGCGGCTTTACATCGCGCCCAGCACCGTGCGCACCCATCTGCAGCGAGTGCGCGCCAAATACGCCGCGGCCGGCCGCCCGGCGCCGACCAAGTCGGCGCTGCTGGCCCGCGCCATCGAGGATGGCATCCTCAGCCTCCACGAGGTGTGACGCCGACGCGGCGCAAGTCGGGCGTCGCACTGACGTCGCCAACGTGCAGCCATTGCGAAAAAACCGGCCCGAAATCGCAGGGGGTGCACGTTCGCGTCAGCGCGCTAGCTGGTGCGGCTGGCAGCGCGCCGCCGACCGCGCTTTGGTGCGAGTTCCGCGACCTTGGTGGCGGACCGGCGCTGGTCTTTCAGCTGGATCACACCGTCGGCGTCGCTGCCGACCGGTTTGGCGGCGCCCTCGAGCACCTCACCCACGGCCCGCACAGGACTGGGTAGGGCGGTGTTGGTCAACGCCTTGAACACCGGTACCGCGGCGATGAACAGTGCCAGCGGCGGTTCGATGAGGCCCAGCGCCACCGCGGCCGCCAGCCCGCCGAAGTAGCCGACCGATCTCGGCACGTCCACCTCCAGGGTGCCGATCTGGATCTCCAGAACGTTGTCCGGGGCGCCGACCCGGATCTCTACCACGTCACGTGCGGCCACCACACACCTCCTGCCGGTGGGCTTCTATGTCTGAATCGGATGTACCCAGTTCCGTCGGCGTCCAGTCCACCCGGCGCCACGCCATCGTTTGTCGTCGCCACACCTGGGTACCCGCCGACATGTCGGTGCGGCGAGAGGAAATACCAATGGCGGACAGCGGTCCGAACTCCAAGCAACAACAGCTCGACCAGTCTCGGGTCAATCGCGAAACCGGCTACCTGACCACCCAGCAGGGCGTGCGGGTGGACCACACCGACGACGCGCTGACCGTGGGTGAGCGCGGCCCGACGCTGCTGGAGGACTTTCACGCCCGGGAGAAGATCACCCACTTCGACCACGAACGGATCCCGGAGCGGGTGGTGCATGCCCGTGGCGCCGGCGCCTACGGATACTTCGAGCCCTACGACGACTCGCTCTCCGAGTACACCGTGGCGAAGTTCCTGACGACGCCGGGCAAACAGACGCCGGTGTTCGTGCGGTTTTCCACGGTAGCGGGTTCGCGCGGCTCGGCGGACACGGTGCGCGATGTGCGCGGCTTCGCCACCAAGTTCTACACCGAGCAGGGCAACTACGACCTCGTCGGGAACAACTTCCCGGTGTTCTTCATCCAGGACGGCATCAAGTTTCCCGACTTCGTTCACGCGGTCAAACCCGAACCGCACAACGAGATCCCGCAGGCGGCTTCCGCGCACGACACGCTCTGGGATTTCGTCTCGCTGCAGCCGGAGACCTTGCACACGATCATGTGGCTGATGTCGGATCGGGCGTTGCCGCGCAGCTATCGGATGATGCAGGGCTTCGGCGTGCACACGTTCCGCCTCGTCAACGCGCAAGGCGAGGGCACGTTCGTGAAGTTCCACTGGAAGCCGCGCCTCGGCGTGCACTCGCTGGTGTGGGATGAGTGCCAGAAAATCGCCGGCAAGGACCCCGACTACAACCGCCGCGACCTGTGGGACGCCATCGAAGCCGGCGACTTCCCGGAGTGGGAGCTCGGTGTCCAGCTGGTGGCCGAGCGCGACGAGTTCGCGTTCCCCTTCGACCTGCTGGATCCGACGAAGATCATCCCGGAGGAACAAGTCGAGGTCCGCCCGGTGGGCAAGATGGTGCTCAACCGCAACCCGGACAATTTCTTCGCCGAAACCGAGCAGGTCGCGTTCCACACCGCCAACGTGGTGCCCGGCATCGACTTCACCAACGATCCGCTGCTGCAGTTTCGTAACTTCTCCTACCTCGACACCCAGCTGATCAGGCTGGGCGGCCCGAACTTCGCCCAGCTGCCGGTGAACCGGCCACTGGCCGACGTCAGGAACAACCAGCAGGACGGCTACGGCCAACACGCCATCCCGCAGGGCAGATCGAGCTATTTCAAGAACACCCTCGGTGGCGGTTGCCCCGCATTGGCCGACGAGGACGTGTTCCGGCACTACACCGAAAAGGTCGACGGCCACAAGGTGCGCCAACGCGCCAAGAGCTTCCAGGACTACTACAGCCAGGCCCGGATGTTCTGGAAAAGCATGTCGGCGCCGGAGGCAAAGCACATCGTCGCGGCTTTCGCCTTCGAATTGGGCAAGGTCGAGGTGCCCGACATCCGGTCGCGGGTCGTCGATCAGCTCAACCGTGTCGACCACGAGCTGGCGACGCAGGTCGCCGGAAAGCTGGGTCTGCCCGAACCGGCCGAAGAGACCGTCGATGACAAGATGCCCGCCTCCCCGGCGCTGTCGCAGTTGAACACCGCCACCGACAGCATCGCCACCCGCAAGATCGCGGTGTTGGCCGCCGCCGGCGTCGACGTGCGCGGCGTCGAACGGCTGGCCGACGCGATGCAGCAACGTGGTGCGGTCGTCGAGGTGTTGGGACCCACCGGTGGCACGCTGTCCGGCGGCCAGGGTGGTGGGCTGCCGGTCGACCGGGCCATCAACACCATGGCGTCGGTCTTGTACGACGCGGTCGTCGTTCCGTGCGGACCGGACTCGGTTCGAACACTGTCCACCGACGGATATGCGGTGCATTTCGTCACCGAGGCCTACAAACACCTCAAACCGGTGGGGGCGTTCGGATCCGGCGTTGAGCTGTTGCGCAAGGCCGGCGTGGCCGAGCAGCTCGCCGACGATGCCGATGTTGTTGCCGCCAACGGCGTCGTGTCGACCACCGCGGCCGAGGACACCCTGCCCGACCAGTTTTTTGAAGCCTTCGCATCGGCCCTCGCCCAGCACCGCGCATGGGACCGGGAGACCGACTCGGTGCCGGCCTGACCGCGGCGCTCACGGGTTTCGGTTGCGTCACATAGGGGCATCCAGTCCCCGACAGGAGAGGAGCCGGTATGACTACCAGCACCATCGTCTGGATAGTGGTCGCGGCAGTGGTGGCGATACTGGTGATCGCCGCGCTGATCCTGATCGCCGGGAGGGCACGCAGCCGGCGCCGCCGCGCGGAGGCGGAGCGGATCCGCGAACGCGCCCGCGAAGAGACCACCAAGGTCGATCGGCGGGAAGCGCTCGCCGACGAAACCGCCGCCAGGGCGCGCGCCGCCGAGGCCGAGGCACAAGCCAAGGCCGCCGAAGCCGCACGGCTGCACGACCGGGCTGCCTCACATCAGCGCGATGTCGCGACGGCGCGCGACCAACTCGACGAGCAATGGCAACATGCCGACCGCATCGATCCGCGGGCCAGGACCGCCGAGCGGGAGGACGTCCGCGGGGGCGAGCCGGTCGACGCCGATGCGTCCGAGGCGCAACGCTCCGAAACGGCCCCGAGAACCGAAGCGGCCTCCGAAACAGATTCCCGGACACCGGATACCAACCGCGAAGCCACCAGCTAACGGCCGACGCACCGCGGAAGCTCCGACATGTACCTGGCCGAGGCGTTTCCGCGGACCACTGCATCCGTGACGAGGCCGGCGGGCAGCTACCGACGCGCGCGGCGTGCCGGCTCGAATTTCGGTCATTCGGCTCGTCGCCTTCGCAGTGCAAAATGCTGCTCCCAACACACCGGCGCCTGCGCCGGTCGCTGTTGCCGCGTGGACCACGACCACATGCGCGAAGCCGTCACTCAACCACGATCGGTCCGCAGAATTCCCCCTCCCGGGCCCCACCCGTCACGACCGCGGGCCGGCAGCCGTTGTTGCGCCTCAACCTGCGACAGATGGTGCACGGCCCAAATGCGCTGTGCTGCCAGCAATTTGCCGGGTGCCGCTCAACGCCTACCTCGCCGATGTTCCTCTAGTGCGGTTACCAACTCCCGTGCCGGCGAATACCTCCCTGAGGGTGTACCCAAACCCGCCTTAAGGGTGTTTGATTATCTCAACGTCGAGCAACCGCTCGATCGGTCCGATCTCAAGGCGCGTACTGGCACGCGACTAGAAGGGCTTATCGCCATGATCATTCTGGGAATTATCCTGCTCATCGCCGGCTTTCTGCTCAAGATCTCGATTCTGTGGACCATCGGCATCGTTGTGCTCGTTATCGGCGTCATTCTGGCGATTCTGGGAGCAACGGGACGCGCCGTCGGTGGACGGCGCCACTACTTCTAACCCACTCGTGGTGCCTCGCCCTCGGCTTGAGAGGTTCTGAGGACACCCTGACGATCGGCGCTCGTGCGCCGAGCGCAGCTGGCACCGCGCACGTTTGTTGTGGCAACCCGCAATTGTCGTTTCCGTAGAAAACGTTCGGGTATCCCTCAGGGAGGTCCCCGGAGGACGAGGAGGTCCGAAGAATGCCTGTTTGGGTATGGATCCTAATAGCAGCCGCCGTCGTACTTGTCGCGTTGGCTTTGGCTTTTGTTGTTGTCCGCTCGGCGAACCGCAGACGAACGGACCGGCTGAAGGAGCGGTTCGGCCCGGAGTACGAGCGGACCGTAAATCGGTTCGGTGAACAGCGGGCCGCGGAGAAGGAACTCGCATCGCGCGAACGCAAGCGGGAGAAACTCGAGATCGTCCCGCTGTCGCCTGAGGCGCGAGAGAGGTACGCCGCGACCTGGCGGCAAGTGCAGACCGCATTCGTCGACGATCCGTCGAGCGCGGTAGGCGACGCGGACAGGCTCGTGGCACAGGTTATGCGCGACCGCGGTTACCCCATCGACGACTTCGATCAACGCGCGTCCGACATCTCTGTCGATCACCCCCATGTCGCGGAGAACTACCGAACGGCGCACATGATTTACCTGTCCCAGGAGAAAGCCAACATCGGCACGGAAGCTCAGCGCGAGGCGTTCGTGCACTACCGCGCGCTTTTCGACGAATTGCTTGAGCCGAACGAAGACCTGGCGAGGCATAGAGATAACGGCAACCCGAAGGAGGCCCGCGCATGACAACGCCACAACAACAACAGCCGGAGACAACTGAGTCGAGGGAGCGCTCTGGCTCATCTGCCCAAAACGTCGACGCAGCTACTGCGGCCGGCCCAGGAACCGATGCCCCGTCCACGAGCCAGCGGCCTGGCTCATCGACCGAGCGCACTGGCTCGTCGACAGAGAGCGTCGAGGCAGCCACGACAGCCGGCCCGTCGGCCGACGGGCCCTCTGCGCACGAGCGCACCGGCACTTCGGCCGCTGAACTCTTCCCCGAGCACGAGCTTTCGAGCCTGCGGTCACGCTGGGGCGACGTCCAGGCGGCCTTCGTCGATGATCCCAGAGAATGCGTCCAGAAAGCCGACGGCCTCGTCGCAGATCTTGTCGACAGGCTCACGGCTGGCTTCGCGGAAGCGCGCTCGCGGCTCGAAGAGCAGTGGGCTCGAGGCGAAGAGGTGTCGACGGAGAACCTCCGTGTCGCCCTGAAGCGCTACCGCGACTTCTTCGAAAGATTGCTCGCGGTCTGAGCACGGTCAGCCGCGCCCCCTCCACGCATCGCCCTTGGTGCGCGCAATCGCAAAGGCGCTCAGCGAAAGTCTTTGGCGCGCGCAGGGTGCCCGTATTCGGGCCCACGCGGACAGCTCCGTAAGCGTGCTGGTGGTCAGCGGTGAGATCGACGCCGCCAACGCCGAGGAACTCGACGAGAACGTCCACCGCTACCTGGGTCCCGGCCGCGCGCTGATCGTTGACATGACGTACGTCGATTTCCTTGGCCTGCAAGGGTTGCGCCAATTGCTCGGCCTTGATGAGCATTGCCGGGGTGTTGGCGCGGAATGGGTGTTGGTGGTCGGGCATGCGGTGACCAGGTTGCTGCGCGTCGGCGACCCGGACCACGTGTTGCCCACGGCACCCTCGGTCACAGATGCGCTGCAACGGTTCGAGAACACGGGCCGTCGAGGCGACCCGCTCACCGCCGGATGGCCCTGCTAGACCCACTACCGCCCGATCCTTCTCCGCCGGCCCGCGCGGGCAGCGCAGCTTGGGCCGCCCCGTCGGCACGCTCGGTTGGGACGCCTACTCCCTGACGGCAAGCCGGTGCGCCGATACGCGCGCCCGCCCACCCGGGTGGTCAGGAGAGGTTGCGGTGACTGAAACGCACCCGAAGATAGGCGTGAGTGGTCGTGCCCCGCGGGCCGGTGTGGGTGCGCACCAGATCGGCGAGCGCGTTGACCACGAACAGTCCCCGCCCCCGGGCGGCGTCGGGGGGCAGCGGCCGCCGCCCGGCAACGGGATCGTCGAATCGCCCCGAGTCGCGTGCCTCACAGATCAGGTGGTCGTCGCGCTGCCAGAAGGACAGCCGACACGGCCCGCAGCCGTGTTGCAGGCTATTGGTGGCCAACTCGGTGGTGATCAGCGCTAGATCCGCGACGCCGTCCCCATCTAGGCCCGACCACTGCGCATACCGGGCCGCGAACGAGCGCGCGCGCTGCAGATCGGTCAGGCTGCGGACGGTGTAGGTCACCGCGGTGGAGCTTCGGGACAGCGGCCTGTTGTAACGCTGCAACGCGGCGTCGGGCGCGTAGTCGGTGCTGATCGCCCGCGCGCCGTCCGACCACAGCTCGGGATGCGTCCGGCGGGCGTCGGCCAAGACGCCGGCCGGAAGCCGGCTGGCGTCGTACGGGCACACCACGGTCACTGCCCGGCCGGCGAAGGCGGCGTTGATCAATGCTTCGTGCTGCACACAGGCGGGATACTCGGCCCCCGTGCGGCCGACCCACACCGGTTCGCCGACGATGCGCACGCGTCGCTGCGGGTGGCGGTCGGCGAACGCGCCCAGCACCCCGCCGAGAATGCGGGCCGGATTGCGCCCGACCTCGGTCATGTCGGCCATCGTCACCCCGGTCGCCGCGTCGCCGAGGGTGTCACGCAGCGTCGCCAGGTTGCGCGACGGCACCGCGACGAGAACGGGCTGCGCGGCGGTCAGCCCGTCGATCACGAAGCGCGCCAGAACGTCCGCGTACTCGCGCATCGACCGGTAGAACAGAGCCGGATGCGACAAGCCGGTCATCGTTGCACGTCCCAGCCGACCGAGCGGCCCTCGACGTCGTCAACGCCGGTCAGAAAGCCGGCGCCGCTGTCGGGCAGCAGCGCCATCACATGGCCGGCGTCGTCGGGCATGGCGATGCCTCCCTGGTTCGCCAGTGCTGACGCCGGAATTTTCCCCGTTGTCGGCGCTGTCAAACGTCGCAGACGCAAAAGGCTCGCCCGACAGCCGGCGTTGAGCGCGCGTGGACTGTGCCGGCTACGCCCAGGCGCACGCCAACATCGACCGCAGACCCAGATGGCTGTGTCGCCGCGTTCAGGGCTTCGCCGGCGACCAGTAGGCGAGCATCTCCGCGAAGGTCTCGAAAGCCGCCGCCGAAACGCCGTAGGTGGCCTCGAGATGGATGCTCAACGGATAGCCGAGGTCGGCGACACCGTCGATCACCCGCTTGTACAGGTCGACCGTCAAGCGGCGCTTCTCAACCGGCTCGCTGTCGGCCAGTCTCTTGACGAACGCCTGCTCGTCGGCGACGGCGGCATTTCCCGGGTCCTGTATCAGCCAGTTGATCAGACCGACCCGGTTCTCGACCTTTGGCACGAAGCCGAATGACAGCAGGATCTCGGGCCGGTGATCGGTGTTCTTGGCAAACTCGCTGAGAAATCCCACAATGGCATCCGAGTACAGCAGCTGCGTCAAGCCGAAAGTCGCACCCTGATCGCACTTGAAGCTGAACCGGCCCTGCTCGCCCTCGCGGGTGGGGATCAGGATGACGCCACGATTAGCCACCAGTTCCCGATAGATCGACAGGGCGTCGGTCGGCGCGACCCCGGAGCCCTCACCGTCGTTCATGGTGCGCGGTACGCCCACGAAGACGATGCCCTCGATCCCGGCGCCGAGCAGCTCGGTCAGCCGCCGCCGCAGGGACGGCTCGTCCATGAAGGCGGTGACCTGGGTGCAAAGTCCCTTCACTTGCGGCAACTGCGGCTTGACGGCTGACCAGAACTCGAGCACATCGAGCTTCGGCTTCATCTCGACAGGCCGGTCATCCTCCTCGGCGATCATGCCGGGGATCATCAGGTGCCGGAGCCGGCCGTCCATGCCGGATTGCGCGGAGAGTTGCGCCACTTTGCCTGCGTCTTCTACCGCCCGCTCCAGACCGCCTTCCACGTTCGGCGGCACCAGCTCGAGCGCGATGGTGTTGAGGGTCAAGGACTGCTCCTCATCGAATGGCGACTTCCCCGCGCCGGCAGATCGATCATCGCCCCGAATTACATGACGGCGGGAGCATCACCTTACACATTTGGCCGACCCGGGGGGCGCCGGCGTCACGAGCCCGCAACTGCTTTCTTTCCGCCTTATCCCAGCACTACCGTGGCCCCGCGCCCGGGCACGTGGGTGATCCCGCGGCGTCCCACGGGCTCGGGTCGCTTGTTGGTGGGCCGCACCCTGCAGCTAACGAACAACGTGCTGAGCACTATGCGCATCTCGTATTCGGCGAATGCTGCGCCCAGGCAACGGCGGACGCCACCACCGAACGGAATCCAGGTGTAGGTGCCGGCTCGGTGCTCGAGGAAGCGCTCGGGGCGGAACCGCTCCGGGTCGGGGTAGATGTCGGGTCGCCGGTGCATGAGGTAGATCGACGGCACCACCGTCACCCCGGTCGGCAATGGGAAGCCGGCGATCGTCATCGGCGCTTTTAGCCGCCGCCCGACCAGTGAGATCACCGGCCGCAGCCGCAGCGTCTCCTTGACCACGGCGTCCACGAATTGCTGTTGGCCCGCGCGGATTTCGTCTGTGAGCCGGGCCTGGTGGTCAGGATGACGGGCGAGCCGCTCCACAGCCCACGCGAGTGCGGTCGCGGTCGTATCGTGGCCGCCCAATAGCAGGGTCACCAGCTCGTCTCGCACCTCGACATCGGTCAGCGGCCGGCCGTCTTGGTGCCGGGCCTGCAAAAGAATGGACAGCACGTCGCCGCGCTCGTTCAGATGATCGGCCCGGCGTCGCTCATCGATTTCGGCGTAAAGCAACCGGTCGACGCCACGAAGCAACCTGCGCACGCCTGCGGCCGCGATTCGCCGAGGCACAAGGGTACCCAACACGAGCACTCGGACACTGGTGGCCGTGGCCAGCATCCGCACCAGTTCTGCCCGCAGCTGTTCAAGGCGCCTACCCTCACCGAGCCCAAACACTGCGCGCAGGATCACCTCCAATGTCAGCGCCTGCATTCGCGGGTGCAGGCGCACCGGCTTGCCGCGTGGCCAGCGAGCGATTTCAGCTTGCGCAACAGCGGTCATCGTGTCGGCATAGGACGCCAGGTGGTTGCCGCGAAACGGCGGCATGAGTAGTCGACGCTGCTCCCGATGCACCTCGTCATCAAGAAGCAGAACGGAGTTCGCGCCCACCACCGGCAGCAGGATGCGATTTCCCTCCCCGGCGTGCAGCAGCTCGGGCGGCCCAGTGAAGACATCTTTCACCGCATCCGGATGCGACACCATCACAAAGGGCGACTCACCGGCCAGCCTCATGGTGAACGTGTCGCCGTATCGGGCCGCGCAACGCTCCATGAAGTCCCAGGGGCGGATCAGCCAGGCGGCCGTCTGAGCGGCGACCGGGAGTCGGGGACCCGGCGGCAGGACGTCGACGGCCATGAGGTGACCTCCAACCGGATATTGAGCGGCCCATGGTCGGATCGGGATCTGGGTTGCGCTCAACATTGTAAGGCTGTGTGTCCGCCACCCGGAGGCTGTCAATAGTTTCGTGGCATCACCGCGACGAGCGTCTGGACTTGGGCACGGGTCAGTGCGGTGATGCTGCCGTCTGCTAGCCCGAGGATGCGGTCGATCGCCAGTGCGTGAAGCCTGAACCTGGTTGTCAGAGCGTCGATGGCGTGTTTTCTGGCGGATTCGTCGGTGGCGTCGAGCACGTCGAGGAACTTCGAGTTTGTGCGTGCGGCAAGGGCTTGGATCATGTCACCCACGCCTTCGGGGTCAAACGTGTCGAAGATGCCTTCTGCCACCCCATCGGCTATCACCCTGGTCAGCAACGGCCGCACCAGCTCCTCACCGGCGGTGACGATTCGTCCGTACAGGTGCGCATTATCGGGGCGCAGCAACGGGACCATCGCCGCGAGCTGCTCCGGTACGCCCATCTTCACCTTGACGTCAAAACCGGCCTGCAACAACGCGTTGAGCCGATCCAACGCATTACCACCGCACGCGGCCATGGCGTGCTCGACAGCCGCGGCCCCGTCGTGGGCGCTGCGGCGGGCCAACGCCGTGATCAGCGCGTCCTTCGACGGAAACCAGTGATAGAAGGCACCTTTGGAAACTCCGGCGTCGGCGATCACATCGTTGAGGCTCACATTGTCGTATCCGCGTTGCAAAAACAGCACCAACGCGCGGTCGAGCATCTCGCCCCGGCGGATGTCGGGGTGCTTAATCACCCGCGGCATGCAAGCGATCCCCGGTCGCGCTGACCGTCGCTTCCGGTGAGCGTGGTGCCGGTTTCCAGCCGACGTAGGTCAGATACAGCCCGGCCAGACCCAAGCCGATACACACCACCCATATCCCCGCAGTCGCACCCGAGCTGTAGAGGGCGTTGCCGGCCGCGTTGTAGACCCGGGGAACGGTCAGCAGCAGCACACCGCGCACCGCCATAATCCAGCCCACCACTGACACGATGATTGCCGCGGGGCTGCGCCAGTACTGATGAAACGCGATGATGATCAGGCCGAACATCAGCAGGATCGCGCCGAACAGCCACGGCCACATGGGGTTGGCCTTGAATTCCGTAAACAGCGTGCGCATGTACGAACCGCGCACCGCAACCGTGGTGGGCACGATGGCGAAGAACGGGCCCAACGTGCGGGCGAACATGCGGGTACGCATCTGCGACTGCTCTGATGTGCTCACTGCTTTCTCCATGTGCTGTGCCTGTATGGACTGCCTGAAAGACATTATTAGACCGATGGTCGGTATGCAAGACCGCCAGTCGTTATAGCAGTCCGCTGGTTCATAACAGCGCTGTCGACTGGCTGGCTCGACCCGCACCGAGCAGGATCGGAGAAGCACGCGACGAGTCGGTGCCCCTACGGTGGTCTCATGACAGTCACCGTCTCCACGATGTTCATTCCCGTCCACGATCCCGACGCCGCGCTGGGTTTCTACCGAGACGCGCTCGGCCTCGAGGTCCGCAACGACGTCGCGGCCCACGGCTTCCGCTGGGTCACCGTTGGGGCCGAGGGCCAGGACGTGGACATCGTCTTGTCCCAGCCGCACGGCGGTCGTTCACAGGCCGAGGGCGACGCGCTCCTGTCGCTCGTGACACAGGGGTCGCTGCAGGCTGCGATCTTCCGCTCCGATGACCTCGACACCACGTTCGAGAAGGTTCGAGCGTCGGGCGCCGAGGTGCTCCAGGAGCCGGCGTCCCAGCCCTGGGGCGCGCGCGACTGCGCGTTCCGCGACCCCTCGGGCAACCTCGTCCGCATCGCGCAGGCCTGACATGGCACACACATATGAGGTCGAGCGCAAGATCCGCGTCGATGCCCCCGCCTCGGCGATCTACCAGCGGATCATTGACTTCCGCCGGTGGCGTGCGTGGTCGCCCTTTGAGGAGCTGGACCCGGCGATGGACCGGACATACATCGGCGCCGAGTCAGGGGTGGGTGCCGTCTACGAGTGGTCGGGTAATCTCAAGGCCGGCGCCGGCCGGATGGAGATTGTGGACGCCGTCGACGACGAACGGGTCGTGATCGATCAACGCAATTTCAAGCCGTTCCGGTCGCAGAGCACCACAACGTTCGCGCTCGACGACTCGGGCGACGGCACGGCCGTCACATGGTCCATGACGGGAGCGGTGACGCCCCTCACGCGGATCATGGGCATCTTCACGTCCATGGACAAAATGGTCGGTTCGGCCTTCGAGAAGGGTTTGACGAGGCTCAAGGCCGATACCGAGGCTGCCTAACCGTCGAGCCGGGTCGGGATTACCCTGGCCCTGTGAGCAACCAGCGAGTGCCCGGTGGGGCGGTGCACAAGCTGCCCACAGACCTGCGCGAGGCGCTGATCGCCAACGTCGCGGCACTCGCTGCCTGGAAAGACATCACGCACTTGGCACGCAATGAGTTCATCTGCTGGGTCGAGGATGCCAAGCAGGAGACGACCCGAGAGCGCCGCATTCGCCGGACACTGGAGGAGCTGGAGGAAGGCCAACGCCGGCCCTGCTGCTGGCCGGGGTGCAAGCACCGCGAGCGCACTGGCAGGTAGCCGCCCGTCAAATGAGCATCCGTCACCGGTCCCGGCAGGCGGCGCGACGGATTGCGTCGCAGGCCGCGCCAGCACCGCCATTCTCTCGCACCCAGGCCGGACCGTCGGCCTACCGCCAGCCGCGAGAACCGCTGGCGGCAAATCAGCGGGTGGGTTGAACGGGTGCCCTATGCTTTCTCTAGTTAGGGCCGACTAATATGGCTGGCCCATGGCCGTCGGGGAGATACGTAGATCCACAGGGGGGCGTGAATGTCGATCTTCGATGAGACGGACCGTGCGGCGTCACAGCCGGCCAGGCCTCGGGCGCTCCGTAATCCTGGCGAACCGATACCCACGCTCGCCCTACCGACGGTCGTGATCTACCTCACCGCGCTGACGGTGTTCATCCTTTCGACGACCGCGGGTCTCGCGGGACGGGTCTGGATCGGCATCACGATCGCGGTCAACGCCGCCGTGATCGTCGCGATGTTCACGGTGGTGCATGAAGCGGTGCATTACTTAGTCAGTTCCAAAGGTTGGGTAAATCCGCTCGTTGGGCGGCTGGCATTGGTCTTCGTCACACCGATGTTCTCCTTCGCGGCGTTTAGGTACGTCCACATCGCGCACCACAAGTATCTGAACGACGACAAAAACGACCCGGACGCGTTCGCGTCGCGGGCCTCGACGTGGCAGCTGCCGTTGCATTGGCCGTCGGCCGAGCTCTTCTACGCCATCTACTACATCCGGCGTTGGCGGAGCCGACCAACGGCCGAGTACGCCGAGACGGCAGTGCTGTTCATCCTCAGCATGGCTGTTCTGACGGTCGCGACCATTACCGGCAACATGTGGACGCTCGTCGTCGTCTTCCTGATTCCGCAGCGCATTGCGATCACGCTTCTGGGGTGGTGGTTCGACTGGCTGCCCCATCACGGGCTAGAGGTGATGAAACGCAGCAACCGCTACTGTGCGACCCGAGTCCGTGTCGGAATGGAGTGGCTGCTTACCCCGCTAATGCTGTCGCAGAATTACCATCTGGTGCATCACCTGCACCCGGCGGTGCCGTTTTATCGCTGTGCGCGGCTGTGGCGACGCAACGAAGAAACCTACCTCCAGCGGAACGTCGCGATCGCCACTGTCTTTGGGCAGCAGCTGAACTCCGACGAGTACCGGGAGTGGAAGCGGCTCAACCGCGGACTCTGGCGGTTGCTGCCAGTTAGAACAGCCAGCTCGGATCGGGTCCCTAGCGCCAAAATTCGCCCTCTCGAAGACGTCGTCAGCGGCCGACCTGTCGCTGTGATAGGTCACAACGACGTAGACGCCTAGCCGATACTCGTACTCGTCTTCGTTGTTGCGACCGGCTTGTGGGTGTATCCACGAGCGCACCTCGTGCCGGGGGAATGCCAGGCGATCAGATCCTGTCTTGTCTTAGCTTAGATCGGTAAGCAGTGCTTGGGCCAGCTCGTCAGGGCGCCCGAGCGCGGCGAGGTGCCCTCCCGCAATCGGTTCGATGTCGATGCCGAGCCGCTCTGAGACGACGCGTTGTTGCAGGGTCAGTGGGAACATGCGATCTGCTCGCGCGGCGAGGAACCGAGTGGGCATATCGGGCCAGGCGGTGAGCGGCCAAACGTCCGCGAACGGTGTCTGCGATTGTGCTGGTTCGCCGGCCGCCAACGCTTGATCGATGACATCTTGCGGGACGTCATTGAACATGTCGACCAGCGGATCGACACCCTCATGGGGAGAGCGTCCTTCATGGATGGCGAATTGACGTGCAGCGTTGGGTTGATCGGTGTCTGCGAACCACTCCCCGAGTTTTTCGCCGGGGCGAGGGGTCATGGCGTTGAGGAGCACGAGGCGGTCGGCCGCCAGCTCCGCGGCGACACTAGGAGCCACGAATCCGGCCATCGACTGGCCCACCACCGTCAGAGGTCGCCGACCGCTACCGTGGGCCGCTTGCGCGATCGCGCTGGCTACGTAGTCGGTCAGATGAGCGCGGTTGTCGCTGGCGGGAAGATCGACGGCGACCACTTCGTGTTCGGCGTGCTGCAGTAGCGGAACCAGACGGTGCCAATACCACGAGCTGCCGCCCGCCCCGGGAATCAAGACGAACGTTCCAACCACTCCGGCCATAACTGCTCCTCGATGCGGCCACCATGCCCGTCAGGAATAGGCCAGCTGAGTACCAAGTTCCATTCTCCCATCTAGACAAGTGGGACCGATCAGTTCCTGTCTCAACGATTCGTGGTGAACAGAGGTCCATTTCGGCAGCCGCGCCAACGCGCACGATGAGTTTCGGTCGCTCGGCCGGTCTTATATAGCGACAGGCACAAGCCGATGGAGGGCGCCGCAATGAATAGTCGCTATTCGTGCAGTCGATTCATGGACGCTTCGTTCGTCATAGTGCTGGAGGTTAAGCATCACACAGATGGGAGAGACGATGAACGCAGTTCAGCAGTCGATCACCGGGATCGCGACTATCGGTATCCCGGTCACTGACCAGGACCGGTCGCTTCAGTTCTACACCGAGAAGCTGGGCATGGAAAAGCAGCTTGACGTGCCCTTACCGCAGTTTGGGGGCCGCTGGATCACGGTGTCCCCGCCCGGCTGGCCGACGACAATCGCCCTCGTGCCGGCGCACGAAGGCGTTCCCGCTGGCGTCGAGACCGGCATCCGTCTCGCGAGCCCCGACGCCGCGGCGGTACACCAGCAGCTGCGTGAACAAGGCGTGCACGTCGACGAACTGCTCCACTGGCCAGGCGTGCCCCCAATGTTCGCATTCCGCGACCCAGACGGAAACGGGCTCGAAGTCACGCAGGAGGAGAGGAAGTCATGAGCAACGTCCAGCTCGACAAGCGCTTCACGGCGCCCGTGCAGAAGAGTCCGAACAAGGGCGGCTGGACCTATGTCGTAATGCCGGGTTCCGCCGACTATTTCCGCACGCGAGGCCTGGTCAAGGTCCGAGGCACCGTCGACGGCCGCCCCTTCCGCGGTTCCTTTATGGCGCTCGGCGACGGCACCCACAAGCTGGCCGTCAAAAGGGATCTCCTGAACGCGCTAGGCAAGGACGTCGGCGACGAGGTCACCGTCCACCTCGACGAGCGGATCAGCTGACGGCCCGCAGGCTCTTCCCAGGTGTCACCGAGTGACGATTTCTTGCGCACCGTGTCTCGATTAATGCTCGTCGGGATGTCAACTCGAGATGGCCCGGTCATACCGTCACGACGTCGACGAGGTCGTCGAGGCCGTCGAAGTCGTCGGTGTTGCGAGTGTAGAGCCGGGCCGAATGCGCGTGGGCGGTGGCCGCGATCAGGAGGTCCATTGATCGTGCCCGCGGCTGACGTCCCGCGTCGACGACGGCTGCCGCCACCTGGCCGTAGCTCGCTGCCACAGCTTCATCCAGGGGCAACGCGTCAAAGGTGCGCTGAAGTACCAGCAGGCGTCGCAGCCGCTCGGCACGCACCTTTCGTTTCTTCGCGACGAGAACCCCGAAATGCAGTTCCGCCAGCGTGATCGCGCTTATGGCCAGCTCACCTTCAAGGGGTTCGATATCGGTCGAGATGACCACGCTGGTGTCGAGAATCGCTCTCACTCGGCCGCCCACGGGTCGCGCACGTCGTGGGCGATCGCCTCTCGGTCGGCATCCCAGGCGGAGTCCGGAGGACCGCCGAACAGATCGGTGACGTCGGCCCACCGTCTCCAAGTTCGAGGGGCCGCGGGCACCAGTCGGGCCCCCGGGCGCCCGGCCACGGTGATGGTGATTTCCTCGCCCTCCTCGACGCGCCGGACGAGCTCGGAGGCGTTCTGGCGCAGCTCGCGCAATCCAACAACTTCCACGCAGCAAGAATAGCACATGTGCTACACCGATGCGCGGTCCGCCGTCGTGCCATGCACCTGCGGATAAGAGCTTCAACCCCGTGCCTGTCTCAACTACTAGTCCCAACTGAATTCGGAATCGAAACCGGCCGTAGCCCCGGCTGCCGGACAGCCACCGGCGAGGCGTCCGCACGCCGCGGGGTCACACATTCGGCACAGTGCCCCACCGCTGGGGCGTGCGCCGGCGGTGCGTCGGGCGAGGCGCGCCATTGTCATGTTTGTGATCAGCACCTCGCAGGCGACGGTGAGTTGGTCCCGTTGTTGTCTAGTCAAGCCGGCTAACGCTGTCGCGATGGCGGCGTGGCGCCCAGCGCGTATTCGCCTTGCCACAGCGCGGCCAGGGCGGGTGAGTCTGACCGAGACGGTGCGCAGATCTGGGCCGGCTGCGCGTTCAACGACTTTGGCATCGGCTAGCCGGTTCACCAGCCGAACGGTGCCCGAGTGAGTGAGTCCAAGCATCTGGCTCAGTCTCCGGACCGAGCCCGACTCTGCGAGATCAAGTAGCGCAACGAGCGCGCCCGCCGCGGTGCAGTCGAGGCCCCCGTCCGCCGCCACATCGCCAACTGCCGCGTCGTTCAGGCCGATCGCTGCGGCACCGAGGAGATTAATCAGGCGAGCATCGTCGCGCGACTTTCCCATTAGCCTCCCATAAGGGTTGACCGACAACGTCAAGCGTGCTTTCCTGGAAAGAATATATGACTCGCTCATATTTTCACTATCAGGAGGGAGCCCCATGGCGAACTTCATCGCCACGGCTGAAGTCGATGTCGGAGCCTCAGCAACGAAGGTCTGGACTGCGCTGACCGACCCCGACATAATCCGGCAGTACTTCTTCGGTGCGGAGGTGCAAACGGATTGGCGTCCGGGAAGCCCCATCGTGTGGCGAGGCGAGTACAACGGCAAGCCGTTCGAAGACAAGGGTGAAATCCTCGACGTCGAGCAGAACAGGCTTTTGCGCGTGACCCATTTCAGCCCGCTGTCGGGCCAGCCCGATCGGCCCGAGAACTATCACACGCTGACCTACGAACTGGACGAGCACGGCGGCAGCACCCACGTAGTGCTCAGTCAGGACAACAACGGCAGCGAAGCCGAAGCCGAAGGGGCCACGGCGAACTGGCGTGCGATGCTCCACAGCCTGAAGAAGACCGTCGAACGCTCATAACGAGCGGGCCGACCGCTCGCCAATCCACCCGCGACGAATACCCGCATGATCTTTGTCCTTAGCTGGTTAGGATGGTTGCCCGGCCGAAAAGTGCCAGAAGCCGGTCGCTGGGCGTCGCAGTTGTGGCGACTGCTACCGGTTTGGCGAACACGTTCCCGGCTTCGCCGGCCTGGGCGAGTGGTGGTGACACTGTCAGCAGAGCCGCGGCCAGGTCGGCGGGGATGGGGCGGTCTGTCTGGCATGCCTGTGCGATGTCCCAGCCGTGCACCGCCATTTCTATCGATGCGACGTAAGCGACGACTTTGGCAGGAAGGCTGCGACCCCAAATCTCACACCATCGGTCGGGGGCCGGCGCGGCGCGCCACGCCAGGAGCAGGTCGACGATTCGGGCGCGGATGGCTGCCACCGGATCGGCGCCAGCATCGCACCTAGGGTCATAGTTGCGTCGATCGCGAAACTCGCGCGGTGCCAGTACGTCGGTGACGTGATCAAGCGACGTATGGAGGTGGCGCAATAACGCGCCCAGGTCCCAGTCCGGGCAAGGTGTCGGTGCCGAAAGGTCGGCGTCACGGACCAAGAGCATGCCGCCCAACAGGTAGCGGGTGGCGTCGGCCAGTACGGTCAGCTCGTCTGTTTGGAGCACTGAGCCGTCCCTCACCTGTGTGCCGGCGTCGGGTGGTCCGGTGGCTGCGGGAACGTTTCGGCGAGACCAAATGTCGTGACCAGTCGCGGGTCGTTGAACGCGATGATTCGCGCGATGCGCCCGTCTCGCAATGAGATCACGTCGACACCGGCGGCGCGGAAGGAGCCATCGGTTGCGCGTTTGTAGAGGGCGAACGCGGGAGCACCGTTGGCTCGGGTGTCGATCAGCCGCCATTGATCCGGGGTGTGCAGCACGACGTTAGCCATGAATGAGCACACGGCGTCGCGTCCAGTGAACCAGGTGGGAATGGGTGGCATTTCCAGCTCGACGTCGGCTCGAAGCAGCTCGGCGAGTGTTTTGACGTCGGCGTGTTCGAATGCCGCCATGTAGCGGTCCAGCAAGTCGCGCACCTGTGGGTCGGTGGGTTCGCTGAGATCGTCCTGCACCGGCGCGGCCGCTGACAGTTGTGCGCGGGCGCGCTGCAATGCACTGTTGACCGCCGCTGTCGACGTGTCCAACATCTCGGCGACTTCCCTTGCCGGCCAGCGCAGAACGTCGCGCAGTACCAGTGCAGCGCGCTGCAGGGGTGACAAGTGCTGCAGCGCAGCGATAAACGCCAGACGGACGGTGTTGCGGTGAGACACGACGACAGCCGGGTCGTCGGTGGCGCCGTAGAGCAGACTGTCCGGGGCCGGTTGTAGCCATGGGATGTCGGATCGCGCCGCCGCCAGCCCGACTCCTGCAGTTTCGGCTGGTGCGCTCAGGCCCGACGGAAGCGCACGGCGTTGTCGCGTCTGCAGCGCCGTCAGATACGTCGTGGTCGCGATCTTGTAAAGCCACAACCGTAACGAGGAACGTCCCTCAAACCGATCGTAGGACCGCCACGCACGCAAGTAGGTTTCTTGCACGAGATCTTCGCACTCATCTACCGATCCGAGCATTCGATAGCAGTAGGCCAACAGTTCCGGGCGATACCGTTCGGCGAGGCCTGCGAAATCATCAGTGCTGGTGGACGGCATCGCTCACCCCCGCGGTCGTGGGTCGGCGGGGTTCCGGATGTCCTGGTCGGGGTCTGCCCACCACTGGGACTGCGAGGCGTCGCCGTAGGCGTCGTGCCAGTTCCACCACGCGTACGCCGGGGTTTGTGGATAGCCCTCCGGCGAGTCCTCCCAGTCCTCCTGCCGCCCGAGCGCGGTCATGTCCAGGTAGCTCCAGGTGCTGCCCAGCGCCTCGTCGCCGCGGTTGTTGATGAAGTAGGTGCGGAGCACGCGATCACCGGCGCGGATGAACGCGTTCGTGCCATGCCACTCGTCCACTCCGAAATCGGCGTCGAAGCTGTCGGTCATGGTGTACCACGGCATCTGCCAGCCCATCCTGGCTTTCAAGCGCTCGATGTCTGCCTGCGGCGCACGGGAGACGAACACGAGTGTGGTGTTGCGGGCGTTCAGATGGGCGAGGTGACCGACATGGTCGGCGATCATCGAGCAGCCGCGGCAGGCATGCTCGGGCCAGCCGTCGACGCCGGGCTCGAAGAAGGCCCGGTAGATGATCAGCTGCCGGCGACCGTGGAACAGGTCCAGCAGGCTCACCCTGCCCTCGGACCCGTCGAACTCATAGCGCTTCTCCACCGCCTGCCATGGCATCCGTCGACGCGACGCTGCTAGCGCGTCACGCGCGCGGAAGACCTCCTTTTCCTTCACCAGCAGCTGCTGTCGCGCCGCTTCCCACTCCTGAGCCGACACGATTGGGGGTGTGTCCATTGCGATTTCAGCCCTTCTCTACCGGTAATTACGATTCGTCGCATCGAGTCCGTGATACGCCCGCCGACGGTTACTGGTATATGGCGGTGACCAGCGGGTCAGTTCAGCTTTTGGAGCCCGGCGCTGCTCAGCATGTAACTGGAGGCGACGGTGGCCGCATCTGCCTGTAGCAGTTCGACCACAGCCGCGCCGGCCACCTGGGGGGTGAGCGGCTCGCCGAACTGCTGGATGTATTCCTGCTCGGACTGTCCGCTGCGGGCCGCGTACGCCCGCACCGCCGGCCGGCCAAGCTCGGTCAGCGGCGTGATGCGGGGCAGCACCGCGGTGAACGTGATGCCCAGGTCCGCCAGGTTAGCTTCCTGTTGAGCGTAGCCCGTGATGAACCGCTGGGTGGCCTTGGCGCCGGCGTACCCACCGCTCAGCGGTGACCCCGCAAGCGCGGCACCGCTGCTAATCACGACGACCCGGCTGCCGGGCGACAGCGGCTTGAGTAAGGCCTCGCGCAACCAATGGAATGCGATACGGACATCGGTGTTCCAGTTGACTGAAAACGTTTCCCATGTCTGCTGCTGCAGCGGACGCATTAACGGGCTCGCGCCGGCGACAAGAATCAGGGCCTCGGGTTCATAGCGATCGAGCAGGGCGCCGGCCGCTGAAGCGTCACTGGCATCGGCGATCACCGGTTGGATATCACCGGTCTCATCGCCTCGCTCGACATGCGGTGCCGCGCTGCGCGCGACAGCGATCACCGTGGCCCCGGCCGCGGCGACGCCCGCGGAGATCCCGCGGCCCAGGCCGCGGCTTGCGCCCACGACCATAACGGCGTTGCCGGTCAGTTCACTCATGTTGCGCTCCACTTCATTCGGCCGTCGCGCGCGCTGCGTCGGCGAGCAGTTCGGCATACTGACGTTCGAGTGCCTTCGTAGCGCCATTTCGCCAGTCCCCGGCGATCCACTGCGACATCGGGTCGGGGAAGATGTCCTCATCACCGCGGTCCACTCCGTCGAGAATGGCTCGCGCGATGGACTCCGGAGCGGCCTTCGGTATGTCGAGACCTCGCGTCATGTCGGTGTCTGTGGGGCCGGTGAGCACGGCATGCACGCTCACGCCGCTATCGGCCAAGAAGGCGCGCAGCGATTGCGTCATGTTGAACGCGGCCGCCTTAGAGATCGAATAGGCCGGGATCAGTGGCAACGGCGCCAAAGCGTTGACCGACAGATTGTTGACGATGGCCCCGCCGGAACGAATCAGCAGCGGTAGAAACGCCTGCGTCACGGCGTAAGTTCCGAAGAAGTTCACCGCGAGGTGCTGTTCAAGCAGCGCGCGATCGCTCAAGTCGTCATACAGCGCGATTCCGGCGTTATTGACCAGCACGTCCAGTGAATCGACTGTGTCGGCCGCGTCTCGTATCTGCCCAGCATCGGTGACGTCTAGCATCAGTGGAACCACCCGTGCGTCGCTGTGCGAGAATCCTTGGCGCGAACCGGCATACACCCGCGCTGCACCCCTGTTCAAGGCCTCTTCGACCAGTGCCTGACCGATGCCACGGTTGGCGCCGGTAATCAGAACGGATTTGCCAGAAATCTTCCTCACGTGATGGTCTCCTCTCTCGTGACAGCACCAGATGGGCCCCGCGCACCCACACCATCTCCAGATGCGAGAAATGTCTCCCTCCGCGCAGGGGCTTCGCACCTGGATGACTAGATTGAGGCCCGAGTTGATCGGCCTCCAGATATAGAGACACGATTCGGTGCCGAAACTCATCGCGGGTTGTCGGCTGCCTCGTGTCGGGCGTGGCCTCGGCTCGGTGATGCTCAGTTCCGTCGGTATGAACGTTATTACCGTTGGCCTGATCCGCCTCAGCTTGGGCTGGAGTCACCCCGTAACGTCGTGGCGCCGTGCGACTGCGGCAATCTACGAACTAACGACGCTGTCGCTTCATCACCTCGACCCGCGTAAAAGCGCCGGTGTCATCGGTCGATCATTTGCATCTGTGCCTCGTTGTGATGATCGCCCGCCGGGGGTGTGAGGTTGTTGAGCTTGTCGATCTGCTCAGCCGTCAGTTCGATCTTGTCGGCGGCGATGTTCTCTTCCACGCGCGCAACACGTTTGGTGCCTGGAATCGGCGCGATGTCGTCACCTTTGGTGAGCAGCCAGGCGATCGCGACCTGTGCCGCCGTGGCGCCGGCCTCGGCGGCGATGGCCTGCACCTCATCGGCGATGCGCAGGTTGCGTTGGAAGTTTTCGCCCATAAATCGTGGACTTGTCTTGCGCCAGTCGTTGCCGTCGAGGTCGTCTGTGGACCGGATATGTCCGGTGAGGAACCCGTGACCGAGCGGTGAGTACGGCACAAAACCGATCCCCAGCTCGCGTAGAAGGGGTAGCACCGCGGGCTCGGGGTCGCGTGTCCACAGGGAGTATTCGGACTGCAGCGCCGTGATTGGGTGCACTGCGTGGGCCCGCGTGATGGTGTTGACGCCAGCCTCCGACAGGCCGATGTGGCCGATCTTGCCCTCGGCGACTAGTTCGGCGAGGGTGCCGACGGTGTCTTCGATGGGTGTCTCGGGATCAACGCGATGCTGGTAGTACAGATCGATGTAGTCGGTGGCGAGGCGTTGCAGCGACCCCTCCACGGCGGCGCGGATGTTGGCTGGGCTGCTGTCAAGCGTGCCGGGCTTGCGACCGGTGTGGGAGATCTGGCCGAATTTGGTGGCCAGCACGACGCCGTCGCGGCGTCCCTTGAGGGCCCTTCCGACGAGTCCCTCGTTGGTGTAGGGCCCGTACACCTCGGCGGTGTCGAAGAACGTGACACCCAAGTCCAGGGCGCGATGGACGGTTCGGATCGATTCTTCATCGTCGCTGCCGGCTCCGGTGTAGCTGAACGACATGCCCATCGCGCCCAAGCCGATACGCGAGACGTCCAGGCTACCCAATCGGACGTGTTTCATGTTGTCAGTTCTCCTTCGTGTCGTGTCCAGGCGGTTGTGCGGTGTGCGGCGGCGAGATTTCGTTGACCGCGGCCAGCGCGTTGAGGGTGCGGGGATAGCCGATGAACGGCAGCTGGGTGGCGACGGCCAGCAGCAGGGCGCGGTCATTGCCGAAGTTCAGGTTGGCCGCCACGTGCCCTTTGATTTGTGGATCGCACCCGCTAAGGGCATGCCCAGATGATGCGAAAGTTGCTATCACTCCAGCATCTTCCGCGCCCGCGCCAGTTCCGGCAGGCCGCTATCGCTGGGCACCCGGCTCGCGGCGTCACTGAGGCCTTCGCGTGCGGATTGCCCTCGAAGGTCGAAATCGTCGAGCGCGGCGCGTAGTTCAAACAACGGCGCACCCTGGCGGATGGCTAGGTCGAGCGCGGCGCCAAACCCGGCTGCCCGGGCGTCGGTATCGGCGAGGGTGTGCGCGCGCAAGCGCAACAGTTCGGCGTCGTAGAACTGCTGGCCGTTGCCTGCTGTGATGCGCAGTGCAGCGTCGAGCCACTCACGGGCTTGGTTGTGCCGGCCGGCGGCCATCAGCAGCCGGCCCACAACCGCATCATTGATCGGGCGGTACGCTTCGACCCCGATACGGCGCAACGTCTCTTGGATCATGGTCATTGTCGCGATGTGGATCGACACAGCGCCAGGGTCGCGATCCGTGGAAGCCAGCAGCGCGCGGGCGTCGAGGCCGCACTGTTCGGTCGCCCCGAACCGTTGCCAATAGTCGAACCCGTGCCGCTCGGACTGCTCAATCAGCTCGGCGGTGACTGTCCGGGCGCGGTCGAGCTGGCCGGCTTCGCAGCGGATCCAGATCTCGTTTCTGAGTGCCCAAACGTGGTTGTAGGGGCCAAGGGGAAACCCGAGCTGCTCAGCGCGCTGCACCGCCCGGCTCAGCCGCGCCTCGGCCGCGGCGGGGTCGCCCTGCAAGACACGGTCGACGGCCAGGAAGACATACGACCACGCCACCGGGTCGGTGGGGATGGACCACAACGCGTCTACCTGGTCCTGTGGTGCCACGTCAATCGTTCCCTGCTCGAAATAGGCACGCGCGGAGCTGAACTCGCCGCGCAAAAACGCCACCACGCCCAGCCCGGCATGTATGGCGCGGCTCAACCATGGCTGCTCCTGGTCGGCGCCGCGCCGCAGCACATCAACCAGCTGCGCCGTCCGGCGAAGGTCGGCAGCCCATACGTAATGTGCGATCGCAGCGATGAAGGTCGCCACAACCTGGTGGTCACGCAGGTCCGTGCCGACCAGTTGCAGGCAGCGCTCGAAGTCGGCGACGGAGACCGGGCTCAAATTGCCCTCCGGCTCCGCGGCGGCGGCGAGGTAGCCCCGCTGCAACCGCGCACCGACCTCACGCCGGTCGCGGTCAGGGCCAGGCGGGCAGCACTCGAGCTGGGTGACGGCGCGGTCGAGGTAGGTGCGGGCTTCGGCGAGCGCGCCGCGACGCCGGGCAGCAGCGGAGGCTCCCCGGTAGGCCGATGCGGCGTCGCCGTGGCGGGCAGCCTGTTGGTAGTGGGCGGCCACCACCGGCCAGTCCGGCTCTCCCGCGGCTCCGTTGACCAGCGCGTCGGCGGCCTTGGCGTGCAGACCGCGGCGCAGGCTGGGCGGGGTGAGTTCGGCGGCGACTTCGCGCAGCAGTTCGTGCCGAAAGCTCCAGCCATCCCGTCCGTCCAACTCGAACACTCGCGCGTCCTGAAGTTCTTTGATGACCTGATTGAGCTGGTCGGTGTCGAGGTCGACCACCGCAGCCAGCAGGGACCGGTCTCCCTGGCGTCCGATGACCGCCGCGGCCTCCGCGACGCGCACCAGGGCGCGGCTGCCCCGGAGCCGGGCCCGCAGCGGCTCATACAGCGTCTCGGGCACCACCGATCCACCAGATTCGCTGGGCGGTGCCGCTGCCAGGTCCGCAACCACCTGCTCGAGGTAGAACGGCACACCGTCGCAACGGTCGCGGATCTGCACCCGCTGCTGCTCGGTCAGCGCCGGGTGCAGAGCCGCGATCAACTCGTCGCTCTGCTCGGCGGTCAGCGGCGCCAGATCGAACACCGTGACCGGCCAGCCCGGCGGCAGCCACCCGCTATCACGTGCGGTCAACACCATCAGCAGCCGCCCGCCTCCGCTGGCGATCAGCGAACCCAGCACCTCGATGGTGGATGGGTCAAACCACTGCACATCCTCGGCGACCACCAACCCAGCACCACTGCCACCGCAGGCCAGCAGATAGCCACAGATCGCCTCTGAGATCAGCTGCTGCAGCTTGCGGCCCTCGGCGGCCACCGGTAGATAGCCCTCCTTCGGCCCGATGCCAAGCACCGGCGCCAACAGTGGCACCGCAGTTTCCGCATCCAGCCCCCGGGCGACCAGCTCGGCGCGCAGCAGACGAAGCCGCTCCCCGGCATCGGTGAGTCGGGTGATGCCGCATCGACGTTCCAGCAGTGTCCGCACCGGGTGCAGACCAACACCGGCGTGAAGCGGTGACCCGTACAGCTCCAACACCGCACCGCCGTCCTGCTTCACCAGCTCGCAGGCCGCTAAGGCCAGCCGGCTCTTGCCGATGCCGGGCTCGCCGCGCATCACCAGGGCGGGTGTTGTCAAGATGCCGGCCTGCGCTCGCCTCCAGCTCTTTTGCAGTCGCGCGAGTTCGCGTTCACGGCCTATCAGCGGCGCGCGGGCGGTCGGGGGCGACTCGGCACGCTCACCGATGACCCGGTAGTAGGTGATCGGCGCCTCGACACCTTTGACGGTGGCCGGCGCGCGATGCTCCATCTCGAAGAGGTCGGCGGTTAGCAGCTCGACCGCATCCGACGCCACTACCGACCCGGCCGGCGCGAGGCTACACACCCGGGCGGCCACATTGGCCGCCATGCCGAAGACGTCATCTTGGTCGATGTCCAGATACACCGGTCCGCGATGCACCCCCACCCGCACATCGATGCCCACCCCGAAACGACGCTGCGCCTGTTCGCTCAGCGCCCCCACTGCCTGGGTGATCTCCAAACCCGCCTGCACCGCGCGGCGTGCGTCGTTTTCGTGAGCAACGGGATGACCGAAGACCGCGAGCAGCCCATCACCCTTCGTCGAGGCGATGTGGCCCCCGTAGCGGTCGACGGCCCGCTGCACCTGCTCGCGGTATCTGCCCACCAGCAGCCGATAGGCCTCGGGCTCAAGGCGCGTCGAAAGCGCCGTGGAGTCGACGATATCCGCGAACAGGATGGTCAGCCGCCGGATCTCCCCACGATCGTCCGGAGATGCAGCCAACAAGTCCTCGGCCTCGATGTTCCCACGGTCAACCGCCAGCACCCGCCCCGCCAGGGCGGTTGCCGCCGCCCGATCGCCGCGGTTGATCGCCAGCACCGCCCGGTCAAGCAATTCATCGATCGACGCTCCCCGCTCGGCGCTGGGGTCGCGGTGGTCGGAGCGCAAGTGACCGTCGCCCACCCTGCATATCGTGCCATCCCCGCCCCGGTGGGGTGCCGATAACGCACTCGTGACACGCGCGGTGCGCGGCGGGCGCCGGCGTCGACCCCCGGTAGCCCTCCCGGAAAGAAGCTCGCCGGCATGAAACCCCGGTTTGCCGGTGTAAGAGCAGGCCAGCGTGCCACGGTTGTGCCGACGGACCATGATGAACGGTCTAACCGACTCGATGCTGATATTGCCTCACCACAGTCGGCCGAGTTTAGGAAAGGAAGGCGTGCGGCGATGGTCGACCGACTGCGCGACAAGGTCGCAATCGTAACCGGGGCCTCGAATTCCGGGCCGGGCTGGGGCAACGGCAAGGCGACAGCCGTCCAGTTCGCCCGCGAGGGCGCCAAGGTGTTCTGCGTCGATCGTGGTGGCGGCGCACAAGCAACAGTGCAGCTGATCGCGCGAGAAGGCGGCACGGCGGAGGCCTTCCGCGCCGATGTCACGGTGGCCGAGCAGATTCGGGATATGGTCCGCTACTGCGTGGACTGCTTCGGGCGCATCGACATCCTGCACAACAACGTCGGCATCGACCGCATCGGCGGGCCTGTCGACACGAGCGAGGAGAGCTGGGAACAGGTGCTCCGGACCAACCTCACCTCCCAGTTTCTGACGTGCAAATACATCCTGCCGGTCATGGAGAAGCAGGGCGGCGGCGTGATCATCAACATGAGTTCTCTCGCCGCCATCCGCTGGGTTGGTGCCCCGTCGATCTCGTACGCGTCGAGCAAAGCCGCGGTGGTCCAGTTGACGCAGACCGTGGCGCTCGAATATGCCCGTAAAGGCATCCGTGCCAATGCGATTGTCCTCGGTGTGGTTCGAACGCCCGCGCTGGAAACCTGGGTCAGCAGCCGCACCGATGATCCGCAGCAGCTGTGGCAACACCTGGACGCGTGTTCGCCGCGCGGCAAGATCGGAGACGCTTGGGATGCAGCACACGCAGCGGTCTTCCTCGCCTCGGACGAGGCGAACTACATCAATGGGACGACGATCGTCGTCGATGGTGGCCTGAGCGCGACGATGAGTATCTGAAGACCTTGGCCGCCGCCAGCGACCAAACCGCAGCCCCTCACCACTCATAGCCGTCAGCGCCCGCCCAGTCTGACCGCCGGGGCCCCGCCGGAGTCAACCCACACCGCTTCACGCTGTCGCGTGTTCTTCGCTGCATCTCGCTGCGCTCGACTTCGCTGCACCCACGCGGCTCCCGCCGATTTCCCGACAACGGGCTCGCTGCGCGAGCGGAAATCGGCCTTCGGCGCTGCGGCTCTTCGGGGTTGACACCACCACCCCGGCGGTCTGCCGGGCGCAGCCAACCGGCCACCCAATCCAAACTCCGAGGAGCACAACCATGTCCCAGTCCGCCGCCGCCGTACACACCGTCCCAGCGGGAATCATCACCCACACCATCGTCTCCATCCGCGGCAACCAGGACGCCGACCTGACGGTCTACCACGCCCGCACCCCCGACGTCCGCGTCGCAATGATCTGGGGCGACGTCATGATGACGCTCTACACCGCCGACGCAATCCAGGGCATCCTCGAAGGCTTCGTCGCCGCGCGGGCCGCGATGGCCCAGGTACCCCGCGAAATCCCGGCCCCGGCAGCAGAAGTTGAGCCCTGCGCGCGGCCGGCGCTGTGCATCGATTGGACGCGTCGGCCCGCCTACGCGGTGGTGTCGCAGACCGCCCCCAGCAAGCGCGGCGGCAAGACGGTGCACTGGGTGGACCTGCACATGGGCCCGCTGACCTACCAGATCCGCGACCAGATCGGCCTGCTCAGCGCATTGGACCTGCTCACCCGTGCCCACCGCACCGCCATCGCGGTCTGCCTCGATGGCGACCAGCACAGCGCCGACCCGACCAGCGACGACTACCGGTGGCCCGCCTGATCACGGGCGCCCCGGGCCGAAGACAGGTGTAACGCCGCGCCGTGCGGGAAATACCCTGCAGCGTGGGCGTCTTCCCGGGCCGCCGCGGGCGGACATGGGTCGCCGTGGCGGTCGCGGTGGCTCTCGCCGCCTGCGCCTGTTCCAGGCCCGGCACCGCCACGCCACCGCCGACCCGACCGTCGCGGCCGACCACCGTCGCGGCGGCGCCGGGCACCCGGAACTGGCGGATCACCCACCCCGGCCCCGAGCATGCGATCGAGGGCTTCGCCGACCGCACCAGCGCGCTACCGGGCCAGCCGGTGCGGCTGTTCGTCTCGACTACCGCCCCGACTTTCACCGCGACCGCGTACCGGATCGGCAACTACGCCGGATCCGAGGTACGCCAGGTGTGGAAGTCGGCACCGCAGCCCGGTGCCGTGCAGGCCATCCCCGTGGTGCAGCAGCCCACCCACACCGTCGTGGCGCCGTGGCAGCCATCGCTGACCCTGGATACCGCCGGCTGGCCGCCCGGTGACTACCTGCTTCGCCTCGACGGGGCCAACTCTGCCGCGCAGTTCGTGCCTCTCACGGTGCGCACTCCGTCGAACTTGGGCCGCATCGTGGTCATCAACGCGGTCACAACCTGGCAGGCCTACAACAACTGGGGCGGCTACAGCCTCTACGTCGGCCCCGCCGGCACCTACTCCGAGCGCGCCAGGGCGGTGAGCTTCGACCGGCCCTACCGGGCCGACACCATGCAGGGCGCCGGGGACTTCTTGTACTTCGAGCTGCCGTTCCTGCTGTTCGCCGAAAAGTCCGCGCACCAGCTGGGCTACGCCACCGACGTGGACCTGCACGCCGATCCGCACCTGCTCGACGGTGCCCGCGCGGTGGTCACGCTGGGCCATGATGAGTACTGGTCAGCAGGCATGCGCAACAACGTGGTGCGGGCCCGCGACAGCGGTGTGAACCTGGCGTTCCTCGGCGGTAACGAAATCTACCGGCACATGCGCCTCGAGTCCTCGCCGCTGGGCCCCCACCGCATCGAGGTCGACTACAAGAGCTTTCAAGAGGACCCGATCGCCAAGACCGACCCCATGGACGCCACGCAGGAGTGGCGCAGCCCGCCGAACCCGCGCCCGGAAAGCGTCATCCTTGGCAACTTCTACCGGTGCAATCCGGTCAGCGCGGACATGGTGGCGGCCGCGCCGGACAGCTGGCTGCTCCACGGCATCGTGGCGCCGGGGCAGCGGCTGCCCGGCATGGTCGGCAACGAGTACTCGTCCGTTGATCTGGATGTGCCGACGCCGCGCCCGCTGCAGGTGTTGTTCCACTCGCCGCTGAGCTGCCGCGGGCGCGCCGGGTTTCAGGACACCACGTACTACGCCACGCCCAGCGGGGCGGGCGTGTTCTCCTCGGGCACCCAGTGGTGGATCTGCGGGCTCGACCCGGGCTGCGCCTTCCCCGGGCCGACGGTCGCCGAGGTGAACCGCGTGTTCACCGCGATGACCACCCGGCTGCTCGACGTGTTCGGCCGAGGTCCGGCCGGCATTACCCATCCCGCGGTCGACAACCTGGTGACACTGGGCGTGCCGCGCGCCACGCCGCCGGCGGCGACCCCGTATCTGCCGCCCGCACTGGTCTCGGCCTGAGCACCGCGGCACCACAGGCAGCACAACGTCAGCCGCGGCCCGACCCGGACGACCCCGACGGCGTGGCGGCCTCCTTGATCAGCGCGCGAACCACGGTTTCACTGATCCCTGCCAGCGCGGCCACCGATCTCGTGGTCTCGCCGCGGTCACGGATCGACCGCAGCGCGGCCCCGGCGGTGCGCCGCTGCGCCGCCCGCCGGCCATCCGCCTCGGCATGCAGCTTGCCCTGCTGCTGTACCAGCCACTCCTCCACGGCGTCGGCGCGGCTTTGCGCGGCGAAAAACGTGGCCAGATCTTCCACATTCAGCTTGGCGCGCAGCGCCGCGGCGGCCTGCGCGGCCGCCTGCGCCTGCCGCGCGGCCTTGCGCGCTTCCACCTTGCTCGTCGCACTACCCATGCGCCCGACCATAAGCCGCCGCATGACACTGCGCAGCAATGAACCCCCGACACATCACGGCACTCGCCTACCAGCACGCCCGGTTTCACACCATGGCCGACCCTCACACCTCTTGCATTCAGGTCACGAAACGGTCACGCTCCACTCATAACGCCGCCGCCGCACGTACTTTCAGACCGTGATGCCGCGGTGATGGGTCTGCACAAACTGACCGCGGGCGACGGCTACCTCTACCTGATCCGCCAGGTCGCGGCGGTCGACGGCACCGACAAAGGCCGCGCCAGCCTGGCCGACTTCTACAGCGCCAAAGGCGAAAGTCCCGGCGTCTGGCTCGGCAGCGGCCTGGCAGCGCTGTGCGATCCGCTCGGTCGTGACACCGAAGATGCTCACCTGCAACAGCTCTGGTCCGTGCCCCAAGGCTCGGCGGTAACCGAAAACCAGATGAAGGCGTTGTTCGGCGAAGGCCTGCACCCCAACGCCGATGACATCGTGCGCCACGTCACCGGCGCGGGCCTGCACGGTGCGGCCGCCGTCGCCGCGGCCCGACTAGGTCGGCCGTTTCGAATCCGCGGCGGCGAAAGTGAATTCAGGATCAGGCTCGCCGCGGCGTTCAAAGACGCCGAGCGCGGCCGCGCATCGGATGCCCCACTCGATCCCGACGCCCGCGCCCTGATCCGCACGCGGCTGGCCACCCGATGTTTCATCGAGCACTACGGCCGCCCGCCGCAGGACGATCGGGAATTGACTGGGTTCGTCGCCCGCAGCTCCCGCAAGCCGACCACCGCCGTAGCGGGTTATGATCTCACCTTCAGCCCGGTGAAAAGTGTCTCGGCGCTGTGGGCGATCGCGCCCCGTACCGTCGCCCAACGCATCGAAGACTGCCACCACAACGCTGTCGCCGACACCCTCGCGTTTCTCGAACGAAATGCTGCCTTCACCAGATTGGGCACCAACGGAATCCAGCAAGTCGACACCACCGGGCTAATCGCCGCCGCGTTCACCCACCGTGACAACCGCGCGGGTTCCCCGGACCTGCACACCCACGTCACCGTCAGCAACAAGGTCAGAGCCGTTGGACATGACGGCATCCCGCGCTGGCTGGCGCTCGACGGCACCCCGCTTTACAAGGTGACGGTCGCCGCGTCCGAGCTCTACAACACGCGGCTGGAGGCTCACCTCGGCAACGCGCTCGGCGTGCAGTTCGCGCCCGCCACGCCCCAGCGCCGCCACCAACGCCCGGTCCGAGAGATCGTCGGCATGAGTGCCGAACTGCTCGAGCGCTGGTCGTCGCGGCGCATCGCCATCGAGAACCGGATCGGTGATCTCGCCAAGCTTTTCCAGGCCCGACACGGCCGCGAACCCACCACGATCGAGTCGCTGGCGCTGGCCCAGCAGGCCAGCCTTGAAACCCGCGCCGCCAAGCATCAAGCACGAAGCCTGGCCGAACAGCGTCACACCTGGCGCACCGAGGCGATCGAAACGCTCGGCGGCTACCACCGGGTCGCGGAACTGGTCAACAATGTGACCGGGCGCCGTACTCTCCGAACTGAGCCGGCCACCGCCAAGTGGATCGACGACAGGGCCGCCGAGGCGATCGGCACCCTCTCCAGCCTGCGCGCTACCTGGCAGCGCACCCATGTGCTCGCTGAGGCGCAGCGCATCGTCCGCGCTACCGGCCACGCCGCAGACGCTGGCCTGGCCGAACGTATCACCGCCAACGCCCTGACCGCGCATAGCATCCGCTACGCCCACACCACCGATGAGGATCGCAACGAGCCGGCCCCGCTACGCCGCCGAGGCGGCGCCAGCGTCTATTCCGGCCACGACACCGCCGTGTACACCAGCCACCGCATCGTCCAAGCCGAACGCCGCATCCTGGCCGCGGCGGGCCAAAAAGGCGGCCGCCGAGCCGATGTCGATGCCGTAGCACACGCTTTCGCCGAACAGCGAGCCAACGGCCGCGAGCTCAACGCCGGACAGGGCGCGCTGGTGCGTGAGATGGCGACCTCGGGTTGCCGGGTGCAGCTTGCGCTGGCGCCGGCCGGAACCGGCAAGACGACAGCGATGGCCGCCCTGGCGCACGCCTGGCATGGTTCGGGCGGCAACGTCATCGGGCTGGCCCCCACCGCCGCGGCGGCCGAAGTACTGCGAGGCGACCTCAACACCGTCACCGACACGGTCGCCAAATATGTTCACCTGGCGGCCGGTGACACCGCACCGCACGACCGCGACGGCCGACCCGTCACCGACGACGCGCGCAGCTGGTTCGACACCGTCACCGCCGACACGCTGCTCATCGTCGATGAGGCCGGCATGTGCGGCACCCGGGAGCTGGACGCCGTGATCGCCCACGCGACGACCAACGGCGCCAGCATTCGGCTCATCGGCGACGACGGCCAGCTGGCCTCGATCTCGGCCGGCGGGGTGCTGCGCGACATCGCCCACGCGCACGACACGGTGACACTGACCGAGCTGGTGCGCTTTCGCGACGAGCGGCTGGGCGCCGCCGAAGGTGCCGCGTCGCTGGCGATCCGGGCCGGCGACCCAGCGGGCATCGGCTTTTACATCGACCACCACCGCGTGCACGTCGGCGCGGACGCCACCGCCGCCGAAATGGCCTACACGGCATGGCGAAACGACACCAAGGCAGCAAAGGATGCGGTGCTGCTCGCGCCGACCAACTACCTGGTGGCTGGGCTCAACGAGCGCGCCCGTCTCGACCGACTCACCGAGACCCGCAACTCCGGGACCACCGGCCGCACCGTCGTTCTGGCTGACGGCCTCACCGCCTCGGAGGGTGACGTTGTCTGCACCCGGCGCAACGCCCGCTGGCTGCGGCTGAACAAACGAGACTGGGTCCGCAACGGCCACCGCTGGCGCGTTACCCGCGTGCAATCCGGCGGCGCGTTGACCGTCAGCCACCTGACGCTGCGCACGAGGGTCACGCTGCCTGCCGACTACGTCCGCGCGCACACCACCCTGGGGTACGCATGCACCATCGACGCCGCCCAGGGTGTCACCGCCGACACCTCCCACGTGGTCGGCTGCGACGCGCTGACCCGCCAACAGCTCTACGTCGCCCTGACCCGGGGAAGGTACCGTAACGAGCTGTATTTCAGCACCGCCGAATCCGACCCGCACCGCATCCTCACCCCGAAGGCAACCCGCCCGCCGACGGCGGTTGACCTACTGACCGCGATCGTGTCCCGTGACGGCGCCCAGACGTCGGCGACCACCGCCGCGCGCCGCGCCACCGACCCGTTCGCACGCCTGCGGCGTTGCGCGGACATGTACGTCGACGCGATCGGATCAGCCGCCGAGCACCAGCTCGGGCGCGACACCATGAGCCGCATCGACGCGGGCGCCGAGGAGTTGCGCCCCGGCATGAGCGGCATGCCCGCATGGCCGGTGTTGCGCAAACACCTGGCGATGCTGGCGATTGCCGGCGATGATCCTTTGCACCGCCTGCAGCACGCGCTTGCCACGCAGGAGGTGGACACCGTCCACGACGCTGCGGCGGTGCTGGATTGGCGCCTGACCGACCCGGCCGGCACCGCGACCGGTCCCCTGCGCTGGCTGCCGGCGGTACCGCCGCGCCTGCATCAGCATCCGCACTGGGGCCCGTACCTGGCCGGGCGTGCCGCGCTGGTCACCGACCTCGCCGACGCGATCCGGGCAGCGGCCCGCGGCTGGACGGCGGCGACCGCGCCGCTGTGGGCGCGCCCGCTCATCAACGGACATCAACAACTGCTGGCCGAGCTGGCGGTGTTCCGGGCGGCCACGGGCGTCGACGCCAACGACGACCGCCCGGCCGGACCACCGCAATACCCGCTGCGCGCAAGGGTGATTCAGCGCCTCCTCGAGGGACGCGCCGCCGTCGTCTTCGGCCGGCCCGGTGCCGACACGGCCCGATGGCGGGCGATGGCCGACCGCGCCGATCCGCGGCTGCGCCGCGACCCGTACTGGCCGCAGCTTGCCGGGCGCCTTGACGTCTCTGCCCGAGCGGGCCTCGACGTGCAACGCCTCATCGAGGACGCGCTCCACGCCGACGGGCCGCTTCCCGACGAGCTGCCGGCGGCGGCGCTGTGGTGGCGGCTGGCGGGCACACTCGGGCCGGCCACGGTGGAGACCACCGCGACCGCGTTGCGGCCCGATTGGGTACCGGAATTGCGCCGGCTGTTCGGTCCGGTGGTGGCCGAAGCGATCATCGCCGACCCGGCGTGGTCGGGCCTGGTCGCCGCGGTCAACGCGGCCGATCCGCGGCACTGGACGCCGGCCGAATTGCTGGCCGCCGCAGCCGAACACCTCCTCGACGCCGCGGTCCAAGGCGCACCCGTGCCGCTCGATGAGTACGCTCGGGTGCTGACCTATCGGGTGGACCTGTTCGCGGGGGAGGCCGCTCATCTCGACGAGGACATCTCCGGGCCGAAGGCACCACCGGATCCGGCCGAGGCCGGCCATGAGCTTGCGGTGCTGACCGACGCGGGCCACCGCTCCAGCGCCGGCATCCTGCGTCCCGCGCCGCACACGCTTGACGGTCTGAACGAGGCGGACGCCGAGGCGGTCAGCGCCGTGGCATCCAGCCCGTACACGGTCATTCCGCTGGCGGTCGCACCCGATGCGGACAAGACCGCCGCGCTGATCGCGCTGCGCAGGGCCGCCGAAACCGACGACCGCCGCGTGCTGCTATGCCGGGTCGCCGACACAGCGGAAGCCGACACCGGCAGCCATGCCGTCGCGCACACCATTGCCGGCATTGAACGCGTCCGCGAGCGGCTCGACAGCCGCCGCTGGACGATTCCTCCTGGCGCGATCGTCGTCGTCGACGACGCTGGCCAACTCGGCGCCCGCGACATCGCGTACCTGGCTCGAACCGCCAAGGACGCAGACGCCAAGCTCGTTCTCGTCGCGGACCTTCGACGGTCACCCAACGCGCTGTTCGAGGCGCTGCGCCATGACTTGCCATGGGCCCAAACGTTGGGCTCACCCGATGCCGACCGTGACCGCACACCGCCCGCACAGCCGTCGCACCGCCGGCAACACGACATACACAGCCAGGCAGACATCGAGCGTGACCTGGAGCAAGACCAGTCGATTTAGACCAAGGACTCCACCCAGGCGCGGTGCAGCGCGGCGTACCTGCCACCGGTGCGGCCGATGAGTTCACTGGGCGGTCCGTCTTCGACGATGCGGCCGTGGTCGAGGACGAGTACCCGGTCGGCGCTCTGCACGGTGGAGAGCCGGTGCGCGATGACCAGCGCGGTCCGGTCGGCCAGCACAGTCTCCAGCGCCCGCTGCACCATGCGCTCGCTGGGGATGTCCAGCGCGGACGTCGCCTCGTCGAGGATCAGCACCGCCGGGTCGGCGAGAAACGCCCGCGCGAACGCGATCAGCTGCCGCTGGCCCGCCGAGAGTCGGCCGCCGCGTTTGGCGACGTCGGTATGGTATCCACCCGGCAGCGCTTCGATGAATCGGTTGGCCCCGATAGCCGTTGCGGCCGCGCGGATCTCGTCGTCGGCGGCGTTCGGCCGGCCGAACGCGATGTTGTCGGCGACGGTGCCGCCGAAAACAAAGTTCTCCTGGGTGACCATCACGACGTGGCGGCGCAGGTCCGTCTGGGCCAGATCACGCAAGTCGATACCGTCGAGCGTCACCGACCCGCTGGTCGGGTCATAGAACCGGGCGATGAGCTTGGCGACGGTGGTCTTGCCCGCGCCGGTGGTTCCAACCAGCGCCACGGTTTGACCGGCTGGCACCGTCAGCGTGAGATCGGACAACACCGGCCGGCCCGGCACATAGCAGAAATGCACATGGCCGAAACCGATCTCGCCACGCACCGCATGCAGCGGCACCGGCCGCTCGGGATCGCGGATGCCGGGCCGTTGCGCCAGCACTCCGGCCAGCTTCTCCAGCGCCGACGCCGCCGACTGAAAGGTGTTGAAGAACTGCGAGATGTCCTGCATCGGCTCGAAAAACATCCGCAGGTACAGCAGAAACGCCGCCAAGGTGCCGATGGTCATCTGGCCGTGCAGCACGCGGTATCCGCCGTAGAGAAGCACCACACCGGTGGTGAGGTTACCGACCAGCTTCACACCCGGCATGAACACGGCCAGCAGTTTGAACGTCCGCTCGTTGACGGCCCGGTATCGGTCGGCGATGTCTTCGAAGATTTCCTGGTTACGCGGCTCGCGGCGGTACGCCTGCACCGCCTTGATGCCCGTCATCGTCTCCACGAAGTGCACGATCACTAGCGCCGCGTTCTCGCGTACCTTGCGGTAGGTCTTCGACGATTCGGTGCGGAACCACCAGACCAGCACCACCAGGACCGGGAAGGCACCCAGGCACATCAGCCCCAGGCGCACGTCGAGCGTGACGAGCAGAACCGCCGTCCCGACCAGCGTCAGCACCGCGGTGATCAGGCTGTCGAACCCGGTTTCGAGCATGTCCTGGATCGCCTCGACGTCGTTGGTGGAGCGGCTGACCACCCGGCCTGAGGTGTACCGGTCGTGGAAGGCGATGTCGAGCCGCTGAAACTGGCGGAACACCCGGCGACGCAGTTGCAGCAGCAGCCGTTGGCCGATCCGGCCCGAGCGGCGCAGGAAGAACAACCGGCTGCTCGCCTGGATCAGCACCACCGCGCACAGTGCGGCGACGATCGTCATCAACACCCGCGCCGAGCCGCCGTCGACGATGGGCGGGATGCCGTGGTCGATGCCGCGCTGCACCAGCAGTGGAACGGACAGGCGCGCAGCGTTTTCCACCACGACGACGAGCGCCAGCAGCGCCAGTGTCAGCCGGTACGGCCGCAGCATGCAGGCCAGCAGTGCGCGGGCCTCGCGGGGTCGCGGCACCGTTTCGTCGATGGGCGAACTGTCGTCGGCGCCGTCGCGGACGCGGCCGCGCCACCGATCCGCGCCGTCGTACTCGCGAACTCGGACCGGCGTGGAGGTACCTCCTTGCAGGGCGGGGGCACCTCCCGCTTGCGGGGGAATGTGGGTGGCGGTCATCGCCCTTCGGCTTTCGTCGTGGCGTAGCGGCGCGGATCGGTGCACGCGGCGTCGGTCGCCTCCCGCTCCTCGTAGGCCTGGCAGAGCATGTCGCGGTCCTCGTCGTCCTGCCACGCGCAGGCCCGCTCGACGCTGTCGTCCAGGTCGTCGTCGGCGGCCAGCAGATAGCGGTACCGCGCGACGCCGGCGAGCAGTTCGGTGTGCGTTCCGATGTGCGTGATGGTGCCGTTCTCGAGCAGGGCCACCTTGTCGGCGAGCAGCACGGTCGACGCCCGGTGTGCGACGACGATGCCGGTGACCGAGTGCAGCACCCGGCCCAGTGCCTCCTCGACAGCGGCCTCGGTGTGCACGTCGAGCGCGGACAGCGTGTCGTCGAGGACCAGGACCTTGGGCGCCGCCAGGATCGCCCGCGCCAGCGACAGCCGCTGGCGCTGCCCCCCGGATAGGCTCATGCCCTGCTCGCCGATGCGGGTGTCGAGGCCGAACGGCAGGTCGTAGACGAACTGGGCAGCGGCGACGTCGATGGCCTGTGTGAGCTGTTCATCGGTGGCATCCGGCCGGCCCAGCCGCACATTCTCTGCCACCGACATCGAGAACAGCGTCGGATCCTCGAAGGCCGTCGCGACGGCCTGCCGCAGCGCGGGCAGCGACAGCTCGCGGATGTCCCGGCCGTCGATGCGGATCTCGCCCTCGGTGACGTCGTAGAGCCGTGACAGCAGCGCGGCCAGCACCGACTTGCCCGAGCCGGTGGATCCCACCAGCGCCAGCGTCTCGCCGGCTTCGACGGTGACGCTGACGTGGCGCAGCGCCCAGTCGTCGGCACGTGCGTCGGGGAATCGGAAGCCGACGTCGATGAGCTCCAGCCGGCCGCCACGGGGCGGCTGGGCCTGCGGTCCGTCGGTGATTTCCCGTGGCGCGTCGAAGATTTCGGCGATGCGGTTGGCGGCGGTCATCGATTCCTGTGTCATCGACAGTAGAAAGCCCAGCGAGGCGATCGGCCAGACCAGCGACAGCATCATCGTGATGAACGCGACCAGGGTGCCCATCGTGACCAGGCCGCGCCCGGCCGCGTATGCCCCGAAGCCCAGCACCACGATCAACGTGAGGTTCGGGATGACCTCGAGCAGCGTCCAGAACTTCGCCGACACCGACACCTTCTGAACCTGCGTGGCGTACAGCGTCGTGGCTTGCTGGTCGAACCGGGCGTAGCTGTAATCTTCGCGGCCGAACGACTTGACCACCCGCAGGCCCAGCGCGGCTTCCTCGACATGGGTTGCGACGTGGCCGGACTGGTCCTGGGCCTGCCGTGACAGCCGGGTGAACTGCCGCTCGAAGTGCAGCACGGTGGCCGCGATCGGAACGATCGACACCAGCACCACCACACCGAGGGGCCAGAACATCGCCAGCAAGATGGCCGTCACCACCACGATCTGGATGATGTTGAGCAGCAGAAAAACCAGGCCGAACGACAGGAACCGGCGGATGGTCGACAGGTCGTTCATCACCCGCGACAGCAGCTGCCCCGACTGCCAGCGGCCGTGGAAGGACATCGGCAGGATCTGCAGCCGGGCGTAGAGATCCTTGCGGATGTCGGCCTCCACACCCATGGTGCCGCGGGCGATCAGCCAGCGACGGATGAACCACAGCAGCGCCTCCGAGACGCCCACCCCCATCGCGGCTGCGCCAAACACCCACAGCCCACGCTGGTCCTGATGCCGCACCGGCCCATCGATGACGGCCTTGGTCATCAGCGGGATCGCCACGGTGGCCACCAGGCTGGCGACGGCGACCAGGACCATCGAAACCCACCGTGCCCGGTAGGGCAGCAGGTACGGCAGCAGCCGCCGCAGATCCGATCCAGGTCGCCGTCGTGCCGGTGGCGGCGCAATCGCGGGCGCCGACCGCAAACCATGCTTCAAGGGTTCATCCACGACTCGTTCGATCTTTCCACGGTGGGCAACCGAAATAGCGGCGAAGTTATGCCGGCGAACGCCTCGATAGGGCCGGCGACGGCCTCAGCAGGTGTTCTCAGTCCGGGATGTAGTCGAACTCGTCGGGGTTGGGGCCCCTGCGGCCCGCCTCGCCGCGATCCAGACCGGTGATCGCGGTCATGTTGTCGTCGTTGAGGCTGAAGTCGAAGATGTCGAAGTTGGACTTCATCCGCTCGGGTGACACCGACTTCGGGAATACGATGTCGCCGCGCTGAATGTGCCATCGCAGCACTATCTGCGCCGGGGTCTTGTCGTGCATCTCCGCGATCCCGGCGATCACCTCGTCGTCGAGCACCTTGCCCTGCGCGATCGGCGACCAGGCCTCGACCGCGATGCCGTGCTCACGGCAGTAACCGCGCACCGTCTCGTTGGTGAGGTAGGGGTGCACCTCGATCTGGTTGGCCGCGGGCACAGTCTGCGAGCCCTTGGCGAGGTGGTCCAGATGTGCGGGCTGGAAATTTGAGACGCCGATGCTGCGCGCGCGCCCGTCCTTGGCGAACTCCTCCAGCACGTTCCAGGTGGACACGAAGTCGCCGTCGTAGAGCGTGGGCAGCGGCCAGTGGATCAGAAACAGGTCGACGTAGTCGGACGCCAGCGCGCTCAGGGTGGCGTCGAATGCGCGGCGGGCGTCGTCGGGCAGGTGGTATCCGTTGTTGAGCTTGCTGGTGATGAACACCTCGCCGCGGTCCAGCCCCGCGTCGCGGACGCCCTGACCCACTTCCTTCTCGTTGCCGTACATCTCGGCGGTGTCGATGTGTCGGTACCCGATCTCCAGCGCAGAACGCACCGCCGTGGCGGTCGTGTCCGGCTCGATCTGGAAAACCCCGAAACCCAGTTGCGGGATGGTGTTGCCATCGTTGAGCGTGATGGACGGGACGGTGCTCATTCGCTCGGCCTCCTGCTGTGTTCGGCTCGTTCGGTCTCTGGTGTCCGTGCCCACTGGCCCGCCTCGACAAACAACCAGCACCACGCCCAGCACCGCCCGAGCGCCTTAGGGGCACGCCCCGCCGGTGACCGGGCAGAGGTCGGTGTCGAAGTCGTTTTGCAGGTATTCCTCGATGAACCGCCCGGTTTTGCCATAACCCGGGCTCAACCAGCGGCCCACGACGATCACGCTGACCCGCGCAGCGCCGGCCCGGCGCAGAGTCACCGCCGCTGACTGGGCGTTGGACCCGGTGGTCCAGGTGTCGTCGAGCACCATCACGTGCTGCCCGTCGAGCGGTACCGCCGGCTGCAGCAGGAACTTGTCACCGGACACGGCGCGATCGCACACCGCGCCCGGCGCCGGCAGCAGTGCCGCCGAGTCATTCACGGCGTTCATCCGCCGTGCCAGCGCGGTGAACGGGTGCACCCCGGTGCGTCCGCTCATCGACGGGATCGCGACGCGCAACGACACCGGCATGCCGGCGGCCACCCCGATACACCGCTCGTGCTCAGACATTGCAAGGTAGAGAAGCCAATTGATGATCAAGGCGTGCTGCTGGCGCACCTTGTGGACCGGATCGTCCTTGTAATGCCACAGCAGCGTGGCCGACTGGGTGCCACCGAGCGCGTAGGTCAGCGGCACCACGACATCGGCCAGCCCGTGGCTGGCGGCATTGCGTTGGCAGCGCCAGCACCGCTCGAACCCGTCCACCGGCGTGCAGCACACCGCACACGTCACCCCGGGCCGTCGCACCGCGTTGCGCAGATAACCACCGGCGGCGGCCCGCAGTGACCGACGCGCCTCGGCTGCGGGGTCGGTCACCGGCGTCCGATCGGGCGCCTCCAGGCAGGCCCAATGGGCGGCGGTGTCGATGCCGCTCGCCAGCCCGGCAATCACGGAGATCCCGATCCGCGCCAGGCCGCTGGCGATGTTCGACGCGATCGATAAACCCCGCGCAGCGCCGACCCCCGTTCATCGTGACCGGCGCAGCGCATGCTTGCCACCCTAAACCGCCAAGGCGACGTCAAAGTTGCTGCCAACCGCGTTAAGGAAGCGCTAGTACCCGCCGATCGGGATCAGCGCGCGCGTAGTCAGGAAATGGAGGGCCAACCAGGAGGCATCGCGGTTATGACGGCGGACGCAGCCACGACCACGCCGGCGCTCGTGTCGAACACGATCACGACGCTGGCCGAGATCCGCACCGTGCTCGCCGAAGATGTTTGGCCCAGCCGCGGACTGGCGGTGCGCGCGGGAATCGTGGCCGCCAACCCCAAGGTGACCGGACTGCTGCTCCGGATCGGTGACGGCCAGCAGATGCGCGCCGCACGCCTGTGGCTGCGCATCGCCAATTACCTTGACGACGGCGGCCAACTCGTCGCGGCGCTTTCGCTCGCCGCGCAATGCGCCTACCGCGGCGGTAACCACAGCGCGGTCCGCAACTGCGTTAGCCGCGCCCACCGCGCCGCACGTCTTCACCACGTCGCCGTGCCGCAGGTTGTCGATGAGCTCGAGGAGGCCACCGCCGAGACCGCGATGGCCCCCCAGGCCGGCCACGCCGGCTGAACCCATCACCACGACCACCACAAACCACGTCGCGCCGACCAGCGCGATCACCAGCCCGCTCAGCCACGGCCACCGCCGCCCTCCGGGCATCACGCCGACACCGCACGATCGAAGCGCTCCACGAACACCGACCAGTCCGGGATCTCGGTCGTCACCCCGGGGGTGCCGCGCTGCAGCAGCCGGGCGTGCTCGCGGTCCTCGGGCAGCAGCCGGCGGTAGTCAAGCATGCTGACCAGCTGCGACGATAGTGTTTTCCCGCCGCGGGCTTGGTCGAAGCTCTCCTGGCGCTTGGTGGTCTGCCCTGCCCACTGCTCGGCGCGCTGCAGCATGCCCATCTCCGCGGCCCCGTACATGATCAGTGTGGCCGGGAAGATGTCGCGCAGCTCGTTGGCGTACTCCCGGCCGTAGACGGTGTCGAGCTGGCTTGACGCCTGCACGGCGATGACCATGTTGACCCCCAGTCCGCGGCCTTCCCCGATGTAGCGACGCAGCGCGGGCATCGCGCAGGTGTTGGTGGCCTCGTCGAGCACGACCAACAGGCGGTGAATCATTTGCCGGCGCGACGTTTTCGCCCGCCAGCTGCGCACCAGCGCGTCGACCAGGGTGACGGCGGCCCCGGCGATCGTTCCCTCGGCGGGGGCCAGCACGAACAGCGTCGCGGTGGGATCGTCGAGAAACGACTCCTCGAACGCCGGCGCTGTGGTCTTGCGCAGCGCCAGCCGCAGCCACGGGGTGACGGCCTTGCGCATGGTGATGGCGATGGAGTCGCGCTGGCGGCGGTCCATATCGAGGGTGCGTTCCAGTGCGTTTCGGAATAACGGGATGTCGCTGACTATGTCGGCGGCCATCTGCCAGCCGGGTGTGCCGGGATGGGTCTTGTCGAAGCGCAGGTTGTCCACCGCCAACAACACCCACCCGATGCCGCGGTGCCCCCGCGTCGCGGCGTACAGCATGGCCGCCAGCGGCCCCTCGGCCTGCGACTCCCACACCCCGCCGTCGGACACCTGGTCGGCGCCGGCCCCCAGCCCGACGGTGGCCATCTGCATGATCGTGTCGGCCACGGTGACGGCCTGGTCCGGGGTGGTGATCAGCGTGGTGGGGTCGAAGCTGAACCGCTGCAAGCCGTCTGGATACACCGCCGAGTAATCCGGCCGCAGGTCGATGAGCGCTCGCGGACCCCCGCGGCGCTGCATCACCAGCTCCATCAGGTCATCCTTGGAGGAGATGACCACCGCCGGCCCGCTCCACAGCACCGCGGTCGGGGCCAGCACCCGGCGCGTCTTGCCCGTCTCGGTCGGGGCCGACACCATCACGTGCGCCGCGGAGCGCGGAATGTAGAGCCGGCCGTCGCGGTCGCGGGCGAACCCGCAATACGGCGTCGCAGCCTGCTGCACCGGCCCTCCTACCTGGAGCCCGAACCCGGCCACCAGTCGCGGGCACCGTCGACGGCCAGCCAGCCGTTGAGGATGCCGTACACCCCGGCGACCAGAAACACCGCCGGCAGCTGGGCCAGCAGCCACGGGATCAGCAGCGCGGCTATCAACGACTCGCCCGGCGTGTACAGCAGCGGCAACGGCAGACCCACCAGCACAGCCGCCCACGCCAAGGCCGCCACCGGATAGGACCGCAGCCGGCCCGGAATGAGCCCGACGACAACTTGATACATGAGCCTGCCCATCGCCCAGCCCAGCGGCGCGAGCACCGCCGCACCCGCCACGACGCCCCAGTCCAGCGCACCGGACACCGTCTCGACCGGCCGCACAACGAGCGGATGGATGACGTCATCATCGGCCGGATCGGGGCGTGCCCCACTGTGTTCGGTGACGCGGTCACGGATGTCGCGGGCCAACAATTCCGCGCGCCGCTTCTGGAATACGAATGTGTGCTGATGCCGCGCGATCCACCGGCGGCGGATCTCGTCGAACTTATCGTCCGCTGCCGGCATGGGCGCACCCAGTGTAGGTGTCACGGCCGCACTGCGCGACAACGAAGCGCAAAACCCGGTTGGCGCAGAGTATTTCGATCACCGCTTGACGATACTCACGTCTCGATCGATTTCGCGACGGCCGTAGAACAACGATTTGACCGCCCGTACAGTAACGCCATGACCGACGACGAGTGGCTGGCCAGTGTCGACGCCGACGGGCCGGTCGACCTCGACCGAACAACCTTGCGGCCAACGTCGTTGGAGAGCAACACCGCTACCGCGCCCGAAGCGAAGCCGCCCGCAGCGGCGCCACCCGCCTTGAGCAAGACTGTCGCCATCGGCTTGGCCGCGCTCGTCGCAACCGTCACGATCGCCGTGACCGTTGCGATGCTGGCGATGCGCTCAGGCCCGCCCGTAACCACCTCGCGCCTCCAGACCGCCGCACAGGTCAGTGTGGTCACCGCCGCGGCGTTGCCGACCGACCCGGGCGGACCACCGCTGGACACCCCGATCCCCTACACCGCCTCGGCCAGCTGTCCACCTGGATCCACCGCTGCGCAGGCGCTGTCGGGTTCCGACCCCACCCGGGCCTTCGTGTGCGTGCGCAACGGCGTTGACGGACAGGTCATCACACTTGACCTGGGCCGCGCGGTGTCGGTCACCGCGATCTCGATCGTTCCTGGATGGGTCGGCACCGACGGCGGCGGACACGACCAATGGTTGGCGCACCGGGTTGTGGCCAAGGCGCAGTACATCTTTGACGACGCCACCGCCACCGTCGTCACCCAGGACACCGGCAGCGTGCATGGCGAAGCCGTGGTTCCGGTTCCCTTCTCTGAGCGCAGCGACGGGAGAGGAGTCTTGGGCGAGCGCAGCGACGGGAGAGGAAGTGGTGTCGTTGCCTCGAAGATCACGATGATCGTGCTGCAGACCAGCCGCCCTCCCGCTGACCCGGCGCCGCCGTCGGAACCATCCACGCTGCCGCTGCCCGAAATCACCCTGCCCACCACCACCGAGGCGCAGGACCCCGCCGACGCCACCTTCGCGATCGGCGCGCTGAGGGTCCTCGGCCACGATCCCCACTGATGCTCACCCAAACCTGGCGTCTGCGCCTGCTTCGCACCCGCAGCGCACTCAAGGCCTCAGCAGTTGCGGTGGCGCTGATCTCGTGCTCGGTGGTGGCGATCGCCACCATCGGCCATTGGCTGTTCGGTGCCCCGATCGATGTGGCCGGCCCGGCGCGCAGCGCGGTGAACCGCGCCGCGCTGGTCGGCTCGTTCGCCGAGAACTGTGTGGGCCGCTGGCTCACCGCGACCCAGGCCACCCGCGGCGCACTGCAGGAGTGCTGGACATTGCGCGACCCGCTAACGCTGCCCACAACCCCTGCAGCGGTGATCGGTGCACCGGCGGTCGCCGCGGCCACGCTGGTCGGCGAGGGCGGCGACCGCCAGGAATGGTCGGTGGCCGTGGCCGTCAGCCAACGGCCCTATGACAGCGCGCCACCCGTGGCCGCCTATTACCGCCTCCCCGTCGTCTACAGCGACTACGGCGTGCGCGCTGCCGCTCCGCCTGCGCGCATCAGCGGGCCCGGCGGTGGCGCCGACGCTGCACTGGCCTACCCGGTGACCGTGGCGACCGCCTCGCCGGTATTCGCCGCGGTCGCCGGCTTCCTCACCGCCTACCTGACCAGCGCCGGCGGCCTCGACCGCTACGCGACTGCCGACTCCGGGCTGATCGCCCCGCCCGGCCCCTATCAACGCGCCGTGATAGCAAGGCTGGTGTCGCACAACAACGTCGGCACCCCCATCCCCGCCGAAGGCGCCACGCTGCGCGTGCTTGTCACCGTCAACGCCGTCACGACGCAGTACGCGCCGACGCAGCTCAGCTATCCACTGACGCTGCGCGTCGGCGCTGGACGCTGGTCGGTGGCAAGCATCGACGAGGCGCCGCTGCTCGACCCCGCCGCCGACCTTGTTCCCGTCGCCCTCCAGTGAAGGATTCTCATTTGCCTAGCCTGCTCGCCGTCAACAATCTCACCGCCGGCAGCCAGAGTCTCTACACCATCGGCGTGGTGATCCTGGTGTTCTTCTTGCTGCTGGCCGGCGGCTTCCGCGCGGTTGGCGCGTTCTTCGGCGGCCGCATCGGCCACGCCTGGGGCTGGGCCATCAGCGGTATCGCGCTGGCCGTCATCGTGGGCAGCTCGTACGCGATCTATGTCTCGGCCAAGCACACCACAGACCAAACCGGCATCACCACCGGTCAGTTTGGCCAGTAGTTCCAGCGATGACCGACTCCGCGCAGGTGTTCACCGGCATCCACGACACCCCGGTCTACATCGACCTGTTCAATCGATCCCTGCGCGCCTGGGTGGCCGCGCCGCTGGTGCTGTTCGGTGGGGCCACCGTCGCGCTGACGGTCGTGTTCCTCGACTCGGGCTATGCGGCCTGGATTCTGGGCACCGGTGCGCTGATCACCGCCCTCGCCTGCGGAGCCGGTGCGCTCATCCCCGCGGGCAAGCCCAGCGTCGGGTTCCGGCTGCTGTGCCTGGCCCGCACCCTGCGTCCCGGCCAGTTCGTCAGTAGGCCATGAGGTTTCACCCGGACTTCGCCCCGCCGGTGGCGGCTGTGCAGCATCTGCGGTTTACCCGCGGCGGGGTCTACGCCGACTATCTGCTCACCGGCCCGCCGTACCACCTGCAGCCCACCGCCAAGCGCTATGCCGCCGCCCGGCTGCACCGCACCCTGGTGCGTGAACTGCCCTCCGGCGCACTGCTGTACGGGCTGTCGGTGCCCGACGACCCGCAACAGCTGGTGCGCGCGATGCTCGCCGGGCACCGCGACCGGCCCGCCTGGGTCGCCGCCTGCCGCAGCGCCGCCGACGCGCTGGCCACCAACCCGCCGCAGACCCGCCTGTACTGGCTATCGGTGCCCGTGGACGCAGGTCGCGCCGGGCGCACTCCCGCCGGGCAGGCCAGCAGGCTGCGGGACTGGATCGTCGGCCGCGACAGGGCATCCGACACCTCGATCGAGGCATACTTGCGCCTCGCCGAACAGATCGCCGCGGCGATCCCCGACGGCTTCGCGGCGCGCCCGGTCACTCCGGCCATGATCGCCTGGCACTGGCGCCACACCATCGGCCGCGGTGTGCTGCACGAGCCGCTGCCGCGGCGTGCCCTTGCCGACATCCGATTTCCTGTCGTTGAGTTCGACGACGGTGACCAGGCCCATCGGCAACGCTCCTGGCTGCCGTCGATGAAGAAGACGCTGCGCGTGCATAGCCCCGACGGCGCCTTCCCCGACAGCTACCAGGTCATCCTGCCGATCACCCACATCCCCCGGGAAGGCATCGAATTCCCCGGCGCCGAGTTTTTGATGTGCCTCGACGACATCGACACCGGCGCCACCATCGACTGGGCCAGTCAGCTCATCCAGCACCACACCGAGCTCGAGATCGCCCGCAATGACCGCGCCAAGGCCAACATCGACGACCAGTTCGTCCAGCGCCGCGACAGCCGTGACGGAGATGCTGAGCTTCGCCAAACCCGAAGGCAACTTGGCGAATACACCCGGCTGATCAAGCGTTCCCCCGCCGAACGGGCCCTACACACCACGTTCTACCTGGCCGTCGGCGCCGCCGACGAAGTTACCCTCGAGCGCACCGTCAAGCTCTTGCGCGAGGAACTCGACGACGCCGGCCAGATCGTGTTCCGCCACCAGCGCGGCGCGCAGGCGGCGCTGTGGAAGGTGTTCAACCCCGGCGCCGAACACCGCGCCCACACCGACCAGTTCGGCCACCCCACCACCGGCGACAAGTGGTCGAAGTTCGTGCCGATGACCTCCGCCCGGCTGGGAAACACCACGGGTGTGCTGCTGGCGGTCAACCGAACCAACGCCCACCACACCCCGGTGCTGCTCGACCTGGCGGCCACCGCGCGCCGCAACCGCAACCCCTGCCTGGTCATCTGCGGCTCGCCCGGTTACGGGAAATCCTATGCGGCCAAACGCATCGTGACCGCGCAGCTGCACCGCGGCGCGCAAGCGTTCGTCGTCGACCCCGGCACCGAATGGGCCCGCGCCATCGGCCGGCAGCGCGACGCGGTGATCGTCGACCTCGCCGACAGCCGCGTCGGCGTCGACCCGCTGCGGATCTTCCCACCCGCGGTCGCCGGCGGCTACTGGTGCGACTACCTGCTGCCGATGCTGGGCATCGGCGCCGACACTACCGAGGCCGCCCGGCTGCGGATCCTGCTGCACCCCGACCGCCGCGCCGGCCTCGGCATCACCAGCACTGCCGCGCTGATCGGGCACCTCCGCCGAGCCGGCGGCGGGGAACTCGACACCGTGCTCGCCAAGCTCGAATCCTGGGCCACCCTCGACTACACCGCCGCCGTCTTTGACGACACCCTGCCGGTGCCCGACCTCGCCACCCTCGACGTGTCGGTGTGGCTGACCGGCAGCCTGGACCTGCCCACCGCCGAGGACGTCCGGTCCCGACACCTCTATCACGGTCTGTCGCAACGCAAACGGGCCAGCATGGCGATCTACGCCATGATCGTTCGGCTGGCCCGGCTGGCGTTCTTCGCCAACACCCGACGGTTCGGGATGATCGTGCTGGAGGAGGCCGCGGCGTTCCTGAATTCCGACGCCGGCGCCGCCGACGCGCATCTGGTCAGCCGGCAGGCTCGCAAACACTACACCGGGATGGTCATCATCACCCAGAACCCGATCCGCGACCTTCGCCGCATGGGCGATGAGTTCCTCACCCAGAAACTGATCATGAGGTTCGAGGATCCCCGGCTGGCGACCGAGGCGCTCGCCTGGGGCGGCATTGACCCCATCGAATACCCCGGCATCGCAACCAACTTCACCGACGCATCGTCCACCCACCAGCGCGGCCAGGGCTTCTTCGTCGACGAATTCCGCCGCATCGGTCCCGTGCAGGTCATCAGCGAAGCCGACCCGGCGCTGGCCGTCGCGTTCGACACCACCCCGGGCGGCGATGACTAACCGGGATCTCGCCGGGCGTTGCGGCTACCTGCTGGCCACCCGCCCAGCGCTGCGCCGGTCGTTGATCATCACCGGCCTGCTGCAGGTCGGCTTCGCTTGGCTGCTGGCGGCCGCCCCGCCCGCCGCCGCGTCCACGCTGATGGTGGCGCTGAACTGGACCGGCCTGCACGATACCCAAGGTGTGCCGCTGGGTGCCTACTACCTGTCCACGGTCGACACCAGCGAAGCGGTCACCAGCGGCTCGGACGTGACCCTCAGCCCCACGTCGTTGATCCAGTGGACCAGCCACGCCGTCGCGACCACCATCAGCCACCAGATCGTGGTCGCCGCGCTGGCCTGCCAGGCCGGTCTCTACCTGTGCCTGATGGCGCTCTCGCTGTGGCTGCTGCGGTTCGCGATGTCGTCGGTGTGGCTGTCGTGGCTGGCCACCTGGTTTCGGCCGCTGTTCACGACGATGAACACCATGCTCACCGATCTGTGGGTTTTCCCGATCTGCCTGGTGCTGGCCGTAGCGGTCGGCGGCTACCAGGTGTTGTGGCACGGCCGGCGCGGCTTCGGGTGGGGAATCGTGTTGTCGTCCTTTACCATCGGGCTGCTGGGCACGGCGCTCAGCCGCGCACCGCTCACCGATCTCTACGCCGACAACGGCCTGCTCAACCAAGGCCGCAACCTTGGCTTCGCGGTGGCGCAGGCCGCGGTCAACAATGGCCCGCTGGCCGAGGGCGGTTCTCCGACGGCTCAACTGGACACGTTGACCGCCCAGATCGTCGACGGCACGGTGCGAGCGCCGTTTCAGCTGTGGAACTTCGGGATGGTCGTCGACGGTATCGGGGCGTGCGGGCCGGCCTGGAGTGCGGCCATCCGCGCCGGCCGACCGGACGGCCCGGCGCACGCGATGGCGGCATGCGGGGCACCGCAGGCGCTGAGCTACTCGCAGCACCTCGACATGGGCAACGCAATGCTGGGCATCGTCTATTGCCTGCTGGGCCTGGTGTTCACGGTATTCGTCGTCTACGTTGCCTACAGTTACCTGCTGGTCGCCGGAAAGGCGTTCCTGAACTTGTTTTTGGCGGTCCCGGGTGCGATGGCCGCGATGATATATGGCCGGCCTCGGCGCCGCGGATGGCGACGCCTGATCTTGTTCTTCAAACACGCCGTGACGGTGTTCGCCTACGTGACGTACATCTCGGTGGCGGCGCTGATTCTCGAGAAGACGGCCAGCCCCGGCGGCTACGCGGATCAGGCCGGCATGACACACCCGGTGGCGAGGCTGGTGATGATCGCCGCCACCTCGGCGCTGGCCATCGGGCTGTTCTACTACCTCAAGCGCGAACTGGGCGACCACAGCCACGACGACGTGGTCAGTGCCGTCAGCGCGATGGGCCACCGCGCCCATGACGGCTATCAACGCGGCCACCAGGCATGGAACAGTCGCCAGCGAAACGAATCACACCCACAACACGACACCGATGAGCCCGACCAGCCGCTGACGGGACCACCGGTGCCGGGCCGCGTTCAGTTCAAAAACGGCTTCCACCGGCCCCACCAGCCGGCCCCCGAAGCCGCCGCCACCCAAGTCCCCGAAGCCACGGCAGCCACGGCAGCCACGGCACAAGCGCCCAAATTCGCCGCATTCACCGCCGAAGCCGCCGAAGCCGGCGCGGCGCTCACCGCGCCGGAGGTCGTGCTCCCGGCCGTCGCCGCGGCCGCCGTGTATCAGCGGCACGCCACCCCATCAAACACGCATGTTCCTCGAGGGCCCGCAGAGCGCACGGACCCGGACTGTCCGGTGCCGGGGCGGGCGAGCTTCGCCCGGGGGCGCAACGGCTCCACCGCGCAGCCGCAGTGCACCGTCAGCGATACCGACGCCCCCCGACCCGACCCGGTGACGCCCTCTTCGCGCGCGTGAAAAGCGGTCATCGTCGGGGGCGTTGGCGAAGGTAGTGCTGATGGTGCAGACTGTCGTTTTGCCGGTGCCGCCGAACGTTGAAGGAGTCGGACCATGTCGTCGGATGAGATGCGCGTCGTCACGGACGATCTGACGTCCTCCGGCATGCGGGTGGCCGCGCATGCGGTTGATGTCGCCGTTCGCCACGCATCAGCCGACGCGCGCATCGCGGCTGCCCAAGCGGGTTGGATCGGCACATCGTGCGCGGCGATGACCGCGAAGGCCACCGCGTGGCAGGAGGTGACGGCGACGCTGGTGGGCCGTCTGCAGGACCATGCGAACAACTTCCACGCCAGCGGCCAGGCTTACCAACAAACCGACGACACCAGCGCTCAGTCATTGCGGACCTGAACCTGCCGCACCATAAATCCCAGCAGCACCAATGGCAACACGCGCCTCACCTACCACGGGCGACCGCCGAACCTGGAGACGTTCGAAGAGATCCTTCGAAGAGATCAATGTCACTTTTCGCGTCGCGCAGCGTTGGCTACCCAGGTTCGTAGGGCGCGACAACGTGCTCACATCGTTACGCCGGACATCCGGAGAAGGGAGAACTGTGATGGCTGTCGAGCAGAACAGCGGCCTACAAGAGGCGCTCCGTGGCGTCATCGAGGGCGTCATCGGCAAGGTCAAAGAGATCATCGGAACCGTGCTCGGCCGGGGCGACATCAGCCGCGAAGGCGAGGCCCAGCAGGACAAGGCCCGAGCCCAGCGCGATGCTGCCAAGAAAGAGGCACAAGCCGAAAAGGCAAGGGCAACCGCGAAGACGCAGGAAAAGCGTCAGCGCGCCCACCAGTAGCGTCGAGCAGTAACGGCGAACGAGGGGCTGGCCCGCACCGGGCCGGCCCCTCTGCTGCCGCAAAACCGATTGGCCGGCCGCATTTGCGGGTAATCTCCAGCACTTGACGAAGGTGAGAGAGATGGCGGGTCGGGCAGGAAACGGCGCCGGCAACCGGGTGATTGGGATAATGACGCGCGACCGCATTATTTACAGCGCGCGGCAGGTGTTCAGCGAAGTAGGCTACGACGCAACGACGTTTCAGACCATTGCGGACCGTGCCGGCCTGACTCGTCCGGCGATCAATTACTACTTTTGCGACAAAAGAACCCTATATCGGGAGATCGTCGAGTCGACGACCGCCATGGTGGTGTCCGCGGCGGTTCGGACAGCATCCAAAGCGCCGACGTTGAGTTCCCAGCTGTCCACATTCATCGACGCCATCATCCGTGCCAGTACCGAAGATCGTTCCATTGCAGCGTTTCTCACGACCTCCCTGCTGGAATCGCAACGCCATCATGACTGGCGCGAGGATGAGGATCACGCGCTGGCCGCCATCCGCGGGTTCTTGGCCTTCTCCGTCCACGCCGCGATTGAGCGTGGCGAACTTGCCCCCGAAACCGACCCCTCAGCCCTCATCGAGATGCTCCTGGCGATGGTGTGGGGACTGGGCTTTTACGCCGGCTTCTTGGACAACGGCAACGAGGTCGCCGGTGTCACCGAGGAGCTTCGCCGCCTGTTGCCCGGACAACTGGGAGCCCTGCCCGGCACATCGTGACGCTGCGGTGCGCCGATACTACGACTGCCTCTCGGGGTCGAAGATCTGCGCGGCGATGAAGAAGGTCTCTTCGAACGACTCGGCCAGCGCCTCGAGCCGGGCCCACAACGTGGGATCCTTGGCGTTGCCCTGCTCGCTGAAGCCGAACTTCTCCCCCGACAACAGGAAGCCGACGCTGCCGGAGCCACGGTCGTCGCGGGCGCCGGTCAATGTCGCCGGCCCGGGCACGATCCGGTACTCCTGAATGAACCCGTGTTCGTCGACGAGTTCAGCCCCGATGTCGGGGGCGACGACATACCCGCACCGGTGCAGTTCGTCGATCACCGCATGCAGCAGCTTGTCCCACAGCTCGTCGACGGAGATGCTCGATTCCGGAACCAACTGCAGCAGCATGGTGATCACCGCAGTGGATACCTGACTGCTGGCCGAGCTGCCGCTGCCCCGTCACGCACTGCGGTTCCTCCCACGCCGGAGCGCGCCGGTGCGCCGCCGGGCGTCTTTCGATTGCAGCAGACCGTGTTCCCACGAACACAGGGCCGCAATACCCCCAAACCGGGGTCCAAGGGCCTATCACCCCTGCATGCCCGGTGGCCGCCACCAGTAGCCGGGGCGCAAATGGTTGCCGTGTTGAGGTTCGGAATCCGGAACAGTCGACATGCCTGCGGATCCAGGCCGGCTTGGGCCTTAGCCCCTGCCTTTTTGTGGCCTTCGCCCCTTTGCTGACCGGCGCCGTTTTGTACCGTGGAGACGGCGAAGGACGGGAGTTGGTTGCACCGAGGTTCATCCCGGGGGAAAGGTGCGACCGCGGCTCTGAGCAATCGGCGTCGCTCCTGTCCTCGTCGCCGTTCGGCGCATCGACGGGCGGTCCAGCGCCCGGCCTCGGGCACAGCCCGCGGCTACACTGCGCGCTTCTCGGCCACCGCGGCCGCCAACCCCTCCGCCAGATCGACACGGGTCAACTCGCGGAACCGCCACAGCTGTTGCTCCGAGAAGTCGTCGACGTCGCTGGCCAACAACGCGTCCAGGTCGGAGTCGTCGAGCCGGTCGTTGCGATGGTCGCGCGCCTTCTCGACCACGTTGCGCACGAAGCCCGCGTTACCCAGCAGATCGATCCCCCGGATCAGGTCGCCGTCCTCGGTGTACTTCTCTTCGGCGTAGTACTTGGTGTACGCCGGGCGCAGCACCTCCACGGCCTCGTTGGTGATGACGTCCTCGTTCTCCCGCCCCATCAGGAAGGTCAGGTCGATCAGCTCGCTTGGGGTGTAGCTGTAGAACTCGATCACGGTCGAAAACCGCCGTCGCAAGCCTTGGTTGATGCCCAGCATCCGTTCGATGGCTTTCGGATAGCCGGCGCCGAACACCACCAGGTCATCGCGATGGTTTTCCATGTACAGCAGCAGTGTGTTGATCACCGCGTTGCCATACGGGTCGCCCTGCGAATAACCCGACTCGTACAGGTTGTGCATCTCGTCGAAGAACACCGCCCCGCCCAAAGCTTCCTCCAGCAGCGCCTCGGTGTTCTTTTCCGCGTCGGCCATGTGCCGGCCCAGCAGCTTGGCGCGGCTGGTCTCCACCACCAGCGGCTTGCGCAATACCCCCAGGCCGCACAGCTGCTTCGTGAAGGCCCGCGCCACCGACGTTTTGCCGGTGCCCGACGGGCCGAGCAGCAGGGTGTGCCGCGAGGTCACCGGCACCGGTAGCCCCATCTTCGCCCGCGCCAGGTTCACCTTGGTCGTCGACTTGATCCGCTTGATCTCCCGCTTGGCCTGTTCCATGCCGAGCATCGCGTTGAGCTCGGCGTCACCCTCGGCCAGATATCTGGCTGCCTCGTCGCCGTGCCGGGCCGCCTCGGCCTGTTCACGGGTCGGAGCCGATCCCGGATCCCACGGATCCGTGCGTGCCTCAATGGTTTCCGGATCGGTCAGCACCAGCCGCCGGCTGGGATCGTCCAGCGCTTCGCGGGCCGGCGCGAACTTGGCGTCGCGCGAATACACCCGCCGCAGCACCTGCGCGGCCTCGTCCTCGCGGCCCAGATGCCGCAGACACATCGCCTGGGTGTAGAGCCCCACCGTCGCCGCCGCCGGCAGCCGGTCCCCTTCGATCGCCTCCCCGGCGCGACGGTAGGCGTCCTCGAACACCCCCAGCGAGGCCAAGGCCGTCGCCGCCATCGCCGCGGCCGCCGCCTTGAACAACGGACTGCGCCATTGCATCCCGAGCGGAAACGCGGCCAGCACATCAGGCCATCGTTGGGTGCGGAAATGCAGCAACCCCGTGACGTAGCCGACCATTTCCGCGTCGAACGGATTGCGCGGCTCCCCGCCCAGCAGCCCGGACGCCTCCTCGTAGCGGCCCTTGCCGATCAGCGCCGCCGCGTACGCCGCGGTCAGCGAATCCGCCGAGCCGATCTCCAGATTCAAAAACAGCCCGTCGGACACCTGCGGCCGGAAGTCGGACGCCAGCACCCGCAGCCGCCGCAGCTCCCAGCCGAACGTCTTGGCCGCCGTCCATGCCCCCGCCAGCACCTCGACGCGGTCGTCACCGGCCAGCACGCGCGCCAGCCACGCGTCGCACATCCCTGGATCGGTGTCGGTGGCAGCGGCGAACATCTTCAACGCCACGGCCTGGTTGTGGCTGGGTTCCAGCCCGTTGACCGCGATCCCGGAGGCCAGCAGGCCCGCCACCAGGGCCTGGCGCGCTTGCGCGGACTGCTCGTTGCTCATCTGCGAGCCGAACTCCCTTCCCGCACATGGCCATCGACGGGAGTGCCGCGGCGCCACCGCCCCGCCACAGCGGGGGGCGAGGGAACTTTCTCCGGCACCCACAGGTAGCGCCGCTCCGATGCGACGTCGATGTGCACCCGTGACTGGAACTCCGTGGTGCGGACCACCATCGTCGAGGCCGAGTCCTGTTCGAAATGGATGTCGGCGATACTGGCGGTGCCGTGCGCCACGGTCGTCACGGTGACCGCGACCCCCGGCATCGGCGGCGGCTCGGCCACACCGTCGCACACCAGCACCACCGGCAGCGAGCAGCGCGGCAACGATTCAGGCATCGCCGCAACAACATACAGCGCCGGGCCCGATGCGTAGGACCACTGCCGCGGCCGAGACGTGCATACGATCACGTAGTGGCCGGTGGCCGCGGCCCGCAGCGCCAGCTGCACCAGCACCGGCAGTTCCGCCGCGACCGTCACCCGCGCGTGCCCGGTCGGCGCGGTCAACGGCAGCAGCATCGGCAGCCCCCGTCCGGTGACCCCGAAAAGCTGCCCGTTCGGCCCGATCGGCGCGGCCAGCCCTTCATCGGCACCCAGTGCGCGCGCCGGCACGTCAAACGATCCCGCCGAGGGCACCGGCAGACCGAACCGCAGCGCCGCCAGGTGGCGCCCAGACATCCGGTTCAAGCCGAGCAGCGGCGCCTCCTGCAGTGGCGCCCCGGTGTGATAACGCGCCCAGCACGCCACGCACACACCGCCACTGGCAGCCGGTGTCAGCCGCACCGTCACCGCGGTCGCGTCGGTGTCCGGCCGCCACAGCCGCGTCAGTGTCGCGCCGCCGATGTCGTCCGGCGACACCCAGAAAGCGGTGACGTACCCGCTGCGGTGCCGGATCTCCCGCCACCCCGCCCGCGCCCCGGCGGCCGTGAAACCAGCCAGCAGCGCCGAGTCCGCGGCATCCATTTGCGCGGCAGTCAACGGGTGTGCGGCACACCGCCGTGTCGTCAGCTCGTGCGCGAGCCGCTCGGCGGCCGCGGCCAGCGTCGATGCGACCGAATCCCGCCACGCCACCGCGGACACGTTGCGTTGCGGGTCCATCCGCAACACCAGCCAGGTGCGCCGCTGCCCCACCGCCGCGTGGTCGCCGACGATCGCCGAATACACCGGCGCGTATGGATGCCCGGCGTTCAGCGTCCGCCGCGACCCCACCGACACCACGTCGATGTTGTTGAGCTGGATGTCAAATTGCCGCAAGGCATTCGCCACCACATTCAGGGGGAGCATGGTCGCCGACGCGACGGTGTGGCGGTCCAGCACCGAGGGCGGGTGCGACGGGCCGTCCACCGCCACCACCGCGACCAGCAGCCGGCGCTGCTCGCGGATGCCGACGACACCCTCGCCGAACCGGCGCCGATGATCGATCGCCTTGCCGGTCGCCGTATCCAAGGCGGCCGCGACGCCTACCCGCCCCCAGAACACCGCCGACAGCAATGAAACCCGTCGAACGGTCACGAGCGCCAGCGCCGTCACCACGACGGCCACCGCGGCCGCGACCCAGAACGCCCGCCGAGACGGCAGCGCAGATCCCGCGGCCAGCAGCGCAACGTCCGTGAGGAACACCGAGGTTGCCCGCGGCCATGACAGTGCCAGCCCGACCGGCCGCTGCGCCTTCACCGCCGCGACCGCATCATCGATGCCGTGCCCAGCACAATCCCGGCCACCAGCAGCGCCGCGCCGATTCCGCCCAGCGCCACCCACACCGGGGTCATGTCGCGCCCGGCCGGTGGCGGCGCCAACGACAACGGCGATGACAGCCGCTGCGGCGGCTGCGGATCCGTGGCCGGGACGTCGTAGGTCAGCGCGGCCACCGGATCGATGATGCCGTAACCGATCTGGTTGTCGACGCCCCGTGCCGGCGCCCGCGCCGTGCGGATCAGCCGATTGATGATCTGATGCGAGGTCAGGTCGGGATATTTCGCGCGCACCAACGCCGCCACCCCGGACACGATCGCGGTCGCGAAACTGGTGCCCTGCGGCGCCAGCATCTGGTTCTGCGGACCCTCCACCGCGTTGATGAGCCCATCGTCGTGGGTCGACAAGCCCTCGATGTCCGTGCCCGGCGCCGCGATCGACACCCAGGGCCCGGCCATGCTCAGCTCTTTCATGGGCGCCCCGCTCGAGTCGACCGCACCGACGGTGAGCACGTAGGTGGAGAACCACGCCGGCGTCACCACCGTCGTCACGTCGTGCCAGTCGCGGGGGTCGTTGGGCTGCAGTGGATCATAGAGGTTTTGCTTACAGTCCGTGTTGGTGGTGTTGCCCGCGGCGGTCACGATCACCGCGTTCTTATCGACCGCCGCATAGTGGATCGCTGCGCCGAGGTCACGCTGGTCGATCATGTTCAGCGCGCTGATGCACGCTACCTCCGAGATGTTGATCACCTGCGCGCCCATGTTCGCCGCATGTACGATCGCCCGGGCCATGGTGCGGATGTCGCCCGCCTTCTGCCTGGTGACCGGATCTTGTCCGTCGGCGAACGCGTCCTTTGGGCTGAAGGCGTTGGAGGTCTGACGGATCGCGATGAGCTGCACATCCGGGGCCACCCCGCTGAACCCGTCGGCCGGCAGCGACGCTGGCGGCGGCCCGGGCGCCGGTGCCGGCTCGTCGACGGACGTGAAACTCCCCCCGCCCGGATAGCCGGCGTGCACCACCGAGCCGCCGCCGGAGTACGCAGTGCCGCCGGCGTCGGGTGGCGGCGGCGGTGGGGATGGTGGCGGGGCGGGCACCTGCACGGTCACCGTCTGGGCAGGCGGCGGCGGGGGCGGCGGAGGCGGCGCCTCGGTGGTGGGCACCGTCTCGGGTGGCCGTGGCCGCGGCGCGAACACCGCCTTGCCGTCGGCCGGGGCGGCGGCAATCAGCGACGCCACGATCGTGCCGTGCGCATCGCAGTCCGACAGCCCGTCGCCGGCGCCCATCACGTAATCCGCGCCGCCGACCAGGTTGGTGAAGCGCGGATGCGGCTCCACCCCGGTGTCGATAACCGCCACCTTGACCCCGCCACCGCGGCCGAACTGCCACGCGGCGGGCAGGTTCAGCATGTCCATGTATTTGGGCTGCACCCGGAAGTCGGTGCCGGGCAGCACCGCAACCCGCGTGCAGTAGGCGCCCTGACGCATCGGCTGATCGGGTCCGGGTGGGCCGTCGGGCGGCAGCGCGGCCGGGTCGATGGCCGGCGGGTCGATCGCGGCGGCCGGTGGCGCCGCCCACAACGGCGCGGTTCCGACCATCAACGCAGCCGCCGCAGCCCCGAAAGATTGGGCGCGGTGCCGGTTAGCGGTAGCGGATCGTCGCGTAGACATTCATCAACCACAGCGCCAGCGGAAACACCGGGATCAGACAGACGTACTCGATCCACTCGACGATCTTGCGGAACAGCGGCGTGTATACGGTGCGCGGCACCACCACCGCGGCCACCAGGCCGGCCGCCGGGACCGCCAATAGGATCGCCGCGCCGACAGACACGGCCAGCGGCGTCCACAGCACCACGGCATAGCGGGTCACGACGGCGAACACCAGAGCCACCGCCGTGGCCGCCATCGTGATCGCCTGCCAGCGCTCCACGAACGCCCGCCCGCGCAGCAGCACCACCACCGCGACCAGACCGATGATCAGCAGCGGTAGCCAGCGCCGCGGCGCCCGCGGATCACACAACCCGGCCCCGCACACCGCCGCCAGCAGTCCCAGGCCGACCAGCAGGCCGGACAGAAAGGCCCGCGCCCGTTCTGCCTTGAGAACGACGTCGCGGACCGACTCCGGGCCCTCCAGGGTGGGGGCTTCGCCGGCGGCCACCACCACGGTCGACGGCAGGTCGGGGCGGGTTTCGAACACCCAGCGCCCGGTCGCCGACGGGAACACCGGCAGCCGGATTCCGGCCAGCCACCGCGCCAGCGCGGGCGCGCTGTGGTAGGCCACCACCGCAGCCAGCAGCACGCAGGTCAAAAGCGTCACTGCGCCGGTGACCAGCAGCATCCGCGCCGCCGCGGCCAGCGTCACCCCCACCGCGACGGTGATCAGCGCCGTGCTACCCACCAGCAGCCGGCCGGTGAACCGCACGATCATCAGCGCCGCGATGCCGGCGACGGCGAACCCCAGCGCGGCGTGCGGTGCGCCCAACCGGCCGGGCACCGCCGCTGCGGCTGCCAATGCCAGCGGGGCCACCCCGGCCAGAAGCAGCATGTCGCCGAGCTGGCGATCGGACACCGCCCGCGAGCGTGCAACGACCAACACAGCGGCGGCGAGCACCATCACCGCCACCACCGCCGCGTACACCGACGCCAGCCACGTGTCGTGCAGGAAGCGCCACCGCCCCAGCAGCGCGGTGACCAGCACCACCCCGGCCGACACCATCGCGGTGCCGACCCGCGCGGCGGCGACCGGGTCGATCGGGGGAAACCGTTTGTCTAGCTCGGTGGCCACCGCGGTGGTGACGTGCTCGATGATCGGCCGGCGCTGCACGGGGTCGGCAACCCAGCGCAGCCACAGCCGGCGCCCGTCGTAGATCTGCTGTTCGGTTAGCGACTGCGACGACTTCAACGCGGTGCCGTCCACCAGGCACAGGACCCACCGGCCCCGCCCCGACGGCTTCAGTGCCGGCTGCCCCAGCTCGGTCAGCCGGCCGTTGACCACCTCGACCAGCTCGTCGGTCATCACCGCGACCGGGGCGTCGGCGTCGAGCACCACCCCGATCAGCACCGCACCGGCCATGATGCCGACCACGGTTTGGCGCGGCGACGGCGGCGGCTCGCCGCCCGGCGACGGCCCGGCGACCGTGGCGCCGATGTGCGCGGTGGCCAGCCCCGGCGGCGCTGTCACCTGGCCGGCGCCCCGGCCGTGCTGAACCCGGTGGCGAGCTCGGCCGCCAGCTCGATGTAGGCCAGCTGGGTGCGTGGACGCAGCGCCTCGAAGTCCAGCGTGACGGCGTCACGCAGGTGCGGATCCCACGGAATCACCTTGACCGACTGCACATACGGCGCGAACTGCTGGGTCATGTTGGCAACGAACGCCTTGTTCTCGCCGTGGAACGCGTCGTTGAGCACCACCACGGTGCGCTTGAGCAGGTCGTGGGCATTGCGGGCGGCCAGCCACTCGATGGTCTGCCCGGCAGCTTCGGCGTGCTCGGCCTGCATGGTCGCCACGATCACCAGCGCGCTGGCGTCGTTGAGCACCCCGGGGATGACCGGGTGGTCGATCTCGGGGCCGCAGTCGATCAGCGCCAGCTGGTAGAACCGCTGCGCCCGCTTCAGGGTGTCCATGAACACCTCGGCGTCCAGCGACAGCGGGTTGGCGACGTTCTGGTTGCCGGCCAGCACCTCCAAGCCTTGGCGGTTCTTGCCGGTGTGCGAGCGGGCCTTCGGGTACGTGTTCAATGACGTGTCGGCCAGCCAGTCGCGCATCGAGTTCACCGCGGCCGGATCGACGAATCGGCCCAGGCTACCGTAGGCGGGATTCGCGTCGATCGCGATGACCGGCTCCTTGCGGTACTGGCCGAACACGGTGCCCACCCCGGCCACGGTGCGAGTCTTGCCCACTCCACCCTTGATCGACAGCATCGGGATCTGGTAGTTGCCGGGTATGTTGCTGGCGATCAGCGCCTTCTGTTCGCGCAGCCGGCGCTCGAACGCTGACGGCCCCAGGTTGATCGCGTGAAAGCTGCCGACGTACACGGCTTTGCGCCACCCGATTTCGGGTGATTCGCGCCGGGTCTTGATCAGCTCGTCGGTGCGGATCTGATAGCTGACCTGCGGGGCGTCGGCGACCGGCTGCCACTGCTGGTTCAGCGCACCGGAGAAGCCCTGCCGCGGCCGCGCCGGACGCGCGGGCGCTTCGCGGGCGGGCGTCTCGTGCGACGGCGCCTCCTCAGCGGGCGCCTCAGCCGCGGCCTGCTGCGGCGCGGCCACCCAACGGCGCATCTCATGGGTGGTTTCGGCGGCATGGTGTGCGCCGCCCCACGGCGCACTGGGCTGCCGGAATCCGGTCGGCGGGGTGTCGTTCTCCGCGTCCGCGGCCGTGCGGCCGGTCGCCGCGCTGGGCGTCGCCGGCGGCTCGACGGCCAGCCCCGGATCGGTCGGGCCGGCCGGCCAGGTCATCTCGGGTTCCGCGCCGACGGCACCCCCGCTGGGTCCGGTCCGCCAGGGCTGCCGTGGCGCCGCCGCGGCAGCCGGTCCGCCGGCAGCCTCGCCGCCCGGCGACCCGGCGCCCGACTCACCCTCCGGGCGATCCGGGCCAAGGTACTTGTCCAGGAAGTCTGAATCCATCTGGCCATTCCGCCTAGGTTCTGCTGTTGGTCGCGGTCAATCCTATACGCGGCATAACCTTGCCTCAGTCCTTGCGGATGCAAGCACGATTTCTCGCCGTTATACCCGTCGATGTGTTTGCCAGCGTGCGAAGGGAAGTGTTTCCAAAACCGTCTGTACGCCCACGAGGATAATTTGCGGAGTTGCGGGGCTGATCGCCATCCAGTCCTGTTGTGAGCCCATCGTGCGGGCCATCCGGTACAGCGCGATACGGCCCGCCTCGCCGTCTTTGAGGTTCAACACCGACTGACTGGCCGCCTTCTGCTCGTCGCGGTACTGACGCGCGTAGAGCACCGCCTCGGCGGCCGGGTCGGTCAGCGCCTGGCTCAGCGTCGCCACCGCGGCCGCGCTCATTCCCATCGCCCGCAGCGCCCCGCCACTGAACGTGTTGAATTCGGCACCCTGCCACTCCTGCGTTGCTGAGAGCATCTCGTCGAGCGGCACGTTGACACCAGTGATGCTTGCGGGCGCTGCGACATGGATCGAGTCCAGGGCGCTGGTCAGCAGCGCCGCAATTGAATCGACCCCAGCAATCCTCACGTCGTCGATGGTGATGTCGGCACCGACTCGCACCGCCGATACCCAGTGCGCACCCCGGCGCGCCAGCACCACCCGAAATTGGTTGGACGGGACGTCTCGCGGCCCGATGGCGTCACCGTCGGTGTCGTCGAAGGTCCACCGAAACGCACCCGCCGACAGCATCATCACGACGTCGAGGTCGGGCGCAGCCAGCACCCGCAGTCTCTCGGCGATGTCACCGCGCACCGCGTCGTCGACGACGATCCCCGCCTCCCGCAATATCGCCATCCCGGGGTGTTCGCCCAGCCACCCCGTCGATCCTGGCGACACGAACGGCCGGGCCCTCAGCTCCGGAGCGAGCAGGCGGATGTCCATGAGCGCCTGCAGCATCCACAGGCCTTCGACGTTGACGGTGATGTCGGTGTCAGCCACCGGCCCAATTGGCGCCGCGGTCATAGCCTTACTCCTTCGGTGCTCCCGACGACTGCGCGGCGGCACACCCAGCCGGTGAGCCGCCGCGCAGGCTCTCGCTTACGCGAACGTCCAGCTGTTGCCGACCGCGCCGTCGGTGGAACCCATGTCGGCGCCGGCCGCTTGCACCTTGGTGCCGTGCTGATCGGCCTGCTCGTAGATGACCGCGAAGTTCTTGTTGATTTCGGCCACGCATTCCTGGTATCCGGCGCTACCGGTGCCGCCCCAGAAGTCGGCCGAGCGGGCAAGGTCGGCGAGGATGCCCTGGTGCACCTCCTGCAGGTTCGCCGCCTGGGCCTTGATCAGGGCGCCGTGGTCGTGCACGTCGCCGAAGTGGTAGGTGATTTGCGGATTCGTCATGCGTCTGCTCCCTGGGAAGGTTTGTTTGCTGATTTGTGGCCCAGCGGGCCAACGGTTGGGCTAGGTGGAAAGCGTGTGCGCCGCGTGCTGCTCTTGGGTCTCGTAGGTGGAGGCCGAGGACACCAGGTTGTCGCGCACGTTGTGCAGCACGTTGTGGATGTTTGTGAACGCCTGGTGCAGGTCGGTCACCGTGCCGTGGGAAGCGTTGTTGGCCCCGCCGCTCCAGCCGGCGCCGGAGATGTTCTCCGCCGAGGCCATCATGGCCTGGGAGTGCTGGAGCACGTTATCGGCATGAGCGTGGAATCGATTTGCCATTGCACGCATTTGGTCGGGGTCGGTCATTAAATTCGCCATGTATAACTCCTAATTTGTTGGTGGCTGGACAAAAAGCTTAGGAACCTATATCGGCGCTACGCAACGGCGGACGCCGCCGAGATCAGCGTCAGGGACCCCCCTTCAGCGGTGCACCCGCTGGTGTGCGCGGCACGACCGTGATCGGCGTCCCGTAGCGATGATTGTCGCTGCCACCACGTCCACCTGCACCCGTGGCGCCGGCGGCCATCGGCATCCCGCCGCCGTACATGCCGCCGGGCCCTGGCCCGGCGGCGGTGGTGGCCGGGGCCGCGCTGCCCATCGGCAGCTCGGCTGCCACGCTTGCCGACGCGGGGGCGTTGGCCGCCCAGGTTGCCGGGACCGACAGGCCGCCGATCGAACCGGCCCGTCCGAGCGCGGCGCTGACTGCTGCGCCACCCCCGCCGAGGCCGCCGACCCCCAGGCCGCCGCCGCCCGAGCCGAGACCGCCCAGCGCCGGTGCCGCCAGCGCGGCGCCCGCACCGTCGAGACCGCTGGTGCCCGCGGCCGGGTTGCTGAACGCGCCCATGACTGGACTCAGCAGCGACTGGAATTGGCCCAAGCTCGACAGCGGTTGCGCGGCGCCCTGCAGCGGCTGGGCAAACCCCTGCAACAGTTGGGGAACCATCTGCATCAGCTGCGGGCCCGCCGACATCAGCGCCTGCGCGTCCATACCTTGCATGCCCGTTGCGGCCTGCCCGCTGGTCTCAACTATCTTTTGCGACTGGGTACCGGTTGCGTCGCCCGACGCCTGACCGACCGCCGCGGCCTGGGCGGCTAGCCCGGCCGGATCGGTGTTGGGCAGCGGCGGCACGAACGGGACCAGGCTGGCCGCGGCCGCGGACTGGCCGGCGTAGCCGTACATCGCCCCGGCGTCTTGGGCCCACATCTCGTTGTAGATGCCCTCGGTGGTGGCGATCCCGGGGAAGTTCTGACCGAACCAGTTCGAGGCGACCAACATCGACAACGTGTTGCGGTTGGTCTCGATCTCCGCCGGCGGCACCACTCCCGCGAACGCCTCCTCGAAGGCCGTCGCGGCCGCGCTCGCCTGGGCGGCCGCGTCCGAGCACTGCGCGGCGGTGGCTTCCATCCACGCCAGGAACGGCGCCGCCGCCGCGGCCATCGTCAACGACGAAGGGCCCAGCCACGGCCCATCGTTCAGCGCCGCGATCACCGCCGCGTACGCCGCGCCGGTGGAGCCCAACTCCGCGGCCAACGCCGTCCAGGCCGCCGCGGACGCGAGCAGCGGGCCCGAACCCGGACCCGCGTAGATCAGCCCCGAGTTGACCTCGGGCGGCCTCGCACCGAAATCCATCGGCTAACCCCGGCTACCGAGTGTCGGGGTTACGAGTTGGCGATGACGTTGGCGGCTTCGGTGGCCGCATACGACGCTCCGCTGGTGGCCATCGTCGCGGCGAACATCTCGTGCACGACCTGCGCCACGGCGCCCACGGCCTGATACATGCCGCCATGAGTGGAGAACTGCAATGCGGTGAGCGCCGACACCTCGTCGCTGGCCGCCGGCATCACGGTGATGGTCGACGGCGCCGCAGCGGCGTTACTGCCCGCCATCGTGGCCCCCAGGCCCGTCAGGCTGCCTGCGGCTGTCGCCAGTGCTTCCGGCTCAGCGCTCACGAACATAAGGTCTCCTCTCGACCCTCCAGCAATCGGCTTCCGGGCAGCTTAACCGCTGGCCCCGGGTTCCGCCGCACCGGGCGGCAAAGACTTTTCGCAGGCTTCTCCCGGAATTTCCCAGACTTCTGGCAAAGCCAGTCCCGCCAGTCGCAACTTACCCAAAGGCAACGCTTCCCCGTAAGCAGGAGACCCGTCCGTTCAGCCGAGTGCTGGATCGACCCGACCAGCGCGAAGGAAGATGACCCGGTCGCCTGGCTAACAAAACCCCTGCCGGGCGAGGTTTCTTGAAAGGTTTGCCTACTGGTGACCACAAAACCGTTTGGCGTGAGATATCCCTGGAAGGACACTGCATTGCGCGTTGCGCGCCATTACCAGGCAGTTGGCGTGGCTCGGCTCGGACGGCACCCCGGGAAACGTTCGCCACCGGCGGCTATCGCATCTTGCCCCCGACTCGTCACGCCCGCAGGTCATCGGAAGAATTTGATCGTAGCAGTCACGCTGCCAAGTAATTTCAATTGAGTGTCAGCCCGTTGCAACCCCGAGGATCGATCAACCGCGGCAGTCGCAGAGATCCCGGTGACTTTTGCCAGGAGCGACGCGCTGATAGTTGTCGTATCAATTGAATGATCAATTAAATCTATTTGAATGAGCAACATCATGTGTGGCGGCGACGACATTTTCTGCCGTTTCCGCCCCGTGATTCGTTTGCCCGGGGCTATGGTCCGCATTGCTTGACCAAAAACGCTGCAACGGGGGTAGACACATGGGGCAGCACAGGATCATCGAGTGCGCCGATGTCAGGCACGCCCACGCCTGGGCGTCCTCGGTTTCGGGAAGAAAGGTAGCCCGCTACTCCCGTGCGAACCCATTGGTGAACGCCACGATGCGGTCATGTCGCCGCGATTTTCGATAACACTGCTGGGCGGGTTCGGCGCCCGCCGCGGCGACACCCCGGTCGAACTACCGCCGGGCTGCCAACGCGTCGTCGCGTTTCTGGCACTGGCTCGTCGGCCGGTTGATCGCGACCGGGTGTGCACGCGACTGTGGCCAGGTGTGCCGCCCACCAACGCCATCGCCCGCCTGCGTTCGACGTTGTGGCGGCTGCGGTGCTGTGGCGCCGAAGGCATGCTTGAGACGGATCCGCGAACCTTCGCGATCGCCTCGGGCGTCCACGTCGATTGGTGGCGCGCGGTCGATATCAGCAGTCGGATATTGAGCACACTGACGTGGACGGGGGCGCCCGATCCGATGCTCCTGGCCGACCTTATTCCGCTGCTAGAAGCAGGTGACCTCCTCGACGGTTGGTCCGATGCGTGGGCTGCCCCCGAGCGCTGCCGTTATCACGCGGTGCGGTCCTTGACGCTGAACCGGTTGGCCGACTGGTCATTGGATCCGGAGAACCACAATGGCGCGCCGGAACAACTTGCTGGCGGGGCGAGCTACACCCACGCGTTGCGGGGAACAGCGCCGGGTCTGTATTCGCGCCAATCGGTGCCCGCAGCGTCGCTCTCTGCCCCGCACTTGCCGTAAGGTCCCGCGCTCACCTCACCTGCTGGCAACCTCTCGTTGAAGAACCCTCTTTTGAGAACTGGAGGACCCCAGCAGAGGGCGACCGGCGCCCCCTGCTGGGACTTGGTCCAGCTGCAGACCCATCCTCCAGGTCGGGCCTATAACAGCGCCCACAACGGTTTCCCGCTAGGGGCCGATGTTGATGGTGGTGGTGGAGCTGTCGCCGTTGTTGTAGCTGTCGTTGCCGTACGCGGTGTTGTTGGAGGTGTTGGTTCCACTGGTGCCCGCGGACTGGTTGTTGCTGATGTTGCCCGAGCCCGTGGCGCTTTGGGTGCTGTTCCCATTGCCGATGGTGCTGCCGCTAACGGTCGTATTGCTGCTGCGAGCAACCGGACGGCGAGCGGTCAGAGCGTTCGGACCGTAATACGCCTGTTGGGGCCCAGAGGTGATGGTGATATTGGTCGTAGAGGTGGTGCCGTTGCCGTCGCTGCGGTTGCTGTATGCGGTGTTTCTGCTTGAGCTGGAGCCACCAGTTGTCGTTTGGTTGTTGCGGATGTTGCCCGAGCCGCGGGCGTTTTGAACGCTGTTGCCGTTGCCGATATTGCTGTGGCTGACGCTGGTGTCGGCACTTGCGATCGGGGCGATGGCCAGCCCGAGACTTAACGCCGCCCCACCGGCGACGGCGCCGGCGGCGAGGGTGCGCGTCAGCGTTGACGGCTTACGCGGCATACTGTGGTTACCCATTTTGCTTGAGCCCTCCTCATGTTTGCTCTTTTTTGCACAGATGCAGTGGCGTCGGTCGGTCGACCGACTTTGGTAGTTCTTGATCTTCTGGGTCTTAACGCGGACCGCGCTGCTTAACGGCGACGCGCGACCAACATTCGCTCAAGCCCCCGGCGGACCTCGACCTTCGGGCCGCCGGCGGTTATCAACGACGCTGTGCGGACTCACCTCAACCGTCCCTCCCCCGCGCCTCGTGTGGCAAGACTCGAGATTACGGTGGAGTTAATATTGCCATTGCTAAGCGCCTTGTCAAGCACTAAATCAAGATCAACAAACGTTTGCTGCTTTTCGCAAAAAGCGCCTATATACTACAGCATTGTCATATTCTGCTGGCCGCTGTAACAGGGACTACAGCTACACTCTTTGCGAGTACAACGAGATGGTTCCGGTCTCCTTGTCGTGTCAAGCGATGATTTGCCGTTGCCCTTGAACCAACCGGGCGAAAAGTGCATCATTGCCACCGACAGGCAAGGGTCGTTCTTGCCGGTAGGAAGAACGGCCTTGGATCGAAAAAGGGGGACGGCATCATGGCATCGCAGCGACCTACTTCTGCTGCCGCATATGTGCGTCGGCTGGTGCCCCTGGCGCTGCTTGCTGTGGCGAGCATGTTCAGCGCCTGCATCTCTCAAGGCAACGCAAATGCCGATCCGGGAACATGCGCGAACGGCACTAACGACGGAGGCAACGTGATCGGTGACGGCAACACCACGAGCATTTCGATCGACAGCGGTAACGTTTTTGCCCCGAACCCCCCTGGCAGCACGAGTAACAATAGCGCTGTCGGCAACATCAGTTCCGGCAACGGGACTGGCAGCCAAACCGTGTGCTGCGTGCACAACGTCTGTTGCGTCCACGCCGGCGGAGGCGGCGACACGACCTGTCCGCCCGGATAGCCCCGGCCAAATCCACCATCGCCAGGTCCGGGCCGCTGGCCCGGTGACCGCACGGATCTACCCCCGAAAGCGGACGTGTCTCAGCCTCGAGCCTTCTCGCATCGGCCAGCGATTTCGCCGGACTTTTCAGAGGCTTTTGGAGGTATTTCGGGACAAAACCGACGAACCGTTCTCACCAATTGCAACCTGCACAAAAGTGTTCGTTTCTCCGGCCAGCAGCAGCCCCCGACCGACAGGAAGCGGACCGCCTTTGATCCGGGCCCGCACGAAACCCTCGTCTGGGTCGGCGTCCATGACCAGAAGCGGCGTGTTGGCCTGGGCCAGCGCCCGCAACATCGGGTCGCTGACGGCCGACGCCCAGCCCCCGAATGTCCGCGTACACAGCACGTGCAGTCCCACGTCGGTGGCCCGGGTGACCCACGTGGCGGCCTTGGCCAGCGGCGAGTCGAAACCGGCGGGCAGACGCTGGACGTCGTCGATGATCAGAAAGATCTCCGGGCCGCTCCACCAAGACCGCGACACCAGCTGCTCCGGCGACATGCCCGGCGGCGGCTCCCGCTGAGCCAGCACCGCGATTAATTCGTTCATCGTGCCGATCACGCCGTCGGTGGTGTAGGCGAACTTCTCGACGTACTCCGGCCCCAGCGTGGTCAGCAGCTGGCGGCGCGGATCGATCAGCCAGACTTGGGCGGTGCGCCGGCCCTCCTGTGCGGCCGCCACCGCCGAGGCGCCCGGCGCGTACAGCCGCGCGATCTCGGCCATCACCGTCGCCGCTGTGGTGGTGCGCCCGCAGCCACGCAGCCCGGTTACCATCAGATGGGGGTTGTCGTCGAAGTTCCAGTACACCGGCTGCAGATCCAATTCGCTTAGCGCCCAGGCAATGCCGCCCGCACCTACCGTGTCGCGGGCATCGTTGGCCGCCGCCGCGCGCACTTGGTCGAGCCCCACCCGCGCCGGCAGCAGCCGCACCGGACGGGCCCTGCCCGCCGCCACCCGGCTCACCGCGTCGGCCACCCCGTGCGACTCGAACACCTGCGACGGCGAGTCGGCCATTGCGGGGCGCGCGATCAGGGTGTGCAGCCCCCCGGTGTCGCTGTCCAGCCGGGTGTAGTTCTGCGCGACCATGCCGCGCCCTGGCTTCCACGGCACCGCCTCGGCCAGCCGGGGCCGCACCAGCTTGGCGTCCTCGACCGCGGTGAGTTTGAGCTCCACCCGCGACCCGAATGAGCTGCGCACCGCCGGGCGCAGGTCGCTCTCTCGGTCCGCGGCCACCACGACGTGGATGCCATAGTCGCGGCCCTGGACGATGATCCGGTTGACCTGCTCGATGAGCACCTCGTTCTCGTCGGCCAGCGCCTTGTAGTTGTCGATCACCAGGTAGACGTCGCCGAACCCGTCCTGGGGAACGGCTCCCGGCGCACCGCCGAACCGGCGCCGGCGGAACACGTCGATCGACGACACCCCCGACTCGGCGAAGCTGCGCTCGCGCTCACGCATCAGCCCGAAAACCTCGGCGACCGTGCGGCGGACGTGGTCGGCGTCGAGCCGGTTGGCCAGCCCGCCGACGTGTGGCAAACCCGACACGGTGGCCAGGGCCCCGCCGGAGAACGCCAGGCAGTAAAACTGCACTTGCTCGGCGGTGTGGGTCAGCGCCGCAGAACAGATCAGCGTCTGCAGCGCGGTGGTCTTGCCAACGCCCTTGCCACCGAGGATCAGCACGTTGGCGCCGGGGCCGGAGGTGTCGACGGTGAGCGGCTGCTGGTCGTGCTTGTAGGGCCGGTCGATGATGCCGATCGGGAAAACCAGGGTGCGGTCGGTGCCGTAGTCCTGGTGCCACGGCCGGCCCCGGAACCTGGCCACCAACTCGTCGATCGCCACCGCCTCGTCCAGCGGCGGCCGCCATAACCGGTAGGGCTCATAGTCGATGCGGCGCAACTGGTCGATGATCACCGAGCCCACCGTCGGGGTCTTGACCGCCGGCTCCTCCGCGGGCGCTGTGACCTCCCCGTCTGGCTCGGCGCCGTCGACGACGGGCTCGTCGGTCGCCTCACCGACGATGTCCAGCGGCACGAACGCTGTGGAAAACAGCTGCGGGCGAATGTATCCGGCGGTAGGCGCGGCGGGTGCGGCGCCGTCGGCGTCGGAGCCGCGATGGTAGCTCCGCCACAGGTATTCAGCCTGGAACCGAACGATCTCCGAGGAGGCGTCGGTGCCGACCCGGAAGTAACCCAGTCCGGCCTTCTTCGGCAGGTTCACCGCATTGGGCACACCGGCGGCCGCCGCGGCGGCGGGAGTGTTGGCCTTCAGCACCAACCGATATCCCATGTTCTCCATCAGCTTATCGGCGCGGCCCTCGATCTTTTGGGAAGCCATCTGCAGGTGGATCCAGTAGGCCCGGCCCTGCCGGCCGATCTGGTCGAGTACGTCGATGGCGGACGGCATCAGGCGGAACAGCTCGGAGAACTCGTCGATGAGTACCACCAGCACCGGCATGGGGGCGATGTCTTGCCCTCGGGCCTGCAGGCGAGCCCGGATCGCGTTGTACTCCTCGGCGTCTTCAGCCTTGACGTCGTTACACATTTGCTTGCGGCGGGCGATCTCGCCCCACATCGCCTCCAGGAAGCGGCCCATCAGGGCCTGGTCGTCCTCGAGGTCGGTGATGATCTGCGACACGTGCGGCACCCCCTCGAATGGGGTCACCGCCGAACCGCCCTTGATGTCGGCGAGCACGAATTGCAGCACGTCGGGCGGGTGGCCCAGCAGCAACGACGTGATCACCGTGCGCACCAGCGACGACTTGCCCGAACCGGTGGTGCCCGACATCACCCCGTGCGGGCCGTCGCCCTCCTCGGCCAGCGACTTCATGTCCAGGTAGAGCAGCTCACCGTTGTCGGCGCGGTTGCCGATCGGCACTCGCAGCCGCAGCCGGCTCAGTGGGTTGCGCCGGTCGGCCCACAGCCGGTCGAAATCTAGCGCCGCCACGTCGTCGATCTTGTAGTACGACAAGATGTCGCGCGCCCCAAGGCGTTCCACCCCGGCGCCGATCTCCTCGTATGCCTCTGCCAGACGCCAGCGCGCCATCCGCTGCGCAAACCGCTCGGCGTCGGTCACCGACAGCTGGTCGGTCAGCGCGAAGAACCACTCCTCCACACCGTCGAACGGGGCGAAGCTGTTCGGGTCCCGAGGCACCATGTCGATCACCGGCTCGCTGTCGTGGAACCGCATGACCCGCGCCGGCGCCAGGCACGCCGACACCGACGAGCCGGTCAGGTCGAAGAACGTGATCCCATCGGCGCCGCCCGAGGTTGTGACGTATTCCCATTGCGCATCAGCACAATCGGCGATCACCACGATGTGCGGGGTGGGGGGCGGGGTGCTGGAGCTGGCGTGGCGCGGCATGAACTCGCCGCGGCCTTCGAAGGTGCTGGCCTGGGCCGCAACGAATTCGGCCACAGACGCGTACACCATGCGTGCCGGGCCGGCGGCATCCTCACGCGCCGGGTCACCGAAATGCGGCAGCCACTTCACCCAATCCCACGCCGCCACATCAGATGTCACCACCATCATCCGCAAGTGGTCGGGGCCGTGGGAGAACGCCAGCTGACACACGATCGCGCGCATCAGCGCAAGCACATATTCGCGCGGCCCGGCCAGTGCGTAACCCGGCTCGACCAGCAGCGAGATCAGCGCGGGCACGTTGTAGGCGACGCTCTGGTAGCGTACGAACTCCTGCAATGCCTTGCCGGTGACCGGTTCCAGCTCGATGTCGGTGGGCATGTCCTGGGGCTCGCCCCAGCGCACCGGCGGCACGGTCATGCCGGCCCCGACGCGGGCCACCCCGAAGTTGAGGTCCTTGCCGTCGGGTTTGCGTTCCCACATCCGGTTGGAGCCCACCGCAGCCTCCAGTGTCTGGGGCGCCGGATGAAACCACCGAAAGTTTTCGTCCATGCCGTCGGCGGCCCGCGCGGCGGTCTCTCGGATGGTGTCTAGGGTAAGCATGTACTGTGCGCGCAGCTTGTCCATCTTGGGACGTGACATCTGCTGGCCGCCCCCGCCGAACCGGCCGCCGAACATCATCGACATCACGCCAATGATCATGAAGATCGGGAATATCGAACCAGGACCGACGAACGTGCGCGATCCGCTGGCGTAGGTGATACCGACCATGCCGATCACCAGCCCGATGACCAGGATCGCGACCACCACCACCCACCATGGTTTGCCTTCGGGCGCGGGTACTTTCAGCGGCGACGGCAGCGCTATGTCGACCGGCTTGATTACCGGGGCCGGCTGCGGCGTGGTCCGCGCAAAGCCGCGTTTCACTTGGGGATCTCCAACTTTCCGGGCGTCATGTCACTGGGCAGGGTGTCGTGACGCACCAGCGCGTCGGCGCGCGACAGGATCGGGCCTGCCGCCAGCAGCCGCACCACGGTCCACGGCGCCGGGCGCGGCGCGGTGGTCAGCCCTAGCGCGGTCAGCGCCTCCCGGTCGCGGTCGACACCGAACCGCACCCCTGATTCCGACACCCACCACAGCGACTCCGCGGTTGCTGCTGCGGGATCGTTCCCGGTGACCACAACGAAATTGGCGAAGCCCGGCCCGAAGAACACCTGGTCGGCCTCGGCGCCGCTGGTGTCGGCCTTGACCAGCGACACCAACTTGGCGGTCTGATCCGACGGGATCGGCAGGTTTGGCCCCGACACCACCTCGGTGCGAGCTTGGGGTTCACCCTGGGTGCGCTGCCACCACCAGCAGGTGGCGGGCTCGGCGTGGGTGTCGACGACCTGCAGCGGGCCGGAGGGGTAGGCGGACACGTCGATGCCTGGCACCACCGCCATCTTGGCCAGCGCGGCCGGCGTGACCACCGGCAGCGCAGCGCCCGGGGAGCCGCCGGCATTCTGCAAGACCTGGGCGACCACCGGCGACACCGTCTGTACGCCGTCGTCAAGCACCAGTGAATACTGTTGCGGCCCAGTCACTTGGGGGGTGACGACGACCGTCCCCACCGGGCCGGGCGCGCCGGGGAACCGGGCCGGGTTGCCGGCGTCGGGCACCGTCGGAACCGCCAGTTCCGGACCCACCGGAAGCGCTTCGAAAAAGGCGCGGCTCATCGGCCGGGCCCCGCTCACCTGCTCGGGGGTCAGCCCTAGCGCCAGCAGCACCGAGCGGGCGGCCGGGTCGATGCGGGAGCGGCGCCCGCCGCGGATCACCCAGCTGTCGTCGCCGTACTTGAGCACCACCGCATCGGCGTCCCCGAGCACGTGGTGCCGGTCGCCGAGGGTGGGGGCACCGTCGATGACGGTGACGGTGACCGGTTCGGGTGCGCCGGGTCCGACTGCGGCGGTGACGGTGTCGCACACCGCCCATGACGAGGTCTGCGGGGTGGTGGTGCTCAGCTGGGATGGGGCGCCGGGGATACCGACCAGCGCGCCGTGCGGCTGGGCGCTGATCTCGGTGGAGCGCACCTTGGTGGGGTTGTCAGGGCGGCCGGAGATCAGCCGCGCGGAGGCGAGATTCAGGGCGGGATAAAGGGTGTTGCCGACCTTGACGTAGAGCGCGCCGGACTCGCTGTCCTGGATGATCGGCGAATCCCCAAGGGATGCCGCCGGTTTGAGGAACGACCACAGCAGCGCGCCGATGCAGATCACCGCGGCGACCGTGATCGACGCGATGACAGCCATCGTCTGGCGCCGGCCGGGTTCGTATTCCATGCGAACGCGGCGGCGGGTGAGCGCCAGCGCGGCGCGCCGGGCCAGAAACAGGTGGCCCGATACCTGCACCCGCGTCGAGAGGCCGAGGCCGCGCCCGGATGGCCGCGGGTCGGCCCTGTGGTCAGGCGACACGGCGGATTTCGATCGGTCCGGACGGAACACTGTCGAATTGCACGCGCGCGCCTGGTGTCGGCGCTTCGATCACCTCGGAGGAGGACACTGCGAGCTGCACGTGCTCGGGCCGTCCGGGCGCGGAGAAGTTGCTGAAGACGAGGTCGCCGGCGCGTATGTCGCTGCGCGGAACCCGGACACCGCAGCCGATCTGGTCGTAGGTGGTGCGCGGCAGCACGACGCCCGCATGGGCGTAGGCGTCGCAGATCAGCCCCGAGCAGTCGTAGGCCTCGGGGCCGCGCCCGCCCCAGACGTAAGGACGGCCGAGTTTGGTTTTGGCGAATGCCACCGCTCGCGCGGCCACGCCGTCGGTGTCGCCGTCGAGCATCTGGGCCGCCTTGCGCAGCGGTGCCTCCAGGCCGCCGACGGGAACGGTCGGCGCGGCGCCCGAGGGGTTCGCCGGAGGGCTCGGCATCACCGGCACGCCGGCGCCCATGCCGAGCAGCCGCGGCTGCCGATAGGCCAGCGCCAACTGCCGCAGCCGTAGGGCCAGCAGCCGGTTCTGCGCCTTGGCGGTGTCGAGTTCGCGTTGCATTTGGGCCAGCCGGTCGTCCATGGCCGACACCATCAGCTGTAGTCCGCCGGGTGACCTGGTGGCGGGGGCGATGGCCGCGGCCTGCGCACGGGCGGTGTCGACAGCGGCGCGTGTGCCGGCGCGGCCGTGCTGAGCCACGACGTGGCCATCGTTGCCGGCTGAGCCGGCGTCGCCGTCCAGCACCGCTGTCGAGGAGCGCACCTGGTCGTAGTGTTGCCCCGCATCGGTGGCACCGCTGCCCAGCTGGCCGCCGCCCGACGGTGTCGGCGGTGGCCTACCGCTACTGTCAGCAACCACGCGAGGGCCGCCGCCACCAGCAGGAAACAACGAGTGGCCAGCCGTCAGCAACCGGTCAATATGTGCCACATACTGCGCGACCGCCCCGCCATTCACCCGGCATACCATAAGGCACGACCAGCGCCTAGGCCACATCGCAGCAACGTCGATGGTCCGCCGTTGGCTGCGGTGGACGCGTTATCGCCGGTCGGCGTCGACCGTCAGGGCGATGTACTGCAGCGCTTCGGTGAGCGAGGCGACGGCGGGCAGTAGCTCACCGCGGCGCATCAGGCGCAGCAGCCGGATGACCGACTGGCTGGCGACGAGGGCCCACGCCACTCCGGCCCTGCCGCACTCCTCGCCGACGCCCATCAAGGCCCGAACACCCTGCACGCCCAGGAAGCCGACGTCGGTGATGTCGACGATCAGAGCCGGCCCGGTGGGCACCGAGCGGTGAATGTAATCGGTGACCAGATCGGCGTTGGAGGCGTCGATCTCGCCGCTGACCTCGACCACGACCCCTGGCCCATCGAGTTGGACTTTTACTACGGCCGTCGGACAGTCAGGCGCGGCAATGTCAGCGGTGGCCAGAAGCGAGCGCAGCCCCCGCTGGTCGCAAGAGCAAGAATCTGTCAATTGAGCAGCCAATCATCCGGTGCGGTAATCCGCACGTCCGTACCGGCTGCTGACTCAACCTGGCGTGAGGCTACCCAACCGGGGGCATTACAAACAAGGGACGCGCCGTCAAGGCACCCGCCGGGTTGTGATGGGCCCGTCGGAGAGCTCGCGCCAGACACTGTCGACCAGCGAACGGTTGCACAGCACGGGGCTCGGCGTGCCCTCGTGGTCGAGGAATCCCCGGCCGACATCGGTCAGGGCTTCCAGCGAGCTTCGCTGGGGACGCCAGTCCAGCACGATGCGGGCCCGGTCGCAGTTGAGCAGCGGCACCGAGAACGCCAGATCAAGCCACCCTGGGTCGACTGGCTGCAGCCGCGCCAGCCACGACAGGCGCACAAGCGGGCGCAGCATCTGCGCCGGGACATGCAGCGGCGCCGCGCCCAGCACCCGGGCGATGTCGTCGCGCCGCACCGGGGGTTCGGCGCTGATGTTGTACGGACCCTGCGCACGGCGCTCGATGACCCGCAGGCAGGCCTCGGCGACGTCGTCGGCGTGGACAAGTGGAAGGCACAGGCTGCGGTCGAGCGGAAAGACTGGCAGCAGTCGTAACCATCGGGGGTCGATGTATGCGGGGAAGGCGTAGCGCCGCAGGGCTGCCGCCGCGTCACGCTGCACGATCAACGCCGGCCGTATCCGCGCCAACGGTACGCCGTCGCCCCCAACTTCGTAGTCGTCGAGCATCTTCTCCGCAGCGGCTTTCGCCCGGCTGTACGCCGACGTGCTCAGCCCTTCGGTCGGCCACCACTCGTCGACGTACTGGCCGTAGCGGCCGGTGGAGTAAGCGCCGACCGACGACATGTGGATCAGATGGCCGACATGGGCGGCGTGCGCGGCCATCAGCACGGCGTTGGTGCCGCCGATACCCACGGCGTCCAGGTAACGGGTGTTGCGGGTGGGTTGGAATCCCCAGGCGAGATGCACCACGCAGTCGGCCCTGCGGAACAGCCGCTGCAACGTTGTGACCGCGCCGCGATCGGCGAGGTCGAGTTGGTGCCACTTCACGTGGCGGTACACGTCGACCGGTGGTGGCTGGCGGCGGGCGATGCCGATTAGCTCGGACGTCGGTTCGGCGGCGATTAGCTTGCGCAATAAGGCGGTGCCGACGTTTCCGCTGGCACCGGTGATCACGATCCGCGTGGTGGCGCACCTCCTCGAGCCGTGAACGACATTCGATCAGCCGTTAAACGCTTACCCCGCGTCAGGACCGTCGAAACACCGGCCAGACCGATCAACCGCTCACCGGCCCACCGTGTTTGGGCCGTTAATAGCCGTGCCGCACGCCCGGATTGGTCTGCGCAACCAGCACGCGAAGGTTGTTGGCGTCGCGAGCGACTCCGTAGGTCGCCATGATGTAGTTCATCGCGGCGCAGGCGCTGGCCACCGGATCCCACACCATGGTCGACGTTCCCGGTTGGTGGTAGGCGGCAAAGGTGTCCGGCATGACCTGAAAGGGTCCGCGGGTGGCGTGCAGTGGCGCTCCATCCGCCTGCTCGGGACCATGGGCATTGCAGTCATCGACGTTGACGGCGGTTGTGCGGTAGGTCGACTCGTGCTCGGCCAGCACGAGCATGCCCTCCAGCCAGCGTGCCCGCGCGCCGGGGTCGGTGATGCCCATGATGTCGAGCGCCTGGTTGAGGTATCCGATGATCGCGTTGCGGCCGCCGCGCCAAGCGGGTCGGTTCTCGAATGACACTGACCGAAGCGGAACCCGCGCGGTCTTGTAGGCCGCAGCCAGGCGGTGCAGCCGGGCGGCCAGCAGCCGGTTTTGTGCTCGAGCGATGTCGATTTCGCGCTGTATCTCGGCTAGCCGGGTCTCCATCGTCGACACGATCAGGCGCATGCCGGCCGGTGAGCCGGCGGCCGGCCAGATCGCATCCGACTGGGCTCGGGCGGTGTCGACGACGGCGCGGGACCGCGCGCGGCCCTGCCGCGCGACCGTCTGGGCATCGCCGGTTGTTGACGAGGCGTCGGCGTCCAGCGCCGACACGGCGGAGCGGGTGCGCCCATAGTCGGCGCCGGCATCGTCGGCCGCGCGGCCCAGCGAGCCGCCATGAGGAGGAACCGTCGGGATCGACCAACGATCATCGGCCGCGATCCGGGGACCGTCATGGTCAGCGGGAAACAGCTGATGGCCGGCGCAAAGCAATGCGTGGATCTGTGCGACATAGCGCGCGACCGGGCCGGCATTCACCGTGACCGCACCGCCGCTGCGTCGAAGGCGATCGAGGCGCCGGCCTGTATGGCCGAATACACCAAATCGGCTGCAGACAACGAGTATTCGGACCAGCACAGCAGTGTCTCGAGCCGTCGGGCGGCGATGAAATCTGCCCGGTACATCTCGGTCAGGCTGGGGTCATTGGCGCCGTCGTAGCCCGGCCGTTGCGAGCCGGCCAGCATGCATGCGGTGTCGTACTCGTCGCGCACGCGTTGCCACTCGCCCTGTGGCGCGGCCTGTTCGGAAAGCACCGCGCGCACGACCGACTCGACCGCGGGGCTGGGGGTGTCGTGGCCGCCGTAGATGGCCGCATAGGTGACGTCACGGCAGTAACGATGCACATCGTAGGTGTTTGCGCGTTCCAGGGCCTGATAGAGCGCCGGAGCGATGGTCTGCAAGCGGTGCAGACGTCCAGGAACAAGCTGTGGTGACCGATCGGAGGGTTCCAGCACGGGACGTACGCCGACAGCCGACTCCCGGACAGAATCGCGCACCTCGTCGGACGGAGCGAAGAAGGAGGTCGCCACTGCGGATAGTGAATAACCTTGAGCCCGAATCGCTCGCACCACGGACTCCGCGGGATTCACCCACCCGAACCAGCGGGCGTCGAAGTCCATATCGCGGCCGAAGGCGAGGCGGAAGTTGCGGGGTAGGAAGACACCCGCGGGGATGTAACCGGCGCCTTCGTTGCTGGCGACGACCAGTTCTGGCGCACCGGACTCGCCGCGCGCGACGCCAACGGCCCAGTCCAGTCCGCCGTACAAGCGCGACGCATGGATAAGCTCCTGCACCGCCCGCCGGGCCAGTTCGAGGTCGGAGATGGCCACGTCCATGGGAACGCGGGGCGCGTCACGGACGTCTTGTGGCACAACGGTGCCGAGGCCGGCAGCAGCACCGGCGGTCCCCCCCGGCGGGTACATCGGCGGTGCGCCAGCCGCGCCGGTGGGAGAGCCCATCGCCGGTGCGACGGATGCGGATGGTGTCGCCGGGGTGGACAACACCGATCCGTAGGAGTTCAGCGGCGGTTCCGGCGAGCTGCCCGATCCCATCGAGCCCATCATCGGCGCCGGCGAACCGACCGCTGGCGCAGCGGCCGTTTGGGTTGGCGTGTGCGGGATGTCGGTTGGCGACGGCGCGGAAAGCGGGGCCGCCGCTTCATGTAGACCCGTCGACTCCGGGCCGAAAGCCAGCGGCGTGGCCGGCGGATGCGGGACGGGCGGCTCCGGCGGGACGAAACCACCGGCCGCCGAAGCGCCGGCGGCCACACCGTGCGCGAACTCAGCACCCAGGCCGCCGCCGGCCGCGGGCGCCACAGCGGAAGACGCTGAGCTGGCGCTCGACACCGCACCAGCGCCCGCGCTGGACGCGGCATGGGTCCCCGATGTCGCCGCGCCACCCAACCCGGAACCCGGGCCGCCGAAAAGCGAGCCAAGAGAACTAAATCCGCTCGACAGCGGCGACCCCAAACTCCTAGCTGGCGAGGCACCGCCACCACCGGCCATCCCCCCAAGACCACTCAAACTCGACAGCACCGACGGCAACGGCGGCGTCGTAGCGGGTGCTCGTTGAGTCAACTTTCTGCTACCCGGCGAGTCTGCTGCGACCGCCCCGGTCGGCGGATCCGTCAATGCAACGCTGCTTTTCGGGCTGGTTACTGTGCCGCTCGTTGGCACATCCGTTCCGGCTACAGTGCTGTGGACTTTACCGTCCGGCCCACTCGTCGGCACGTCAGTCGCCGGGTTACCACTGGGCATGTCCGGAACGGGTCCCCCGGGCCTTTTCTTGGGTGACTCTGCACCTGGGTCGTCGGTTCGGTGGTCTGCCGGACGGACCTGGTCGCTGTGCTGCGGTCCTCCACCTGGATGTGGAGATAGCGGAAACCTACTGTCTAGCAGACTAACTTCTGCTTGTACGTCCTTCTCCAGCTCAGCGCCAATTTCAACACATTGAGCACGTGCGAAAATAAGTATGCTTCCTATTCCGCGACCGTTGTTCAGGTTCAGGTCTTCTTCGATCGCGTGGTGAGCCTCCAGGTCCACCTTATCCATCTTCTGTTTAGCGAGTCGGAGGCTGTCTGCGCCTCGCGAATAACCTTGGGCTGCCGCGTCCAGCAACACCGATGCATGGTCGAGAAGAACCGCGTGCCTGCCGTAGTGACTGTCGGCCTCTTCGGCCGCGGCGCCAGCTGTCCAAGCGCCACCGAAGAGACTGGCTCGGGTCTGCTGCGTGGACTGATAAGCCGCGTCGACATCATCTCGGTGACGGAACAGGTCTTCTGCTGTCGCTCGCATCGCGGACTCGGAATCCTCCGGCCACAGATATGCGCCAAGCACCGAGTGGGAATACGGTCGGCCCGGTCGGGGAATGTCGCCTGCATGCGGATGCACCGGCGCGGCCTCTGTTGTTGCAGCCACCAGCCCTGAAAGGGCTGGGTGGGAACTAAACCCACTGCTATTGTTGTTCATTAATGGGGTATGCCACAGACGTCGAGCAGATGGTACGTGCGATTGTTTGCGTCCTGATTGATCGCGACAAGTTGATCGATAGGCACGTTCCCTGCACCCGCCGACGTCAACTTCAGCGTCGAATCAACATACGCCCGCGCAGCGTCAGCAACATTCGGTGGCGTAGCGGGGTTCAACGAAAGAGCATGCTCAACCGCTACCGCACTGTTCAGTGAACGCAGCATGAGTTCGATGTTCAGGTTCCCGTTGTCACGGATGCCGCCGATGCCGCCACGACCGCGCGACGAAACATCGGCCGCCTGACAAACCGCCGCCTTAGCGTCCGCCACCTGCTGGGCACTGTAAACCGACGCGGAAGGCTGAGAACCACCGGCCTGGTGCCCACCACCAGATCCCCGCGTGACGGCATAAGTGACGGCCGAAGCGGCGCCAGCGGCGATCAACGCGACCAACACAATGCCCGCCCACCATTTGACACTGCCGCCTCGACCCTGCGGCGGTCCCGGCTGAAACTGCGGCGGCGGCGCATGCCCAGGCGCATATTCAGGAGCCCCGCCCATCGGACCGAAAGGACCGGATGGTGACGGCCCCGTCGGCGGGGAGATGCTCGCCCCGGGGTC
>JAFARC010000056.1 GCA_019245755.1 Mycobacteriaceae bacterium | reverse complement strand
CCGTAGGCGCGGTCTTTGTCACCAAGGGCTGTAAACCGTGGCGGCGGGTGGCATAGGTCATTGCTGGGGCGCTGTTGGGGTTGCGCGTGCCGCTGAACGCTCGGTGGGACCCATCCGGCACGGGGGTGAGCCGTGCCGGGCCGTGGTGGCAGCGCATGGGGGCCGCTGGGCCGGTGTAACGAACGGTTGTGGCGGTGGTAGCTGGGCACCTGGAGGACCGCATGGACGACGAGGACGTTACAGACAGTTGAGTCGGCGTTGTCGTGGGCGACATGTCCGGGCGTTCCCCTGGCGCCTCCGCTCGTGGGGCGGATCCTCGCCGCTGAGACGGCGAAGCTTTACTTTAAAGGATGGGCCGGCTGGCGGACAGCACCGCAGCCGCCAGCGCATCGTAGACCAAACTGAGACTGTCTTCGCAGGTTGTGCCAACGGTTCCTCAAGCTTCGGTTAGCCGAGCCTCAGCGAATGTTGAATATTCAAACATTACGACAATAATCTAAAGCGTTTTGCGCATCTTCGCTTTTCTAGCGAGCGTAGCGTCTGCCTAGGGGGGTTACAGAGCGCCATCGCAGCCCGCGCGCAACGCAATTGGCGCCAATGAAACAACGCCAATGAAACAAGGAGAACACCGTGCTGAAGAAATTCGTTGTGGGACTGGTCGCGGCCGGAGCGCTATCTGTTCCGATCGCCGCGGTGGCAGGGGCAGACCCGTCCCCAAGCAATCCCGGCGTCCCCGGCGCCATCGGGGGCACTCCGCCGGGGTCGGTCATCAGCGACTATGCCCAAAACCCGGTGTCCGGGCCGCCGGGAAAGCTCCTGGGGCCTATACACGGCATTAGCTCCTTGGGCCACAACCACTGAGAGTTGAATTTGGGCAGCCCCATAGAGCCGCGAACCGGCGCGGACCACGCAATGACAACCAAGGCCGGTTAGGCGCGTTTGAGGGGTTGCCGAGGAAGTTCGGGGTGGGCCAGGGGGTCCGAACGGTACAGACGGTGAGTCGGCGTTGTCGTGGCCGACATGTCCGGGCGTTCCCCCTGGCCCCTCCGCTCGTGGGGCGGATCCTCGCCGCTGAGACGGCGAAGCTTTTGGGAAGGGGCCACCCGGCGGAAATGGCAACACAAACGCCAGCCGGCCCCCAGCGCGGATGCAGGAGAAACATCCACGCCCCGTGCCCGCGCTCAAGCTCGGTAGTGCGCTGCGGGCAAGTCATAAGTTCGGGGGTCGGGGGCTGACACACAAGGAAGAGACCACCCCCCTGACCACCGTGGCTCGCAAGGGTCGGGTTAAGAAGGACACGAAAACTCACCGCGGCCGGCATATCGCCATCCCCGAGGTCGCCTGGAACAAGCTCAGCCTTCCCGAAGATCCGAACGCCTTATTGTTCCCCGGCAAGGCCGGCGACTACATCACCAAGGGCGAGTACCGCTGGGCGTTCGACGAAGCGTTGAAGGCTGTCGGGCTAAGCGGCTTTGTGCCGCACGACTTGAGGCACGCATGCGCCACCCTGGCTATCCAGTCGGGCGCGAACGTGAAGGCGGTTCAGCATCTCCTCGGGCACGCCACGGCGACGATGACGCTTGACCTCTACGGGCATCGTTTCTCGGATGACGTGGACCGGGTGGCCGACGCTCTGGACAAGGCGGCGGCAGCTGCCGATAAGCCGGGAGACCAGCCTGACGCTGCGTAGGTCTGCGTAAGCTTCGACGGTGGTGCGTAGATTATGCGTAGGTGTTCGCTCAGCGGACATACTTGCTTACCTAATTGAGCCTCTGAACTGCTAATTTCAGTGCCCTCGGTGGGATTCGAACCCACACTGTCTGGGTTTTGAGTCCAGTTCCTCTGCCAGTTGGGATACGAGGGCCGACGGCCTCCCACCATAGACGGCCGATAGACGGCCGCCCATGAGAGACGGCCCGCGACCACAGCGGATGTTCGGCGTCACAACCCCCGCGGTCGCCCGAACCGCCAAGCCACGAGAGAATGTCATCCATGACCACCTCCGACGCGCCAAAGCCGCGCCGCGTCCTCGTCGCCGAAGACGAAGCACTGATCCGGCTCGACCTGGCCGAGATGCTGAAGGAGGAGGGTTACGAGGTCATCGGCCAGGCCGTCGATGGTCAGGAGGCCGTCGAGCTGGCCGAGGACCTCAAACCCGATCTGGTGATCATGGACGTCAAGATGCCCCGCCGGGACGGCATCGACGCCGCCTCCGAGATCGCCCGCAAGCGGATCGCGCCGATCGTGATTCTTACCGCGTTCAGCCAGCGCGACCTCGTGGAACGCGCCCGCGATGCCGGGGCGATGGCTTATCTGGTCAAGCCGTTTTCCATCAACGACCTGATCCCGGCGATCGAGGTGGCCGTCAGCCGCTTCAACGAGATCAGCGAGTTGGAGCGGGAGGTGGCGACGCTGGCCGATCGGTTGGAAACCCGCAAGCTGGTCGAACGCGCCAAGGGCTTGTTGCAAACCAAGCAGGGAATGACGGAGCCCGAGGCGTTCAAGTGGATTCAGCGCGCCGCAATGGACCGCCGAACCACGATGAAGCGGGTCGCCGAGGTCGTGTTGGAGACCCTCGACACGCCCGGAGACACGCCCGGAGACACGCCCAAGAACACGCCCAGGGACACCTCGTCGGCAAGCTAGCCTCCCATTCCCGTCGCCCGGCCAAGACCACGCACTCCGCCAAACTGTTGGCTATGTTTACCCAAGCACTGGCAGCCTCCGTGGGAGCCAGGCGCCGAATATCCCCGACCCGGAGGTGAGACGTGCGCGGTCGCGCGACGTGGAGTGCTGTGGCACTTGGTTCTGCAGGACTGCTCGTGCTGGCCTTGGCCGGGTGCCACCAGTCCGCACCCGGGCAGAACAACTCGCAGACCAACCTCGAGATCGTCCAGCAGGTCCAGATCGACCAGAACGGCAAAGAGGTGCCGGCGACCAACGGCACCGCACCGGCCGACCCCGCAGGCGACGGCAAAGCCACCTGCCCACCGGTCAACCTCGCGATGGCCGGCGCGCTGACCGGGCCCGACGCGGCGCTTGGCATCAACATCAAGTACGGCGTGCAGCTGGCTGTCGACAAGCACAACGCCGCCAATCCGGGCTGCCAGGTGCAGCTCAAGACATTCGACACCGAGGGTGATCCGCAGAAGGCCACCGCCATCGCCCCGCAGGTTGTCGACGACGCGTTCACCGTCGGGTTGGTGGGCCCCGCGTTCTCCGGCGAGACCAAGGCGACCGGCGGTGTTTTTGACCAGGCCGGGCTGGTGGCGGCCACCGCGTCGGCCACCAACGTGACGCTCTCGCAGCAGGGTTGGAAGACGTTCTTCCGCGGTCTGGCGAATGACGGCGTGCAGGGCCCATCGGTCGCCAACTACGTCAAGAACACGCTGAACAACACCAAGGTCTGCGTTGTCGACGACAGCACCGACTACGGCTTGGGCCTGGCCCAGACGATCCGCCAGACCCTGGGCCCCGTTGCCGACGCCGGCTGCAACATCTCGGTGAAGAAGGGCGACAAGGATTTCTCGGCCGCGGTGACGCAGGTGAAAGGGGCCAACCCCCAGTCGATCTTCTATGGCGGGTATTACGCCGAGGCCGCTCCGTTCGTGCAGCAGCTGCGCGACGGCGGCGTGACGGCGACGTTCATCGCCGGCGACGGCACGAAGGATCCGGAGTTCGTCAAGCAGGCCGGCGAAGCGTCCAAGGGTGCGCTGCTGTCCTGCCCCTGTGGGCCGGCAACCAAACAGTTCGCCGACGAATACACCCACAAGTTCAAGCAGGAACCGGGCACCTACAGCACCGAGGGCTACGACCTGGGCACCATCTTGCTCAAGGGCATCGACACCGGCGCGATCACCCGGCCGGCGTTGCTGGACTACGTGCGCACCTACAACGGCCAGGGTGTCGGGCGTAGGTACCAGTGGACGCCCAGCGGCGAACTGACCACCACGCTGATCTGGATGTACAAGGTCCAGTAGTCGCTGCCGGGGAATGATTCACGACTGCATCGGCCACTGCACCGTGCTGGCCGCCGATATCGGCTTCAACCTGGCCGGCTTGCGAACCGGCTTCTGGCAGCTGACGATCGACGGCCTGTCCTGGGGCGCGATCTACGCACTGGTGGCGGTGGGTTACACGTTGGTGTTCGGCGTGCTGCGGCTGATCAACTTCGCGCACTCCGAGATTTTCATGCTCGGCATGTTCGGGGCCTACTTCGCCCTCGATATGATCCTGGGCTTCACGCCGAGCGGCGACGCGTACAACGTGGGTATGCCGTTGACGGTGCTCTACCTCGCCGTCGCAATGCTTTTCGCGATGGCGGTGTCGGGTTCGGCGGCCGTCGGTCTCGAGTTGGTGGCCTATCGTCCGCTTCGTCGCCGCAACGCCCGACCGCTGACCTTCTTGATCACCGCGATCGGCATGTCGTTTGTGTTGCAGGAATTCGTGCACTTCATCCTGCCGAGGCTGCTGACGGGTTACGGCGGCAGCAACGCCCAGCAGCCGATCATCCTGGTGGTGCCCAAAACTCAGTTCACCGTGTTCGGGGCCACCGTCTCCAACGTCACGCTGGTCATCGTGGCCGCGGCCTGCGTGCTGGCCGTGCTGACCGATCTCGCGATCAATCGCACCAAGTTCGGCCGCGGCATTCGCGCCGTGGCCCAGGATCCCACCACCGCGACACTGATGGGGGTGTCGCGGGAGCGGATTATTACGACCACGTTCCTGATCGGCGGCGTGTTGGCCGGTGCTGCCGCGCTGTTGTACACGCTCAAGGTGCCGCAGGGCATCATCTACTCCGGCGGATTCCTGCTGGGCATCAAGGCGTTTTCGGCGGCGGTGCTGGGTGGCATCGGCAACCTGCGTGGCGCGCTGCTCGGTGGGCTGCTGCTCGGTGTGATGGAAAACTACGGGCAGGCGGTCTTCGGCACCCAGTGGCGCGACGTGGTGGCATTCGTGCTCTTGGTGCTGGTGTTGCTGGTGCGGCCGACCGGGATACTGGGTGAAAGCCTCGGGAAGGCACGGGTATGAGCTCCAGGCTCCAGCAGCTAGAACGCCCCGGCGATGTCGTGCGGGACTGGTGGGGTGCCCTGAGCCGGGAAGCCAAATGGCTTGTCGGCATAGTGGGTTTCGCGCTGATGGCGCTGCTGCCGCTTTATCCCCCGCCGCTCTTGGACACGCCCGGGATCAGCTTCGGCGGCGTGATGGCGCAGTTCGGTATGGTCGCGCTGATCGCGGTCGGGCTCAATGTCGTCGTCGGTCAGGCCGGACTCCTGGACCTGGGCTACGTTGGGTTCTACGCCGTGGGGGCCTACACCGTCGCCCTGTTGACGAGCCCCGACAGCCCGTGGAACAAGCTGGGGCAGACCGGCTTCTTCAGCAGGGACTGGGCATGGTTGTCGTGTGTGCCGATCGCGATCTGCGCGACCGCGGTCGCCGGGCTGATCCTCGGCACCCCGACGCTGCGCCTGCGCGGTGACTACCTGGCGATCGTCACCCTCGGTTTCGGCGAGATCATCCGGTTGCTCGCCGACAATCTGCAGGACATCACCAACGGCTCCCGGGGGCTGAACCGCATCGCGTACCCGCGCCTGTTCCAAAACGGGAAGGTCCCCGACGGCGTGTTCTCCAGCGGCAACGCCACCGGGCACGCCAACTACGGAACCTGGTGGTTTTGGCTGGGCATGATTCTCGTCGCTGTGGTGCTGCTGCTGGTCGGCAACCTGGAACGCAGCCGCGTCGGCCGGGCGTGGGTCGCCATCCGTGAGGACGAGGACGCCGCAGAAGCCATGGGCGTCAACACGTTCCGGTTCAAACTGTGGGCCTTCGTCATCGGTGCCGGCATCGGTGGCCTGTCCGGGGCGCTGTATGCCGGGCAGGTGCAGTACGTCGCGCCCACCAACTTCAACATCATCAACTCGATGCTGTTCCTGTGCGCCGTGGTGCTCGGCGGGCAGGGCAACAAGCTCGGCGTGATCTTCGGCGCGTTCGTCATCGTCTACCTACCCAACCGGCTGCTGGGCGTGCACCTGTTCGGCATCAACGTGGGCGACCTGAAATACCTGTTCTTCGGGCTGGCGTTGGTCGTGCTGATGATCTTCCGCCCACAGGGCCTGTTCCCGGTGCGCCAGCAGCTGCTGGCCTACGGTAGATCCGCCCGGGAGCTGTTGGGGTGAGCGTCGAGGAAATCGCCGGGCTGCACCGCGAGGTGCACGCCGCCGAGGGCGAGATGCTCCTGCAGACCGAGGATGTGACCGTTCGGTTCGGCGGCCTCGTCGCCCTTGATTCGGTGACGTTCGGCATCAGGCGCGGCGAGATCCTCGGCTTGATCGGACCCAACGGCGCAGGCAAGACCACCTGCTTCAACGCGATCACCGGTGTCTACCGTCCAACCTCGGGCACGGTGGTGTTCGACGGCGCGCCGCTGGGCCGGATCAAGCGCCACCAGATCACCCGCCGCGGGATCGCCCGCACCTTCCAGAACATCCGGCTGTGGGGCGAGATGTCGGCGCTGGAGAACGTCGTTGTCGGCACCGATGCGCGGCACAAGACCTCGGTGCCGGGGGCCGTGTTCCGAAGCCCACGGCACCGACGCGAAGAACACGACGCGATCGAGCGCGCGGTGGCGCTGTTGAAATTCGTCGGCATCGCGCATCGCGCCGGGGAAAAGGCGACGAACCTGCCGTACGGCGATCAGCGGCGGCTGGAGATCGCTCGGGCACTGGCCACCGAACCCAAGCTGCTCTGCCTCGACGAGCCCGCCGCCGGGTTCAACCGCAGCGAGAAGGCGGCGCTGATCGAGCTGATCCGAAAGATCCGTGACGACGGTTACACGGTGCTGCTTATCGAGCACGACATGCGGCTGGTGATGGGTGTGACGGACCGCATCGTGGTGCTGGAGTTCGGCCGCAAGATCGCCGATGGGCTGCCCTCGCAGATCCGCGAGGATCCCGCGGTCATCGCCGCCTACCTGGGAGTGCCCGATGACGAGCTCACGTGACGTTCTGCTCGAGATCCGCGATGTGGTGGCGCATTACGGCCGGATCCGGGCGTTGCACGGAGTTTCGCTGGTTGTCCGCGACGGTGAACTGGTCACGCTGCTGGGCTCCAACGGCGCCGGCAAGACCACCACGATGCGCGCGATTTCGGGTCTGCTGCCGCTGTCGTCGGGCAGCGTGTGGTTCGAAGGACGCGACATCACCCGCGTCAAGGCGCACAAGCGGGTCGCCGAGGGCTTGGTCCAGGCACCCGAGGGCCGCGGCATCTTTCCCGGTATGACCGTCGTCGAGAATCTCGAAATGGGTTGCTACGGACGTAAGTTCGCATCCCGTGCCGAGCATCGTCAACGCATCGACTGGGTCCTCGAGACCTTCCCGCGGCTGGCCGAGCGACGCACCCAGGCGGGCGGGACCCTCTCCGGCGGCGAGCAGCAGATGCTGGCCATCGGGCGGGCCCTGATGGCGCGGCCGCGGGTGCTGCTACTCGACGAGCCGTCGATGGGGCTTGCGCCGATGATGATCTCGCAGATCTTCAACATCATCTCCGAGATCAACGCACAGGGCACCACCGTGCTGCTGGTGGAGCAGAACGCGCAGCAGGCCCTCAGCCGCTCCGACCGGGCCTACATCCTGGAGACCGGGATGATCACCCGCGCCGGGCCCGCGCGCGAGTTGTTGGCCGACGACAGCATCCGCGCGGCATATCTGGGTGTCGCCTAACGCGCGACGACGACGGAGGAGCCGTGTCCGAATAGGCCCTGGTTTGCGGTGATGCCGACGGTGGCGCCCTCGACCTGGCGACCGACCGCCTGACCGCGTAGTTGCCAGTGCAGTTCGCAGACCTGGGCGATGGCTTGGGCGGGAATGGCCTCGCCGAAGCAGGCCAGCCCGCCGGACGGGTTGACCGGCACCCGGCCGCCAATCGCCGTCGCGCCGCTGCGCAACAGCGCCTCGGCCTCACCGCGGGCGCACAGCCCCAGGTGTTCGTACCAGTCCAGTTCCAGTGCGGTGGACAGGTCGTAGACCTCGGCCACACTCAGGTCTTCGGGTCCGATGCCGGCCTGCTGGTAGGCGGCGTCGATGATGTGGTCTTTGAACACCCGGGCCGGTGCGGGCACCACCGCCGTGGAGTCGGTGGCGATGTCGGGCAGCTCGGGCAGATGCTGCGGATAGCGCGGCGTGACGGTGCTGACCGCGCGCACCGACGCCAGCCCGTGCAATGAGCCCAGGTGCTTACGCGCGAAGTCGGCGCTGGCCACCACCAGGGCGGCCGCGCCGTCGGAGGTCGCGCAGATGTCCAGCAGCCGCAGCGGGTCGGCGACCACCGGGCTGGCCAGCACGTCGGCTGCCGAAACCTCCTTGCGGAACCGGGCATGCGGATTCCCCAGCCCGTGGCGGGCGTTTTTGACCTTCACCGCGGCGAAATCCTCAACCGTGGCCCCGTACAAATCCATCCGCCGACGGGCCAGCAGCGCGAAGTACACCGGGTTGGTGGCCCCGATCAGGTGGAATCGCTGCCAGTCCGGGTCGCTTCGGCGCTCGCCGCCCACCGGGGCGAAGAACCCCTTAGGGGTGGTGTCGGCGCCCACCACCAGCGCCACCTCGCACAACCCGGCCAAAATCTGCGCCCGCGCGCTTTGCAACGCTTGCGAGCCCGACGCACATGCCGCGTAGCTCGACGACACCGGCACGCCGGTCCAGCCCAGCTTCTGGGCGAACGTCGCCCCGGTGACAAACCCCGGATAGCCGTTGCGGATGGTGTCGGCACCGGCGACGAACTGGATCTGGGGCCAGTCCAGGCCGGCCTCGCCCAGCGCCGCACGCGCCGCCACCATGCCGTACTCGGTGAAGTCGTTGCCCCACTTGCCCCATGGGTGCATCCCCGCACCCAGGATGTACACCGGCTCGGCAGCAGTCATGCGATCCTCCAGGCATACACCACCCGCTCGACCCCGTCGTCGGCGCAAAACAGCGGCTCCACGGCCAACTGCATCTCCATCCCGACGCGCAGATCGGCGGCAAGAGTGCCGGCGACCACCTTGCCCAGCACGATCAACCCCTCCTGCGCCAGCTCCACGGCGGCGACCGCGAACGGCTCGAACGGATCCGGCGCCGGATACGGCGGGGGCGGGGCGTAGCGGTTCTCGGTGTAGCTCCACAACGTGCCCCGCCGCGACAACGCCACGGGCTCCAATGTGCCGCTCTCACACCCAGGGTTCGGGCAGTGCAGCGACCTCGGCGGAAACACATACGTCCCGCACGCCGGGCAGCGACTCCCGATCAGATACGGCCCGGACTCGTCGGTACCCCACCAGCCGTCGATAGCCGGTTCGGCTTGCTGGGTTGCTTCTGGCACCTGGCCAGCGTACCCAGATGCGCCGCAAAACTGAAACGTGTTCCAGTTCGGCCGTCGTGATGTCGGCCCGGATGCCTAGAGTTGAGGCCGTGAGCCCAGCACGGACCGCCAACGCTGTCAAGACCGATGCCGCTACCGACGACCGCCCGACATTGATGCTGCTGGACGGCAATTCGCTCGCCTTCCGGGCCTTCTACGCGCTGCCGGCCGAGAACTTCAAGACCCAGGGTGGGCTCACCACGAACGCGGTCTACGGGTTCACCGCGATGCTGATCAATCTGCTGCGCGACGAGGCCCCGACGCATGTCGCCGCCGCGTTCGACGTGTCGAGGCAGACGTTCCGCTCCGACAGGTATCCCGAATACAAGGCCAACCGGTCGTCCACCCCCGACGAGTTCCACGGTCAGATCGAGATCACCAAGGAAGTCCTCGTCGCGCTCGGCATCACCGTGCTCGCCGAGCCGGGCTACGAAGCCGACGACGTGATCGCGACGTTGGCCACCCAGGCCCAGGGGGCCGGCTTCCGGGTGCTGGTGGTCACCGGTGACCGCGACTCGCTGCAGCTGGTCAGCCACGACGTGACGGTGCTCTATCCGCGCAAGGGTGTCAGCGAGCTGACCCGCTTCACCCCGGAGGCGGTGCTCGAGAAATACGGCCTGACGCCGCAGCAGTACCCGGATTTCGCGGCGCTGCGCGGCGATCCGAGCGACAACCTGCCCGGCATTCCCGGGGTGGGGGAGAAGACGGCGTCGAAGTGGATCACCGAGTACGGATCGCTGCAGAGCCTGGTAGACAACGTCGATTCGGTGCGCGGCAAGGTTGGCGACGCGCTGCGCGCCAACCTCGCGCACGTGGTGCTCAACCGCGAGCTCACCGACCTGGTCCGCGACGTGCCGCTGGCCCAGACACCCGATTCGCTGCGGATGCAGCCCTGGGACCGCGACCACATCCACCGGCTGTTCGACGACCTGGAGTTCCGGGTGCTGCGCGACCGGCTGTTCGACACGCTGACAGCGGTCGAGCCCGAAGTTGACGAGGGCTTCGACGTCCGCGGCGGCGCGGTCGAGTCGGGCGGGGTGGCCGCCTGGCTGGCCGACCATGCCGCCGACGGCCGCCGGTCCGGGTTGTCCGTGGTGGGCACCCACGCCCCGGCCGGCGGCGACGCGACGGCGGTGGCGATCGCCGCGCCCGACGGCGACGGTATCTACATCGACACGTCGGAGATGAGCCCGGAGGACGAAGCGGCGCTCGGCCGCTGGTTGGCCGGCCCGGAGCAGCCCAAGGCGCTGCACGAGGCCAAGGCGGCGATGCACGACCTCGCGGGCCGGGGCTGGAACCTGGCCGGGGCGACCTCGGACACGGCGCTGGCGGCGTATCTGGTGCGGCCGGGTCAGCGCAGTTTCACGCTGGACGACCTGTCGCTGCGGTACCTGCGCCGCGAACTGCGGGCCGAGAACCCCGAGCAGCAGCAGTTGTCGCTGCTCGACGACTCCGAAGGCGTCGACGACCAGGCCGTGCAGACCCAGATCCTGCGCGCCCGCGCGGTCGTGGACCTCGCCGACGCGCTGGACGCCGAGCTGGTCCGCATCGACTCGGCTGCGCTGCTCGGCGACATGGAGCTGCCGCTGCAGCGCGTGCTCGCCGATATCGAAACAGCCGGTATCGCAGTCGATTTGCGTCAACTCGCCGAGCTGCAAAGCCAGTTCGCCGCGCAGATCAGGGACGCCGCCGAGGCCGCCTACGCGGTGATCGGCAAGCAGATCAACCTCGGTTCGCCCAAACAGCTGCAGGTCATCCTCTTCGACGAGCTGGACATGCCGAAGACCAAGCGCACCAAGACCGGGTACACCACCGACGCCGATGCGCTGCAGTCGCTGTACGAGAAAACCGGCCACCCGTTCCTGCAGCACCTGCTCGCCCACCGCGACGCGACGCGGTTGAAGGTCACCGTCGACGGCCTGCTGAGCTCGGTGGCCGCCGATGGGCGCATCCACACCACGTTCAACCAAACCATCGCCGCGACCGGGCGGCTGTCGTCCACCGAGCCGAACCTGCAGAACATCCCGATCCGCACCGATGAGGGCCGCCGGATCCGCGACGCGTTCGTCGTCGGCGCCGGCTATGCCGAGCTGATGACCGCCGACTACAGCCAGATCGAGATGCGGATCATGGCCCACCTGTCCCGGGACGACGGTCTCATCGAGGCCTTCCGCACCGGCGAGGACCTGCACTCGTTCGTCGCGTCGCGGGCGTTCGGCGTGCCGATCGAGGAGGTGACCTCGGAGCTGCGCCGGCGGGTGAAGGCCATGTCGTACGGGCTCGCCTATGGGTTGAGCGCCTACGGCCTGGCCCAGCAGCTGCGGATCTCCACCGAGGACGCCAAGGTGCAGATGGAGCAGTACTTCGCCCGGTTCGGCGGGGTGCGCGACTACCTGCACGAGGTGGTCGACCGGGCCCGCAAGGACGGCTACACGTCCACCGTGCTCGGCCGGCGTCGCTACCTGCCCGAACTGGACAGCAGCAACCGTCAGGTCCGCGAGGCCGCCGAACGCGCGGCGCTCAACGCGCCGATTCAGGGCAGCGCCGCCGACATCATCAAGGTCGCGATGATCAAGGTGGACAACGCGCTCGACCACGCCGGCCTGAGATCACGGATGCTGTTGCAGGTGCACGACGAACTGCTGTTCGAAATAGCGCCCGGCGAGCGGGAGGCTGTCGAGGCGCTGGTCCGCGACGAGATGGGTGCCGCCTATCCGCTGGACGTACCGCTGGAGGTTTCCGTTGGCTACGGCGCCAGCTGGGATCGGGCGGCTCATTGACGGGCCGCACCGGGGAATAGCGCGCCTCAGGAGCGGGTTTGGCCTGCATGTGCCTAGTCGAGTAGCCTCGATGGGTATTCCTGTCCCTACGACCCACCCTGTCCGGAGCAACCCAACAACATGCCAAGTCCCTCCGTCACCTCGCCGCAAGTAGCCGTCAACGACATCGGCTCTTCCGAGGACTTCCTCGCCGCCATCGACAAAACAATCAAATACTTCAACGATGGCGACATCGTCGAAGGGA
>JAFARC010000057.1 GCA_019245755.1 Mycobacteriaceae bacterium | reverse complement strand
GGCGGCAAGATCGGCCTGTTCGGCGGCGCCGGCGTGGGCAAGACCGTGACCATGCAGGAGCTGATCAACAACATCGCCAAGGCCTACGGCGGCTACTCCGTGCTGGCCGGCGTCGGTGAGCGCACCCGCGAGGGCAACGACCTGTGGGTCGAGCTCGGTGAGGCCAACGTGCTGAAGGACACCGCGCTGGTGTTCGGCCAGATGGACGAGCCGCCAGGTACCCGCATGCGAGTCGCGCTGTCGGCGCTGACCATGGCCGAGTTCTTCCGCGACGAGCAGGAGCAAGACGTGCTGCTGTTCATCGACAACATCTTCCGTTTCACCCAGGCCGGCTCGGAGGTGTCGACACTCCTCGGCCGGATGCCGTCGGCGGTGGGATACCAACCCACGCTGGCCGACGAGATGGGTGAACTGCAGGAACGGATCACCTCGACGCGCGGCCGATCCATCACCTCGATGCAGGCGGTCTACGTGCCCGCCGACGACTACACCGACCCGGCTCCGGCAACGACCTTCGCGCACCTGGACGCGACCACCGAGCTCAGCCGGGACGTGTTCTCAAAGGGCATCTTCCCCGCGGTCGACCCGCTCGCTTCAAGCTCGACCATCCTCGACCCGGGCATCGTCGGCGAGGAACACTACCGCGTCGCGCAAGAAGTCATCCGCATCCTGCAGCGCTACAAGGACCTTCAGGACATCATCGCAATCCTGGGCATCGATGAGCTGGCCGAGGAGGACAAGCAGCTGGTGCAGCGGGCCCGTCGCATCGAGCGATTCCTGTCGCAGAACATGATGGCGGCCGAGCAGTTCACCGGTAAGCCCGGCTCCACGGTGCCGCTGAAGGAAACCATCGACGCCTTCGACCGGCTCACCAAGGGCGAGTTCGATCACCTGCCGGAGCAGGCGTTCTTCTTGATCGGCGGTCTTGAGGACCTCGAGCGCAAGGCCGAAAGCCTCGGCGCCAAAATCGACGAATCCAAGGGCGACGGCGCGCCGGCCGGCAAGACCGAAGAAGACGGTGACTCCGGTGAGCGCGAGTCGGGTGAGCGCGACTCGGGTGACGGCGAATCCGGCGAGCGCGGTGAGTCCAAGGACTCGGGTGATCGCGGTAAGGATGAAAAGAAGTCGGGCGAGCGCGGTGAGTCCAAGGACTCGGGTGATCGCGGTAAGGATGAAGAGAAGTCGGGCGGGCGCGCTGAGCCCGAGGACAAGTCTGGCGAGAGCGGCCAGTCCGGTGACAAGGGCGAGCCGGGCGAGCGCGGCAAATCCGGCGACCGCGGCAAAAGCGGCAAGTCGGACGACGAGAGCTAGCCGCCGTTGAGCCGAAAGGTCTTGTGACGTGGCTGAAATGGACGTCGACATCGTCGCGGTCGAACGTAAGCTCTGGTCCGGCAAGGGGACATTCGTGTTCACCCGCACCACGACGGGCGAGATCGGCATCCTGCCGCGCCACATTCCGCTAGTGGCACAGCTGGTCGATGATGCGATGGTGCGGGTGGAGCGCGAGGGCGAAGACGACCTGCGGATCGCCGTGGACGGCGGATTCATGTCGGTGACCGACCAAGGCGTGATCATCCTCGCGGAGTCCGCCGAATTCGAATCGGAGATCGACGCGGACACTGCCAGGCGAGATTCGGAGTCCGACGATCCTCGTACCGCCGCCAGGGGCCGAGCCAGGCTGCGTGCGCTGGGCGAGATCGACTAGGAGGCACACCGGCGATGAGCGCGCCGATGACGATCCTCGTCGTGCTCGTCGCCGTCCTGCTGGTCGCCGTCGTGGGCCTCAGCTACCGGCTCTGGAAACTTCGGCAGGGCGGTACGGCCGCCATCCTTCGCGACATACCGGCCGTCGGCGGCCACGGCTGGCGGCACGGGGTGATCCGCTACAAGGGCGGCGAAGCCGGCTTCTACCGGCTGTCCAGCCTTCGGTTATGGCCCGATCGTCGGCTGAGCCGCCGCGGACTCGAGATCGTCTCGCGGCGAGCGCCGCGCGGCGACGAATTCGACATCATGACCGCCGAAATCGTCGTCCTCGAGCTGCGCGACACCGGGCCGGACCGGCGACGCGGCTACGAAATGGCGCTCGACCGCGGCGCGCTGACCGCGTTCCTGTCCTGGCTCGAGTCCCGGCCGTCGCCGCGCTCCCGCAGGAGAGCGGTTTAAAGCGGCTACTCCTGCGCCGCTCGTGTGCCCCCAGGCTGCCACAGGATGTCGCCCTCGGGGTTGGCAACCCGAGACAGGATGAACAACAGGTCCGACAGCCGGTTCAAATATTTCGCGGGCAGTGTGCTGACTGTTCCCGGGTGCACCTGAATTGCGGCCCACGCCGAGCGTTCCGCGCGTCGGGTTACGGTGCGCGCCAGATGCAACAGAGATGACAGCGCTGAACCGCCAGGCAGCACAAAGGAATTGAGGGCGGGAAGTGCGGCATTGTAACTGTCACACCACTTTTCGAGCCGGTCGACGTAAACCTGCGTGATTCGCAGCGGCGGATGTTCGGGGTTTTCCACCACCGGGGTGGACAAATCGGCGCCGGCGTCGAACAGATCGTTCTGGATCTGACGAAGGACGGCCGTCATCTTTGGATCCGGGCCGCCCAACGCTATCGCCGCGCCGATGGCGGCATTGGTTTCATCACAGTCGGCGTAGGCGACCAACCGCGGATCGTTCTTGGATACCCGCGAAAAATCGCTCAAACCGGTGGTGCCGTCGTCACCGGTACGGGTGTAAATGCGGGTCAGGTGTACTGCCATGGTCAAACCGTACCGGGCAGACTGACATTGGGAACCGCGCTGTTTACACTAACCCGCGTGAGCGAGCGCTTTGTGGTGACCGGCGGCAACCGGTTATCGGGGCAAGTTGCTGTCGGCGGCGCCAAGAACAGCGTGCTCAAGTTGATGGCGGCGGCACTGCTGGCCGAAGGCACCAGCACCATCACGAACTGCCCGGATATCCTCGACGTTCCGCTGATGGCCGAGGTGCTGCGTGGCCTGGGAGCCAACGTAGAGCTGTACGACGGAACCGTGCGCATCACCTCGCCGGATGAGCCGAAATACGACGCCGACTTCGCCGCAGTGCGCCAATTCCGGGCGTCGGTCTGCGTGCTGGGTCCGCTGGTCGGGCGCTGCAAGCGCGCCCGGGTGGCCCTGCCCGGCGGCGACGCGATCGGATCGCGGCCCCTGGACATGCATCAGGCGGGCTTACGGCAGCTGGGGGCCAAGTGCAACATCGAGCACGGATGTGTGGTCGCCGAGGCGCAACACCTGCGGGGCGCTGAGATTCAGCTGGAGTTCCCGTCCGTCGGTGCCACCGAGAACATTCTGATGGCGGCGGTCCTGGCTGACGGCATGACGACGATCCACAACGCCGCCCGCGAACCCGACGTGGTCGACCTGTGCACGATGCTCAGCCAGATGGGAGCCGAGATCGAGGGCGCCGGCTCGCCGACGATGACGATCACCGGTGTGGACCGGCTGTACCCGACCGAGCACCGGGTTATCGGCGATCGCATCGTCGCCGCCACATGGGGCATCGCGGCCGCAATGACCCGCGGCGACATCTCGGTCAGCGGTGTCGACCCGGCCCACCTTCAGCTGGTGCTGCACAAGCTGCACGACGCGGGCGCCACCGTCACCCAGCATGACAACGGCTTCCGGGTGGTCCAATACGAGCGTCCCAAAGCGGTGAACGTCGCAACGCTGCCCTTCCCCGGGTTCCCCACCGACCTGCAGCCGATGGCGATCGGGCTGGCGTCCATCGCCGACGGCACGTCGATGGTGACCGAAAACGTGTTTGAAGCGCGGTTCCGGTTTGTCGAGGAGATGATCCGGCTGGGCGCCGACGCCCGCACGGACGGCCACCATGCCGTGGTGCGGGGCCTGCCGCAGCTGTCCAGCGCGCCGGTGTGGGCATCGGATATCCGGGCGGGCGCCGGCCTGGTGCTGGCCGGTCTGGTGGCCGACGGCGACACCGAGGTCCACGACGTCTTCCACATCGACCGCGGCTATCCACTGTTCGTGGAGAACCTGGTCAGTCTGGGCGCCGAGATCGAACGCGTCAGCAGCGAGTAGACTGGAAATAACGAGCCGTACCGCGCCGTTGCATTTCTTCGGCGCGAGAGGTTTGACGCGTCCTGCAAGGTGGAGTACAGTAGCAGGGTTGCCCGCACGACGGGTGTGTTGTTTGAGAACTCAATAGTGTGTTTGGTGGTTTTTGTTTGTTGTTGTTTTTTGCCATGCCTTGACGTTCCCCGTGTTGGGGTGTGGTTTTTTTGTTTTGTCAGGTTTTCTCTGAGGTTTTGTTTGGAGAGTTTGATCC
>JAFARC010000030.1 GCA_019245755.1 Mycobacteriaceae bacterium | reverse complement strand
CGCGGCCAGGCACACGTGCTCGACAAGATCGTCAACGAGGGTGTCGCACCAACCGCTGAGGTGCCGGCCGGGTGAGCCGCACCTCGCCGGCCCCGACCCGTGACGCCGCCTTCGAGGCGCTGCTCGAGTACCTGTACCAGACTCAGGGGTTCGACTTCACCGTCTACAAGCGCGCAACGTTGGTGCGCCGCGTGCAGCGCCGGCTCGACGACCTCGGGATCGGGTCGTTCGCGGAGTACACCGACCACCTGCAGGTGCACCCCGAGGAGTTCGCCACCCTCTTCGACACCATCCTCATCAACGTCACCGGGTTCTTCCGCGACTTCGAGGCGTGGCGGGAGCTGCAGCAGGAGATCATCCCCAGCCTCCTGGCCCCCAAGACACGCGGCGAGAGCATCAGGGTGTGGTCGGCGGGCTGCGCCAGCGGCGAGGAGGCCTACGCGCTCGCGATCCTGTTGGCCGAGGCGGTCGGCGCCGAGGAGTTCCGCCGGCGGGTCAAGGTCTACGCCACCGACGTCGACGAGGACGCCCTGGCCACCGCGCGGCAGGCCACCTACGGCGAGAAGGAGATCCAGGCGGTCCCCGAGGAGCTCCGGGACCGCTACTTCGAGCGCACCGGGTCGCGTTGGGTCTTCCGCGGCGACCTGCGCCACAGCGTCATCTTCGGGCGCAACGACCTCGTCCAGGACGCCCCCATCGGCCGCCTCGACCTGCTCGCGTGCCGCAACACGCTGATGTACCTGAACGCCGAGACCCAGGCCCAGGTGCTGCGGCGGTTCCACTTCGCGCTCAACCCCACCGGCGTGCTGTTCCTGGGCAAGGCCGAGATGCTGCTCAGCCACGCCCGGCTGTTCCTTCCCGTCGACCTCAAGCGCCGGTTCTTCCGCAGGGCCGAGGGCGTCGAACCCGGCCAGCGCCCGGGTGGCTCGCAGTCCCAGCTCGAGCAGGCCCGGGACGGGCGCGACCCGCGCCTCGAGGACGAGGCGCTGCTGCTCAGCCCGCTCGCGACGATCGTGGTGAACGCCGACGAGGTCGTCGCCACGGCGAACCAGCGCGCCGAGGCCCAGCTCGGGGTGTCCTCCCGCGAGATCGGCCGCACCTTCCCCGACCTGGACCTCTGTCAGCGCATCGGCGGCCTGCGGGGCGCGTACGACGACGTCCGGCGCAACCACGGCCCGGTGTGGCTCCATGAGGTCGTGTTCTCGCGCTCGGCCACCGAGACGCTCTTCTTCGACATCCAGCTCGCGCCGCTCGAGACCGACGCCAACGGCGGTATCGCCGTCGCGGTCTTCTTCGCCGACGTCACCCGCTACCAGCGCATGACCGGCGAACTGCAGGCCGCCCACCGGCAGGTGGAGACCGCCTACGAGGAGCTGCAGTCGACGGTGGAGGAGCTCGAGACCACCAACGAGGAGCTGCAGTCCACGGTGGAGGAGCTCGAGACCACCAACGAGGAGCTGCAGTCCACCAACGAGGAACTCGAGACGATCAACGAGGAGATGCAGTCCACCAACGATGAGCTGCACACGATCAACGACACCCTGCGCGAACGCAGCCTTGAGCTCGATGAGGCCCGGGCGTTCAACCATTCGCTGGTGGATTCGATCCATCTAGGCATGCTGGTGGTAGATCGGGAGATGCGGGTTACGCTGTGGAATCGGGGCTGCGAAGAACTGTGGGGGCTTCGCGCCGAGGAGGCCGAGGGTGCACTGCTGAACTCATTGGACATCGGCTTGCCCATGGAACCGGTAAAGCCGTTGATCGGCAACGCGTTCGTTGACCCCGACACCACCGCGGATGCGGTGTTGGAGGCGGTGAACCGGCGCGGCCGGGAAACCCGGATCCGGGTCACCTGTACCGGGTTCCGGTCGGACGGCAGGGTGAACGGAGCGCTTTTGCTCATGGAAGTGCTGCGGCTGCAGTAGGGCTCCTCAGCCCGCGGCTTGCTCCAGATCGATCACGGCCGCGGCCTCGTGCAGCACGGCTTGGGCTCGGTGGTGCTCGGCGGCGTCCTGGTGGACCTCCGCGTCGGTGTCCTCGGCGCGCATGGCGGTCTGCTCGTGGATCGCCGCGGCAAGCCGATGCGCCTGGCCGGCTTGCAGGTGCCGTTCGGCGGCGGCACGGTGAGCGTTCAACGCACGCTCGCGCGACTCCTCGGCCCGTCGGCGCGCCTGTTCGACGGTTTGCGGGGAGGCTGCGACTCCCTTGGCAAGCTGCGCCCGCCGCACCTTCAACTCATTTGCCCGCCGGCGAGCCAAATCAGCACGGGCGGCGGCCGAATTTTCCCAGTCGTTGGCACGATGTGCGGTGGTGATCATCGAATTGGGTGCTCGACCGCTAGGTCGTCGAGGACGACGGTCTTGCGGATCATCTCGCCGGCCCGCAGCAAGATGACGTTCCGCTGATTCGTTGCCACCATGTACTCCACCCCGACCGTGCTGGGCAGTTGAACACAGTGTGCTCCTCCCACGACCAAACGTCACCATCGCGGCGTTTAGGATTCGGCGGACACCATCAGGCCCAGGAGGCAGCGTGCGGTTCACCTACGCGGAGGCGATGACCGACCCGACGTTCTACGTGCCGCTGGCCAAGGCGGCCGAGGCTGCCGGCTACGCCAGCATGACCGTCCCCGACAGCATCGCATACCCGTTTGAGTCCGACTCGACATACCCGTACACCCCGGACGGCAGCCGCGAGTTCCTCGAGGACAAGGCGTTCATCGAGGCGTTCGTGCTGACCGCTGCGCTCGGGATGGTGACCACGACGCTGCGGTTCACCACGTTTGTGGTCAAGCTGCCGATCCGGCCGCCTGCGCTGGTGGCCAAGCAGGCCGGCTCACTTGCGTGGCTGATCGACAACCGACTGGTCCTGGGCGTGGGGATCAGCCCGTGGCGTGAGGATTTCGAGTTGATGGGTGTGCCGTTCGCGAAACGCGGCAAGCGGATGGACGAATGCATCGACATCGTCCGGGGCCTCACCGCCGGGGGTTATTTCGAGTTCCACGGCGAGTTCTACGACATCCCGAAGACCAAGATGACACCCGCGCCGACCCGACCGGTTCCGATCCTGGTCGGCGGCCATGCCGACGCCGCGCTGCGGCGCGCGGCCCGCTGCGATGGCTGGATGCACGGCGGCGGCGATCCCGAGGAGCTCGACCGGCTTCTCGACAGGCTCAAGCAGTTCCGCGCGCAGGAGTGCAAACCCGGTCCGTTCGAGATTCATGTGATCTCGGCCGACGGGTTCACCGTCGATGGTGTGAAGCGCCTCCAGGACAAGGGTGTCACCGATGTGATCGTGGGCTTCCGGGTGCCCTACATCGTCGGGCCGGACACCGAGCCGCTGGACAGCAAGATTCGTCACCTCGAGTCGTTCGCCGAGCGTGTGATCGCCAAGGTCAACGGCTGAGCCCCGGCACCGATTCACGGATCGACCGCGGTCGCGGTTGGGCTGCCGTCTCGCAGCGTGCCGCGGATCGTGACCATTTCGTTGACGGCGGGTGCGGTGCCCGGTGTCACCGCATAGGTTTGGGTGAATCCGTCCGCGCTCTTGGCGGTCAGCGACCCGTCCGAGACCGCGGTGACGACGCCGGTTTGGGTGAGCTCGGTGGCGTATCCACCGTGGCCGTCCGTCACCACGAACTGGCCGTGCAGCGCCGCCGCCGGTGCCTGGCTACCCGGTCCTCCCCCGCCGCCGGCGTCGTGGATGCCGCCGGGTCCGGGTCGGCCCCATCCGCCCGGTCCCGAGGCGGCGTCGGTGGCGGCGTAGATGGCCGCTCCCCCGAACCCGGCGATGATCGCCGCGATGGTCACCGCGCCGATTGTGTGCCGAACGGAAGTCATAACGGATATGTTGCTGGCCGTCGATGAGTGCAGGCTGTGTGCAGATTCAGCCCGACATGTGCGGCCACGGTCACAGCCGGGACACAGGTCGGACCAATTCGCTCCCCACCCGCGGCGGCAACAATCGGCTCCGTGACCCTGATCGCCCCGACGCCGGTGCTTGCGGCGCCGACCACCCCACCGCCGCAGCGCATGCTGCCTACCTACCGGCTCGCGCTGGGCGCACTGCTCGCGGCGACGGCCGTGCTCTACATCTGGGGCCTCTCCGACAGCGGCTGGGCCAACAGCTTTTATTCGGCCGCGGCGCAGGCCGGCTCGAAGAGCTGGACCGCGGCGTTGTTCGGCTCCAGCGACGCCGCCAACGCGATCACCGTCGACAAGACACCGGCGGCGCTGTGGGTCATTGATGTCTCGGTGCGGCTGTTCGGCCTTAACGGGTGGAGTGTGCTGGTGCCGCAAGCGCTGGAGGGTGTGGCCGCGGTGGCGGTGCTCTACGCCGGTGTACGCCGCATCAGCGGTCCGCAGGCGGCGCTGCTCGCCGGCGCGGTGCTCGCGCTGACTCCGGTCGCGACGCTGATGTTTCGGTTCAACAACCCCGACGCGCTGCTGACCCTGATGCTCGTTGCCGCCGCCTACTGCGTGCAGCGGGCCTGCGAAAGCCGAAGTAGTTGTTGGTGGTTGCCCCTTGCCGGCGTCGCGATCGGCTTCGCGTTCTTGGCTAAGATGCTGCAGGCGTTTCTGGTGCTTCCCGGTTTGGCCGCGGCGTATCTGCTGGCCGCTCACGTGCCGCTGCCACAACGGATCAGGCGCGCGCTTGTCGCCGGCTTGGCAATGCTGATCTCCGGTGGCTGGTATCTCGTTCTCGTCCGGCTGTGGCCTGCTGGCAGGCGTCCGTACATCGGCGGCTCGCAACACAACAGCGTCCTGGAGTTGGCGCTGGGCTACAACGGTTTCGGCCGAATCACCGGGGATGAGACCGGCGGCCTGGGCAACATGAACTTCGATGTCGGCTGGGGCCGACTGTTCGGTGCCGACATGGGTACCGACATCGCATGGCTGATCCCAGCGGCCGTGATCGTCATCGTCGCGGGGCTGTGGATCACGCGCCGCAGCCCGCGCACCGACCCGGTCCGCGCGTCGCTGATCCTGTGGGGCGGCTGGCTGGGGGTCAGCGCTGCGGTGTTCAGCTACGCGAACGGCATCATCCACCCTTACTACACCGTGGCGTTATCACCCCCGGTCGCGGCTGGCATCGGCATCGGGGCACCGCTGTTGTGGCGGCGGCGCAACGACATCCGGGCGGCCACCGCTTCGACGGGTGCGGTGCTGGTGACCACGGTGCTGGCCTGCGTGCTGCTGGCCCGCGACCCGGGTTGGCTGGCCTGGCTGCGCCCGTCGATCGCGGTCGCGGGCACGGGTGCGGCGGTGCTGCTGCTGCTGGCCGGCCGCCTGCCCGGGCTGGGGCAGCGCGCGGCGGCGGTGGTGGCGGTGGCCGCATGCCTGGCCGGTCCGGCCGCCTACGCGGTGGCGACGGCGTCAACGCCGCACCAGGGCGCGGTCCCGTCGTCGGGGCCGTCGCGCCGCGGCGGGCCCGGCTGGGGAGGCTTCCTCGGATCACCGCGGCCGAGCGGGGCGTTGTCCGCCATGTTGAGCGCCCGGGCGGGTGACTACACCTGGACCGCGGCCACGGTCGGCTCGGACAACGCGGCCTCCTACCAGCTGGCCACGGGGACACCGGTGATGGCGGTCGGCGGCTTCAACGGCACCGACCCGTCACCGACGCTGGGCCAGTTCCAGACCGACGTGGCGCAGAAGAAAATCCACTTCTTCATCGCCGCCAAGATGTTCGGGCCTCATGGCGGGGCGGCCAGCGGCAGCCAAGACGCCACCGAGATCGCCGGTTGGGTTGCCGCCCACTACGAAGCGCGCACGGTCGACGGGGTTGGGGTCTACGACCTGACCGGCCTTCCGTCGTGAGCCGGCCCGGCACCCGGCATCCTCCACGAGTCGACATTGGTTCTCGCCTGTCTGCCGACGGTGCTTCTAAGTGTGGACAGCGGTCCATACGCGTAGCGCCCTAGCGTCGAAACGCATTCCGCGCAAGTAATCCGCGCGGTTGCCGCGTCGGCGCGACATCACTCCCAGGCCACCTGGTCGGGTGTCTTGTCGCGCCGCAGCCCGCGCCAGCTTGGGTGCCGCAGCCTGCCGTCGCTCGTCTTTTCGCTGTAGCGCACTTCCCCGACCAGCTCCGGTTTGACGAACGTCACGCCCCGGGCATCGGGCCTGGGAAGGGGTGCGTGAAACGGAGATTCGTCGGTCTGCAGCGGGGTCAACAAGTCCTTTAGGCGGGTCAGCTCGCGCTCGGTGAAGCCGGTGCCCACCCGTCCGGCGTAGTGCAGGCTACCCTGGGCGGGTATACCCATCACCACCGATCCGATGCCGCTGGTCCGGCCGCCGGTACCCTCCCGCCAGCCCCCGATGACCACCTCCTGGGTGTTCCAGTTTTTGTCTTTGATCCAGGAGGCTGACCGTCGTCCCGGCTGATAGGTCGACTCCCAGCGTTTGGCCACCACGCCTTCCCACCGCTGCTTGCGCGAGTACTCCAACGCCTCCGACCCGTCGCCGGGCAGCAGGTCCGGCACGATCAGCGCATCACGGTCGACGGCCAACGTCTCGAGCAGTCTGCGCCGGTCACGGTATTTCGCCCGGAGCAGCGAACGGCCGTCCAGCGCCAGCAGATCGAATGCCCAATATTCGATGCGGGTGGCGCGCACCCGGTTTTGCATCTCGCCGAAGCTCGGCACACCGGTGTGGTCGAGCGCGACCACCTCACCGTCGAGTATCGCGTGATGGTCGGGTAGGGCTTCGGCCACCGATTGCAGGTGCGGGTACTCGCCGGTGACGTCGCGACCGCTGCGCGACCGCAACCTGATTCGGCCGTGGTCGGCGTCGAAAAGCAGCCGGTAGCCGTCCCATTTGCCTTCGAAAGCCCAATCGGTGGACTTCAGCCTGGCGACGGAACCCGGGGTGGCCAGCATCGGCGCCAAATCCTTGTGGGTCGGCGACTCCTGGCCCTTCATCCGATGCGCCAACCACTGGTCACCGTCGGTCTGGATCAGCGCATAGCGGCCGGAGACGCGGTTGCCGTGCAGCGTGACGATGACTTCCCGGTCGGTGAACTTTTCGGACTCGTACGTGCCGGTGTCCCAGACGATCACTTTGCCGCCGCCGTACTCGCCTTTCGGAATCGTTCCCGCGAAGGTGAGGTATTCCAATGGGTGGTCTTCGGTGTGTACCGCCAGGTGGTTAACCGCAGGACTGTCGGGCAGGTTCTTCGGCACCGCCCACGACACCAGCACTCCGTCCCGCTCCAGCCGGAAGTCGAAGTGCAGCCGCCTGGCGTGGTGCTCCTGGATGACGAAACGGTTGTTGTCGCCCACGGCAGGGCTGCTCGCGGGGACCGGCTCGGGTGTCTTGGACGCGTCCCGCATGCTGCGGTAGGTCGTCAGGCTGTCCGAGGTCTGCGCGTCTTGGTCGAGGGTAGTCAACAGATCGCCGTCCCTGCGAACGCGGGCCAGCACCTCATCGAACCGCAGTTGCCGCAGGTCCGGGTCTTCGAGTTCCGCCCACGTGCGCGGCGCGGCAACGGTCGGCTCGGATCGGCCGCGCAGCGAGTATGGGGCGATGGTGGTCTTCGAGGCGTTGTTTTGGCTCCAGTCCACGAACACCTTGCCGGCCCGCAGGCTCTTGGTCATCGTCGATGTGACCAGTTTCGGCATCGACTGCTCCAGCTGCTGGGCGACCCGCCTGGCCAGGGCGGTCGCACCCACCGAGCTGATCGGCTCGCTGAGCGGAACATAGAGGTGCACCCCCTTGCTGCCGCTGGTCACCGGGTAGGTGGTCAGCCCAATGTCGTTGAGCAGGTCACCCACCGCCCTGGCGACACCGGTCAGCTGCGTCATGGTCACGCCGGGACCAGGATCGAGGTCGAAGACGATTCGTGTTGCCGGACCGGGCTTTCCGGCCACGAACCGCCACTGCGGCACATGAACCTCCAGTGCTGCCTGCTGGGCGATCCATGCCAGCGCGACCGAGTTGTCGATGATCGGATACGTCGTGGTGCCGGACTTGTGCACGACGGTCCCCCGCTGCAGCCACGCGGGCGCCGATTCGGCGAGTTGCTTCTCGAAGAACGACGGCTCGTCCACACCGTTGGGCCAGCGCTTACGGGTGGCGGCTCGACCGGCGATGTGCGCAACCATGAACTCGGCGATGCTGGTGTAGTACCCGAACACGTCTTCCTTTGTGGTGCCCGTGGCGGGATACAACAACTTGTCGGGATTGGTCAGGCGCACGCGCTTATCCGCTCCACCGTCGGGCGGCCACACGTGCGGTACTCGTGCCATGCGGACCGGCTTCCCTCATCCGAACGCCGATTAACGTGCTCTTCACGCTATACGGTGTTCAGCCCCGACCGTGGCGGGCGGCCTCGGCACCCATCCCCTTAACAGCGAGTTGCCGTGATGCCGAAGCAATTGTCCGCCGAAGCGGCGACTACTTCCGGTCAGCTGGCGCCATCCCATCGCACAGCAATCTCCTCTCATTGCTCTGCCAACGTCCCGTCCGACGCTACCTGTGCGATGTGGGTCTGGCGTGACAGCGGCTGTGCGCCCAGCTCTGTCATTCGGCCGACTGCCTTTGATCACCGTCCCGGTAGTCGTCCCGGTGGCCTTCCACCGCCAATACCATAACGAGATAAAATGATTAACGCCGACTCACCACTGGCGGACGGTGTCGAAATCCGCTGTTCACAGCGGTCCGGGCCGTAGCCGCCAAGCGACTGGGCCATACTGGCGATATGCGTTCCATCTGGAAGGGCTCGCTCTCCTTTGGCCTGGTCAACGTGCCGGTCAAGGTCTACAGCGCCACCGAAGACCATGACGTGAAGTTCCACCAGGTGCACGCCAAGGACAACGGTCGGATCCGCTACAAGCGTGTGTGTGAGGTGTGCGGCGAGGTTGTCGACTATCGCGACATCGCTAGGGCGTACCAGGCCGACAACGGCCAGACGGTGGTCATCACCGACGAGGATCTGGCGACGCTGCCGGAGGAGCGGAGCCGCGAAATAGAGGTGCTGGAGTTCGTGCCGGCCAGCGAGATCGACCCGATGATGTACGACCGCAGTTACTACCTGGAGCCGGATTCGAAGTCCACCAAGTCCTACGTGCTGCTGGCACGGACACTCGCACAGACGGACCGGGTGGCGATTGCGCACTTCGCCCTGCGCAACAAGACCCGGCTCGCCGCACTGCGGGTGCGGGATTTCAGCAAGCGCGAGGTGATGGTGGTCCAGACCCTGCTGTGGCCCGACGAGGTCCGCGATCCGGATTTCCCGGTGCTGGACCAGAAGGTTGATGTCAAACCGGCGGAGCTGAAAATGGCGCTGCAGGTGGTCGACTCGATGGCCGACGACTTCAACCCCGACCAGTTCCACGACACGTATCAGGAGCAGCTGCGCGAACTCGTCGACGCGAAACTCGAAGGCGGAGAAGCATTCACCGCCGAAGAACAACCCGCCGAGCTTGACGCCACTGAGGACGTGTCCGACCTGTTGGCGAAGCTGGAGGCCAGCGTGAAGAGACGGCGCGCGGGCGAGTCGTCGGCGTCGGTCGGCGGCGCTGCCAAGAAAGCAGCCGCCAAGAAAGCACCGGCCAAGAAAGCACCCGGGAAGAAGGCGGCATCGAAAAGAGCTGCGGCGGCGAAGAAATAGAAGTGACGCCTGTCTGATCGGCAGCATACGGAGCCCGGGCCGCCTGATCACCAACGCGTTCGAATCGGACGGTGTCCATCAGCACTTTGCCGGCGGCAAAACCAAACCGACGATCACGGCCGCGCGTGACGGCGAGGCGAGCTTGCCCGGCGGCTGGGCCGCGGCTCGCCGCCGGGTTATAGGCTCTCGCCATGGGCAACCTTCGTCGTATTGGATGTGGCTTCGCCGGCGCGCTGCTGGTGGCGCTGACCTCGGCGCCCGCATTCGCGCTCGCCGATGAGCCGTCGGCACCCGACCCGACGGTCATGGACGTCGTGGATTCGGTGCTCGCCGGCAACCCCCCGCCCGTGGCCGGACCCCCGCCCACCGCGCAGGTGAGCCCTACCGCTCCCGACACGAATTCGCAATGAGGCACATAGCGCCGGCCACACTCGCTAATCTGCCCGGGTGATTCTTGACAGATTCAGGCTTGACGATCAGGTAGCAGTTGTCACAGGCGCCGGTCGGGGACTCGGCGCCGCCGTCGCACTGGCTTTCGCGGAGGCCGGCGCCGACGTCGTCATCTCGTCCCGCACCGAGGGCGAACTCGAAAGCGTCGCCGAACAGGTCCGCAATGCGGGTCGCCGCGCCCATGTCGTGGTGGCCGACCTCGCCGACACGGAGGCGACCGCGGCGCTCGCGCACACCGCGGTGGACGTGTTCTCCCGGCTCGACATCGTGGTCAACAACGTCGGCGGCACGATGCCCAACACGCTGTTGACGACGAGCACAAAGAATTTGCGCGACGCTTTTGTGTTCAACGTGCTGACCGCGCATGCCCTCACCACCGCGGCGGTACCGCTGATGCTCGAGCACTCCGGCGGCGGCAGCATCATCAACATGACCTCGACGATGGGCCGCCTGCCCGGCCGGGGATTCGCGGCATATGGCACGGCCAAAGCGGCGCTGGCGCACTACACCCGGCTCGCCGCACTTGACCTGTGTCCACGCATCCGGGTCAACGCGATTGCCCCTGGATCGATCCTCACCTCGGCGCTTGAAGTGGTGGCCGGCAACGACGAGTTGCGAGCTCCGATGGAGAAAGCCACGCCGATGCGCCGCCTCGGTGACCCCGTCGACATCGCGGCGGCCGCACTGTATCTCGCCTCGCCCGCCGGCGCCTATGTCACCGGCAAAACACTGGAGGTGGACGGTGGCCTGATCGCGCCCAACCTCGAACTCCCGCTCCCTGATCTGTGAGGACAGCCCAATGCCACTACGAGTAGCGCAGATCGGCACGGGAAACGTCGGTCGACATGCGCTGACCGGAATCATCACCAACCCGCAGTTCGAGCTTGCTGCGGTATGGGTGTCGTCAGAGCGCAAAGCGGGCAAGGACGCCGCAGAGATCGCCGGTCTTGACATGCCCACCGGTGTCACGGCCACGACCGATCTTGGTGAGGTCGTTAGCGCACAGCCGGATTGCGCGGTTTACACGGCGATGGCTGACAACCGCCTGCCCGAGGCGCTCGAGGACTACCGCAGGCTGCTCGCCGCGGGAATCAACGTCGTGGGTAGCGGTCCGGTCTTTTTGCAATACCCCTATGAGGTTATCCCCGGCGAGCTTATCGATCCGCTGCAACAGGCGGCGCGCCAGGGCAATTCAAGCCTGTTCGTCAACGGCATCGACCCCGGATTCGCCAACGACCTGCTGCCGCTGGCGTTGGCTGGCACCTGTCAGCGCGTCGAGCAGGTGCGCTGCATGGAGATCGTCGACTACGCGACCTACGACAGCCCCACGGTGATGTTCGACATCATGGGCTTCGGCAAGCCGATGGAGGAGATCCCGATACTGCTGCAGCCGACCGTGTTGAGCATGGCCTGGGGGTCGGTGGTGCGCCAGCTCGCCGCGGGCCTCGGGATCGCGCTCGACGAGGTGGTCGAGGTGTATTTTCGGGAGCCGGCCCCCGAGGACCTCCAGATTGCGTCCGGCTTCATCGCTGAAGGCACCGCTGCGGCGTTGCGCTTCGAGGTACGCGGCCTCGTCGACGAGCGGCCGGCCGTCGTCCTGGAGCACGTGACGCGGCTGCGCGAGGACCTGTGCCCGCAATGGCCGCAACCCGCCCAGCCTGGCGGGTCTTACCGCGTCGAGATCACCGGGGAGCCGTCCTACGCGATGGACCTGTGCCTGAGCAGCCGCAACGGCGACCACAATCACGCCGGTCTGGTGGCAACGGCGATGCGGATCGTCAACGCCATTCCGGCCGTGGTGGCTGGCGCACCGGGGATCCGGAGCAGCCTCGACTTGCCCTTGATCACCGGCAAAGGGCTGTACGCTGCGTGAAGGGGCACTGGAAAGGACGTTTCGATGCGCATTCGGTTCCGACACCTGGTCCTGGCCTGGGCGGCCTTAGCAATCGTGGGTGCGCCCACGGCAGTTGCCGACGACACAAATCCCACGTGCACGAATGTGGGCGCCTCCACCGAGTGCTCGACGCCGGGCAACGTGCAGATCAACGCCACGCCGCCAGTGGACACCTTCACGCTCCCGTACTGGGATGAGGTTTTCGGCGGGGCCTACGCCGGGCCCTATCCGGTGCCGTACGCCGAAGGCAACAGGTGATGCATCGGGCGGCCACGCTGCTGGCAGCGGGGGTGGGCGTGGCGATCGCCGGGACGCCCGTCGCGCAGGCCGCCCCGCTGTGCACCAAGATCACCCCGACAACCACCCAGTGCGAACGTGGCGCCCATACTCAGATCAGCAGCGGGCCAAACGTCTTCGTCAATACCGGCCCGTTCACCGAGACACCGTGGACTCCGGTTCCGCCCGTCTTGGGTGTGGGCGGCTGGGCCGTGCCGTGGTGGCTGGGGCCATAGGCGCAAGCGCCCGGATACGTAGCTGACGCGCGACGCCCGCAGTACGCTTGTCTTAGCGTCATCCGACGGAGGGACGCCTATATGCAGATCACGGCACATATCCAGCCGGCACCGGCACGCGTCCCCTTCCCCGTCTCCAGAATCGATCACCATGCTTTCACCGAAGTTCTGTACCGCAATGGTTTTCGTGTCCACGGTCATTGCGGCCATGTTTTCGGCGCTTCCGGTGCCCGCCGCATCGGGGCTGCCGCAGTGCACTAACACGGGCCCCAGCACGACGCAGTGCGAGCGCCCCGGCAACGCCCAGATCAACACCTCACCGAACCCGGCGACGGCGGACAACTTCCCTTGGGGCTGGCCGTGGTGGGGCAGCTCTGGCATCACAATCGGCATCGGCGGATTCGGGTTGTGAACCAGGGCCGCACTCAGTAAGCGGCGTCGCGCTCCAGCGGATTTTCGGCTAACCTAACTTTTGTATTCGATCATCCGTTGAACACGCGGCTGGATGGGGGTTAGGTTCGTTGGCGCAGGTGCTCACGACGACGCGGCCGCGCCCCGGCTGGTCTCTGCTCGGCCCGGCGTTTGTGGCCGCCATCGCCTACGTCGATCCAGGCAATGTCGCGGCGAACGTCAGCGGCGGCGCGCAGTTCGGTTTCCTGCTGTTGTGGGTCATCGTGCTGGCCAACGCGATGGCTGCGCTGGTGCAGTACCTTTCGGCGAAACTGGGCCTGGTGACTGGGCTTTCGCTACCGGAGGCCGTCGCCGAACGGATGCGCCGCCCTACCCGGTTGACCTACTGGGCGCAGGCGGAACTGGTCGCAATGGCCACCGACCTCGCCGAAGTGGTGGGCGGTGCGATCGCGCTGCATCTGCTGTTCGGGCTGCCGCTGGTGCTCGGCGGGTTTATCACCGGTGCGGTGTCGCTGCTGCTGCTTGTCGCGCAGAAGGGCGGCCAGCATCTCTTTGAGCGCGTCATCACCGGACTGCTGCTGATCATCGCGATCGGGTTTCTCACCAGCCTGGTCGTCCAACCGCCCCCGGTGGGCCCGGCGCTGGCGGGCCTGCTGCCCCGCTTCCACGGCAGCGAAAGCGTGCTGTTGGCCGCCGCGATGTTGGGTGCCACTGTGATGCCGCACGTCGTCTACCTGCACTCCGGCCTGGCCCGCGACCGGCACGGCAATCCGGACGCGGGCCGCCAGCGTCGACGGCTGCTCCGGATCACCCGCTGGGACGTCGGGTTGGCCATGTGCATCGCCGGCGCGGTGAACCTCGCCATGCTTGTCACCGCCGCCACCAACCTGCAGGGCCGCCACGACACCGACTCGATCGAGGGCGCCCACGCCGCGATACGGGACACCCTGGGGCCGACTGTCGCGCTGTTCTTCGCGATCGGCCTGCTCGCGTCCGGCCTGGCGTCTACGTCGGTCGGGGCGTACGCGGGCGCGGTGATCATGCAGGGCCTGCTGCGGCGCACGATCCCCCTGTTGACACGGCGTCTCATCACACTGGTTCCTGCCATGATGATCCTGGCGATCGGGTTTGATCCCAGCCGAGCGCTGGTGATGTCGCAGGTCGTCCTTTCGTTCGGGATCCCGTTCGCGCTGGCGCCGCTAATCCGGCTCACCAGCGAGCGCAACTTGATGGGCGACGACACCAACCACCGCCTGACCACAGCGCTGGGCTGGACGATTGCCGTGCTGATTACGCTACTCAACGTGGTGTTGATCTATCTAACGCTGACCGGGGCCGCGTAGATGCCATCTACCAACGAAATCAGCGTTCAAATCGCAGGACGTGTGTAACCCTGCGGGCGTGCCGGGCCCGAAGTGTCGCCGCATGTGGTGCGCCGTGGTTACCAGACGTGAATCCAGTCGACGAGCATATCCGCCGGAAAGCTACCCATGCTTTGGTCGCCGCCACCCGGCCCACCAACCGCAAGACTGAAGAGCGTGGACATCAGATAGCCGGGCTGGTTGAACGGCCATACCCCCTTGATGGGCGCCGCCGGCACACTCAAGTAGGGCTTGGCACCGTCGACGTAATCCCGCCAGAAGCCGAAACCGGTCTCGTCCCATCGGCAATCGCCACGCGTGCCAGTCGCCGTCCACCAATTCCGGGATGTCTCTGCCCGCCCATGTTTTCCCGTCGGATCGTGCGTGGACGGTGGTTCCGGGAGCCCACCTCCCGTTGCCGTACCATTCGACCACGTCGACTTCGCCGTCGGGAAGCGGCTGCTCATTTACCATCCAGAACGAGGGCCAGCAACCAGGAGTTAGGCAATTGAATTTTATCCGGGCTTCCCAGGTGTGGCCGATGCCCACATTCTGCGGGCTTTGAATTTTGCCGCTGTAGTAGTCGGGGCCTTCTTGGGTGGCGCGGATGACGAGATTGGAATTGCCGTCGAGGAAGACATTTCGGCGATCGTCGCGCCAATGACCCA
>JAFARC010000008.1 GCA_019245755.1 Mycobacteriaceae bacterium | reverse complement strand
ATCGCGCGCCTGCGGTGCTTCCACCAGCCGTCCGGGCGAGTCCCGATGACGTTCATGCCGTCGACGATCCATCGCACAAACCGACAGTACGGCTGAGGAGGCGAAGGTGCCGCCACCTCTCGTGGGGCGGCACGCCCACCGATCGTTCAAACGCCCCGGGAATAGCGTTGGTTCATGACGCCCGCCGCTGATCGGAACCCGCGGCGTGAATAGTTTCGTGGGGTTGCCGCGACGGGGTCCGGGCTTCACCGGCCCCTGGTCGACGGTAGACCAATGGTCGGGATAGAGGTCCGTCAGTGCAGCCCGAGTCCGTGTTCCCGCATACGGCGCTGTCCACTGAACGGTGCCTTTCGTTGCCAGATTCCTGGGACATTCATCACCGACGATTCCTCGAAGTTACTGAGCGAACCGGTGACGTCAGCACCCGCTCATTGAGATGAGCAACCGCCAGCGCAGAGCCACAGCGACAAACCTCCACCCGGCGCGTCTCTGCCGCACTGCGCGCAGCCGTCCTGACGAGCCTGCATGTCATGCCGCGGTGCTTGGAGCTTCATCCGCAAAGTCGCTGTTCTCTTGGGACCGGTGGGGCCGGTCCAGCACGTAGACGATCTAAGCTGCTAACCCGACGTCGTAACCCCACGCGATGGTGCGCCGCTTGGTATTGGCTCCGCCCGCGCGGGCTGCGATGCTGGTCGGCGACGCGCCGAAGGACGTTGCCTCAGAACGAAGTGTGAGGCAGTACCGTTCCGGCATGTCATCGAACGGTCCAGCACTAACCCGCGCCTCGCGCGCAGGCGGCACCTTCCGGGACACCATTGTCGACGCGCCACTGCGTAATTCGCGTCAGCTGTTACGCGTGGCTGCGCCGACCCTTCGGCTGATTCTCCCCATCCCCGACGACGAAGTGCCCGTGCGCGTTCGCGTGCTGGTTGCGGCGATAATCGCGGCCCTCCCCTGGATCATCCTCGGCATTTGGGCGCCGGGTGAGGCCGGCGACGTGGCGATCATAGTGTTCACCATGCTTGTCGGCGCCACCTATTTCGCGTATGCCGTCGCTTTTGTGTGGGTCCATCGACAAAGCCCGAGGACTCACCGGCAACCAGGAGTTGTCCTTACTCAGGTGCTTTCGGCCACTTCATACGTTGAGGGGTGGTTTGCGCTGCTCTACTACGTTGTCTCGGCTGATTCGGCAGCACCAGCATTTGACCCCCGGCTCAGCAGAATCGATGCCGCGTACTTCACGATCAGCACCGCCACCACCACCGGTGTAGCCGACCTCCATCCGGTCAGCGGATTCGCGCGCCTGCTCATCTCCGTGCAGATAATTCTCAGCCTCTTTCTCATCGTGACGGCTGCAGCCATCGCTTTTCCAATGCTGTCACGGGCCCCAGTTCCTGCAGCCGACGACGACGACACATGCCGACAAAACGATCGAATGCTCACGGCACCGCCGGTGGACGCTGAGGTCAATTGTCCCATCGGACCTGGGCATTATTCGGCCCCAATCCGGGTGTCCTGAGCGTCTAGCAGCCTTGCCGTCAGCGCCGCCGCCGGGTTGGACCTGCTGTTCTGCCGGGGAGTCGTTGTGGGCCCGAGATTTGCTCAGGACGTCGAGGCCGAATAGCGGCGTGACTGGCCCATTCGTCGTGTTGGTCGGCCAGCACAGCGACGACGAGACGGAAAAGGGCGGCGGTCGGGAAAGATGCCGACGACGTCTGCGGACTGGGTCATTCACCCGGCGCGCATGTGCTCGACAGTGCGCTCATACCCAAGACATCGACAGGGTGGCGGTGAGCAGGTGGAGTGAGGGTCCCGTGATTATCAAATATCGCTCATCTCGTCAAAGACTCGGGACAATACGAAGATGACTACCGGGCGACGAGGGTTTCTGATCGCCGCGCTCGCCGTTGCAGGCGGCGCCGGCTGCGGCGGTCGCGGTCGGCGATCCGCGGCGCTTGGCCCTTCCCCGGAGTTGAGTCCCGCCACGCCATCGGTCAGCCCCGCCGCGACGATGACCCCACTCAGCCCTGAAGTGCCGCCACTAAGCGACGCGGCGCGCTCCGCCGGGTTTGTCGACGTCCGCACGGTCGTTCCTGACGGCATCATTGACCTGCGCTACGCGACATCCAACAATTTCACCGGCGCGCCGTTATATCCACCCGACGCCCGCTGCCTTGTGCACGAGACCCTGGCTCCGGGTCTAGCGACTGCGGCAGGCGTGCTGCGCTCGCAGGGCGTGGTTCTGGTTTTTTGGGACGGCTATCGCCCGCACGAGGTTCAGGTCAAGATGTTCGAGGTGGTGTCGAACCCGGCGTGGGTGGCGCGACCCGGCCCGTATGCGCGCAGCCATGAGTCCGGGCGATCGGTTGACGTGACGATCGCTGGGGTGCAGGAGCAGTGCCCACCGGAGCGACAGGTTGGCGGGTTCTGCCTCCTCGACATGGGAACCGACCTCGATGATTTCTCGCCGCGCGGCATGGCGTATGCAACCGACGGTGTCAGTGCGGAAGCTCAGGCGAACCGGGCTCGGCTACGCAAGGCCATGATGGCTGGTGGTTTCACGCCGTATTCCGGTGAGTGGTGGCATTTCGATGGTCCAGGTGCCAGCATCGAACGGCCGATCCTCGACGTGCCAGTCGTCTAAGTCATCTTTATCGGCCTCACGTGGGCGACGCGACCTCTCAGCCCGGCGGGCGTGTGCAGCCGGCACCTGCCGGCGCCGGTCAAGGAACCGTCGAGCGCTGCCGCTGTCCATGCAGGCGCGCGGGTTGAGAGGACTCTTGTCGTCGTCGGCGGTCGGCGTGCCGTATCCGATTAGGTCTCACATGATCGGCGCAGTAATCTTGCCAGCGGTTCGACGACGACCAAGGAAAGCACCCATGCGCACGTACCCCACTGCACGCCAGCTTTACGTCCGCTCACTGCGCGGTACTACTCGTAGTCACCGACCCGGGCACCGAGTTGCCCCTCTCGTCGTGGGCCAGTGGTTCGACATCGACGTGAGCCGCAAGGACAGCAAGTGGGTAATCCGCATTCCCGAAATTGGCGCCTCAACCCACACGAACCGACGCGCCGCGGTCGAGCTGAAGGCGCGCGAATGCATCGCTGCGTACACCGGCATCCCGATCGGCTACATCGCAGTCTGTGTGCGCGACTGACTGACAGCGGATGGTCGGAGCCGCGACCACCCGGTTGGGCGCATGGGCATCAGCGTCCCAAGCGCTTACGAGCACGGGGTACGGAGCGGCGAAACGTAGTCGGCGGCCGCGGGATCGGCTGGTGGTGGGCCTTCGACAGCCGTGCTGATCTGCTGGTCTCGGGCGATCGCCTCGGGGCGCACCGTCCACCCGCACGGAGAAATCGCGTGACCGACCGAGAAGACCGCCAAGACATCACCGACCTGCTGGTGCGCTTTCTACGACGACGAGATCGTGCGCACCGACAGCGGCTGGCGCATCGCCTTGCGGAAGAGGCCGATGACAACCGCGACCAAGTACGGATCGTGGGCGCTGACCGCCGACCCCCCCGACGGTGTCGGCGCCGCGCTCGCCGAAGCGCTCGCCGAGCGCGGCCTCAACGTGGTGCAGCTGTCATGTCAGTTGATCTCGCTGTGCCGGAAGACCAGTCACCACAGCACGCTGCCGCGGTCGGCGATGTCATCTCATAGACCGTCGACAATCCCCACCCACGGGCCGACCTGGATCGTCGGCGAGGAACTCCGCGCCGCCGCACAGCGCCGCGGCGATGGGCGGCGAAACAACAGCATTGCGCGATACCGGCGGGTCCGGCTAGGAAGGCACACCATGGATGAGGTCACCGTCTTGTCGGAGCTTGAAGCAATCAAGAAGTTGAAGGCCCGGTACTGTCGATTTCTGGACACCAAGGACTGGACGGCGTGGCGACAGATCTTCGCCGATGACTTCATCAGCGACACCACGCAGGCCGGCGGTAAGGTGATCGCGGGCGCCGACGAGTTCGTGGCCTACATTCGTAAGACCCTCGGCAAGGCTTCCCAGCCCACCGTGCACCACGTGCACGCACCAGAGATCGAGCTGACCTCGCCCACCACCGCAAGGGGTGTCTGGGCCCTGCAGGATGTGGTCCGGCTGGCCCCAGGGCTGAACCTCAACGGTTACGGCCACTACCACGAGACCTACGAGAAGATCGACGGGCAGTGGCTCATCAAAACTTCCACGCTTACCCGGCTGCGGGAAGACGTGTTCAATCCCCTGATCTCCGTGCGCGTTTCCGAACGTGTACGAAATGCAGCAGCGAAGGCCGCGCGCCGGCGGACGCACTGAGCGGCCGGGGGCCCGCGGCCGACTCGGCCCACGAAGTGCTGGCCCCAAGCCACCCCAAGGAGGGCACTCGCGATGAAAGAGACGCGGAGTTGACCGGCAGCGGTCAGACAACGGCGGCCCCGAAAAAGTTGGTCATCGGCGCGAGCGGATTCCTTGGATCCCACGTCACCCGCCAGCTTGTCGACGCCGGCGAGAACGTGCGTGTCATGCTTCGCCGGACCAGCTCGACCAAAGCGATCGACGACCTAGCCGTCGAACGGTGCTACGGCGATGTCTTCGACGATGCGGCACTACTCGAGGCGATGGCCGGGTGCGATGTCGTCTACTACTGCGTGGTCGACGCACGGATCTGGCTGCGCGACCCCACCCCATTGTTCCGCACCAATGTGGAGGGCTTGCGCCATGCGCTCGAGGCCGCCGCCCAAAGCGGACTGCGCAAATTCGTCTTCACCAGCACCACCGGCACGATGGCCATCAGCGACGGCACACCCGTCACCGAAGACGACCCGCACAACTGGCGCGAAAGTGGCGGCTACATCCAGTCCCGGGTGGCCGCCGAGAAGCTGGTGATGCAGTACGTGCGCGACAGGCGTCTGCCCGCTGTCGCGCTATGCATCTCCACCACCTACGGTCCGGGCGATTGGCAGCCCACACCGCACGGCTCATTGATCGCTCGTGTCGCCGCGGGCAGATTCCCGTTCTACTTCGGTTTCTCCTCCGAAGTCGTGGGCATCCAAGACGCCGCGCGCGCCATGATTCTTGCAGCCGAGCGGGGCCGGGTCGGCGAACGCTACATCATCTCCGACCGTTACATGAGCACACGCGAGGTGCACCAGATCGCGGCCGAGGCTGCCGGCGTGAAACCACCCCGCATCAAGCTGCCGCTCACATTGCTGTATGTCGCCGCCCACACTAACGATCTCGCAGCCCGCCTGTTGCGCCGCGATCTTCCGTTCGCCGTCGTCGCGTTGCGCGCCGCCGAATTGATGTCACGACTGGACCACAGCAAGGCCGAACGCGAACTCGGGTGGAGTCCCGAACCGGTCGAGGATTCCATCCGAAAGGCGGCCCAGTTCTTCACCAACCAGCGCAGCTACCGCCGCAAACGGTGACGATGTGTGGGGGGATCACCACTCGATTATCCGGGTCAGGTACGGAGTCATGCCGGCGGTGCGTACCGGGGAGACCACGACCACGGGCTCGGTGGCCTCGAGCATCTGCCCGTTTCCCAGGTACATCGCGACGCTTTCGCTGCCGCCGGGCCCGTAGAAGATCAAGTCGCCCCGGCGCGCCTGCGCCGGCGCGATCTTTTGGCCGGCGTTGTACTGCTCGGCCGAGGTGCGTGGCAGCTTGAGGCCGACGCCGGCGAAGGCGTACAGCATCAGACCCGAAGCGTCGAATCCGACGGTGTTGGCGTTTACGCCGGTGCCGCGGGTGGGCCCTGCGGCGTTGCCCCCTCCCCATAGGTACGGCACGCCGCGCTGCGAAAGGCCGCGCGTGATCACATAGTCGATCGCTTGCTGGTGGCTTGCCGGCAAGGTGTCCGTGTCAGCGGTCGCGACACCGGGCGTCGCCACCAACAGGGCCAGACTGATCGCCACCGCGTAGATGCGTCTCATTGGATTCCACCTCCCGTCCGGCCTCAGCGCGCCGACAACGCGCATCCGCCGGCCAAGTCACAATAGTCACTACAGTCACTTCCGTAACAATTGTGCCAAGCGCCATCCCGTCGCGTTACTTCTGGAAGGACGAATTTTTCGTACCGTGACCGAATGGTGACCGCTTGTAAGCGGGCGCCGGGGTCCAGCGTATTTTGATGCGACGGGGGCCCGCGGAGTCGAGGGAGGGTACCGGGGTGACTTCGATCATCGATTCCGACCAGCACCTGTACGAGCCGCGCACGCTGTGGGCGGACCACATCGACCCCGGGATGCGGTCGGACGCACTGCGCATCGAAGCCGACGACCTCGGCTACGCCTGGCTCACCTGGCGTGATCGCCGCCTGGCGATCGCCGACGTGACGATCCCCGGCGACACAGCCCGCGTCGGTCGTCAGCGTCGCCATCAGCGCGCCGGGGAGCCCTCGGAGTACAGCTACGACGAGGCATTACCGGCCGATTTCTGGGAGCCTGCGGCGCGGGCGGCACGACTCGACGAGTTCGGCGTCGACAGCGCGGTGCTGTTCCCCAACTTCGGTCTGCTGTGGGAGCGACGCCTTTCGGAGTCGCTGCCGGCGCTCACGGCAAACATGGGCGCGTGGAACCGCTGGGCCGCGACGGTAGCCGCCGAAGGAGGCGGCCGCCTGCATCCGGTGGCCCACTTGACCCTGCGCGATGCCGACTGGTTGTTCGCGCAGCTGAGCGATCTCGCGACCGCCGGCGTGCGCTTGGCGATGATCGCCCCGTCGGTCGTTGACGGCCGGCCCCTGTCACACCCCGATCACGACCGGATCTGGTCGGCGTTCGTGGACCACGGCGTCACGCCGTGTTTCCACGTGGCCGACCAGCCCCGCATCTTCGATGACGGCTGGTACACCGATCCCGAGGACGCATTCGTGCCCGCGTTGGAGTCGGTGTTCCTGTGGACGCCGCCGGCGCTCGCGGTCACCGACCTGATCGCCAACGGCACTCTCGCGCGACATCCCGGACTCCGGATCGGGATCGTGGAGCTGTCGTCGATATGGGTGCCGATGTACCTGCTGATGCTTGACGGCGGCCTCGACTTCGTCAGCAATCTCAACGGTCGACCGCTGGCCGAGCTCGAACTTCGGCCCAGCGAGTACTTCCGCCGCCAGGTGCGGGTGTCGGCCTTCTCGTATGAGCTTCCCGAGCGTCTCCACGCTCAGGCCGGCGACCTGTTCATGTGCTGCTCGGACTATCCGCACGCCGAGGGCACCGCCACTTTGCTCCGCGACTACGAGAACGTCGGCACTACTCCAGCCGGCGCACCCGGGCTCTTCCACGACAACGCGGCCTTCTTGTTGTTCGGGCGGTAGCGCGCGCCGGTGTCGGCGCACCGGTCAGCCGCCGGGCGGCGACCAGTGCACGACCTTCATCGCGGTCATCTCGTCGAGCAGTTCCGGGCCGAACCCGTAGCCGCTGCCGCTGGCCCGCCGCGGTTCCGACGCTCCACCAGGGGCGCCGCCGAACACCGCGTTGATCTTCACGGTCCCGACGGGAAGGCTGCGCCAGGCCGCCTGCGCGTGGGCCATGTCGGAGGTCAGCACGGTCGCGGCCAACCCGTAGCGGTCGTCGGCTGCCTCGGCAAGCGCGGACTCGAAGTCCGACAAGACTCGCACGGGTGCGATCGGGCCGAAAGTCTCCTCGCGGAATACGAGCATCTGCGGGGTGCAGTCGACCAATACGGTCGGTGGATAGAAGGAGCCGGGACCCGGCCGCGGCTCACCGCCGACCAGTACCCGCGCACCACGCTTCACCGCATCGGTGACATGGCGGTGCACCTGTTCACGCTGACGCTCGTCGACCAGCGGCCCGATCCGACCGGCCCACCCACGGGCCTCGTCGACCAGCGCGCCGACAAACGCGGCGGCCACCGCCTCGACCACGTAGATGCGCTCCACTGCGACACAGATCTGTCCGGCATTAGCGAACGCACCCAGCGCCGCCTGCCCGGCCGCCCACCGCGGCTGCACCCCGGCGTCGACGATCAGCGCGTCGTTGCCGCCGTTCTCCAGCAGCGCCTTGGCGCCGCGCCCCGCGCATGCCCGGGCGATCTCCCGACCGGTCGCGCTGCTGCCCACATGGGCCACCACGTCGACCTGCGCGGCCGCGGCCAGCCGGGCACCGACTGTCGCATCTCCGTCGACGATCTCCAGCACACCCTCGGGCAGCTGGGCGGCCACCAGTTCGGCGAACCGCCGACCGGTGCGAGGACAGCGTTCGCTGGGCTTGTGCACAACGGTGTTTCCGGTGACCACCGCGGCGCCCAGCAGTCCGGCTGCCACCGCCACCGGGTCGTTCCACGGGGTGAGCACCGCAACCACGCCGCGCGGCTCGGGGACCATCAGATCGGTTGCGGCCCAGGCGCCGTGCAGGCTACGTCCGCGGTGCAGCGGCCCGAGCTCGGCGTACTGCGCAAGCGTGCCGGCGCCGGCGTGTATGCCACCGAGTGCGTCTTCGCTGAGTTTTCCGGTCTCCCGTTCGTTGAGTTCGGCGAGTTCCTCGGCGGCGTCCCGCACGGCGGCGGCTGCTGCGGTCAGGGCGCCAGCCCGCTCGGCGGCCGACGTGCGCGCCCATGCGGCGCAGGCGGCGCGAGCCCGTGCGATGGCGTCGTCACAGGCTGTTGCGTCGGCGATTGGCACGCGTGCGACGGTGTCACCGGTGCGTGGGTCCGAAACGGTCAACTGCATGGTCTGGGGCACGGAGGCGGGTACCCGGCGACGCAGCGATCAACACCGGTGGCCGCGCGACTCCCCCGGCGCGGCGAGGTCAATCCGGGTCGACTTCGTCCCGGTATTTCCGCGTCATGTGATCGATGGCCTGCAGCTGGGTCAGCGCCAAGGCCTCGCGTACGGCGCTGGCCCGAGCGGCCGCGTCGAGCGTCGGCTGCGCCTGACCCTGGAAGTGGGGCATCACCTCGGCGGCGAAGAGTTCGGCGGAGCGTTTGGTGGCCGCCGGGTTGGCCCACTCGTGTGCCATCTGCAGCATGCAGCCGAATCCGCCGGACTGATCCCAAAGCCGCTGCACCTGCTGGCGGGCTCGTTCCGGAGTGCCGATGACACCTGCTCCGGCCTCGTTGATGATGTCGATCATCTCGTCGAGCTGCTCTCCCGGGATGGTCATCTGGGGGAACGCGGCAACCCGTTGGAAATAGCGAAACCAGGGCTCGATGCCGTATTTGACGTCCGTGCGGGCCTGTTCGTCGGTCTCGGCGACATGAAAAGGCCCGACCAGGCTCCAGTTCCTGCGGTCGACGCGGGTGCCGAAGGCCGCGGCGCGCTCTTCGACGATGCCCCAGTGATAGGCAAGCGCGTCGAATCCTTCAACCGTCAGCGTCGCGCCGATCGAAAGCAGCCCGATGCCGTGCTTGCCCGCCAGGCGTGCACCGGTCGGTGATGCGACCGCGGCCACGGCCAGCGGGATACCGCCGTCGGAGTACGGGGCGAGCTGCAGCCTCGCGTCGAACAGCTCGTGTGTCGCGGTTTTGGCGGTCACTGTCTCACCGGCCAACAGTCGCACGACGATGTCGAGGTTGGTTTCGAGCAGCTCGCGGGTGTCGGTGGGGTTGAGCCCGATCATCGCGGAATCGGTGGGTAGCGAGCCCGGTCCTACCCCGCCGATCACGCGGCCATGCGTGAGGTGATCGAGCAGCATCAAGCGGTCGGCGACCCACAGCGGATTGTGATACGCGAGCGAGATGACCCCGGTGCCGAACCGGATCCGCTGCGCGCGTTGCGCCGCAGCGGCGATGAAGATCTCCGGGGAGCTGATGATCTCGCTGCCGGCGGAGTGATGTTCGCCGATCCACACTTCGTCGAAACCGAGGGCGTCCAGATGTGCGACGAAGTCGAGGTCACGCTGCAATGCCAGGGTCGGGTTGGTGCCGGCGCGGTGGAACGGTGCGATGAAGTATCCGAACCTGAGCTTGGCCATTGTGGCCCCCTTGCCGATGTGATCTGCGATCAAGCTGCCCGAACCTTAATCCCGACGCGGCTAGGAAAGACCCAAGACGGCGGCGGGCAGCTTCATCGTCGCAAGGCGCTGGGGCAACGCGTCGAGGTGCTCGCTGACGGCGTCGCGCAGCTCCGCGTCCGCGGACAGTGAGCCAAGACGCGCGCGCACCGGGCATTCCGCGCAACGTTCTCGGTTCAGCTGGCGTGATTCAGAACCAAGCAGGCGCCATCCTACGGTGAATCCTTGGCGAGACGCCGCGTCCGACCTGCGACTTTGGTGACAGTCAGCCTCAATGGGTTGCGGCGCAGATGACCGGAGGCGGTGTCCGGGCGGCGCGGCAGAGGCAGCAGGCGGTGGTCGGATGTGAAGAGGCGGCGAACCAGTCCGAGGGCGACGACGACGGTGGTAACGGCGACCGAACCGAGGATGAGAAACATCACCACGGCCTGCACGAGTACGGCCTGCAGCGGCGGGACGCCGGCGAGGATAAGTCCGGTCATCGCTCCTGGCAGAAACACCAACCCGGTGGCCTTGGTGGTTTCGATCTGCGGGGATAGCGCCGAGCGCAGAGCGGTGCGCACGTAAGGGGTGGCTGCCTGGCCGGACGGCTGGCCGAGCGCGAGCCGGGCTTCGACCTCGTCGCGCTTGTCGCGCAGCTCGTCGACGAGGCGCCGGGCGACCAGCACGGTGGCAGTCATCGAGTTGCCGATCATCATCCCGGCGATGGGAACCAGGGTGCGGCCCTGCAGCGGAAAGATCCGCAGCCCGAACACCACGCCCAGGGTGATCACGGCCATGGCCGCGAACGCGGCGATGGCCAGCGCCGCCAGCCGGGGCACCTCCGGTGCGCGGCGACGCGCGACGTCGCCGGCGTAGAGGATCATCCCTGCGGTCCAGGCCCAGGACCACCACAGCGACCGGCCGGGTTCAAGCAGCAGCGCCAGCGCCTCGCCTACCAGCAGCAACTGGATCAGGGCACGAGCCGCCGCCCACAATATTTGTCGTTGCAGGCTCAGCCGCTGCCACACCGAGATTCCGGCCGCTACCGCCACCAGCGCCAGCGAGGTCGCCAACCCCACCCACCCGACCTGGCCGTTCATCGCGGCACCTGCCCGGTGTCGGGATCGGTGGTAACCGGTTGGATGCCCAGGCTGCGGCCCTGCTCGATGCGCAGCACCCGATCGGCGATCCGCTGCACCTGTGCGGGGTCGTGGCTGACCCACAGCGCGGTTATCCCACCATCGGCCAGCTGCCGCACGGCCTGCTCGATCGCCCGCGCCGCGACGGCATCCACCGAAGCGGTGGGCTCATCGAGCAGCAACACGTGGGGCCGGGTGATCAGCGTGCGGGCCAAACATATTCGCTGTGCCTCACCACCGGACAGCGCCGTCGCGTCGCGGTCGAGCCACGAGCCGGTCAGAGCCATCAGCGCCAGCACGTCCTCCATCTGTGCCTCGGTGGCTCGCGGTTCAGCGACGCGCAGATTGTCGGCCACCGTGCCCGGAAAAGGGGTCGGACGCTGAAAACACATGCCGACCCGGCGCCGCAACCGCAACGGATTCAACCCGGCGATGTCGTCCCCGCCGAACAGCACTCGGCCGGCCGTCGGAATATCAAGCCGGTTACATATCCGCAGCAGTGTCGATTTGCCCGCTCCCGACGGCCCGAACACCGCCGTCACCCCGCCCTCGGGCACCGCCGCGCTGAAGCCGTCCAGCGCACGCACCCCGTCCCGCTCGACCACCACATCGTCGAAGGACAACAGCGCATTCATCACGAGACCTCCGCCCGCAGCGCGACACCGAACCTCCGCTGTCGATACTCGCTCATCGGTGCTGGGGCGCCGATCGCGCATACACCACGGCGCGGTTGGGTCGGTCGGCTGAGGGTATCCCCATACCGGCGCAGCAGATAGCCGCGGCGGCGAACGAAGGCAACGTCGTCTTGCGATGTATCCACCAACCCGCGGGAGCACACCAATGCCCAACATGCGACGGCTCACCGGCCACAGGATCGCCGTACTGGCGGCCGACGGTTTCGAAAAGGTCGAACTCAGCATTCCTATGCGCGCCCTCCAACTGGCCGGCGCCAAAGTGGACGTCGTGTCGCTGAGGCACGGTCGGATACGTGGGGTGAACCTGCACATGCCGGCCAGCCGGGTGGGCGTCGACAAGACCATCACCGAAGCGCAACCCAGCGATTACGACGGTCTGCTGCTTCCCGGCGGGTTCATCAACCCTGACCTCCTGCGGCAGTCCGCCCAGGCGCGGGAGTTCGTGCGAGCGTTCGCAGCCAGTGACAAGCCAATTGCCACGCTCTGCCACGGGCCCTGGCTGCTCGCTTCCGCAGGGCTACTCGGTGGACGGACCCTGACCTCGTGGCCGGGAATCCGAGATGACTTGGTGAACGCCGGCGCCAGCTGGCTCGATCAGGAGGTCGTCCGCGACGGAAACCTCACCACGAGCAGAGGACCGCAGGACATGACCGCATTCGTCCGCGCAATGCTCGACGCCTTCGCCAATCCCGCACCCGAGCCGAGCAGCACGCCGCGGGACCGAGAGTCCGATCCCCAGCCCAGCGCGCCCGTCAGTTGGGCTGTCGATGCATTGCGCTGGCTGCCCAAGCCATCAGCACTCGCGGCGATAGCCGGGCTAATCGCCGGCGCCCGGCTAGCCCCCTCGGCACTGCTGCTGAAGAAGCTTTTGTCCTAGCCTGCCCACGCGGACGGGCGGCCACGGCCGGCGGATCTACCAGGCGCAGCTGTTGTTTCGCCATGTCCACGGCCAGCTCGACGTCCAGTGTCAGACCCCGGGTGCATGGTGTCCGCAGGACCACGAGAGGACACAGCAATGTGCTGGATGTGTGATCACCCGGCGAGCAGCCGGCAGGACTATCTCGCAGAACTGCGCGCGCGGATGCTCAAGCACGGTTGGGCAGTGCAGTACGTCGAGAGCGATCGAGTGCCATTCGCATACACGGTCGGCCTGACCGACCAGCACCTTCCGCAGCTGCTGGTGACCGGCCTCCCGCCAGAGCGAGCCGCTCGCCTGCTCAACGGCGCGGCGCAGACAGCCTGTGTACTCGGCGGTGGAGTTCTACGGCACCACGGTGAGGGCCCTGCAGCTGGTGTGGATCGACGGGCGAGGTCGCTGGCCGTGGGCGCCGACGTTCAATATTGGTCGAGGCGGCCAGCCGGTGCTCGGTGTGCGCGCCAGACCGGATTGAAGAGGGCTGAACTGTGTTGTGCACCAACCCTGACCGGGTTAGGGCTGGCCGCCGGCGCCGCCCAGGCCGGCCACAGTGTCGGCCAGGGTGGTGCGGGGATCGCGATAGACCACACCTAGTTCACGTTCGCTCGGCGAGTCATCCGAGGTCGGCATCTGCGTGTAGTACTGCATCCCCGCCGCGGTAAACGGCGTATCAAACGGCAGGAACCGCCCGGCTCTGTCGAGCAGTTCCCCGGCGGCGCGGATCACCGTGTCGGGAACCGGAACGGCGACCATCCGGATGCCGGCAACATCGCCGAGCAGAGCTGCCAGTTCGGATACGGGAACGCGATGACCGCCCGCGGTATAGCGGCGCGGTCCCTGTCCGGGCCGCAACAGCGCCGCATGAAGCGCGGCCACATCGCGCACGTCGACCACCAGCCATGCCGCTCCGCGACCGGGAATTGCGCGCAGTCGCAACGCCGCTTGGACGCCTTCTCCGGCCTCACCGAACTGGTCACCGGCCGGCGGACCGAGAACCATGCCCGGATAGGTGATGCTCACCGGTGCGCCGGCATCCTGCAGACCCCGGGCGTAGACCTCCACCTGGGCCTTCGACTTGCCGTAGCCGTCGGTTCCGCCGACCACCGGCAGGTCCGCCGTCAGCGTCTGCAAGCCTGGACGAAACAGCGCCGTGAAGCTGGACACGTAGACGACCGGGTCGAGTCCGAGCGTCACGGCCTGCCCCAGGACGTGTCTGGCGCCCGCCATGTTGGTTGTCAGCATCTCATCGGCCTGACGAGGGTCGGTGGCAACCAGAGCCGCACTGTGCACAACGGCGTCGCATCCGCGCAGCGCTTCCGACACAGACTCGCGGTCGGTGATGTCGCCGACGACGAAGTCGGAGACGTCGACGCCCAGCCTGGCGACGCCGGTGTGCAGACGTGCCGGATTTCGCACCAAAAACCGGATGGAGTGCCCCGCGTCGGCCATTGCCTTCGCGGTCCAGCCGCCGACAAATCCCGTACCGCCGGTGACCAGAACGCGCATTGTGTAGTTCTCCGATCCCTCATCGGTGTCTGGGGTTCACAGTACGTCGGCTCGGCAGCGGGTCGGCCCGCCCGTTAATTCAACAAAGGCACCATGACACACCGACGGAAGATGTCCTCCCAAGTCTGCGACCCGGGAACCGGTGTGGACCCGTAATCGGGCACCGTGCCCATCCACGGTGCCACACTGGGTTGCATGCCCGCTGGGGTGCTGGTCCGGCTGCTCGTCGGCTCCGTAACGACGGTGATCATTGCCGCGGCGACCACGGTCGCAGGAATCCCGGCGCCGGCAGCGGCGCTGCCGCACCCCGGCCTCGGCGTGGAATACCTCGACGTTGTGTCAGCGGCAATGAATCGCGCAATCCGGGTGGAGTTCCAGGGCGGCGGCCTGCACGCGGTCTACCTGCTCGACGGCATTCGCGCCCAGGACGACTTCAACGGGTGGGACCTGCACACCCAGGCATTCGACTGGTACAACCAATCAGGGCTGTCGATCGTGATGCCGGTGGGTGGCATGTCCAGCTTCTACACCGACTGGTACCGGCCGGCCTGCGGCAACAACGGCTGCCTGACCTACAAGTGGGAGACGTTTTTGACCCAGGAGCTGCCGGCGTGGCTGAACACCAACAAGGGTGTCGACCCCCACGGCAACGCCGTGGTGGGGCCGTCGATGGCCGGCTCGGCATCGTTGGTCCTGGCGGTTTATCACCCCGACGAATTCGTCTACGCCGGGTCGCTGTCGGGTTACCCGAACCTATCGTCGGGCTCATGGCCCGCTGAAGTGAACGACTCGATGAACAACTCCGGCGGCTTCAAGGCCGAGGACATGTGGGGTCCGCCCAGCGATCCGGCGTGGGCGCGCAACGATCCGACCGTCAACGTCGACAAGCTGATCGCCAACAACACCCGCATCTGGGTGTACTGCGGCGGTGGCACACCCTCCGAGCTCGACGCCAACACCCCCAGCGGGGAGCTGCTCGACGCGGAGTTCCTGGAAGGGTGGACGATTGGGACGAACCTCGATTTCCGGGATACCTACCTGGGCGCCGGGGGCCGCAACGCGGTGTTCAACTTTCCCGACACCGGCACCCACAGCTGGGTGCACTGGGGCGCCCAACTACAGGCCATGAAGCCGGATCTGCAGGCCGCACTGGGCGCCGCGCCGACGGGCTGAGCCGCCGAGGAGTCGGTTGTCGAAAGCCTGGTGCGCCCGGCGTTTTCGCGCCATCGCGTTTACGGCCACCACCTCCGGGGTACATCCGTCTCCGGGGTACATCGGTCGGTGGCCGAAGAAAGGTAGTCCCGATGACCGACACGGGGGTCAACTCCACAGGCGACGTGGTCGCGTTCCTCAAGGACCAGCACGACCAGATCAAGCGACTGTTCGCCCAAACGCTGGACGCGACGGACACCGAGTCCGGTGACAAGGCGTTCTTCGAGCTGCGCAGGCTGCTGGCGGTGCACGAAACCGCTGAGGAGATGGTCGTGCATCCACTGGCCCGCCGCACCATTGCGTTCGGGGAGGGGATCGTCGACGCGCGCCTCAAAGAGGAAAACGAGGCCAAGCACCAGCTGGCCAGCATCGAGAAGATGGACGTTGGCTCAACGGAATTCGGTCAGGCGCTCGCGCAGTTACAGTCGGCGGTGCTGGAGCACGCGCGCCACGAAGAGGTCGAAGAGTTCACCAAGCTGAGCGAGGACCTCGACGAGGGCAACCTCAAGCGAGCCGCGACCATGGTCCGGATGGCCGAACGCATGGCACCGACGCGCCCGCATCCCGGGGTGGAACTGGCGACGGTCAACATGGCCGTGGGGCCGTTCGCGGCGATGTTGGACCGGGCCCGCGACGCACTGAAGGACATCGGCTAACCGCCGCGTGAGCGCGGCGTGGACGTCGGCGAGCTACTCCGGTGGCGGGGCGCGCCACCGATGTTCGCGTTCGGTGACCCGCACGGCAAACGTGCTGGCGAAGTACACGAGGATGAGCACCGCCCAGGACAGCAGGCTCAGCAGCAGCTGGGACCGCACCTCTTTTTGCAGGTACATCTGCACCAGAATCGCCACGATCGCGGTCGCGGTGAGGATCGACAACACCGGGAACAACCACATCTTCACCGGCAACCGCGCACCGGGCATGCGGTAGCGCAGCACGATCTGCGAGACGGCGATCAACAGGTAGACGAAGAGAATGATCGCGCCGCTGGAGTTCAACAGGAACGCGAACACGGAGTTGGGTGAGACGGCGGCCGCGATGACGCTCAGGAAGCCGACGACCGAGGATGCCAGGATCGCGATGGCCGGCACTCCTCGACCGGTCACCGCCACGAGCCGCCGCGGCGCCTCGTGGCGCGCGGCCAAGACGAACAGCATGCGTGAGGCCGTGTACATCCCGGAATTGAGGCAGCTCAGCACCGCGGTCAGCACGACGGCATTCATGAGGTGGTTCGCGTACGGAATGCCCATGTGGGTGAACGCCGCCACGAACGGCGAAGCGCTGGCCTGCTTGTCATTCCACGGCAGGATGGTGGCCAGCAGGAAAACCGAACCCACGTAGAACACCGCGATCCGCACGATCACGGAGTTGGCTGCCTTCGCCACCGCGCGCTGCGGATCCGCCGATTCCGCGGCGGCGATGGTCGTGATTTCGGGACCGACCATCGAAAAGATGACCGTCACGATGCCCACGGTGATCGCACCCCAGCCCAATGGCAGGAAGCCGCCGTGGGACCACAGGTTGGAAAAGTCCATCGACTTGTGCGGCCACAGGCCCACGACGTAGACCGAACCCACGCCGATGAACGCACAGATCGCTGCCACCTTCACACCGGCGAACCAGTACTCGAACTCGCCGAAGGCCGAAACGGTGACCAGGTTGGTCGACGTCATCGCGATCATCAGCAGCAACGCCCACAGCCACAGTGGGACCGCAGGGATCCAGTACTGAATGATCTTCGCGCCGGCGACGGCCTCGAAGCCCACGACGATCACCCAGAAATACCAGTAAAGCCAGCCGATCGAAAAGCCGGCCCAATCGCCCAGCGCATCGCGGGCATAGTCGGCGAAAGACCCGGTCGACGGATTGGCCACCGCCATCTCGGCCAGCATGCGCATCACCAAAACGATCAACAGTCCGGCGAGGGCGTAGGCGATGAACGCACCGGGCCCGGTATGGGCGACGACGACTCCCGAACCCACGAAGAGGCCGGCGCCGATCACCCCGCCGATGGCGATCATCCTCAGCTGCCGCTGGCTGAGCGCCCTCCTGAGTCCGGGTGGGGTCCCCATGGCGCTCCTCTGATGCCCAGCACCGGTGCGTGTGCCGTGTCCGGAGATTCGGTAATCCCACTGCGCCAGCCGGCGACGCAGTGCAGTGTCGCACAGTTGACGAAAAGCGTCCTGATTGGCCGCGGCCGTCTTCGCGGCAACCGGGTGGCGAAGGTACGCCCGCGGCTACTATCAGGGAATGCCCAAGTCCAGCACCGTCGCACGCGGCCGTCGGCGCGGTGAGGAACTCCAACACGCCTTGTACGCGGCCGCGCTGGCGGAACTGACCGAGTTCGGATACGGCGGGCTGACCATGGAAGGCATCGCCGTTCGCGCGCGCACCGGCAAGTCGGCCGTGTACCGGCGCTGGCCCACCAAGCACGCACTGGTGCTGGACGCCCTGCGGCACGTGCTGCCCGCGATCCCCGAACACCGCGCGGATCGCTCGCCACGGGCGAATCTGATGGCCATCTTCACCGCCCACTGCGACGTCCTGGCCGGAAAGACCGGGTTTCCCGGCTTCGACATCATCGGACAACTCGTCCACGAACCGCAGCTACGGGCGATATTCGCCGAGGAGTTGATCGCCCCGCGGCTCGCGGTGATCGAATCGGTGCTGCGGGGCGCCGAAGCCAGCGGCGAAATCGAGGCCGGGACAATCACGCCGCTGAGGGCGCGGATCGGGCCAGCCCTGATCGTGCAGCAGTTTCTGCTCACCGGGGTACCGCCGAGCCGACGCGAAGTCATCCAGATCATCGACACGTTGCTTCCCGGGGCACCGTCGAGCGGTAGTCGAGGCGGGTCGGCCGAAAGGCCCTGCCATTGAACGCCGTTGACATTGTGTCGCCCGAACTCGAACATGAAAAGCCGCGCACCCGGTTTGGTGGCCCGGTGCAGCGCGTGGCTGTGCGCCGTGGGGTCGAAATCCATTGCTACATCCGTTTCGTCAGCCATTCTCGGCCTTTGATCGATCCCAGCGAACCGTGCGCGCTGCGGGCGCATAGTGGACACGATCGTTCACTATATGGCAGCGGTAGCCACTTGCGGGACGGAACACCAGGGTTTCACGCGAAGTCTTGACCAATTCCAGAAAAGGCGTCATATTGTCTGCGTGCGGTCGATGCCGGATTACGTGGAGCAGCTGCGCAGGGCTGATCTACGCGTGACTCGCCCCCGGCTGGCGGTGCTGGAGGCGGTGGACGCGCATCCGCACGCCGACACCGACACGATTTTCGGCGCCGTGCGCGACGGGTTGCCCGACGTCTCCAAGCAGGCGGTGTATGACGTGCTGCACGCCCTGACCGCCGTGGGCCTGGTGCGGCGGATCCAACCCTCCGGCTCCGTTGCCCGCTACGAGTCGCGGGTCGATGACAACCACCACCACGTCGTCTGCCGGTCGTGCGGAGTCATCGCAGACGTCGACTGTGCGGTCGGCGAGGTGCCCTGCCTGACCCCCTCCGACCACAACGGCTTCACCCTCGACGAGGCCGAGGTCATCTACTGGGGCCTGTGCCCCGACTGCTCGACAGCAGAAACTTCGCGATCACACCCGTGATCACAGCCAGATTCACTCAGCCCGGTAAGGAAGGATCGACGTGTCCGAAAGCGAAAACCCAGTAATCCCCTCCCCGGAACCCAAGGCGCATCGGCCGCTGACGAACCGGGACTGGTGGCCGAATCAGCCCGACCTCTCGGTCCTGCGCAGGCACTCTTTGCAAGCCAATCCCATGGGCGCGGGCTACAACTACGCAGCGGAGTTCACAACCCTCGACGTCGAGGCGCTCAAGCGCGACATCTTCGAGGTGATGACGACCTCGCAGGACTGGTGGCCGGCCGACTATGGCCACTATGGGCCGCTCTTCATCCGGATGAGCTGGCATGCCGCAGGCACCTACCGCATCCACGACGGCCGCGGCGGCGGTGGCGAAGGCGCTCAGCGCTTCGCCCCGCTCAACAGCTGGCCCGACAACGTCAGCCTCGACAAGGCGCGCCGGTTGCTCTGGCCGGTCAAGCAGAAGTATGGCCGCAAGATCTCCTGGGCCGACCTGATCATCTTCGCCGGCAACTGTGCCTATGAATCCATGGGGTTCAAGACGTTCGGCTTCGGCTTCGGGCGGGAGGACATCTACGAGCCCGACGAGATCTTCTGGGGCCCCGAGGACAGCTGGCTGGGAGACGAGCGCTACAGCGGTGACAGGGACCTTGCCGAGCCGCTCGCGAACGTGCAGATGGGGCTGATCTACGTAAATCCGGAAGGGCCCAACGGCAATCCGGATCCGCTGGCCGCCGCCATCGACATCCGTGAGACGTTCCGCCGCATGGCGATGAACGACGTCGAGACGGCCGCGCTGATCGTCGGCGGCCACACGGTCGGCAAGACCCACGGGGCTGGTGACGCCGACCTCATCGGTCCAGAGCCTGAGGCCGCGCCGCTGGAGCAGCAGGGCCTCGGCTGGAAGAGCGCGTTCGGCACCGGCGTGGGCAAGGACGCCATCACCAGCGGCCTGGAAGTTGTTTGGACACCCACGCCGACCAAGTGGGACAACAGCTATTTGGAGACCCTGTACGGCTACGAGTGGGAGCTGACCAAGAGCCCGGCCGGTGCCTGGCAATGGGTCGCCAAGGATGGGGCCGGCGCGGGCACTGTGCCCGACCCGTTCGACCCCTCGGTGCGGCGCGCCCCGACGATGCTGACGACGGACCTGTCGCTGCGCATGGACCCGGTCTACGAGCCGATCACCCGTCGTTGGTTGGACCACCCGCAGGAATTGGAGGAGGAGTTCGCCAAGGCGTGGTACAAGCTGTTGCACCGCGACATGGGACCCGTCTCGCGCTACCTCGGGCCGTGGGTTCCGGAGCCGCAGCCGTGGCAGGACCCGGTGCCCAAGGTCGATCACGAACTGATCGCGGACGCGGACATCGCCGCCCTGAAGGGCAAGATCCTCGAGTCGGGGCTGTCCACCTCCCAGCTCGCCTCCACCGCGTGGGCGGCCGCGGCAAGCTTCCGCGGTACCGACAAGCGTGGTGGGGCCAACGGGGCGCGGATCCGCCTTGCGCCGCAGAAGGATTGGGAGGTCAATGATCCGGCCGAGCTGTCCAAGGTGCTGCAGGCATTGGAGCAGATCCAGCAGGACTTCAACGGCTCGCAGTCCGGCGGGAAGAAGGTGTCCCTCGCCGACCTGATCGTGCTGGGCGGTTGCGCGGCCGTCGAGCAGGCCGCGAAGAACGCCGGGCACGACGTCACGGTCCCGTTCGCGCCGGGGCGCACGGATGCCTCGCAGGAGCACACCGACGTCGAGTCCTTCGCGCTGCTCGAACCGAGGGCCGACGGGTTCCGCAACTACCTGCGAGCCGGAGAGAAGTTGTCACCGGAGACCCTGCTGGTCGACCGGGCCTTCATGCTCAACCTGAGCGCGCCGGAAATGACGGTGCTTGTCGGCGGGATGCGGGCCCTGGGCACCAATTTCGGTCGCACCAACCACGGCGTCTTCACCGACCGGCCAGAAACGTTGACCAACGACTTCTTCGTGAATCTGCTCGACATGGGCACCGAGTGGAAGGTCTCGGAGTCTGAGGAGAACGTGTACGAGGGTCGTGATCGCGCAACCGGCGCGCCCAAGTGGACGGCGACCGCCGTCGACCTGGTCTTCGGTTCGAGTTCGCAGTTGCGCGCGGTGGCCGAGGTCTACGCCACCGACGACGCCCAACAGAAGTTCGTCGAGGATTTCGTCGCGGCGTGGGACAAGGTGATGAGCCTGGACCGGTTCGACCTCGCCTGATCGAAAGCTATGCGCATCGCGATCGTCATACTCGGCGTGCTCGTCGCTCTGGCCGGATTACTCTTCGCGCTGCAGGGATTCGGGGCGGTGTCCGGAAGCCCGATGAGCAATACCACCACGTGGTCCGTTCTGGGTCCGATCATCGCGCTGGTCGGCATCGGCATCGCCGTGGCCGGCCTGCGCGGGCACCGGTCTTAGCTCGTGCTTCGTTCGCTGATTGGCCGACTCAGGGCCGGATGGAGTTCAACTCCTCCTGCCTGATCTGCCTGACGTAATCCAGCCCGGCGTGCACCTTGCAATTCTTGAGCGTGTCGTATGAACCCAAGGGCGTGTTGTGCCCGGCCGGGTCGATCTTCTCGGCCATCCACTTGCGGTCGCCCACGCGGTAGGCCTGGTAGGTGACACCCAACACCGCGCAGCGCCACTGCCCGACCTCGTTGTGGGACCAATGCATGATCTCCACGTGAACTATTGTCCTCGTTTTCCGGCCTCGGTAGGCCAGAATGGTAAGGTCCCGTCGGCCGCCGACGGCCGTCCGGCTTTTCGGGCGGCATAGCGGATGCGGCGGTCAGCGCGATCCCGGTGGCGTTGCGGTGGGCTACGCCTCGATTTCGCCGGCGATGCGGCGCTCGAGGCTGGCCCGCGTCGTCGCGGGCAACACAATGAGGCCGTCGAGTTCCTTGCGCCCGCGCTCATACGCCTGCCGGCGCTCCTGAGTCGTCGCGGCGGAGTCCGCCGCCAGACGGAAGAGGCTCTGGGCACGCGCGAGCCGCTGTTGTCCCTCGGGGGAGAAATCGCTGCGGCGTCTACGGATTGCCTCGGCCTCGGCGGCCTGGAAAGCCGTCACATAGTCGTGGACCGCCTCGCGGTATTCCAATCGGGCGTCCCGGTCGTCGAGCAGATCATCGGCCTTGACCGGCCGTAACATGTCGGCGCGCAGCTTGGCCTTGTGGAACCGCATGGTGAGCGGGTCTTTCATGTCGGTCATCAACGGGAAGTCGAGAAGCTTGGCGACGTCCATCTCGTAGTCAAGCCAGCGGGCGTCGGTTCGGCTGTGCGCCGCCACGTATTGGGCGATCACGCGCCGTTGTGTCAGCCGGTCGCCCTCCGATCCTCGTTCGGTGCGCCGCTGGCTGGCGTAGAGCGCCTTCAGCCCGGCAATGACGACGCCCCCGAGCGGCAGGATCAGCCACCAGAACTCCGCGAGCCGAAACAGCAATCCCACAAGGCCAGAATGCCACCATGCGCAATGCATCCGCGGTGGTCGGCTGCGGCCGCCGGGATTGTGCCGGTTGCGCTCCGGTGCAGCATGCGAGAGACCACCTGCCGCAGGAGCTTGGCGGGGTCCGCGGCAAGCGCGTCGGCCCGCCAGGCCACGAAATCGTCCGGGCGGACCAGGACGGCGCCATCGGGCGGAAGGCCCGTCGTCGCGGCCCATCGGCCGTCGATGTCCACCACGTTCGGCGTCCGCGCCGATGCGGTAGCTGATGATCGGCACATCGAGGTCTGCAGCGGCATCGGCGGCTGCAGCCTGCCACGGCGCCCCGGCCGCTCCGGTCAGCAGGGTGAACTTAGAAGCGCATACGTCCAGAGTGGAAACGCACTGCCCTGCGCGACCGACCCAGGCGTGTGGCACGTGGGTGCCGGATCGCCGGGCGTCGGATCGTCGGCGACGACCGCGGTTGAGCGGTATCGATACCCGACGAGCAGGTTGAACATGGGCGCCCGCTCGTCGGCCGGCAATTCCCGGCGCCTTGTCGTCCAAGCGCAGCAGCGCCAGCGGGGGCCCGGTCAGGGATTGCCGTGCGGCTGAAACGCCCGATCGGATGCCTTTCGGCGTGGTAGGTGTCCAGCAGGCTCGGGCCGGCCGCTTTATGTAGCACAGCGGCGAGCTTCCAGGCTAGGTTATGCGCGCTCTGAATGGCGACGTTGGCTCCCCCGGCCTTGACGGCGGCATGGCATGCGCCGGGTCACCGACGAGAAAAACCCGGCCGCAGCGGAATTGGTCGGCCACCTGCTCGTAGGGCTGCCACGGCGCGACATCGGTGATCTGCACGTCGATCGGCTCCCCGACGGCGTTCACAATCAGCTCACGGCAATGTTGCGGCGTGAATTGTGCTGCCGTTTCACCTACGTCGGGCAGGTACGTGGTGATGAACAGACCCATATCACCCGTCACCGGCACGAATATGCCATCCACCACGTCGTTTTTGACCTGGATGGCATCCCCGTCGCCCAGAGTGGGGACGAATTCCCGCCACGGTCCCCGAAAATAGATGAACACCACGAAGATCGGCAGCTTGCCGTACCCGGATGCCGACATCCCGAGCAGTTTTCGGATCTCGCCGTGGACACCGTCGGCGGCGACGAGGTGATCAGCGTGGACGGTTTCCCGCTCGCCGGAATCAATGTCTGCGAGGACCGCGGTGACACCGGATTGGTCCTGGCGCAAGGAGCACAGTTGTGTCGCGTAGCGTGCCTCGTTGGCGTGCCCGCGGATGTAGGCGAGCAGCAGCGGTTCCGACCGGCTCTGCGGGCAGTACTGCACCGACGGCTCGGGGCTGAGGTCGGCGAAGCCGGAGAAGACTAGCTGCGGAAGCTCAGATTGCGGGCCTTGGGGTAGATGAACACCTCGCGGCGCTTTTCGACAAGGAGCGAGCGGATGCCGTGCCGGGCAAGCAAAGCCGACATGGACAGCCCGCCGGCCCCGGCCCCGACGATCAGTACGGGAATACGGTCCACCTCATGCCCGCCTAACGTGCGAATCAGATTTACAGATAATGATACAGACTATCAAATGATAGTCAATGTCATTATTGGTCAGCGATGGCGAGCAGCAGCGGAACACGCTGCTCGGCGTCGGTCAGCGACCCGTGGTGGCCGATCAACGACGACTCCAGCGGCTCAACCGTTCTGCGCACCACCGCGGACGAGCCGCGGGCCGCCGCGACGATGTCGCCGATGCGCCGCCGCACGCGGTCGCCGACCCGCTCGCCGAACCAGCCCGCGGCGATCGCGTCGTCGCGGGAGACCACCCAGGCGCGCTCTGCCATAACTTCCCGCCACGCGCCCAGCACGGCGTCGGCCGCTCCGTTGCGCACGTACACGTGCCGCGCGCGCGGTTCGCCGCCGATTGCCTGTACCCCATCCAGCAACACCGCGCAGCCGTCGGCGTCCACGGCATCTGCGGCCGGGACCTCGACCATCCCGTGGTCGGCCACCACGGCCAGTAGCCCGCCGGGTGGTAGACCCTCCACCACCGACTCAACGAGCCGGTCGACTTGCCGCAGCTGCATCCGCCATGCGGACGAGCCGGGGCCGTATACATGCCCGAGCAGGTCGAGCCCCCCGTGATAGCCGTAGCAGAACCCGCCGTCGACGAGGGCGGCGCGCACGCAAGCGGCCAGGTCGCCAAGGGCATGCACGCCGACGTACCGGCCGCCGCGCAGCACGGCGCGGGTCAGCCCGGAACCGGTGAACTCCGCGCCGGAGATGACGCTCACCGCAACGCCGGCAGCAGCGGCCCGCTCGAACGTCGTCGGCAGGGGTTGCACCTGCTCGGGCGGTACGCGGTCGCGAAGATCGTCGTTCCCCGGGTGGGAGCGCCAGCGCAGGGCGTTGACCACACCGGCGCCCGGCAGCCGGAATGAAAGGCCGACCAGGCCGTGCTCGCCGGAACGGTGACCGGTGCCGACTGCGGCCAATCCGGCCACAGTCGTGGACGGGAACCCCGCCTGCAGTATCCGGCCGCGCAGCCCGGTCAGCACCGGGGCATCTGCGGTGTAGGTGTCCAGCAGCTCGGCACCCAGCCCGTCGACCAGCAGCACGCACGCCGCCGCGATGTCACCCGGCACGTCGATCGTGTTCTCGAACCCGGGCACTCCCATCGCGGCCAGCACCGACGGCACCACGTCGGCCAGGTGGGGGCTCGCGGGATCTGGCTGCGGTAGGTCCACGGTACGAGCCTGCCACCCGTTGCGGACGTTGGTCTACGTCGGCGAAAGTGCCGGAACGGGGGCGCGCGGGCGATCCGTCCGTCGATTCGCGCGGCGCGGTGAAGGTGGCGGGCGGCGCGGCCAAGGTTTGCTGGCGGGCGGGTTGCGAGTGAGGCATCAGGGCAAGGTGTCGGCTCGCTCAGCCGAACATACCCAGTGCATACCAAGGTTTTTTACAGTGTCTGTACAGCCGGCGAGCAGAGTTGATGGCTCCCCAAGGCCGACCAGCAGAAAGTAACGGGCGCGCCGGCCCGCACGATAGACCAGGTATGAAGCGAAAGACGATACGCATAGCAACTGCACTGCTGGTATCCGGCGGCGTTGGGCTGACCGGTTTGGGGCTGGCCGCCGGCACCGCCCAGGCGGAGCCCATCCCGGCGCCGCTGTATCACTGGTGCCCCGGCGACTTCTGGGACCCGGGTTGGGGTGGAAACTGGGACTGGAACGAATGCCACGACGACTTCCACCGCGACATCGACGGCGACTGGCACGGCCGCGACTGGCACCAGGACTGGGACCACGGGGACGGGGACCGCGATCATGGCGGTCCGTGGCAGGATCATGGCGGTCCGGATCATGGTGGTCCGTGGCAGCCGTGGTGGCCGCACTGACACCGGTAGGCTGACGGCCTGCTGCTCGGCGGCCCCGGCGGCTCCGGTGTTCGGCGACCGGGTTCCGCCGGGGTGGCCGGCGCTGCGATACTTCTCTTGCATCGCTTCGCGGTTCGAGTGCGAGAGCGCCGGAGGCAGGTCATGGGAGTCAGTCGAGGCTTGGCGGTAGGGACCATCTTCGCCGGCGCTGCGGTCTGCGTGGCAGGCCCCGCCCAAGCGGACGGGTTCAGTGGCACCTACATCCGGACCGGACCCGGGGGCCAGTCCACCCAGTCGACCTGGTTTGTCACGCCCTGCGGGCCGGGATGCGCCCACGTGACCGATAGCAGCGGGTGGAGCGCAGACGCCCAGGTGGTCAACGGCCAATGGACATTCTCGGTCGTCCGGCCGGACGCGACCAAGTGCAATGACGGCAGCTGGGCGCCGGGCACGGCTCTGTATTCGGTTGACCCGGCAAAAAGCGCCGGCACGGTCGTCACCTCCAATCCCGCGCCGTGTGCCCTGGCGCCGGGTTATTCCACTCCGATCTACTTCACGTTGACGAGGGCGGCTTAAAGACCACCGCCACGCGGACCCGGGTAGGCTGCTGACCCATGGCGTCGCACAACAGGGTGATCCTCGCCGGAGGGCTCGTTCTCACCGGCTGGATCGCCTGCGCCGGAATCTGCCGAGCCGATCCGCCCGCTCCCCTGCCTGCACCCAAGACGAGCATTGATCATGACGGCACCTTCGTGGTGGGAACCGACATCGCGCCGGGCACGTATACCTCCGCCGGGCCGGTGACCGGCGGTACCTGCTACTGGAAGCGGCTGAGCAGCCTCAACGGCAAGGACATCATCGACAACGCGCTGAGCCAAAAGCCGCAGGTGGTCGACATCGATCCGAGCGACAAGGCATTCAAGACCGACGGCTGCCAACCCTGGCAGAAGTCAGACTCGGCCAGTGCTCCCGACGAGTTACCCGCGCCGAATGCGCAAGCCCAGTTGCACGCCGACATCGACAACCTCAACGGCGCTGCCCGTCAGTTCGGTGGTGCGCAATTGCCTGCGCCGTGACACCAGCCTGGGCCGAAACTCGGAGGCAGGCCGACCGGATGCCCGCGGTTAGCAGCGAGTGGACCAGATAGCGTATGGCATCCGGAGGCGCGGGCGCGGCGAGATCTACCGCGGCAGGGCTCGGGGCGATCGCTGCACTTGGCGCCGCGTGCGCGCCTGCGCCGATCGTCAACACTGCTGACACGTCAGCGCGAACCCCAGCCAGCGCGTCGGCATCGCCGCCAACACCGCCCAACAACCTGCATCTGGCCAATGCCTACGACTACTTCGCCGACTCGGGCGATCGGCAGGGCTACTACTTCACCACCCCCAGCGGAAGATGGCGGTGCGCGATACTGCCCCATGCGATGGCAGGCTGCCAATCGGCGGGCAGCTCGGCCATGACAATTCCCGGTGCGCCGGACACCGTCACCGGTTCCGACGGCACGAACACGGTGCCCACCGCGATCGTGGTGGACAACGCCGGCGATGCCCACTTCGCGTGGTTGCCACCCGGCACGTTATCGCCGGTTGCCGGGCCAGCGAGCGTGTTGGGATTCAACAGGGTTCTCGATGCCGCGGGGTTTCGCTGCAACGTTCAGGAAGCGGGGGTGTCGTGCCTGCGCGAAGCCACCGTCAAGGGCTTCACGTTCTCCCCTGACGGCTACAGGTTGCAGTACACCGACGTTCCCGACAACGCGCCGCCGAGTGGCTCGTAACAGCCTGGCGGCCTGAGGTTCGCCCGACAGGCACACCACCGGGCGTGTTAATTGGGTCAGCAGACGTATTCCGCATGAACTGTGATCGACGATCGACAGAGATCGAGGATTTGAAGGATACGCTGGCCGCGGCGGGGACCCTTATCAGTGCATCAATGGGCCACGACGAATAACGCGCGGATGCACGCCGCGTACCGGGAGGGCGCCCATGATGCAGCCTCGATGTTCGGTCATTGACGCGCACAATCACCTAGGCGGGGAGTTCGGTGGCGGCTGGGACACCCGACCGGTGAACGAACTGCTCGACGTCCTTGATGAAGCCGGAGTCAGCCGGCTGGTCGACCTGGACGGCGGCTGGGGCGAGCAGGTGCTCGACGCGCATCTAGCTCTGTTCAAAGAGGCCGCACCGGATCGCTTCGTATGCTTCGGCGGCGTCGACTGGTCGGCGTGGGAAAAGCTCGGTAACCGGTTCCCATCCTGGGCAGCGCAGCGGCTGGTTGCGCAGGCCAGGCGGGGCGCCGCAGGGTTGAAGATTTGGAAACCGTTCGGGCTCAAGGTCATTGACGACACCGGCGCGAGGGTCAAGGTCGACGACGCCAGGCTCGATGAGCTATGGCAGACCGCTGCCCAGCTGCGGATGCCGGTGACCGTACACGTTGGCGACCCCGTCGCGTTCTTTGAGCCGCTAGACGAGCGCAATGAGCGTTATCAGGAACTCGTTGAACATCCCGACTGGTATTACGGCGGCCCGGACTACCCCGGATTCGGCACCATCATCGAGGAGTTCGCCCGGCTCGTCGCGCGCCATCCCCAGACAATCTTCGTAGGCGCTCATGTCGGCTGCTACGTCGAAAACCTCGAGTGGGTCAGCGCCCTGTTAGACCGGTGCCCCAACCTCTACGTCGACATCGGGGCGCGCGCGACCGAGCTGTCGGCGCGCCCGCACGACGCCCGGAGGTTCTTCTTGCGCCATCGGACCCGCATCCTCTTCGGCGCGGACTATCCGGTCGATGCTGCGGTCTATGGCGCGTACTACCGGTTTCTCGAAACACGCGATGCCTGCTTCGATTGGCCGGGCCGGGGCGAGCTCACCGGGCTGGGTCTTCCCAACGAAATCCTGGAGCAGGTTTACTTGCTCAACGCGTCAAACGCTTTGCAGGGCAAACCGTCAACGACGGTATAGCACCCCTTCGTGAGCCCCCAGTGTGAGTTTGTGGGGTGCTGGGGAACCGTCGACCGCGGTCAGCCCCGGCGGCACTGTGAACCGGATGGTGCGACGTGGGGCGGCGTTGAAGTTCGCGGCCGCCCACCCGCCGGTGAATGCGCGGCACCAACCGTTTCCCTGTCGACGTGGCTTTTCCAGCGGTACACCCAGATCCCAGTTGAGCTGTGGAATAAATGGTGTCACAGAGTAGTCGTCGTGCCCGGTCGCGGTGAACGCCCCTCCGCATCCACCGCCGAAGATCCAGAACGCCGCCAGGCCATAGGTGAAGTTCTTGTGGTCGTTGCTGCCGTCCGTTGCGGTACGCATGATCGTGAATCCGGGGCCGGCCACCTCGTCGCACTGTGCCCGCGCCGCCGGGGCATCCAAATAGTGGTCGGCGTCCCACGCCAGCCACACCTCCTCGAATCCCCCGCCGTAGCTGGCGTGACGGCGCCACCTCCCGGGATCCCGACGTGACTCAGCGATGTTGGGCACCAACAACTTACCGATGTCGTTGAGCCGCTCTCCCGCGAGGGGTACGAAGTCATCGAGCGAGGCACGAATGTCGGCCATGGAGCAAGCTCCCTCGATCGGCGGCAGCAACCCGTAATAGTCGTCGAAGATATCGTTGTCCGCCATCACCCCATCCCACGGGCTTCGTTCGAGCTCCGCTACGACGTTTTCACACCAACGGTTTTGGTAATCGGCATCCCATACCGTCATCTGCCAGTGGCGGGGATAGGTGTTCCACTCGATACGAGAGCCGCCGAGCCGGCGCGCGAACCACTCGGGCGCGTCTCGCGACGCCTCCCGATAGCTCACCCCAGAGGAAAAGATGGGCCCCGGCTCGTAACTCCGCGTTGATGATAGGCACTTGTAACACAGCACCAGCATGTCGGGACGTGCCGACTTAAGACGTTGTGCCGCCGCAATTTCCCAGGGTTGCAGAATGGCAGCACCGTAATTCTCGATAGCGAACCAGATTTCGGTGTCCTCGATGGGGCGGGGCCCGTAACGAACCCACGCGCCGACGCGCCGCGACACCGGCCGAGTGCCGAGGTCGTCGGGGTGGGTCGACAACCCGGCCATGGCTGCGCCAGGCGAAAGATGATGACGCACTTAGGCATCGTCCTTGCCGTGCCGGCGCGCATGGTCAGCGCCGCTGATCGCGGTGCCATCGTCGGGCTCGACGCCATACGGGGACAGCTCGGCGGGACCGGTCTGTAGGGTTGCAGCCGGCAAGTCACCCAACTCCTTGTACAAGCGGTTGTAGGCGCCCATCGCGTCCTCGAGCTGAAAGAAATTCAGGATCCGTCCGCGAGCGTTATGAGCCATTTCCGCGTACGTCGCCGGGTCATCCATCAGCGTCTGCAGGGCGTCCACGACGCCATCGGGTTCACCGGCCACCAGGGGCTGAACCAGGTACCCGCACGGCCCCCAGGTGCGCCCACCGGGCGTCGTGAGCGGATCGTCGATGAGCTGGGCCATGCCGCCGACATCGCGCGATACAATCGGCAGGCCTGCCGTCATCGCCTCGAGCGCCACGATCGGCTGGCCCTCGTTGTAGCTGGGCAGCACCATGATGTCGAATTCGCCAAGTTTCTCGCGCACATTGACCGTTCCATGGAAGGTAATGAAGTCCTCGATCCCCAGCCTGCGGGCTTTCTCGCGACACAACATGTAGTAGTCGGGGTCGTGTTCGGTCGGCCCGAGGATGTCGAGGTGAATATTGGCCGAGCCCCGACGAATCAGCGTAGAGATGCAATCGAGCAGGTCGGCGAGACCCTTGATGGGTACCACGCGAGCGATATAGACCAGCTGCCACATCTGCTTGTTCCGGTCGGCCAGAAGCTGCGTGATGATTTCCTGACGTCGGCGCCATGCGTGGGTGAATTCGCGCACCACGATGCCGTTGGGAATAACGATGCTCCGCTCGACCGGTGCGCCAAGATCCGCGGCCTCCAGGATCGCTTTCGGATAAAGATATGTGACGGCCTCCGCGCTGGGATAACAGAAGCGTCCCATTTCGATCCACCACATCATCCATGCGCGCTGCACCATCGTGACGTCGAAAGTCCGCCAGTCCAACGCCGTAACTGGCAGCGACATGTTCCGGTCGAGCAGGGTGTTGACGGTGTCGCGCACGTAGAGATTGTGTTCTGTGAGCAGGAATTTGGTGCCGTGGTGACGCGCCGCGGCCGCCCCCACCAGTGAGGCATATCCGGTGGTATGCGCGTGATAGACACTCGCGGCGGGCATTTCGTCGCTGAGAAGCGCACAAACCAGGGAGAAGAACTCGCGCAGCAGCCAGAACGTCTCGGCCAGCGGCAGATCCAGATCGCTTAGCCGGTCACACACTACTGTCATGAATTCTCGGCTGCCCAATACCGCCCACAGCGGGTATTCACGGGTGCGTGGGTTCATGCCTTCGTCGTAGAGCCGCCACATCGGATCCATATCGCCGGCGATGACCGCCTCGACCGCGTCGAACAAGCGCTCCGCCAATCGGGAGCGTGCTTTCGATCCCATGCGCAGCTCGGATGGCGTCACCATCAGGAAATCCTCGCGGTGCTCCTGCATGCTCAAATACACCGGCCGAATCCACCGCACATTGCCCGGTACACCGTACAGATCCTTTTGCGGCGCATCGGAATCCCAGGTGATGTGGATCACGCCAAAGGTGATGTCCTGGTTGCCGCGGACGATGTCGTGAACGACCGCCGACAGACCGCCCGTCAGGAAGGGATAGGTGGACTCGGCGACGATGGCGACGTCGACATCGGGGTAGTGTGCTGTGCGGAATTCCGGTACCGGCTGTCGGGCAACTGTGGGATGGCCGAGCAGCTTGGTCATGGAGCGTTGGACATAGCTCATCGCAGAATCAGCACCCGCGGGTTGGGGCGCACGGCGGTGCCGGGCAACGACGTCGCCACAGTCAGAGCGCCCGCTTACCATGCCGTCGCGTGGCGCCAGAACAGCGCGTATTCGGCCGAGCGCCACTGGTTGAGGCAGGCATACAGCACCGCCAGAAACAGGACTGCCTCCATGATGAGCAGCCAGACATAGAGCGTGGCCCCCATCGGCAGTGCGGCGAATGCGATGGCGCAGAACACCAAGTGCACGGCGCTGAAACCCTGTGCCACGTTGCGGTAGCCGATGTAGTCAAGCTTGTAACACATCAGCGTGGTCAACATGAAAAGCAGAGAAGCCATCGAGACCGCCGCGATAAGCGTCAGCGCTGTGGGCAGATAAACTGTGGCGGCGACGCCGACCACCAACGCCATCAATGCCCCGGCGAACGCCGTGCGACTCACCGATGCCGTCACGACGTCCGACACGATGACCGATCGCCTCCGCAGTACACGAGGCGTCTTCTTCTCCATCGCTGTGCGCACCGTGCCTACTGCACGGTCAATGTGCGGTGCGAGGCGGACGAAGTAGTAGTTGTAGCCCAAAACCGCAGGCAGCAAACCGAAGAACACGGCGTTGACCTGAAACAGACCCGCGGTCTTCAAAAACAGAAAGAACTTGTCCGACCATAACACCGCGCCAAGCAGCAGCCCACGGACCAAGTCCGTGGCGACCTCTGGTACGGCGAGCAGCTCCGGGCGCCGAGCGTGCCGCAGATACCGCCGCATGGCCACCAGCTGAGACGCCAACCCCGCGATAGGCGGCAAGAACCAGATCGCCGGCGCCACCAGCAACGCACCGGCGTAACACGTCCATGCGACGGCCCACCGCCCCCGACGGCGGCCCACGTTGCACGCGACCAAAGACTGGGCAAACGCCACATGCAGCACGCACAACGTCACATAGGTGGCGAGTGCGGCTGCCGACCACGACATCATGAGTGCAACGGGCAGCGCGAACACCGCTACCAACGGCAGCGACTGGATGAAAGCCCACGGCCCGACCTGGCACAGCCGGCCCTGAATCCGGTCCATGTCGCGGTCGAGAATCAACGAACCTATCGCACGGTAGAGCGGCAGACACACCGCCTGGCTCAGCCACGGCACCGTGACTGACGACGCGAGCAGCAAGGTCGTCAACTTCACCCCGCCGAGGTGCGTATTACCCAAATGCCTGGCAGCGATGGGAAATACAAGAGTCAGCAGCGCAACCGGAGACAGATACAGCGCCATCTCCCCGATTGGCCGCAGCATCGACCGAGGCGTGGGGCGCCGCCGGCGGATGGAGCCCCGCGACATCAGCCATAACGTCACACCCGCGGTCATCAAACCGGCGGTCGCCGCCGCCACATCAGCGGCCTGATGTTCGCGCCGCGGCGCCAGCGGCAGCAACATCGTTATGATTAACAACACCAGAGTCGATACAGCGAGCACTCGGGCTCGCGCAAGGCGCGGCCGTGCCGTCAGTTGGTCCGCGACGGTCGTCATAGCCGCCCCCTGGTCATCCGGTTCCCCCGGTGCTGCCTGGCACGGGTGTTTGCTCAGCCATCTGGTGACTGCCCGCACCCCGGTCAGTACATGTCGTCGCCGTTACAGCAATGTACCCGGTTCGTGCCGATAATAGGCGGTATCCGAAGCGGTTTCGGTGCTACGGGCGGGCTTGTGACGCTTGTCACACCGAGCGTTTCGCGCCGTCTTTTCGTTCGGTAAGTGAATTAGCTCTCTGTTAACGCAATTGACGCATGCGCAAAACCATCCGGGCTGTGCAGTGAGCCTATCCGGCAGGGGTGCAGACGATCGGCGACGAGGCACCAGGCGTTGTCGACGACGTTGCCGTCCTGGTCTGCGCAACCATCATCGGATGCTGCCGCGAGATTCCACGCAGCGCCATCGCGGCACGTCGGCGCCACTGGCGTCTAGTGACGGCAGGCGGCGCCGCCGGATCGACTGCCCGCTCGGGCGTTAGCCGAGCGCGCCGCCTCGACACCGTCACCGCTGATGCCAGCCACACCGGACCCACACCAGCCCGCACCGCCCGGGATACGCTTACCTGCCGGCGCGGGTGTGGGACGAAATGCTTGCCTCAGCAACAAGTTAACGTGGCTGATGCCAAGCTACATCTAGCCGTCGGTAGTGTGCTGCGCCTCGTGACGCACTTACTTTTGGGCTACAGACGAGCGCCGAATCCTTTCCTCGGCAACAAGATAGCCAGAAGTTGACGACTTCATCACGGGCAAAGCCGCGGTGAAGAGCCAGTCGGTGTTACCCCGAAGTGACGATCCGATGAAGGGTAGGTGATGGACTTTGCAGTAGTGCAACTAGATTGACCCAGCGGCAAGTATTGGCTGTAACGTCTGCGCGGTGACGATGCCTCATGTTCACGTTCCGCGGACAGCGATTGTGCCGGCCGCCGGCTTGGGTACCCGGTTCCTGCCGGCCACCAAAACAGTCCCCAAAGAGTTGCTGCCCGTCGTCGACACCCCGGGCATCGAGCTGGTCGCCGCCGAAGCGGCCGCGGCCGGCGCGGACCGGCTGGTGATCGTCACGTCGGAAGGCAAGGACGGCGTAGTCGCGCATTTCGTCGAGGACCTAGTCTTGGAGGGCACGCTGCTGGCCCGGGGAAAGCACTTGATGCTCGAAAAGGTCCGTCGGGCACCCGCACTGATCAAAGTGGAATCTGTCGTGCAGTTCGAGCCGCTGGGCCTGGGCCATGCAGTGGGGTGTGTGGAGGCGGTACTGCAACCCGACGAGGCGGCGGTCGCGGTGCTGCTGCCTGACGACTTGGTGTTGCCCACCGGAGTCTTGGAGACGATGTCAGCGGTGCGTGCTCGCTACGGCGGTTCGGTCCTGTGCGCTATCGAGGTCGAGCAGGAAGAGATCAGCGCTTATGGCGTCTTTGACGTCGAGACCGTTGCCGACACCGCTGGTATCGAGGTGCTGAAGGTCAACGGCATGGTGGAGAAACCCAAAGCCAAGGATGCGCCATCGCCATACGCTGCCGCGGGGCGCTACGTGCTCGACCGTGCTGTCTTTGACACCCTGCGCCGTGTCGGCCACGGCTCGGGCGGGGAGATTCAGCTCACCGACGCCATCGCTGTGATGATCGCCGAGGGGCATCCCGTCCACGCCGTCGTCCACCGCGGGTCGCGCCACGACCTCGGAAACCCAGGCGGATATCTCAAGGCGGCCGTCGACTTCGCGCTCGATCGTGACGAATATGGCCCGGATTTGCGGCGGTGGTTGATATCGCGGTTGGGCCTGACTGTTGCCCCGACAGGTCCGCTGCACGAGGCGGTCGATGAACCGTCGCTATCGGAACCTCCGCCCGCATAACGAACGATGCAAAGGTCGGCGAAACGAGGGCTCGCACTGATGTGCGCGGTCGCAGTGCTGGGGTTAACCTCGTGCGACGTCGGTGTGCGTCACCACGTTACCAAGTTGAGCGGGGACTTCAGCGGTTCGGGCCCGGGCACGCTGCAGGACGCCGAGGCGCTGACCAACCTCGACGAACAACTCGTGAACGCCACATCTTTGGCGGCACGCATCACCTACATATCGACCTCGGGAGTCGACGACATCGCGCATGACGTGACCGGCGTGGTGTTTGTTCCGCGTGGCCAGGCGCCGAACGCAGGCTGGCCGATCGTGGCCCTCGGCCACCCGCCGACAGGTGTCAAGCCCGACTGCGCGCCGTCCTTGTCTGCCACGCTGGACAATTCGGCTCCGACCGTCACCACGCTACTCAAGGCGCAGTATGTCGTCGCGATGACCGACTACCAGGGGCTGGGGCTGGACGAGACCTATCATCCCTACCTCGATTCCACGACGGTGGGTCTGAACCTCGTCGATTCGGTGCGCGCCGCCCGCAAACTCGTCCCCAACACCTCCAACCGCTGGGTGGCGTTCGGCATATCGCAGGGCGGCCAAGCGGCGTGGGCGGCTAACGAACTTGTCGACAACGTCCCGGCCGGACCCAAACTGCTGGGCGCGGTGAGCGCGTACCCGACCGCCGACATCGAGGGGTTAGCCGACGCAGCGGTGACGGGCCAGCTGAGCCGCGAGCAAAAGCTGGCGCTGCCCTCCTACCTCGCCGCCCTTAAAAACGAATACAACGACTTCAACCTGGACGATTACCGGCGCGGTCTGGTCGCCGACAAGTGGGACCTTCTGTTGACCTGCCAGGGAGACGCGGACAGCGAGCGTACCGAAATAGCGGACCACATCACCGGCGATGATCTGAGACCCAGCAGCCCGGGGGCTGCGGACACGCTGCGTGGCTTTTTGCGGAAAACCAATCTGCCCCAAGGCCCAACCGCCGCGCCGATGCTCGTGATCTATGGGGGCGAGGATCCGCTCATCCCGGCAGTGTGGACGGATCAGGCCGTCGCGCGGGCATGCCAGCTGGGCGACATCGTCCAAGTAGCTCGGCAGCCGGATAACGGCGGCGTCGATCTCGACACGTCGACGGCCCTCGCCTGGATCAAGGACAGGTTCAATGGAGAACCGGTCAGCAACGACTGCCGGTCGTTGACCGCGCTGCATGCGTCGGGGACCGGGACAGCACAATGAACGTCGCCGCTACCACGGGGCCGCCCAGCCGCGGTACGCCAGTCAGAAATCCGATAAGCAAGAGGCTGATTCGCATCCGCCGCCGGCGACCGTCGACGAAGGCCGTCAGGTGCCGCGCCGCTCACACACCAGCGCAGCAGGATCATCGGGTGTCGCTGTGGCGCTGACGCATGGCTGGGTCCCGCTCATCGTGCAGCTGATCACGGCGGTGGTGCTGCTCGCGGCGATCGGCTGGCGCACTCGTCGCTGGCGCCTACTGTGGCTGCCGGTAGCGCTCGTCGCGGGCGTGACGCTGTCTGGCGCGTTCGCCTGGTACATCGCCGATCGAGGGCTTGCTGACGACCCAGCCCCGGCTGCCATGTGGGTGTGGATCACGGTGACGGGACTGGCTGGTGTCGTGATGCTGGCTGGGTGGCGCGATGGCTCCTGGTGGCGCCGTGGCGCCTCCGCGCTGGCGGTTCCGTTGTCGCTGCTGTGCGCCGCGCTGATGCTCAACAGCTGGGTCGGCTATTTTCCGACGGTGGCCTCGGCATGGGACGGGATGACCGGCGCCCCGCTGCCGGGCCAGACCGGTGCCGCCACGGCGAGCGCACCGAATTGGAAAACCATTGTGTCGGTGACAACTCCGGACAACGTCTCGGGTTTCAAGCACCGCCAAGAGCTCGTTCTGCTGCCGCCGGCCTGGTATGCGAGCAAGCCGCCGCCGGCACTGCCGGTGGTGATGATGATCGGAGGCGAATTCGGCCAGCCAGGCGCCTGGATTTACGCCGGGAATGCGCAACGCACGTTCGACCAGTTCGCCGCGGCTCACGGCGGCAGTGCGCCGGTGATCGTGTTCCCGGACTATAGCGGCAGTTTCAGCAATGACACCGAGTGCGTGAACGGCGTGCGCGGTAACGCCGCGGATCATCTGCTCAAAGAGGTGATGCCGTACGTGGTCGCCAACTTCGGAGTCAGCCCCAACGCGGCGAACTGGGGCATCGTTGGATGGTCGTCGGGCGGCACCTGCGCGCTCATGCTGAGCGTCATGCATCCGGAGCTGTTCGGCGCGTTCGTCGACATGGACGGCGAGCTGGGTCCCAACGCCGGTACCAAGCCGCAAACCATTGCACGGCTTTTCGGCGGTGACGCCAAGGCGTGGGCGGCGTTCGACCCCCGCACGGTGATAGCCAACCACGGCACCTACCCGGGCATGTCAGGCTGGTTCGCGGTCTCAGCGGACACTGCCACCGTTTACCACGCGCCCAACGACACCGCTCCCCTGCCCACAGGCGATCCGAGTCCGAGCCCGAGTTCCGCAAACCACGCCGCCGTGGCCAACAGTTTGTGCCGATTGGCCAGCATCCACGGCATCGAATGCGCGGTGGTGCCCGACCCGGGTAAACATGATTTCTCCTTCGCGGCCTCTTCGTTCGCAGTCGCGTTACCTTGGCTGGCGGGGAAATTGGGCACGCCGGGGGTGCCCGCGATCGCGATGCCCGGCGCCCCGCATCAGTGACGCTGAGCGGAAAGCCCCGGCCTAAGCTCTGAGTTGGGCAAAGAGCCCAGCTTCTGGCGGGCTGCTCAGGTGTCGCGCTGAACATAGCGCCCGCCCCAGCCCGCGAAAACGACAGTGGCGGCCGCAACGCATGAAACCGGTCGGCGACCTCACCGCTATGACTGCCCTGGTTGCTGCGGCTGATGATGTGTGGGCGTCCAGGGCCGCCATCGAGGCAGCCAGGCCGGTACGTTGCGCCGGTAGGCCTCGTACTCGCCGCCGTAGCGGCGGGCAAGGGTGGGTTCCTCATACCAACGGACAAATGATGCAGTAACGATCCACACGAGCGCTGCGTAGGCCAGCAGAGTCAGCGAGCCGAACAGCAGCGCTTGACCGATGATGGCCGTCAGTAGTCCGACATACATCGGGTTGCGAACGTAACGGTTGAATCCGGTGACCACGAGATGTTGCGTCGGTGCAATCGGCATGGGGGTACCGCCCGCCTTGGCGAACTCCACGAAGGCGGCCACCACCGGGATGAGCCCGGCAACGATCAGTAGCACACCGCCTACCGCGGCCATCCACCATCCAAGTGTCGGATGTGGTGTGTGCCAGCGGGTGATCAGCCACGGGATGAGACCCACAACCGTGCCCGGGGCGACAACAAAGAAGATCGCGGTGCCTGCCGCTGCGGTTGACCTGCGCATCATTTGCTCCTCTTGTGTTCGCCATGGCGAGTGGCCGACTGCCTCGGATGTTGTGATCGCGTGTCGCTGCGGTCACCTGGTCGGGCGACCGCGTGTAGGAACGCGCCCGTGAATACCGCGCATACGTGTTGGAGATCCGCTACGTCCCAGCGTGTTTCGCGGGCAGCTCGCCGCAGGAGCACGTGCACTACCAACGGCGCGATCAATAGCTCGATCACTAGCGGTATCGGAAGGTCACGGATTCGGCCCGACCGCAATTGCTGCTCAAGCCATCCGCCCACACTGGATCGAGCACGCGGAAAGTAGTCGGCAAAGATCTGCGCTGCGGGCCCCTGGGGGCTGCCCAGCAGGTCCGCGAGCATCGCCGGCACTACCTGCGGCTCTCGAGTGAGGCCTTCGGCCATCGTCCGGTAGAAGCCGGCGACGGTCTGCTCGAAACTTGCGGTCGGATCCGCGAACAGGCTTACCAGGTCAGCAAGGGGGCTGTATCGCTCATAAATCGCGGCGCACAGTCGGTCACGGGTGCCAAAGATTGCGTGCAGGCTTGGCATTGAGCAGTGGGCGGCCTCGGCCACCATCTCGAGTGTCACGGTTGCCAGCCCACGCTCGCCGATCAGTTGGGCGCCGGCTTCGATGGCACGTTCACGCACCGACTTCCCGCCCGGATCGACCCCGGCTCTGCGCACCGCGTCATCCAACGCGCCCCGCGAGCCTCCCATTCGGCGCAGCAGTGTGCTGCGCGAAACCCCAGCCGTCTGCGCGATGACGCTCAACGGCACGTCGGCCACCCCTCGGCCGCGCTGTTGTGCCGCGCGAATCGCCGCCGCCACCAAGCCGTCGGGAACATCGAATTCAGCACTAGTTGACATGGCACTAACCATAATCTATAGCATGGTGTCACACGCGAGACTACTGTCGCCGTGGCGACGAGAACGGAATTTGGCGTGACAACCACTGCCTAGAGAAGCCCACCCAACACGGGAAGGCGGCCCACTTCGTGCCCCGTATGTTGACCGGGTGGTATCTGGGGTTTTGCATCTCCCGCCCGGCCACGGATCAAGCGCTGAAGCACGGCTTATTCTGGCTGTTGAGGCACACGCTCAATCCTGTCGTCCTGCGGGCCGCCCGCTCTGGTCGAGCGTTCTCGTTGGTCCGCCACATCGGACGCCGAACCGGCCGAACCGACGAAACGCCGCTCATCGTGGCGGCGGTTGACGGCGGCTTTGTCGCCGAGCTCACCTACGGCACCGATGTCGCCTGGTATCGAAATGTCGTCGCAGCGGGGCACGGTGTCCTGGTGTTCAAGGGCGTCGAGTACGCGATCGCCGGCATAGAACCGTACCCGGCTGAGCCGGGGCGGCGCGCCTTCGGATTTCCGGCAGAGCTGATCCTGCGCCTGCTCCGTCGGCAGGAGTTTCGTTTCCTACGGATAGCCAAAGACCAGCCCCAATGAAGGTTAGGGTCTCAACGCGGACCCGGCGCAGTACAGTATCGACACCGATTCCCAGCCGGCTTGCGGCCGGTCGGCGGTCAGTTTGAAAGCGCGTGGGGAGATCGCTGATGCAGTCCTATACCGTGCGATTCCTCGTCGAGGCGCCCGCCAGGAAAGTGTGGCGGGTACTGCACCCGCCGGCATCGCCGAACGCGCCGCGACCGCGGGTCATCGAGTGGCCGGCTGGCCGCATGGAGATCTTGAACGAAGGCGACGAGGCCGGCGAGGGTCTGGTCCGCACCTGCGTCTTCGATGTGCCCAAATATCTGCTGTCCGGCGGCAAGGGGCGGTCGTGGGAGACGGTGACCGAGGCCAAGATCAACAAACTGTCGCGATATGTGGCGATCGGCAAGCCGCTGTGGTCGCGCGCCGAGGGCTATCACGAACTCGAGGAACAGCCCGACGGCACCACCGTGCTCACGTTCCACGAGACCTACCATGCGTACAACCCGGTGCTTCGTTTCCTTCTGGAACGCCGTGTGCACGCGGCGATTTCTCGCGACAACCTGGCCACCTACGAGTACGCGCTCAGCCATGCCGGACGCGTCAGGCGGCTGACGTAGGCGCGACCCGCGTCAGCACTCATGATCGCCCAAGTCGTCGGCGCAGTGCACAACCCCAGCCCGAAGCTGGAGGCCGATAAGGCGCCCAGCGGCACTACCATCGGACGGAACGCGAGTGCGGTGACAAAGCCGGTATTTTGAGACTGACAGTCTCGATCACAGATCGATAGTCTTGGTATCGGCGGTGGAGGTTCTGTCATGGCCGACGGGCGGCGTGTCGACCCGCGTCTGGCGGTCTCGCGCGCCCGATTGATCGACGCGGCGACGTCGCTGTTGCGTTCGGGCGGCCCGAGCGCGGTGACCGTCGACGCGGTCACCCGTGCTGCCAACGTAGCCAGAGCGACCCTGTATCGCCACTTCCCGAGCGGAAACGATTTGCTCGCTGCGGCTTTTCAGTCACTGATCCCACCCGCGCCGACGCCGCCGGCAGAGGGCTCGCTCGGGGACCGATTGACCGCGCTGGTGCTGGCCTGGGCCGATTCCATTGCCGATGCGCCGGCCACGGTGACCGCAATGTCCTGGCTGGCTCTGGGCAGCGGCATGGAACGGTTGCCCGGCGCGCGTCGCCGTCCAGCCGACAGCCCGGAAGTGCGGACACTTCGGGAACGCGTCGCTGCGCAGTACGCCGAACCGTTCGACGCGATCTTCGCCAACCCGCAGGCCGTCACCGAGCTCGGCGAGGTCGATCGTGGACAAGCCGTCGCACTGCTGCTCGGACCGGTGGTACTCGGCAAACTCAGCACGCTTGCCGACTTCGACTACCGCAAATGTGCCCGCGCAGCGGTCGACGGATTTTTGGCCACCCACACCAAGAGGCCGGCGATCGCGGCCGAGCGCATCGCGGATCGGTAGTCCGGTTCTCCGAACAGCTGGGCAGGGGTCACGCTACTTGCGCTACTTCGGCTACTTCGGTTGCGAGCTGCAGTCCAGTGACAGCATCACCTTTGGATTCGTGTTGCCGGAGTTCAGCACGCCTTTCGTACCGCCGCCCTGGAACGGCGGCGCGAGTGTCGTCTGCTGGCGAACGACGGTGCAATCGTCGCGCGGCAGAGCGTCTCCGATCGACGTCGATACCACAGGGTTATAGCCCGCAGAGGCCAGCGCGGCTTTCGCATCCGCGAAGGACTCACCCGTTTGATCCGGCGCCGCAGCAGCCTCGCCGACGACCAACAGCGACGCAGCAAGTGCCGCCAGGGCGCTGCAGGCGATGACAATCAGTTTCTTCATGTGAGGTTCCTCGCCGGGACTGTTTCGCAGCGTGCAGCCGGCTTCCACCAACAAACTGCCGCGAAAGCTTTTCAGCAACCTACGCGTGTTGCTTTAAACACGGGACAAATATCGGAAAACTTTCCTCATTTCTCAGAAACATGCTAGCAGGAAGCGGCTCGTCGACAGCGGCAAAGAGCGCCGCCGCCGACGGACAGAAAATCCCGTCCCGGGACCCGGCGACGGCGCAGAAGCCGGCGTCGGTCAGGCTGGGTACATGGCGCGTGGTTCGGTAGTCGTCACGACGCGACGCCCAGCGGCTATGTGGGCCGTATCGGTCGCTTGCACGTTGGCGGTCGGCTGCACCGCGCCTGCCGGCACAACCACACCCCCGGTGAAGCGCCTGAATTACGCCGCCCTCGGTGATTCCGCTGCCGCGGCCCCAGGGGTGCCCGACCGTGCCGAACCACTGGGCTGCTTCAAATCGACCCACGACTACCCGTCGGTTCTGGCGCGGCGCCTCGCACCGACCAGCTTCGCCGACGTCACGTGCTCGGGCGCGACCACCGCCGACATCACCAGTCAGCCACAACAGACAAGCCAAGGCCCCGTGCCGCCTCAAATCGATGCCATCCATGCCGACACCGATCTGGTGAGCATCACCATCGGCGGCAATGACATCGGGATCGCGACCGACGCCGCGCAATGCCGGACATCCTCACTGGACACGCCGCTGTGTTCGACAAAGTTCGTCCAGGGCGGCGTCGACCGACTTTCCGTAGCGATCAACCAGCAGGCGCCGGCGTGGGCCGAGATGATCGACGTGATCCGCGGCAAGGCGCCCAATGCCCGAATCGTTGTCGTGGGCTATGGAACCTACGTGCGGCCCGGCGGCTGTTTCGCAGAGCTGCAGGCCCATCCCCAGGACGCCGATTACTTCCAATCAAAGATCGACGAAATGGACGACAAGCAAAAGCAGATCGCGGCGGAAAAGGGGATCGACTACTTCGACATCAGGCCGCTGTCGCAGGGCCACGACGTGTGCGCGCCGCCCGACGACCGCTACTTCGAGGGATTCGTGGTCACCCACCCGGCCGCCCCGCTACACCCCAACTCCTTCGGCGCCGCGGCGGTGGGAAACGCACTGGCCGACTACCTCGGGCTGCGCTGAGCGCTCCCGGTGCCCTAGTTGTACCCGGATATGACGTTGGTGACGCCGGCGGGGAGTTGTGACGCGGGTGGCTGGCCGCCTGCTGCGCTGCGGGGGCGGTGGTAGTTCCAAACGCCGAGTGCGTTTGCGCGCTCGTCGTCTGATGTCCACGTGTTCGCGTAAAGGAACTTTTCGGCGAGAATTCGGTTGTATCGCTCTACTTTTCCGTTATGGCGTGGGGTGTAGGGAGTGATTTCTTTGGTGGCGGGCTCCCAGCATAGCTGTGAGGAATGCGTCGGCTCGGTAGCACGCTCCGTTGTCGGTGACGATGCGCTCGATGCTGAAACGATGCCATGGGTGGGGGACCAGGCTCTGGCGCGGTGCATGAATCCGATTGCAGTAGAGGCTTTCTCGTCTGGGAGCGTTTCGATGTATGCGAGGCGGGAGTAGCCGTCGACGGCGGAGTGCAAGTACACGTATCCGCCGCGGACGCCCTTGGTCTTGCGTCGGGCGACGTTCCGGGCCCGGCTGCTGCCGCGGCCGTGGGTTCGCCATCCACCACCATCGGGGATGCGTCCGACTTTCTTGACGTCGACGTGGACCTGGTGGCCGGGGCATCGGACGACGATGGTGCGGGGCTTGCGGTTGCTGGCGCCGTTTGGGTCGATGAATCGGCGGCGGTTCAGGCCTAGGTGGGCCAGGTGGCGGGTGATGGTGCGCCGGCTGATGACGATGCCGTCGTTGGTGAGTTCGAACGCGATTCGCGATGATGACCATTTCTGGTTGCGGCGCAGTTGCTCGATCTTGGCGACGGTTTCAGCAGAGGTGGCAGTCGGCTGACGATGGGGTGTGGAGGACCGATCCTGCAGGCCTAATTCGCCGTGCTGGCGATAGCGGTTCACCCACTTTGACGCGCACGACCGCGAGATGCCCATCTCGGCGGCGACGTGAGCGATAGGACGGTCCTGGCAGCGCTCCACCAGGCGTCGGCGACCTTCAGGGGACAGTGGGCCATTGCGATGCGACACGCGTCGACTCATGCGAACCACCGGTTGAGGGCTTGCGTTAGTGCAGCGGGGGTTCCGTCTCCTACCCAGGCGACGTAGCCGTCAGGTCGGACCAACACGGCGTCGGGAGCTGAAACCGCGCCGAGCACCGGCAGCTTCCAGCATTCGGTGTGGCGCGCGTCGAGCGCCGATACCCGGTGGGACCAGGGTGCGATGTCAAAATCCCACGGTTGACTGAAATTTAGGAGTATCCCGCGGGCTTGGTGGAGGAGTGTGAACAGTCGCGTGGGACCGTCGGGGGTGTGCAGGTTGAGGTCGGGGATGCGTCGACCGAGGAGTGGGTGTCCCTCGCCGAGGTCGTAGTGGATGTCCAGCCCGCACATGGTCGCGGCGATTCGCTGACGTGGCTCGTCCATGTTCAGAAGATCGGCCACGGTGTCACGTAACGCTCCGGTGCGTTCGCCTGGGCCTATGAGCGCTGTTTGGGCCATGGTGTTTTGGAGTACCGCGGAGCCGACCGGATGTCGCTCGGCATGGTAGGTGTCCAGCAGGCTCGGCGGCGACGTTCCGGTCACCACTTGGGCCAGTTTCCAGCCCAGGTTCACTGCGTCCTGGACACCGGTGTTGAGGCCGTGCCCACCGATCGGCATGTGAACGTGGGCGGCGTCGCCTGCCAACAGCACCCGCTTGTCCCGGTAGGACACTGCCTGTCGTGTGACGTCGGTGAATCGGGAAACCCACGCGGCGCTGTGCATCCCGTAGTCGGTCCCGCGGACAGCGATGATCCTTTCGCTGATGTCGCGCAGGGTCGGCTCGCGGGTTTCTCCGACATGCGGTTCAGTCACCATGACACGCACCGGGCCGCCGTCCTCCAATTTGAAGAAGGAATGAAAGCCGCCACCGTCGCGGTGCAAGCCCCACGGCGGCTCGTCTCCGATCAGCACATCGGCAACCAGGCAGCTGGTCGATGGATCCCATCCCGCGAATTCGATGCCGGCACGTTTGCGGATGACGCTGCGCCCGCCGTCGCAGCCCACGAGATAGCCCGCCCGCAATGGCGGGCCCTCCGATAGGTCGACGTCGACGCCGGTGTTGTCTTGGGTGAACCCCGTCACTTCGCGTCCGCGGTAGATCGGGACCCCCAGCTCGCTCACCCAGTCGTCCAAGGTGGCCTCGATGCGGTACTGCGGTAGTGCCAGCCCGTAGTTGTGCCTGGTGAGCAAATCGGAAACGTCGAGAAAGATCTGCGAAAAGTGGCCGACATGGCCTACCCATCCCTGCGCAATAAACCGGTCAACGATCCCTCGCTGATCGAGAACTTCGAGCGTGCGGGAGGTCATGCCGCCCCCGCGCGAACCATCCAAGCCGTGGCCGGTTCGCCGCTCGACAACCGCGACATCGGCGCCACCAAGCGCCAGTTCACCCGCCAGCATCAGCCCCGTTGGGCCCGCGCCCGCGATCACTACCGAGTGTCGCGTCATGCATCCCCCATCTCGCCTGGTAAACAATGTTTACCACGGCAAGGTATGGTCCCAATGTCCGCTATGTCAACAACGCCTCCGCTCTACGCTGCCTGTAATGGTCAAGCGTGGATTAACCCGAGACGCACTGGTGGCGCTCGCTCACCAATACGTCGCGGACAACGGGCTTGATGCGCTGACCATGCGCCGCGTGGCCGGCGCGGCAGACGTCACGCCGGGAGCGCTTTACAAGCATTTTCGAGATCGCAAAGACCTACAGCGCGCGATGGCCGATGCGATCTACACCACGATGGATCTGTCCGACATCGATACCGCCAACCCATCGGTCGCGCAGGTAAAGACCTGCTGCGAACGGATGCGCCGCGCGATGCTGGCATTTCGGGATGGCGGGCGGATCATCGCCGGCTCCTATGCGCCCCTGGCCGCCACCCTGGACCTCTCAGCAACGCTGATGGCGCTTCTGGAAGCGGTGACCGCACCCGAATACAGTCCAGGACAACTCGCAGCGTTGTTACGCTCCTACACAACAGGATTCGTAATCGACGAACAGGCCTTCCTTGAACTCAAAGCCACCGGTGAGTGGGATTCCCTCGTGCAACAGATCGCAGACGGCGGCCACCACCGACCACCCGACGCTGACGACCTCATCGCGATCCTCACCGGCGACCGCGACCAGCGCTTCGACGGAGGGCTCGACATGATCCTCACTGGACTCGTCCGCAGCACACCTACGCCATCAAGCTGATACCGGCCTACTAGATAGACCAGCGGCAGCAGCAAGTCAACAACGTCTTGTCCCGCAACACGTAGTCCTCAGCGGGTCGACCGCGTCACGCTACGTCAGGGCCACGGTGGCGGTGCCCAGCCACCCCAACCCACGCCGGTGATGGCGCCCAGCCGCCCCAACCCCACGGGCCTCTCCCCCAAACCCCCGCGGTCGCGGTCGCGGTCGTGCCAACGCCAGTCGTCACGGTCAGCCGGCAGCGGCGCAGTGGGAACGGACGCGGGCAAAACCTCGGGCGAGGAAGTGGCGTGGGCCATGCCAGCCACCGGCCCCGACGGTGGGAAATCCCA
>JAFARC010000029.1 GCA_019245755.1 Mycobacteriaceae bacterium | reverse complement strand
CTGGATCCTCGCCGCAGGGCGGGAGCCGAGATTGCCGCCTGGTCAGCGGTGCACGGACTTGCGGGCCTACTCGTCGATGGACCGTTACCCACGAGCGCTGCAGGCATCAAGTTCTCCCGAGAACAAGTGCTGGACCTGATCGAGCGCGGACTGCTGAACCGCACCCAAACCCGATCGTGACCAGCCCGCCTCGGCGCGACGCCGCATGGTACATCGTGCACCACCGAGACCGCGGTGGTGGACAAGCCGGAGCAATCCTCCGACGACCATCACGGTCACGCACAGTCGAGCGCCACGCAACGAAAGCACCCCCGGCCCGACAGCCGGGGGTGCTTTCGTTTCTGGCGCTTACGTCCTGCGGCCACTCCACCTCCGCGTCGAGATCGACGCCAGCGCCACGCTTACTCGCAAAAGTCCGCGGTAACGTCGATCTGGCGGAACACCTGGGGAAAGGTCGGGCAGCGCCCTAGCGGCCTAGGCCCTTGGCAGCCGCTGACTCCGAGTACCGTCGTCAGGCGTGACGGCTGTCTTCGTGCACGGCAATCCCGAGACGGCAGCCGTTTGGCGACCCCTCATCGCGGAGTTGGGGCGAGACGACACCTACACTCTGTCGCCGCCAGGCTTTGGTGCGCCAATACCAGCGGGCTTCGGCGCGACCTCAGACGACTATGCGGCGTGGCTGGCGGCCGAACTCGAGGCGATGTCGGAGCCTGTCGACCTGGTCGGCCACGACTGGGGAAGTAACCATGTCGTGCGGTTGTCGTGCCAAAGACCGGATCTGCTGCGCTCGTGGTGCGGCGACACTGCCGGTGCTTTCGCCCCCGATTACGTGTGGCCCGCGTCATCCCAATCTGGATGACGCCTGGTGCTGGTGAAAAGGCCATCGCTGGGCAGTTGGCCATCGGAGTAACGGGGCGAGCCGCCCTGTATGAATCACTGGGCATGACACCAGCGATCGCCAACGAGATCGCCGAAGCCTTCGACGAGATCATGGACCAGTGCATCCTCAACCTGTACCGCTCGGCGCTCCCACCGACGTGGGCTCAGTGGCGCGAACGCCTTTCGGACGCCTCGGCTCGACCAGGCCTTTTCATTATTCCCACGGAGGATCCCTACACCGGAGGACAAGCCCGACATCGCTGGGCCGCCGAACGGACCGGGGCGCAGGTCGCTGTCCTGGCCGGACTTGGCCATTGGTGGCTGCTCCAGCAGCCGGCAAGCGCAGCCGAGACGCTTCTGCAGTTCTGGTCGAGCCTCGATTGATCCCAGGCACCACGGTCACCATCACCACCGACCCCGAACAGACGCAGAGGCGATCGCGCCGCTGCGACCGCCCAAAAGGTCTGGGCTCAGCGGGACAGACGGTCCGCAGCCACCGCGGCGAGGCCAAATGCGAGCCGCTTCGTGCGCCGGGCGGCGTCATTAAGCATTTGGCGTGGGCGCGACGAGGCGACAGCGCGGACGGTGAGTTGATCACCGACTCTGACGGTGCCGGCGCGCTCCACACCGCAGTACACACCAAGGCACCGCTGCGCCCTGGCGGCCACCGCCCGGGTGATCTGCCGATTGACCTCGAGTCCGGGTTGTGCGCGGCTCGGAACGACGCAGCGCACGGTCGGCATTGAGACGGTCAAGGTGACTTCGTCGAGCACGACACGCGCCCCGACCCACTGCGACTCGGGAAGGTCATCGTCCGGATTATCAAGGGCCACGAATAAATTCGGTCGGAACCGACGAACGTCGAGTTCGTCGCCGACCTCCGCGCCAACGGTCGCCAGGCTTGTCGTGGTCAGCACATGCACCGGTGCCAAGTCGACGAACGTGCCGGGCGGCGTGGAGTAACGACCCAGAGTCAGGATGTCCGCCATCGGGACAATCGACATGTCAGGAAGCTGCTCCCCTTCGGGGACGCCGAAGTCCGCGCGCAGCGAGCCTGACGACAGGGCGTCCGTCTGGTGATCGCGGCGCAGGCGATGCAAGCTGGTGTCTTCCGGCGGCGGCAATGCCGTCAACCGCACATCGCGGCCCGCCAGTTCCGACAGCTTGGCATGCACCCTGCGGTCGCTGCTGTACAACATCGTGCCGTCGGGGAAGGTGATCTCGACGTCGGGCACGTTGCCTGGGCCAGCATCCGCCGGAACCCGCCTCGGGTACCTCGCCGTGGCCGCCAACAGGACGGGCAGGCGGCGCGCCGACGCAGTGATGTCACCTTGAAGGTCCCGGACAGCCCATAGCCGATCCCCCTGCACTCCGCGGCGACCAACTTCGGCCCGCTCGACCTGTTCACCGCCCAGAGACTTGACCGGATAGCGCCACAGCTGAGCGACTTCGCCGATCGTCATCCCCATTACGATAGGCCGCAGGGTCAGCCCCCGATACTCCCTCGGTGTCGCTCCCGGCATGCCTCAAGTCAGCGTTCAGGGGTGGTCGTACCATCTGTTGCTCGGCTGAGCGATCAAAACCCGAAGGCCCATCCCGAATCGGGATGGGCCTCTGCTTGTCGAACCGAGCCGTGCTCTTTGATGTCAGGCCGTGCGGCGAATGCCGCGCTTCAACAGAAGCTCCCGCTCGGATTCCGAGAGCCCACCCCAAATGCCGTACGGCTCACCCACCGATAACGCGTGGGCGCGGCACTGGGCGATCACCGGGCAGCGCCGGCACATCTCTTTGGCGCGCATCTCGCGTTGTGCCCGGGCGCGGCCCCGTTCGCCATCCGGGTGGAAGAACATCGACGAATCGACACCGCGGCACAAGCCCTGCATCTGCCAGTCCCACATGTCTGCGTTGGGTCCGGGTAGCTGCTGCGGCTGTGGCATGGAAAACCCCTCTCGCCAAGTCCATTTGGAACCCAACTGGACGGTGAGTTGTGGAACCGATCTCCAGAGATGTCGCCGATGACTACTCGTGCAGACAAGGTAGGGTTGCTTAGCAAATCGAGTCAATAGCCGACGTGTGTGCCAACCGACATAACAGCAGCCCAAGAATTTACGTCACGTTCATCCTTGGGATGCGTTAGCAACGGCGCAGATGGTATTGCGCAATACCCGTCGGTCCGCCGCACCGGGTTTCCGCAGTTCGGATCCGGCTGTGTCGCGCGGCAATTTCTAGCGCTTAGTAGGGAGTTGACATCGAATTAACGCTCAGCCCACAAACTGTTAACCAATGTTTGGCCTACGGCACCGGAATTTGAGCCGGGTCGCGGCTGATACGGTCGCCGTCCGATGAGCGGTCACCGGTCCGCGGTCTTGGCTGCCGCGGCGTTCGGCGACGATCCGGGCCGCTGGCCGCTGCCTGCCGCCGAGACGTCGCGTGACTTGTGGCTGCGGGCGGTGGCCGCCGGCGGCCAGGGCCGATACGGCGGCGCGCACGCCGACCTTGCCGCGCTGCGCCGGCGTGTCGACGCCGGACCGTTGGCTTCGCTGGCGCACAGCACCTGCGGGTCGTTCCTGCGCCAGCTCGGCGGCCACGCCGGCGCCCGGCGCTGGGACGGCCAGGCGTTGGCACTGGCCGGCTCCGATCCCGAAGCCGCTGTCGACGCGCTGATCGGCCTCGCCGCCGACGCGCTGGGCATGGGCCGCTTGGCGGCCTCGGCGGCGTTGCTGGCACGGGCGGCCCTATTGCTGGATCGACCGGGTCTACCCGACCGGCTGTCGCTGCGCTGGCACTGGGTTGCCGCGGAGCGCGCGATGGTCGCCGGCGAGGGCGCCGAAGCGGTCCGGCACGCCGACCACGCGGCCGAGTTGGCCGCCGACTCGCGGTCGGCGCGCCACCGGGCGAAGACCGCCGTGGTGCGCGCGGCCGCGTTGTGCAGCGTCGGTCAGGTCGATCTTGCGCGTACCGTGGCCGACGATGCGCTGATCACCACCGGCCGGCTCGGCCTCATACCGCTTCGTTGGGCGGCGGCCGGCCTGCTTGCCGACATTGAAAGCAACATCCGCGACGCCGCGGACGTGCTGGCGATCCGGGACGCCTGCGCCCGGACCGTGCGACACGGTGGTGGCGTTTGGTCTCGCTGACGTGATCCGACCATGTGCGGATCGTTATTGTCGGTTGGATTGCCGGGAAGCTCCTGGCTCGTAACGTTGAGGACGCTGTCGTCGATGACAAATTCGGGAGACCGACTCGATGCTGTCGTTGCTGACGCAGTTGCCGGCAATCGAGACGCACTCCGCGAAGTGCTGGAGACCATTCGCCCAATCGTGGTGCGGTACTGCCGCGCAAGGATCGGGACGGCAGAGCGAAGTGGTCTATCGGCGGACGATGTGGCGCAGGAGGTTTGCTTGGCCGCCATCACGGCGTTGCCACGCTACAAGGACCAGGGACGGCCCTTTTTGGCGTTCGTGTACGGCATTGCGGCCCACAAGGTGGCAGACGCCCACCGTGCGGTCGCGCGCAACCGTGCCGAGCCGACCGACGAGGTCCCCGAACGGCCTGCCACCGACCTCGGGCCGGAGCAAATGGCCATCGAGGCGGATTCGGCGGCGCGAATGGATGCCCTGCTGAACCTGCTGCCTGCCAAACAACGAGAAATCCTGATTTTGCGCGTGGTGGTCGGGCTGAGCGCCGAGGAGACGGCTGGGGCCGTCGGCAGCTCGACCGGCGCGGTCCGGGTGGCCCAGCATCGCGCGCTGGCCCGGCTTCGGTCCGAGATCATCGAGGCAGGTCGCGACTATGCCTGAGTACGAATCCGGATTGGAAGCGGTCGCTCGCAGCGACCGCCTGCTCGACGCGCTCGCCGCCGGTGCCCGGATGTCGCCGGCGGACCCGGTGGCATCGATGCTCGCCGGCTGGCGCGATGAAGTGCGCCGGGCGCCGGATACCCACGTCATCTCGCTCGGGGAGGCCGCCGCCGCCCTCACCGAGGGCAAGCAGGCCCGCCCACGCCAGCGGTTCGGCATGACGGTGGTCGGCGGTGTCGCCGCGGCGCTGTTGTGCCTCGGCGGGTTCGGCGCGGTCATCTACGGCGCCGGGCCCGGCGACGCGCTGTACGGCCTCCGCACCGTGCTGTTCGGCGCCGCCCCGACCACCCGTGGAGACCAGGTTGCGCTCGCCGCGCAGACGGAGCTGTCGCAGGTGCAGCAGCTTGTCCAGCAGGGCCAGTGGCAGCAGGCGCAGGACAAGCTCGCCGCGGTCAGCACGACCGTGCAGGACGTTACCGACGTGCAGCGCAAGCAAGACTTGATCAACCAGTGGAACGACCTGTCGGCCAAGGTGGTCGCCCGCGACCCTGGCGCTACGCTCACACCGGGGGCCCCGCCGCCGATCTTGCCGGGCATGACGGCACCGCTGCTCCCGGGGCCCAGTGTGGTGCCGGGATCGTCATCGACGTCCTCGTCATCCTCGTCCTCGTCATCGACGTCCTCGTCGTCGACGTCCTCGTCCTCGTCGACGACCTCGGGATCGGAGACCCCTACCAGCACTTCGGGAACGACCTCCTCGTCCACCACCACGCCGACGCCCAGTCCGGCCGCGGCGCCGCCACCGTCGCCGTCGCCGTCGCCGGCACCGTCGTCGGAGTCGACGACGACCTCGACCGCCGGCAACACGCCGACCACGACCGCCGCGCCCCCGCCCGCGACGACGACGACGACCGTCACGTCGGCGCCGCGCACCGAGGAGACCAGCACGTCGGCGGCCGCCGCGACCAGTCCGTCACAGCAGCAGGCGCCCGCGGTGGTCAACCAGCAACAGACGACGGAGACCGCCCCATCCTCGACGGCGGACGGCGCACACGGCGGCGAGCACGGCTCTGCGCCCGGGCCGCATGAACCCACGGCGACCACACCTGAGCGCCCGGGCTAACCCGGCAGCGAAGTCAGCTCAGCGGTAGCCGTCGGGGTCGGTGGTCGCCTCGTTGAGCGAGGCGTCGGCGTAGCCGCGGCAGTAATCCCAGGTCACATATGCGTCCGGCTCTGGGTCGTAGGCCGGTTCGTGGGGCCGGACGGTGCCGTCGATCAGCAGCTGCAATAGGTTGGCGCGCAGCATGTCCCAGTCGTGGTAGTGATCCTGCTGACACTCGTCGCAGCAGACCACCAGACCGCGAATCCCCTTGTGCGCCAGCAGCGCCTCGTAAACCGCCAAGTCGGCGAGGTCAGCCTCCACGGCGCTGCGCTCCTGCGGGTCGAGCGGCTGGCCCGGCTCGATCGCATCCAGTGCCGCCGACGGGTCATACGGATCGTCGGCAAAGGGGTCGGGCGGCAAACCCGGTGGCAGGTGGTCGCGCACGCCTCTACATTACGCAGCCTCACAGCTTCCGCGCCAGCGGATCGGCGCCCGCGCGGGCGCCGGGAAAACGACGTCGATGCCGATAGGATGGTGTCCTAGTGCTGCGCCCGATGGAGGCCCACCGATGTCGATTGTTGAAGGTAGTACCGCGGTTGATCCGTATGTCGCCGACGAGCTCGGCGCCGCGGTGCCCACGGGTGGCGACGATCCGCGCAAGATCGCGATGCTGGGCCTGACCTTCGATGATGTGTTGCTGCTGCCCGCCGCGTCCGACGTCGTGCCGGCCGCGGCCGACACCTCCAGCAGGCTCACCCGCCGGATCACGCTGAGGGTGCCCCTGGTCAGCTCCGCGATGGACACCGTCACCCAGGCCCGCATGGCGATCGCGATGGCCCGCGCCGGCGGTATGGGAGTGCTGCACCGCAACCTGTCCGTCACCGAGCAGGCCGGCCAGGTCGAGATGGTAAAGCGGTCCGAGGCCGGCATGGTCACCGACCCGGTGACCTGCTCACCCGACAACACGCTGGCCGAGGTCGACGCGATGTGCGCTCGGTTCCGGATCTCGGGCCTGCCGGTGGTCGACAAGTCCGGCGCGCTCGTGGGAATCATCACCAACCGCGACATGCGATTCGAGGTGGACCAGGCCAAGCACGTCTCGGAGGTGATGACCAAGGCGCCGCTGATCACCGCACGTGAGGGCGTGACCGCCGATGCTGCGCTCGGCTTGTTGCGCCGCAACAAGATCGAAAAGTTGCCGATCGTCGACGGGCATGGTCGGCTGACCGGTTTGATCACCGTCAAGGACTTCGTCAAGACCGAACAGCACCCACTGGCCACCAAAGACAGTGACGGCCGGCTGCTGGTCGGCGCCGCCGTCGGTGTCGGTGACGACGCGTGGGTGCGCGCAATGACGCTGGCCGAAGCCGGCGTGGATGTGCTCGTCGTGGACACCGCGCATGCGCACAACCGGCAGGTGCTCGAGATGGTCTTCAAGCTGAAGGCAGAGGTCGGCGAGCGGGTGGACGTGGTCGGCGGCAACGTTGCCACCCGCGGCGGTGCTGCGGCGCTGGTGGAGGCCGGCGCCGACGCGGTGAAGGTGGGTGTGGGCCCCGGGTCGATCTGCACCACCCGGGTGGTGGCCGGCGTGGGGGCTCCGCAGATCACCGCGATCCTGGAGGCCGTCGCCGCGTGCGCGCCGCGGGGTGTGCCCGTGATCGCCGACGGCGGGCTGCAGTACTCCGGCGACATCGCCAAGGCGCTCGCCGCGGGGGCCTCCACCACGATGCTTGGCTCTTTGCTGGCCGGCACCGCCGAGGCGCCCGGCGAGCTGATCTTCGTCAACGGAAAGCAGTTCAAGAGCTATCGCGGCATGGGCTCGCTCGGAGCGATGCAGGGACGCGGCGGGAAGTCGTATGCCAAGGACCGGTATTTCCAGGACGACGTTCTCTCCGAGGACAAGCTGGTCCCCGAGGGCATCGAGGGTCGGGTGCCGTTCCGCGGTCCGCTGTCGACGGTGATTCAACAGCTCACCGGCGGGCTGCGCGCGGCCATGGGCTACACCGGATCGCCGACCATCGAGGCGCTGCAGCAGGCGCAGTTCGTCCGCATCACCTCAGCGGGGTTGAAGGAAAGCCACCCGCACGACATCACGATGACCGTCGAAGCGCCGAACTACTACAGCCGCTGATTTCGATGCGCGACATGGTCGAGATCGGCATGGGCCGTACCGCCCGGCGCACGTACGAATTGGACGACGTCAACATCGTGCCGTCGCGGCGCACCCGCTCGTCCAAAGACGTGTCCACGGCCTGGCAGCTCGACGCTTACCGGTTCGAGATTCCGGTGCTGTCGCATCCCACCGACGCGCTGGTGTCGCCGCAGTTCGCGGTCGAGCTGGGCCGGCTCGGCGGCCTGGGTGTGCTGAACGGCGAGGGCCTGATCGGCCGCCACGCCGACGTGGACGCCAAGATCGCGCAGGTCATTGAGGCCGCGGAGAAGGAGCCGGAACCGTCGACGGCGATCCGGTTGCTGCAGCAGCTGCACGCGTCGCCGCTAGATCCGGGCCTGCTCGGCGCCGCGGTCGCCCAGATCCGTGACGCCGGGGTGGTCACCGCGGTGCGGGTCAGCCCGCAGAACGCGCGCCAGCTCACCCCGGCGCTCGTCGCCGCCGGCATCGATCTGCTGGTCATCCAGGGCACCATCGTGTCCGCCGAGCGGGTGGCCCGCGATGGCGAGCCGCTGAACCTCAAGACGTTCATCTCCGAGCTCGACGTGCCGGTCGTGGCCGGTGGGGTGCTCGATCACCGCACCGCGCTGCATTTGATGCGCACGGGTGCGGCCGGCGTCATCGTGGGCTACGGCTCCACCAGCGGGGTGACCACCAGCGACGAGGTGCTCGGCATCAGCGTGCCGATGGCCACCGCGATCGCCGACGCCGCTGCGGCCCGCCGCGAGTATCTCGACGAGACCGGCGGCCGCTACGTGCACGTGCTGGCCGACGGCGACATCCACACCTCGGGCGACCTGGCCAGGGCCATTGCCTGCGGCGCCGACGCGGCGGTGCTCGGCACGCCGCTGGCGGCTTCGGCGGAGGCGCTCGGCGACGGCTGGTTTTGGCCCGCAGCGGCCGCCCACCCGTCGCTTCCGCGCGGTGCGCTGCTGCAGGTGGCGGTGGGGGAGCGGCCGCCGCTGCGACAGGTGCTCAACGGCCCGTCCGACGATCCGTTCGGCGGGCTGAACATCGTGGGCGGCCTGCGCCGGTCGATGGCCAAGGCCGGCTACTGCGACCTCAAGGAGTTCCAGAAGGTCGGCCTCACCGTCGGCGCCTGAGGAGTCCCGCCCGCGGCACCCGTGAAGTTAGGTGGGGCCTGGATAGTTACCCACCGGTAAGTTCATACTTGTCCGATGGCGCCTGACTACGACGTTTTGATCATCGGATCCGGATTCGGGGGCAGTGTCACCGCCCTGCGCCTGACCGAAAAGGGTTACCGCGTCGGGGTGCTCGAAGCGGGCCGCCGCTACGCCGACCACGAGTTCGCCAAGACCTCCTGGAACCTGCGCAGGTTCCTGTGGGCGCCCAGGCTTGGCATGTACGGCATCCAGCGCATTCACCTGCTGCGCAACTGCATGATCCTGGCCGGCGCCGGCGTCGGCGGCGGGTCACTGAACTACGCGAACACCCTCTATGTGCCGCCGGAGCCGTTTTTCAAAGACCGCCAGTGGTCACACATCGCCGACTGGCGCACCGAGCTGATGCCGCACTACGACCAGGCGCAACGGATGCTCGGGGTGGTGCGCAACCCGACCTTCACCGACGCCGACCGCATCATCAAGCAAGTGGCCGACGAGATCGGGGTGGGCGAGACGTTCGTGCCGACACCGGTCGGGGTGTTCTTCGGCCCGCAAGGAACGAAGGCGCCCGGTGAGACGGTGGCCGATCCGTACTTCGGCGGGGTCGGGCCCGATCGCACCGGCTGCCTCGAGTGCGGTTCCTGCATGACCGGGTGTCGCTACGGCGCCAAGAACACGCTGGTGAAGAACTATCTCGGGCTGGCCGAGACGGCCGGCGCGGAAGTGCTGCCGATGCGCACGGTCACCGGGTTCGAGCAGGGTTCCGACGGGTTATGGAGTGTCCACACGGCGGTCACCGGCCGGTGGCTGCGCAAGCGCCGCAAGACCTTCACCGCCAGGCACGTGGTGCTGGCCGCCGGCACCTACGGCACGCAGAAGCTGCTGTTCAAGATGCGCGACAAGGGCAAGCTGCCCGACCTGTCCGACATGCTGGGCCTCATCACCCGCACCAACTCCGAGTCGATCGTCGGGGCCGGGCGGTTGACGGTCGCCGAGGATCTCAACCTCACCCACGGCGTGGCGATCACCTCGTCGATCCATCCCACGCCCGACACCCACATTGAACCCGTCCGATACGGCAAGGGTTCCAACGCGATGGGGCTGCTGCAGACCCTGATGACCGATGGCGCCGGGCCCGCGGGCACCGATGTGCCTCGTTGGAAGCAGCTGCTCGACCAGGCGCGGCAGGATCCGCGCGGCACCCTTCGCCTGCTCAATCCGCGGCGGTGGAGCGAGCGGACGATGATCATGCTGGTCATGCAGCACCTCGACAACTCGATCACCACGTTCACCAGGCGCACCCGGCTGGGCCTGCGCCGGATGTCGAGCAAGCAGGGCCATGGCGAACCCAACCCGGCCTGGATCCCGATCGGCAACGAGGTCACCCGCCGCGTCGCGGACAAGATCGACGGGGTCGCCGGCGGTACCTGGGGCGAACTGTTCAACATTCCGCTGACCGCACATTTCCTGGGCGGCGCGGTGATCGGGGACAGCCCGCAGACCGGCGTCATCGACCCGTACCACCGGGTCTACGGGTACCCGACGCTGTCGGTCGTCGACGGCGCCGCGATCTCGGCGAACCTGGGCGTCAACCCGTCGCTGTCTATCACCGCACAGGCCGAGCGCGCCGCGTCGCTGTGGCCGAACAACGGCGAGGCGGACCTGCGGCCGGAGCAGGGTCAGCCGTATCAGCAGCTGGACCCGATTCCCCCCGCGCACCCCGTCGTGGCCGCCGACGCGCCCGCGGCGCTGCGGCGATTGCCGATCGAACCGATCAGTTCCGCTGGCTGACCGCCGCCAAGCACCGCTGTTCGAACCTATGATCGAAAGGTGGCGATCAGCTACAGCGGGCAGCCGGTCCCTGACCCGTTCCGGGCCGTCGAACCACCGGTCCGCGTGCTGATCGACCTGGCTGCGCTGTTTCCCCGCCAGCCGCACCGCGGTGGCCGCTACCACCCGCACGGGCTACAGATGCACAAAATCGTGGAGGGCCGGCTCACCTGCTGGGGCATCGGTGAGCAAGGCGGCTGGTGGGGCCTGGTCACCTACCCCATCCACTACGGGGCCAACCACAGGACGGTGACGCACTGGGTGCCGGCCTGGGCGCTGCGCAAAAAGCCATGACCTGCAAGCCACTAGACTTTCAAGCCGTGGCCCAACCCGACGAGCACGCGCCCGTGCGACCGGTGCTGGTCGTCGATTTCGGGGCGCAGTACGCGCAGTTGATCGCCCGACGCGTGCGCGAGGCGCGGGTGTATTCGGAGGTGATCCCGCACTCGGCCGCCGTCGACGAGATAAAGATGCGCGACCCGCAGGCGATCGTGCTGTCCGGCGGCCCGGCCAGCGTCTACGCCGACGGCGCCCCGCAGCTGGATCCGGCGCTGTTCGACCTGGGTGTGCCGGTGTTCGGCATCTGCTATGGCTTCCAGGCGATGGCACAGGCGTTGGGCGGCACCGTGGCCCGCACCGGCACCAGCGAGTACGGCCGCACCCAGCTGAACGTGACCGGCGGAGAACTGCATTCGGGGCTCCCCGGCGCTCAGCCGGTGTGGATGAGCCACGGCGACGCGGTGACCAGCGCACCGCCGGGATTCGACGTGGTGGCCACCAGCGCGGGCTCGCCGGTCGCGGCGTTCGAGAACCGGGCCCGTCGGCTGGCGGGTGTGCAGTATCACCCGGAGGTGCTGCACTCACCGCACGGCCAGCAGGTGCTGAGCCGGTTCCTACACGAATTCGCGGGCATCGATTCGACGTGGACACCGGCCGGCATCGCTGACTCGCTGGTCGCTCGGGTACGCGAACAGATCGGCGACGGACGGGCGATCTGTGGACTGTCCGGGGGAGTGGACTCCGCCGTCGCCGCGGCGCTCGTGCAGCGGGCCGTCGGTGACCGGCTGACGTGTGTGTTCGTCGACCACGGGCTGCTGCGCGAGGGTGAACGCGCGCAGGTGGAGCGTGATTTCGTCGCCGCCACCGGTGCGCGGCTGGTGACCGTGGACGCCAGGGATCGCTTCCTGCAGGCGCTGTCCGGGGTGTCCTACCCGGAGGGCAAGCGCAAGATCATCGGCCGTGAGTTCATCCGTGCGTTCCAGGGCGCGGTGCGAGACATCGTCGGCGACACCGGTTCCGAGGTCAGGTACCTGGTGCAGGGCACGCTGTACCCCGACGTGGTGGAGTCCGGCGGGGGTGCAGGGGCGGCGAATATCAAGAGCCACCACAACGTCGGCGGGCTGCCGGCCGACCTGAACTTCACCCTTGTCGAGCCGCTGCGGCTGCTGTTCAAAGACGAGGTCCGCGCGGTCGGTCGCGAACTCGGGCTACCGGAGGGAATCGTTGCTCGCCAACCCTTTCCGGGGCCGGGGCTGGGGATCCGCATCGTCGGCGAGATCACCGCACAGCGCCTGGACACGTTGCGGCGCGCCGACGCGATCGCCCGGGAGGAGTTGACCGCCGCCGGGCTGGACAACCAGATCTGGCAGTGCCCGGTGGTGCTGCTGGCCGACATCAGGTCGGTGGGTGTGCAGGGCGACGGCCGCACGTATGGCCATCCGATCGTGCTCCGGCCGGTGTCCAGCGAGGACGCCATGACCGCCGACTGGACCCGGGTCCCCTACGACATCCTGGAGCGCATTTCGACCCGGATCACCAACGAGGTGGCCGAGGTCAACCGGGTTGTGCTGGACATCACCAGCAAGCCGCCGGGCACCATCGAATGGGAGTAGTCACTCTTGGCTGCGACGTGCTCGGCACCCGCGCGCACCAGATACGCCTCGGAGCTACATCGGTGTCGGTGGCTGCACCGGAGCGCGGGCCGCGTACATCAGCAATGATGCCATTTGTCAATGGCGTATCCGTAATCCACGCTTGACGACAGTGCATCCCGGGTGTTTACTCACCAGTATCGAACATACATTCGATTCATGGTGGGTTTTGTGCCGGAGGAGGTGCGGCGGTGACGGCGGCGATTGCCCGGAGGCAGCACCCACTCGACCGAGCTGACCAGCTGAAACAGCTGCGCCGCCAGATTGCGGTGGTGTCCGGCAAGATGAACAGCGGGCATTCGGCGCCGCACCGGGTCGATGCGTTGCTGCCTGCGACCGAAGCTTTGCTGCCCGTGCCGGAATCGCTGGCCGAAACCTTGCCGGTGGGGTTGCCACGTGGCGCGGTGGTGGTGGCCTCGGGGGCGCGGGCGCTGCCGCTCGCGGTGACGGCTGGGGTGACCGCCGCCGGGGGCCATGCCGCCGTCGTCGGCCATCCCGACATCGGTCTGCTGGCCGCGGTTGAAATGGGTGCAGACCTTACCCGCGTGGCGCTGGTTCCCGACCCCGGGAATGACCCGGTCGAGGTGGCCGCGGTGCTGATGGACGGAATGGATCTGGTGGTGCTCGGCCTGGGCGGCCGGTCGGTGCCGATATCCCGGGCGAGGGCGGTGATGGCACGCGCCCGCAGCAAAGGCTGCACCTTGCTGGTCACCGACGGTGACTGGCAGGGCGCGGCGATGCGGCTGGCGGCGCGGGTCAGCGGCTACGAGGTGACCGGAGCCGCCGGACCGCCGACATCGGGTCCCGTAGGCCGGTCCGTCGCGGGCTGTGGCGGCCGCATCAGCCGGGTGCGGCTGGCCGTGCGGGCCTGCGGCCGGGGGGTGCCTCTTCGCGCGAGCGGGTGACGCCTCCGTGTCTTTTCGCGCAAGCGGCTCATCGCTGCCGTCCCGGGTGCTGGCCCTGTGGTGCATGGACTGGCCGGCGGTCGCCGCGGCCTCAGCCGCGGGCCTGCCTTCGACCGCACCGGTCGCCGTCACGGTGGCCAATCGGGTGGTCGCCTGCTCGGCGGCGGCCAGGTCGGCCGGGGTGCGACGCGGCCTGCGCCGTCGCGAATCCCAGGCCCGATGCACCCAGTTGCACGTCGTCACCGCCGACCCCGGGCGTGACGCCCGCTTTTTCGAAACCGTCACGGCCGCGGTGGACGACCTGATGCCGCGCGCCGAGGTGCTGCGGCCCGGCCTGCTGGTGCTGCCGGTCCGTGGGGCCGCCCGCTACTTCGGCTCGGAGGCCGCCGCGGCCGAGCGGCTGGTCGACGCGGCGTCGGCCGCGGGCGCCGAATGCCAGGCCGGCATCGCCGACCAGCTGTCCACCGCCGTGTTCGCCGCTCGTGCCGGCCGCGTCGTCGACCCCGGTGGGGATGCCGCGTTTCTGGCGCCGCTATCGATCCGGGAGCTGGCCACCGAGGCGAGCCTGTCCCGGGAAGGACGAGCTGATTTAGCAGATTTGCTGTGGCGCTTGGGCATTCGAACCGTCGGACAGTTCGCTTCGCTGTCCCGCACCGACGTGGCATCCCGGTTCGGCGCCGACGCGGTGGCCGCCCACCGGTTCGCCCGCGGGGAGCCCGAACGCGGCCCGTCGGGGCGGGAGCCGCCGCCGGAACTCGACGTCGAGATGCACTACGACCCCCCGATCGACCGCGTTGACGCGGCTGCGTTCGCCGGCCGCTCGCTGGCCAGCCGGCTGCACCAGACGCTGATGGTCACCGGCGTCGGCTGCACCCGGCTTGCCATCCACGCCATCACTGCAAATGGTCAAGAGCTGCAGCGCGTTTGGCGCTGCGCGGAGCCGTTGACCGAGGACGCCACCGCCGACCGGGTGCGCTGGCAGCTGGACGGCTGGCTGAACCAGAGGACAGCGCACGACCGGCCGACCGCACCGGTGACGCTGCTGCGGCTGCGGCCGGTGGAGGTGGTGTCGGCCGAGGCGCTGCAGTTGCCGCTGTGGGGCGGCATCGGGGAAGCGGACCGGCTTCGGGCCCGCCGCGCGCTGGTCCGGGTGCAGGGCCTGCTCGGGCCCGAGGCGGTGCAGGTGGCCGTGCTCAGCGGCGGGCGTGGGCCTGCCGAACGCATCACCCTCGCCCCGCTGGGTGACGAGCTGGTGCACCAGGCCGATCCGCACCGGCCGTGGCCCGGCCAGCTTCCCGAGCCGTCTCCGACTGTGCTGCTCGACGATCCGGTGGAACTTCTTGACGCTCAAGGCCACCCGGTCCGGGTGACCAAGAGGGGAATGTTCTCCACCGACCCGGCGCGGCTGGTCGCCCCTGGCCGCGAGGGCCCGCTGAGCTGGTGGTCCGGACCGTGGCCGGTCGACGAGCGATGGTGGGACCCCGACCCGGCGGCCGGGGAACCCTCCCAGGCGCGGGGCACTTCCGCTGGGGGGCCCACCGCACGGGCGCAGGTGCTGGTCGATGATCACGGCGGTCCGGGCCAGGCGCTGCTGCTGTGCTACCGCCGGCGGCGGTGGTACCTGGAAGGCAGTTATGAGTAGCCGCCAAGCGATGATCCCCACCGCTACCCCCAGCCACCGCTACCACCCCCACCGCTACCACCCCACACCTACCACCCGGCCACCGTGGTTCATCCGCCACAGCATCTTGACAGTGGCACCGGCCGCATGATTTCATCCTGACAACAAGACTAATTATGGTAATATTAACCAACATAGTCTGGAAGGTTCGACCGGATGACCCCACAGGCCGCCCCGCCGCGCTATGAGCTGAGCCATCTGCGTTCATTGGAGGCCGAGGCGATCCACATCATTCGTGAGGTCGCGGCAGAGTTCGAGCGCCCGGTGTTGTTGTTCTCCGGCGGCAAGGACTCGATCGTCATGCTTCATCTGGCGCTGAAGGCGTTCACGCCCGCGCGGCTGCCGTTTCCGGTCATGCACGTCGACACCGGCCACAACTTCGACGAAGTCATCACCACCCGGGACCGACTCGTAATCGAAACCGGTGTTCGGCTGATCGTGGCCTCGGTTGCCGACGACATCGACGCGGGGCGCGTCGTCGAGAACGGTCCGTCGCGCAACCCGCTGCAGACCGTCACGCTGCTGCGCGCCATCCGGGAGAACAAGTTCGACGCGGCCTTCGGCGGCGCGCGCCGCGACGAGGAGAAGGCCCGCGCCAAGGAACGGGTGTTCAGCTTCCGCGACGAGTTCGGCCAGTGGGAGCCCAAAGCGCAACGCCCCGAACTGTGGAACCTATACAACGGTCGACACCGCAAGGGTGAGCACATCCGGGTGTTCCCGCTGTCCAACTGGACCGAATACGACATCTGGTCCTACATCGGGGCCGAGAACATCACCGTGCCCGCGATCTACTACGCCCACCGCAGGCCGGTGTTCGAGCGCGACGGCATGCTGCTGGCTGTCCATCGGTTCATGCAGCCAAAACCCGGCGAGGAGGTCTTCGAGGCCAGCGTGCGGTTCCGCACGGTCGGCGACGTCACCTGTACCGGATGTGTGGAATCCACCGCCACCACCGTCGACGAAATCATCGCCGAGACAGCGGTGTCCCGGCTCACCGAACGGGGCGCCACCCGCGCCGACGACCGGATCTCCGAAGCCGGCATGGAAGATCGCAAACGAGAGGGCTACTTCTGATGACGTCCCTGTTGCGGATCGCCACCGCTGGTTCCGTAGACGACGGCAAGTCGACGCTGATCGGCCGGCTGCTGTACGACTCCAAAGCGGTGATGGAGGACCAGTTGGCGGCCGTCGAGCGCACGTCGAAGGAGCGCGGCAACGACTACACCGACCTGGCACTGGTGACCGACGGGCTGCGCTCCGAACGCGAGCAGGGCATCACGATCGACGTCGCTTATCGCTACTTCGCCACTCCGCGGCGGAAATTCATCATCGCCGACACGCCCGGACATATTCAGTACACCCGCAACATGGTGACCGGCACCTCCACCGCCCAGCTGGCGATCGTGCTGGTCGATGCCCGGCGGGGCCTGCTCGAACAGTCTCGCCGCCACGCGTTCCTCGCGTCGTTGCTTGGCGTCCAGCACATCGTGCTCGCGGTCAACAAGATGGACTTGATCGCTTGGGACCAGGAGCGATTCGAAAGAATCCGCGAAGAATTCCACGCCTTCGCCGCCCGGCTGGACGTCCACGACGTCACGACGATTCCGATGTCGGCCCTGCACGGCGACAACGTCGTCACCCGGTCGCACAACACACCGTGGTATGAGGGCCCGGCGCTGCTGAGCCACCTGGAAGAGGTCTACATCGCCGGCGACCGCAACCTGGTGGATGTCCGCTTCCCGGTCCAGTACGTCATCCGGCCGCAGATCCGCGAGCATGCCGACCATCGAAGCTATGCCGGCACGGTCGCCAGTGGGGTGATGCGTCCCGGCGATGAAGTCGTCGTCCTGCCCAGCGGCAAGACAAGCCGCATCGCCGACATCGAGGGCCCGAATGGTCCCGTCGCCGAAGCCTTTCCGCCGATGGCCGTGTCGGTCAGCCTCGCCGATGACATCGATATCTCCCGCGGTGATCTCATCGCGCGGATCAACAACCAGCCTCGGGTGACCCAGGAGTTCGACGCGACGGTGTGCTGGATGGCCGACGATTCGGCGTTGGAGCCCGGCCGCGACTACCTCGTCAAGCAGACCACCAAGACCACCCGCGCGCGAGTGACCGCGCTGGACTATCGACTCGACGTCAACACGCTGCACCGCGACCAGACCGCGACAGCGCTCAAGCTCAACGAACTGGGCCGCATCACGCTGTGCACCCAGGTGCCGTTGATGCTCGATGAGTACACCCGCAACGCGAGCACCGGGTCGTTCATCCTGATCGATCCCGACACCAACGGCACCGTCGCGGCAGGCATGGTGTTGCGCGACATGTCCGAACGGGCCGCCGCCGCGCGCGCGTCGAGCCCCAACACCGTCAAGCACCGCTCTCTGGTGACGGCGAAGGACAGGCTGTCGCGAGGATGCACGGTGTGGTTCACCGGGCTGTCGGGCTCGGGCAAGTCCTCGGTGGCCATGCTCGCCGAGCGCAAGCTCCTGGAACGCGGCACGGCCGCCTACGTGCTCGACGGCGACAACCTGCGCCACGGCCTCAACGCAGACCTCGGATTCAGCATGGCCGACCGCGCGGAGAACCTGCGCCGGCTGGCCCATGTCGCCGCGCTGCTGGCCGACTCCGGGCAGATCGTGCTGGTGCCGGCCATCAGCCCGCTGGCCCAACACCGTGCGCTGGCTCGGCGCCTTCACGAGGCAGCGGGCCTGCCCTTCTACGAGGTGTTCTGCGACACCCCGATCGAGGATTGCGAAAAACGCGATCCCAAGGGGCTTTACGCAAAGGCACGCGCCGGGCTGATCAAAGACTTCACCGGCATCGACAGCCCCTACGAGCCGCCCCAATCCCCGGACCTGAGGCTTGTCCCGGCCCAGACTCCCGACGCTCTGGCCGATCAGATCGTCGGCCTGCTCGGCTTGTGTCGATAACCGATCACGACCTGGCCGCGCACCTGGCCATGACGGCCGGCCGGGTGCTGCTCCAGGTGCGCGCCGAGCTCGCCGACGCCAGCGCGGGCGACCGCAAAGCCGCCGGCGACAAGCGATCACACGACTTCCTGACGGCGGCGCTCGCGGCCCAGCGGCCCGGCGACGCGGTGCTCTCCGAAGAGGGCATCGACGATTCGGCCCGGCTGTCGGCCGACCGGGTGTGGATCGTCGACCCGCTGGACGGCACCCGAGAGTTCTCCGAACCCGGCCGCGACGACTGGGCCGTCCACGTCGCGCTCTGGCACTCCGGCGAGTTGGCTGCGGGTGCGGTCGCCCTTCCCGCGCAAGCAGTCACGTTGGCCACACCATACGTGACGCCGCCATCCGGCTCGCCTCACCCACCGCGGATCGTGGTGTCGCGCACCAGGCCACCCGCCATCGCGATCGCGGTGCGCGACCGTCTCGGGGGCACGCTGGTCGAAATGGGTTCGGCAGGTGCCAAGGTCGCGTCGATCCTGCAAGGCCGCTCCGACGTGTACGTGCACGCCGGCGGCCAGTATGAATGGGACAGTGCGGCACCCGTGGCCGTGGCGCGGGCCGCCGGACTGCACGCGTCCAGAATCGACGGCTCCGCCCTGCGGTACAACAGCAGAGATCCACTGCTGCCCGATCTGTTGATCTGCCGGCCAGAGCTTGCCGCGGCCGTCCTCTCCGTAACGACTTCAGCGGACTGATGGGCCCACCGGGTCCGGATGGCAGAATTCGCAGCATGCGGATGTCGGCCAAGGCGGAGTATGCCGTCCGGGCCATGGTCCAGTTGGCCTCGGTCGGCGAAGGGACCCTGATCAAAACCGACGACCTGGCCCAGGCGCAGGGCATCCCACCGCAATTCCTCGTCGACATCCTGTCCGACCTGCGTACCGACCGGCTGGTGCGCAGCCACCGCGGCCGCGACGGCGGCTACGAGTTAGGCCGGCCGGCAGCCGAAATCAGCGTCGCCGATGTGCTGCGGTGCATCGACGGGCCGCTGGCCAGTGTGCGTGACATCGGGCTCGGCGATCTGCAATACTCCGGCCCCACCACCGCCCTGGCCGATGTGTGGCGGGCACTGCGGGCCAGCATGCGTTCGGTTCTCGAGCAGACCAGTGTTGCCGATGTCGCGGCCGGCAGGTTGCCGCGTCATGTCGGCAGGCTCGCCGACGATTATCGCGATCAGGAACGCCGACGCGGTCATCGCAGCCGCGGCTGACCCCTGATCCCCGCCGAGTCAGCTCAGCCGGCGTGCGAACGGCCCGACCCGTTCGATGAACCGAGCGAAGAACACCGCGGGGTCGACACCGATGCCCACCTGCGCATTCGTGGAACGTCCCCACCGCCCGGTCCAGTCGGCGATCGTCATGCCGCGGGTGAGGGTGCCCGTCAATTCGACGTCGACCGTCGCCGTTCGGGTCTGCACCAGGCCGGGATCCAGCGCCACCGCGGCGGCCAGCGGGTCGTGCAGATGGGCCAGATAGCCCTCGCCATGGTCGAAGTGGAACTCGAAATAGAACCGCATCGCGTCCTCGAGGACCCGAATCAGCCGGTTCGACGCCGCCGATGGTGTGCCGCGTGCGTCGATCGCGCTCATCGCCACCGTGGCCGACCCGGCCGCCTGGGCCAGCCGCGTGAAAATGGCTGGTGTCATCGCGACGTTCTCGGTCAGGTTGAGCCCGAGCACGATTGGGAGGTGTCCGCCCGAGAACTCCCACGCCCGGAAAACTTCGGCGGCGGCTTCCGGGTCCACGCTGATGTTCCACTCGGCCACCAGGTCGGTGTTTCCCCGGTACTCGAAGGAGCCGCCCATGACCACGAGCCGGCGCAGCAGCGTCGGCAACTTGGGCTCGGACCGCAACGCGAGGGCGAGGTTGGTCAACGGTCCGGTCACCACGCCGACGAGCTGGCCGGGGTGCGTTCGCGCGGCGCGCACCCACGCCTCGGCGGAGTCGTACGCCGTGAGCTCGCGATCGGTCGGGGCCAGTTGCGCATACCCGAGGCCCTGTGGGCCGTGGGTGTCCTCGGCCGTGCGCATCGGGCTGAGCAGCGGCCGGTCGACGCCTTTGGAAACCGGCACACCGGCGACCCCGCACAGCTCGAGCAGACGCAGGTTGTTTTCGGAAACTTGTTGGACTGCAACGTTTCCGCCCGTCGACGCGATACCTACCAGATCGGCGTCGGCGCTGGCCAACAGGTACACCAGCGCCATCGCGTCGTCGACACCGGTGTCGACGTCGGCGAAGATCGGTGACGGCATCAACCTGGCGACACTACCAGTGCACGCCGGGCACCATCCGGACCGCGCGCTTGACCGGCCGGCTGACCGGCCGCAGCACCCGCCGCTGGAGACGTTGACGACACCGCTCGAACCGGGTCAGCGACTGGCGGCGCACCAGCACGCCGACCTCGTCGTCGGGAGACCTGTCGAGGAGGCGACGCACCACTCGGCGGCCGATAAACCCGGTACCGCCGGTAACGACATACCGCATGGCTGTCATCGTGGTCGGCTTTCCTCGGCGGCGTCAATGGCCGCTACGTGACAGCGTGGCCGACCAGATGACCGATTGCGAACGTGATCCCCATGGCCAGCGCGCCGCCGACGGTCACCCGCAACGCGGCGCGTTGTGGCTTGCCACCACCGAGCCGGGCGCTGACCCACCCGGTGATCGCCAGCGCCACCAGCACCGCCGCCACCGTGACGGGGATCCGGGCCGCCGCGGGCGGCAGCAGGATCGCCAGCAGCGGCAGCAACGCGCCAACCGTGAACGACACCGCCGAGGACAACGCGGCTTGCCACGGGTTCGTCAGTTCCTGAGGATCGAGACCGAGCTCGGCCTCGACGTGGGCGGCGAACGCGTCGTGCTCGGTGAGTTCCTTGGCGACCTGCTCGGCGGTCTGCGGCGACAGCCCCTTGGCCTGATAGATGTGGGCCAGTTCGTCGAGTTCGGCGCCTGGTTGCTGCACGAGTTCGGTTTGTTCCTTGGCGAGCATCGCCTTCTCGGAATCGCGTTGCGTGCTCACTGACACGTATTCGCCGACGGCCATCGACAGGGCGCCCGCGGCCAGGCCGGCGATCCCTGCCGTGAAGATCGGGCCCCGCGCGGCGCTGGCCGCGGCGACACCCACCACGATGCCGGCGACCGACACGATGCCGTCGTCGGCGCCGAGCACCCCGGCGCGAAGCCAGTTGAGCCGGTTGGCAACCGAACCCAGATGCGGCTCGGTGGCGTCGTCACTGGTCACACCAGGAGGGTAGTGCCGACCCGCCGGTTCGCACAGTCGCGACCCGACCGAGACGACTGCCGATGGCATGTCGAACACCAGTTCGATACACTGGGCCGGTGAGCTGGTTCACCGGCCCGCCGAGCTGGGGAGAGCTGGAGCGGGTGCTCAACGGCAAGCCCCGCCGGGCCGGTATGCCCCTGACCGACCCGCCGATCGACGGGGGCGACAGCCCGGCCTTTTCCCGCAAGCGCGGGGTATACCTGCCACCCGATCTGCCACTCGACCAGCGGGCGGATTCGCACGTCCCGTACGCCGAGCTGCATGCCCATTCCGGCTACAGCTTCCTCGACGGGGCCAGCACCCCGGAGGAGTTGGTCGAGGAGGCCGTGCGCCTGGGCCTGCGCGCGATCGCGCTGACCGACCACGACGGCCTGTACGGGGTCGTCCGCTTCGCCGAAGCGGCCAAAGAGCTGGACATGCGCACGGTGTTCGGGGCGGAGCTCTCGCTCGGCGCCCACCCCGAATCCATCGCCCGTACCGACGAACCCGACCCGCCCGGTCCGCACCTGCTGGTGCTGGCGCGCGGGACCGAAGGCTACCGGCGGCTGTCGCGCCGGCTGGCCGCCGCACACCTGGCCGGCGGCGAGAAGGGCAAGCCCCGCTACGACTACGACGCGTTGACCGAAGCCGCCGGCGGGCATTGGCACATCCTGACCGGATGCCGCAAAGGCCACGTGCGCCAGGCGCTTTCCGAGGGCGGCCCGGAGGCGGCCGCCGAGGCACTGGCCGACTTGGTGGACCGGTTCGGCTGCGACCGGGTCAGCATCGAGCTGACTCACCACGGCCACCCGCTCGACGACGAACGCAACGCCGCCCTGGCCGAACTCGCGCCGCGTTTCGGCGTGAAAGTCGTCGCCACCACCGCGGCGCACTTCGCCGAACCGTCGCGCCGCCGGCTTGCCATGGCGCTGGGCGCGATCCGGGCAAGGCACTCCCTCGATGAGGCGGCCGGGTGGCTGGCGCCGCTGGGCGGCTCGCACCTGCGCTCGGGAGCGGAGATGGCGCGGTTGTTCTCGCACCGCCCCGAGGTGGTGACGGCCGCAGCCGAGCTTGCCGAGCAGTGCGCGTTCGGCTTGGAGCTCATCGCCCCGCAGCTGCCGCCGTTCGACGTCCCCGACGGGCACACCGAGGACAGCTGGCTGCGGCATCTGGCGATGACCGGCGCGCGCGAGCGGTACGGCCCGCCGGAGCGGGCGCCGCGGGCATATGCCCAGATCGAGCACGAGCTGGAAGTCATTGCCCGCCTGCAATTCCCCGGCTACTTCCTGGTGGTGCACGACATCACCCGGTTCTGCCGGGAGAACGGCATCTTGTGCCAGGGCCGGGGATCGGCGGCCAACTCGGCGGTCTGTTACGCGCTGGGGGTCACCGCGGTGGACCCGGTGGCCAACGAGTTGTTGTTCGAGCGGTTTCTGTCGCCGGAACGCGACGGGCCGCCCGACATCGACATCGACATCGAATCCGACCTGCGCGAGAAGGTCATCCAGTACGTCTACGACCGCTACGGCCGCGACTACGCCGCCCAGGTGGCCAACGTCATCACCTACCGGGGCCGAAGCGCGGTGCGCGACATGGCCAGGGCACTGGGCTTCTCGCAGGGCCAGCAGGACGCCTGGAGCAAGCAGATCAGCCGGTGGAACGGCCTGGCCGATTCGCCCGACGTCGAGGACATCCCCGAGCAGGTGATCGAGCTGGCCCTGCAGGTCAGCAACATGCCGCGGCACATGGGCATCCATTCGGGCGGTATGGTGATCTGCGATCGCCCGATCGCCGACGTGTGCCCGGTGGAATGGGCCCGGATGGAAAACCGCAGCGTTCTGCAGTGGGACAAAGACGATTGCGCCGCAATCGGTTTGGTGAAGTTCGACCTGCTCGGCCTGGGCATGCTGTCCGCGCTGCACTACGCCGTCGACCTGGTCGCCGAGCACAAGGGCATCGAGGTGGATCTGGCCAAGCTCGACCTCTCCGAGCCGGCCGTGTACGGGATGCTGCAGCGGGCCGACTCCGTCGGCGTGTTCCAGGTGGAGTCCCGCGCGCAGATGGCCACGCTGCCCCGGCTCAAACCGCGGATCTTCTACGACTTGGTGGTGGAGGTGGCGTTGATCCGTCCCGGCCCCATCCAGGGCGGCTCGGTGCACCCGTACATCCGGCGCCGCAACGGCTTGGACCCGGTGACATACGAACACCCGTCGATGGAGCCGGCGCTACGAAAAACTTTGGGTGTCCCGCTGTTTCAGGAACAGCTGATGCAGCTGGCGGTCGACTGCGCCGGTTTCACCGCCGCCGAGGCCGATCAGCTGCGCCGCGCGATGGGATCCAAACGCTCCACCGAGCGAATGCGGCGGCTGCGGGGCCGCTTCTACGACGGCATGCGGGAGCGCCACGGCATCACCGGTGAGGTGGCCGACCGGATTTACGAGAAGCTGGAGGCGTTCGCCAACTTCGGCTTCCCGGAAAGCCACGCGCTGAGTTTCGCGTCGCTGGTGTTCTACTCGTCATGGTTCAAGCTGCACCACCCGGCGGCGTTCTGTGCGGCGCTGCTGCGGGCGCAGCCGATGGGTTTCTACTCGCCGCAGTCGCTGGTGGCCGACGCGCGCCGCCACGGCGTCACCGTGCACGGGCCCGACGTCAACGCCAGCCTGGCGCACGCCACGTTGGAGAACCAAGGCCTCGAGGTGCGGCTCGGCCTGGGCAGTGTCCGCCACATCGGCGACGAGCTGGCCGAGCGGCTGGTCGACGAACGAAACACCCGTGGGCCGTTCGCTTCGCTGCTCGACCTGACGGCCCGGATACAGCTGTCCGTGCCCCAGACCGAGGCGCTGGCCACCGCCGGCGCGCTGGGCTGCTTTTCGATTACCCGCCGCGAGGCGCTGTGGGCCGCGGGCGCGGCGGCCACCCAGCGGCCAGACCGGCTGCCCGGTGTGGGCTCGTCGTCGCACATCCCCGCGTTGCCCGGGATGTCGGAGCTGGAGCTGGCGGCGGCCGACGTGTGGGCCACCGGCATCTCGCCGGACAGCTATCCCACCCAGTTCCTGCGCGAGTACCTCGACGCGTTGGGCGTGACCCCGGCGGACAAGCTGCTGGACATCCCCGACGGAACCCGCGTGCTGATAGCCGGCGCGGTCACGCACCGGCAGCGGCCGGGAACAGCCGGCGGGGTAACGTTCCTGAACCTCGAAGACGAGACCGGGATGGTCAACGTGTTGTGCACGCCCGGGGTGTGGGCACGCCACCGCAGGGTGGCGCAGACCGCACCGGCGATGCTGATCCGCGGTCAGCTGCAGAACGCAACCGGGGCGGTCACCGTGGTGGCCGAGCGGATCGGACGCATTCAGCTGGCAGTGGGTGCCCGCTCCCGCGACTTCCGCTGACCCCCTCTCGCCGAACGTGCATCCATTGCGAAAAATCGGCCGGAATCTCGCAACACATGCACGCTCGCGAATCGATCGGGAAAGATCAGGAAACCTCTTGCGTCAGTTCGGCTGTCATGGACGCGAATGTAGTCTCCGTGCATGAGCCTGAACCTGTCCTTCGACGAAGTCCTGACCACCACCCGCTCGGTGCGCAAGCGCCTGGACCTCACCAGGCCGGTGCCGCGTGAAGTGCTCACCGAATGCCTCGAGCTGGCGATTCAGGCGCCCACCGGCTCCAACGCCCAGGGCTGGCAGTGGGTGTTCGTCGACGACCCCGACGAGAAGAACGCACTCGCCGACGTATATCGGGCCAACGCCATGCCGTACCTGAGCCTGCCCAAGCCCAACTACGCCGAAGGCGATGTCCGAAACGAGCGCATGGAACTGGTCAGCGAATCCGCCAAGTTCCTCGCCGAGCACCTGCACGAGGTCCCGGTCATGCTGATCCCGTGTCTGCAGGGCCGCGTCGACACCGCGCCGCTGGGATTGAGCGCGTCATTCTGGGCGTCGCTGTTCCCGGCGGCGTGGAGCTTCATGCTGGCGCTGCGGTCCCGCGGGCTGGGCTCGACCTGGACGACGCTGCATCTGGTCGGCGCCGGCGAACGCAAGGCCGCCGAGATCCTTGGTATCCCGTACCAGGAGTACAGCCAGGGCGGCCTGTTCCCGATCGCGTACACCAAGGGCACCGATTTCCGGCCGGCCAAGCGGCTGCCGGTCGACCGCATCACCCACTGGAACCACTGGTAGCTGGAACCACTGGTAGCTGGCACCACCGGTAGCGCCTACACCCCACCGGCGAAGCCGTGCTGGCGCCACGCCTCGTACACCGCGACGGCGGCGGCGTTGGACAGGTTCAGCGAGCGGCGCCCCGCCAGCATCGGGATGCGCAGCTGCGCGGTGATCTGCGGGTCGGCAAGCGTGTCGGCGGTCAAACCGGTGGGTTCGGGCCCGAACAGCAAGACGTCGCCAGGCCGGTAGTCGATGTCGGCGAACGACGACTCCGCGTGCGCGGTGAACGCGAAGACGCGCGCCGGTCGCAGCGCCTGCCAGGCCGCCGGCAGCGAACCGTGCACGGTGACCGACGCGAGGTCGTGGTAGTCCAGACCGGCCCTGCGCAACTTCGGTTCCGACAGGTCGAAGCCCAACGGCTCGACGAGGTGCAATTCGCAGCCAGTCGCCGCGGCCATCCGGATCGCGTTGCCCGTGTTGGGCGCGATACGCGGAGAGTAAAACATCACCCGGAACATTCTGCAAATGATGGCAGCCGGGCCGCCGGGAATTTGCTCGGCTACTATTCACGGCGAGCCGCACGGGCCCCGCTAAGTCTGTCTGTTCAGTAAGAATTGTTGGTACACCAGCACAATCACTGGCATACTCGTCGGGTTGCCAGGCGTTTACCGCCCGCCCGAGCTCGGGTCAATTCGCAGGAAAGTTCATGAACGACGCGCTAATTCAACAATTCGCAGCACCAGTCGAAAGCGCCATGGTCCGATGACCATGTTTGCGCGCCCGACGCTGTCCGAGGAGCCGGCCACCGAGGTCGAGTCGCCGAACGCCGCACCGGCCCGGCGCCCGTCGCGGTGGTCCCCGTCGAACTGGTCGGTGCGTTGGAAGGTGTTGGCGATCGCGCTGATACCGACCGCGCTGGCGGTCGCGTTCGGCGGCATGCGGATCTACAACAGCGTCCATCAGGCGTCTGACCTGAGGCTTGCCGCCGACCGCGCGCACATGGTGCAGCCGATCGAAAGGTACATGTCGGCCCTGAACGACGCGCTGCTGGCCAACTCCACCGGCACTGACCCGCAGGCCGCGCGCGGCAACCTCGACCGGAGCAGGGCGGCCCTGCAGCGGCAGCTGGCCGACACCGATGTGGCCCCCGACATCCGCTCCGGCATCTCGACGCTGCTCAACGCCGGTCCAGCCCTGCTGGACAAGGTCCAATCCAACGCCATCCCGCTGCGCGATGAGGTGACCACCTACGCGCCGATCCTGATGACCGCCCAGGAGGCGATCGACGGATCGGTCCGCATCGACGACCAGCAGATCCGCGCCCAGGCCCAGGGCCTCAGCCGTGCGGTCGGCGCCCGCGGCCAGATGCTGATGCAGCAGTTGCTGGTCAACAGGGGCGGGGACCTGCCCGAGCCGGAGCTGCGGACGTCGATGATCACGCTGGCCGGCACCGAGCCGTCGACGCTGTTTGGGATGAGCCAGGTGCTGGGCGTCGGCTCACCGGATGCACAGAAGCTTCAGCACGAGATGGTTGGCCGCATGGCGACCATGTCGGATCCCTCCGCGACCCTGCCCGGTAACCCGCAGCTGCTGCAGTCGCTGCAGAGCACCGACCAGGTCGCCGCCAGGGTGATCGACGACAGCACCTCGTCGGTCACCGGGGCGGTGGACGCCCGCGCCGATTCGGCGCGCTCGGCCGCGATCCGGGACGCCGCGATCGTCACCGCGGCGATCGTCGTGGGCTTGCTGCTGGTGCTCCTGGTGGCCCGGTCGCTGGTCCTGCCGCTGCGGCGGCTGCGGGCCGGGGCGCTCAGGGCCGCCCACGAGGACCTGCCGGCCGAGATCGAACGGGTGCGCGCCGGTGACGAGTTGCCGTCCGTCGAGCCGATCCCGGTGTACAGCACCGAGGAGGTCGGCCAGGTCGCCCATGCCGTCGACGAACTGCACGAGCAGGCGCTGATGATGGCGGGCGAGCAGGCCAGGCTGCAGCTGCAGGTCAGCGACATGTTCGAGACGCTGTCGCGGCGCAGCCGTTCGCTGGTCGACCAGCAGCTGTCGTTGATCGACAGCCTCGAGCGCGACGAGGACGACCCGCAGCGCCTCGACAGCCTGTTCAAGCTCGACCACCTCGCCGCGCGGATGCGGCGCAATGGCACCAACCTGCTGGTGCTGGCCGGGGCGAGGCTGCGGCGCGAACAGGCCGAGCCGGTGCCGGTTGCGTCTGTGATCAACGCGGCGGCCTCCCAGGTGGAGGACTATCAGCGCGTCGTCACCGCCACGGTCCCCGACAGCTCGCTGGGGGGCTCGGTCGCCGGGGACATCGTTCACCTGCTCGCCGAGTTGATCGACAACGCGTTGCGCTACTCGCCGCCGGCCTCGCCGGTGCGCATCAGTGCGGTACACACCGGCAACCGCGGCCTGGTCATCGAGGTGAGCGATATGGGCCTCGGCATGGCCGAGGGCGACCTGCGCATGGCCAACATGCGCCTGGAGTCCGGCGGCGAGGTCACCCCGTATACCGCCCGGCACATGGGCCTGTTCGTGGTCGGCCGGCTGGCCGCGCAGCACGGGCTGGTCGTCCGGCTGCGCAGCTCGGTGGTCGGCGAACCGCGATCGGGGACGACGGCGGGCATCTTCGTGCCCGCCGAGTTGATCGCCACGTCGGCAGCACATGGCGGCCCGGACCGCGCCGATCTGGGCGCGGCGCCGCAGGCCGCGATGGCGCACCCGCTCGACGAGGTGCCCACCGCGATGCAGGGCGGCCCATTCGGCGAGGCGTATCGCAACGGGTCCGCACAGCAGGACGCGTCGCTCTCGTCGCTGCCGCGGCGCGACCCCGGGGCCAGCGGAATCCTCGGCACCCCCGAGCCCGCCTCCGAAAGCACCCCCGAGCCGGCCTCCGAAAGCACCCCCGAGCCGGCCTCCGGAAGCACCCCCGAGTCGGCCTCCGAAAGCACCCGCACGCCGGCCGACACGTCGGCGTTCTTCTCGCGGTCACCGGCCAACGGCGCGCCGGCCAAGGCCGACAGGGCCGAGGCCGACAGGGCCGAGGACACCGACGTGATCTTCCAGCGGTTGGTGTCGGAGTGGCTGATCGACCCCGAAACGCTGATGCAGCCGCTGCAGTCCTGGGAGTCGGTGTGGGACAGCGGGTGGGCCGCGGCCGAACAAGCCGAGCAGGCGCCGGTCAACGCCCACACCGAGCAGGGGCTGCCGATGCGCGAGCCGGGCGCCCGGCTGGTGCCGGGCCGCCCGAACGGCGCAGCGCACCGCAAGCCCGACGACGACAACGGGGTAACATCCCCGGCCGGGGAACCGCTTCGACGCGATCCGGACGCGGTTCGCACGTCGTTGTCCAGCCATTGGACCGGTGTTCGTGCTGGTCGGTCCCATGCCCGGGATACCGGCCCCGACAATGAATAGCCAGCGAAGAATAGCCAGAGAAAATCGGATAGCCAGAGCAGTGGATAACAAGACCGACCCGTCAGCTTCGCCGCAGACCAAGTCGCTGGATTGGCTGGTGTCGAACTTCGCCCGCGAAGTGCCCGGGGTGACGCACGCGGTACTCGTGTCGGCGGACGGCCTGTTGGTCGCCGCCAGCGAGCACCTGCCCAAGGAACGCGCGGACCAGCTGGCCGCGGTGAGCTCGGGTCTGGCCAGCCTGTCGACCGGTGCGGCGCAGCTGTTCGACGGTGGGCAGGTGCTGCAATCGGTCGTCGAGATGGAGAACGGCTATCTGCTGCTGATGCGGGTGGGCGACGGCTCGCACTTGGCGACGTTGGCCACCGCCTCGTGCGACATCGGCCAGGTCGGCTATGAGATGGCCATCCTCGTCGAGCGGGTGGGCGGTGTGGTGAAGTCGCCGAGACGGACCCCCCAACCCTCGTGAGCCGCGATGGACACACCCGACACGCCGGCACCGGCGAATGAGCCCAAGCTGGTCCGCCCGTACACTTTGACGGCCGGCCGGACGAGCTCGAGTGTCGTCCTTCCGCTGGAGGCGTCGATCGAGGCGCTGGAGTCGGCGCGCTTTCACCGGTGGCTACCCAACGACGTCAGAGGGGAGATCGTGGAGCTGTGCGTCACCCGGCCGTCGGTCGCCGAGATCGCGGCCCGGCTCGGGTTGCCGCTCGGCGTGGCGCGCGTCCTGGTGGGGGACCTCGTGACGCAGGGCTACCTACGGGTGCTGCACACCCTTGACGACCATTCGACACTCGAGGAACGCCGCGAGTTGATAGGAAGGACGCTGCGTGGTCTACGCGCACTCTGAGAACGACGCAGAGAACGACGCGGTGGGCAACGCAACGGCGCACGCCGCATCCACCAAGATCGTCATCGCGGGCGGCTTCGGGGCCGGCAAGACCACGTTCGTCGGCGCGGTCTCGGAGATCATGCCGCTGCGTACGGAGGCGATCCTCACCGACGTGTCCGCCGGGCTCGACATGCTCGAAGAGACGCCGGACAAGCGGACCACCACCGTCGCGATGGACTTCGGCCGGATCACCCTCGCGGACGACGACCTGGTTCTCTACCTGTTCGGCACGCCGGGTCAGCGGCGCTTCTGGTTCATGTGGGACGACCTGGTGCGCGGCGCGATTGGCGCGATCATCCTCGTCGACTGCCGCAGGCTGCAGGACAGCTTCGCCGCCGTCGACTTCTTCGAGGCCAGAAGGCTGCCCTTTCTGATCGCGGTCAACGAATTCGACGGCGCCCCGCGCTACCCGACGGACGAAGTGCGCAAAGCGCTTTCGCTGCCCGCCGGTATTCCGGTCATCACCGTCGATGCGCGCGAACGCGATTCGACCAAGGACGCGCTGATCGCCATCGCCGAGTACGCGCTGCAGCAGCTCACCCCGCCGCGCCGCTGAGGCCGATTCGCCGTCAGCCGCCTTTGAGCCGGATCTTCCACCGGACGAGACCGGCGTAGCCGAAGCTCAGCACCCCCAGCATCGCCATGTCGAAGATCCACGCTTTCGGGGTGTGCTGCCAGTGCGAGTCCTTCGGCGTCAGCGGGCCCGGCACCAGCTTGATCAGGTCGACGGTCGACGCCGACGCCGCGAACCCCCAGCGCGCCGGGGTGAACCAGGACAGCTGGTCGAGCATTAACCGGTCGGTCACCGGGATCATTCCGCCGGAGAACACCAGCTGCGACATGATCGACACCACCAGCAGCGGCATGATCTGGTCGGGGGTGCGCGCCAGCGCCGACAGGGCCAATCCCAGAATCGCCGAGGCCACGCAGGTGGCGGCGATGTCGACGAATAATTCCAGGCCCGGATTACCCAGCACGACCGCACCCTGGGTGGGCTGACCCTTGCCGTACATCACGATCGCGACCAGGATCGCCGACTGCATAATCGCCGCGGTGCAGTACACGCACACCTTGGCCAACAGGTAGGCGCTCGTCGACAAGCCGACCGCCTGCTCGCGGCGGAAGATCGGGCGCTCACCGATGAGGTCACGGATCGTCAGCGCGGTGCCCATGAAGATCGCGCCGACGTTGAGCAGCACCAGGATCTGGCCCGGCTCGTTGGGCGCGGTGCCCAACGGGTCGGGGATCCCGAAGCCCACGTGGCCCGGCACCGCCAGGGACAGCACGCCGAGGATAAACGGCAGCACCGCCAGGAACGCGAAGTAGCCGCGGTCGGAGACGATCAGCCGGATCTGGCGCCGCGCGATGGTGGAGAACTGCCGCCGCAGACTGGTGTGCACCGGCTTGCCCAGGTCGGACGGTTTTTCGGTCTCCGGCGGCGGCGGTGGTGGACCGGTCTGCGCCAGAAACCGGCGGTTCGCCGCGTCGGGGTCGGCGCCGACGGTGGAGAAGATGTCGGCCCAGTTGGTGGTGCCCATGGCCCGGCCGATCTGGCCGGGCGGGCCGCAGAACGCGGTCTTACCGCCGGGCGCCAGCAGCAGCACCTGGTCGCAGACGTCGAGGTAGGTCAGCGAGTGGGTGACTACCACGACCACCCGGCCTGCGTCGGCAAGCTGGCGCAGCATGGTCATTACCTGCCGGTCCAGCGCCGGGTCCAGGCCGGAGGTTGGCTCGTCGAGGATGAGCAGCGACGGGCCGGTGAGCAACTCCATCGCAACCGACGCGCGTTTGCGCTGCCCGCCGGACAACTTGTCGACGCGTTTCTGCGCGTGCGGCGTCAGCTCGAGTTCCTCGAGCACCTGGGCGATCACCTGCCGCCGGTCCTCCTTGCTGGTGTCCGGTGGCAGCCGCAACTCCGCGGCATAACCGAGCGCCTGCTCAATCGTCAGCTGCCGGTGCACGACGTCGTCCTGCGGCACCATGCCGATGCGGCTGCGCAGCGACGCGTACTCGGCGTGAATGTCGTGGCCCTCGAACGACACCTTGCCGCGGGACGGGTGGGTGGCACCGACGATCACCCTGGCCAACGTCGACTTGCCGGCACCCGATGGCCCGATCACCGCGGTCAGCGTGCCTGGGCGGGCGGCGAACGAGATGTTGTCCAGCAGCGTGCGGTCGTGCTCGACGGTCAGGCTGACGCCCCGAACCTCCAGCCCGCCGGTCCGGGTGGCGGCCTCGGTCTCGGTGCGACGCACCAGCGTGCCGCCCGAGAACACCAGGTCGACGTTGCCGATCGTGATGACGTCGCCCTCACGCAGCAGCGCCGCGTCGACCCGCGTGCCGTTGACGAACGTGCCGTTGATGCTGCGGTTGTCCTGGATCTCCAGGCCGGTCGGCGTTGGCACCAGTGTGGCGTGGTGGCGCGACGCCAGCACGTCGGGGATCACGATGTCGTTGTCGGTGGCCCGACCGATCGTGACCGACCCGGGCACGCGGGGGGCCGTGCCGCCGCCGCCGCCACGCAGAATCCGCATCATGCTGGTCGCCAGGTTCGACGTCTCGCTGGTGCCGCGGCTCGGCGGCGGCCCGATCTGGGTCGGCGTCTGATAGTTCGGCTGCGGCGCGCTGGTCGGCCGAACCGGCTGCGACGTGCTGGGCGGATACGGCGACCGCGATGACATCGAGGGCTGCGGCGTGTGGAAGGACACGCTCGCCCGCTGCGGTGCCGGAACCGCGGTCGTTTGTGGCGGGCGTCCCGCCGAGCCGGTGTGTCGACCCACCTCGAAGGTGACCCGCGGGCCGTCGGGGTTGCCGATGTGGATCGTCTGCCCGTCGCGGATCTCCACCGACGGCACCCGGCGGTGGTCGACGAAGATGCCGTTGAGGCTGCCGTTGTCGATGGCCACCCAGCGACCGCGGTCGAACCGCAGCACGACATGCGCACGCGACACCAGTGGGTGCGCCACCCGCACGTCGGCGCGGAGATCACGTCCGATGACCACATCGTGGCCGGGTGCGAAAGTGCGCTGCGATCCGTCGGTGCGAACGGTAAGCGCAGGCGGCGCAGGTCGGCTCATCGGCACCAACTCTATAGGTACGTCGGCGCCGATTGTCGCCGTCCTAGTTCATGTTCCAGGGCTCGCCGTAGGTGGTGACGCTGTCACCGGTCTTGGAGATCAGCCTCGCGAACGGGCGCAGCAGCACCCCGCCGGCTGCGCCGGTCACGGTGCCGTGCGCGTTGGACACCGCCACCGCGCCATCGGGACCGGCGACATCGACGGAGAACGTGGCCACCTCCTGGATGCCCGGCCCGTTACCGAGGTCGGCGGATATGGACACCCCGGGGAACAGCGGCGGGGAGGTGACGACCAGGTTGTTGGTCGTCCCGATCGAGGTCTGGTCCAGGTTGATGTTGGGGGTGGTGTAGCTGAAGTTCACTCCCACGCCCAGCGACCAGGGGAAGCCGATCTGGTAGCCCAGCTCCAACGTGCCGGTGAAGTCGCTGGCTTTGGCGGACTCCCCGTCGGTGACGTGGTAGACGGCCTTGCCGGAGTGGAACCACTCCCGGGTCAACCGGTTGCGGTCCAGCGGATACACCCCGTTGAGGAACGTGTCCCACTGCTGAACCGTCAGCGTGCGACCGGCGCCGTCGACGACGCTCAGCTCGTTGTCCAGGCCGGCCCGCGAGGTGCCCGGCCCGGCGAACGTCGCGGCGGCCACCCCCGTCATCACAGCCACGGCGGCAACCAGCACCCGACCCATAACTTTCATGTTTCGCCCTTCTCTCGAAACCGTTACTGCTGGTCGGGACCGCACTCCGCGACTCACCGTTAACGCCAGGCTCAGCATTAACACAGATAACATCGCTGCAACGGCGCCGTTTGTAACACCGATCGAGAGAGAATTTTCGCAGCGCAGCGGATTAAATCGGCGCTCCGGTCAACACACAGTGGGTGCGGCTGTAAATCGTCGGCATGCACTGGTTGCAGTGTGTGCAGGCCGATCGCACGGTGCGCCGGTCGCCGTCGGCGGCGATCCGGTTGATCAGGTCCGGCTCGGCCAGCAGCGCGCGAGCCATCGCGACGAACTCGAAGCCTTCGGCCATCGCGAGGTCCATCGTTTCGCGGTTGGTGATCCCGCCGAGCAGGATCAGCGGCATCGTCAGCTCCGCGCGAAACTTGCGCGCCTGGTCGAGCAGGTAGGCGTCGCGGTAGGGGTATTGCCGCAAGAAGTTCTTCCCCAGCATCCGCATCCCCCAGCGCATCGGCGGCTTGAACGCGTTCGCGAACTCCTTGACCGGTGCGTCGCCGCGGAACAGGTACATCGGGTTGACCAGCGAGCTGCCCGCCGTCAGCTCGATCGCGTCCAGGCCGCCGTCGTCCTGCAGCCATTTCGCGGTGATCAGCGCCTCGTCGACGGTGATCCCACCGCGGACCCCGTCGGCCATGTTCAGCTTGGCGGTCACCGCGACCTGGTCCTTCACCGCGTTGCGGACGGCCGTTACGACACCGCGGGCCACCTTCGCGCGATTCTGTAACGATCCGCCGAACTGGTCGTCGCGTCGGTTGAGCAACGGGCTCAGAAACGCGCTGCAGAAGTAGTTGTGTCCCAGATGTATTTCGATGGCGTCGAAGCCTGCGTCGATCGCGAACCGCGCCGCGTTGGCGTGCGCGCCGATGACGTCGTGGATGTCGTCGGCGGAGGCCTTCTTGGCGAACCGCATCGCGATCGGATTGAAGAACCGCACCGGCGCCAGCGCCGTGGCCTTGTTGGAGCGGGCGTCGGCGACCGGGCCGGCGTGGCCGATCTGCGCGCTGATCGCCGCACCCCCGGCGTGGATTGCATCGGTGAGCCGGCGCAGGCCGGGAACGGCTTCCGGGCGCATCCAGATCTGCCGTCCCTCGGTGCGCCCGCCCGGCGACACCGCGAGGTAGGCCACGGTCGTCATGCCGACGCCCCCGGCGGCCGGCCGGCGGTGGTATTCGATCAGGTCGTCGGTCACCAACGCGTCGGGTGTGGCCCCCTCGAATGTCGCCGCCTTGATGATCCGGTTGCGCAGGGTGATAGGGCCGAGCTTCGCCGGGGCGAACACGTCGGGTGCGGCAGGCATACCGGGAGCCTGCCACAATGGCGTGCGTGACCGCGACGGTGCTGGACGGCAAGGCCGTCCGCGACGAGATCTTCGTCGACCTCACCGAACGGGTCGCCGCGCTGACCGCGGCCGGCCGCACGCCCGGGCTGGGCACCATCCTGGTCGGCGACGACCCCGGATCGCAGGCATACGTGCGCGGAAAGCACGCCGACTGCGCGAAAGTCGGCATCACCTCGCTCCGCCGCGACCTTCCCGCCGACATCAGCCAGTCCAAGCTCGAGGACACCATCGACGAGCTGAACGCCAACGCGGAATGCACCGGCTACATCGTGCAGTTGCCGCTGCCGAAGCAGCTCGACGAGAACGCCGCGCTGGAGCGCATCGATCCGGCCAAGGACGCCGACGGGCTTCACCCGACGAACCTGGGCCGGCTCGTGCTGGGCAAGGCCGCCGCACTGCCCTGCACTCCGCGCGGCATCGTGCATCTGCTGCGCCGCTACGAAGTGGAGATCGCCGGCGCCCACGCGGTGATCATCGGCAGGGGGGTGACCGTGGGGCGCCCGCTGGGTCTGCTGCTATCCCGCCGTTCGGAGAACGCGACGGTGACTTTGTGCCACACCGCCACCCGTCACCTGCCCGAGTTGACCCGCGGGGCCGACATCGTGGTGGCGGCGGTCGGGGTGCCGCACATGGTGACGGCGGAAATGATCCGGCCGGGCGCCGCCGTTGTCGACGTGGGGGTGAGCCGCGTTGCCGGCAAGCTCACCGGCGACGTGCGCCCCGATGTCTGGGAGGTCGCCGGCCATGTGTCGCCCAATCCCGGCGGCGTCGGCCCGCTGACCCGGGCGTTCCTGCTGACCAACGTCGTCGAGCTCGCGGAGGCCGCCACGTGACCGTTCGGGACACCGCCCGCACGGTGGTCGGCCGGCAGTGGCCGATCGTCGTCGTCGGCCTGATCTTCGTCACGGCGTTCGGGCTGGTGGTCACCGACTACTGGCGGCGCGGCTCGCTGCTGCTGGGCATCGGTGCCGGGGTAGCCGCGGCACTGCGGCTGGTGCTGTCGGAGAACCGCGCCGGCCTGCTGGTGGTTCGCGGCCGGATGACCGACTTCACGACGATGGTCCTGGTCAGCGCGGCGGTGATCTACATCGCCTGGACGATCGACCCGCTCGGCACCAGTTAGCGTGACCCGCCTTCACCCGACCCGGCGAACCCGGTGATCGCTCTGATCACCTGTCGTCCAGTGTGGCTCGAACACAGACCGTGATGTAGGGCAGCGCCAGTCCGTTGGACTGCGCCAGGGCCGAATGTGTGGCGAGCAGTTCGCGGACCCGGTCCAGCGTCCTGGTCCGCACCTCGGCGGGTGAGGTGATGCAGTAGCTGCGGGAGGCGACGAGGTCGATGAGTGCCTGCGGCGTCACGTAATTGGTCCACTCGACCTGATGGCGTTCCAGTTCGGTGAACGGCGCCGGCAGCGTGACGCGGTTGGTCAGGTGATCGACATCGTTCTCCTGGCCGATGATGCGGCCCAGCTCACGCACCCAGCCGAGGCGTTCGTCACGGGTGTTCCACACCAGCCCCAGCCGGCCTCCGGGTCGCAGCACGCGCGCCACTTCTGGCACGGCACGGGCCGGCTCGAACCAGTGCCACGCCTGCGCGACCAGCACCGCGTCGACGCTGTCGTCGGGCAGCGGGATGTCCTCGGCGCTGCCCAGCAGCGCCGGCGTCTCGGGTAGCGAATCGCTCAGTACCTCAAGCATTTCCGCGATCGGATCCACCGCGATTACCTTGAGCCCGCGTTCGACCAGCCGGGTGGTCAGCTTGCCGGTGCCCGCGCCAAGGTCGAGCACGTCGCGCGCGCCGCCGGGCAGCAGCCAATCGATGGCGGCCGGGGGATAGGAGGGCCGGCCGCGTTCGTATGCCGCGGCTTGCGCTCCGAACGACCGTGACCGCCGCTGCTGCCTCTGCAGGTCGGTCACAGTGCCAACTTGAGCGTCTGCCGGATCAGATCTCCGACTGCTTCGGTCTCCAGCAGGAAGCCGTCGTGGCCGTAGACCGAGTCGACCACGTTCAGCCCGGTACAGCCGGGCATCAGATCTGCCAGTTCCTCCTGCAGCCGCAGTGGATAGAGTCGGTCGGACGTGATGCCGCCGACCACTACCGGCACCGGGCAGCGCCGCAGCGCCGCGGGCACCCCGCCGCGTCCGCGGCCGACGTCGTGACTGCTCAACGCGTCGGTGAGCACCACGTAGCTGCCCGCGTCGAACCTGTCGACCAGCTTCGCGCCCTGGTGTTCGAGGTAGCTCTGCACCGCGTAGCGGCCTCCCCTCAGCGGATCCTCATGGCCCTGAGCCTGATTCGCGAACCGCCGGTCAAGCTCGAGCTCGCCACGGTAGCTCAGGTGCGCGAACCGGCGCGCGATGTCCATGCCGTCCGAGGGCTCCCGACCGGTGCCGTAGTAATCGCCGCCCTGCCAGTTCGGGTCTGCCTTGATCGCGGCGACCTGCGCGCTCTGGGTGCCGATCTGGTCGGCGGTGGCGCGTGCCCCGACCGCCAGCACCAGCCCGCTTCGCACGGAGTCGGGATAGCTGACGATCCACTCCAGCGCCCGCGCGCCGCCCATCGAACCGCCCACCACTGCGGCCACTTCGGGGATGCCCATCGCCACCAGCGCGGCCACGTCGGCGTCCACCTGGTCGCGCACAGTCAGCGTGGGAAACCTTGAGCCCCAGGCCTTTCCGTCGGTGGTCGGCGAACTTGGGCCGGTGGAGCCGCGGCATCCGCCGAGCACGTTGGTGGCCACCGCGCACCAGCGGTTGGTGTCGATCGGCGCACCCGGGCCCGCCACGCCGTCCCACCAGCCGGCGGTGGGGTGGTCCGGTCCGGCGGCGCCGGTGATGTGTGAGTCGCCGGTCAGCGCATGCAGCACCACCACCACGTTGTCGCGGGACGGTGACAGCTCGCCCCAGCGCTGCACCGCGATACTGACGTCGTCGATCACCGCCCCGCTTTCCAGTCGTCGGGGGCCGATCTCGATCACGCCGATCTCACCCTCTGTCGGCAGTGTTGCGGTTGGCACGTCGAAAATGGTCACGTTCACATCCTCAGAACGACGCCGCCGTCTGCGGACCCCACGCCGGTGGCCAACTGCTCGTCGGGGCGCAGCTGCGAATGCGTCGTCGACGCTGGATGGATGACCAGCGAGCGCACGTCACCGATGTTGTCGTTCTCCGGGCTCATGGATGTGTTCTCCTGCGGTGATGGCCGGCGGTCAGCTGCTGACGCGCGGGAAGGACTGGGGTCGGTGGTAGGCGTTCAGCGATAGCTGCACATCGGGGGCCTCCGCATCAGGTTTCCCTGTCTACTCTGGGGGCCCGTCGTGGCGGACCCGCGCTTGCCGTGTAGCCCGTGGGGGCTACTCAACCTGGTCATCACCCGGGGCACCCCACCGCGGTTGGAGGGTTGCCGGCCAGCGAGCCGGGGCTTGACGCTGGCACTCATGACCGATGAGAAGCCTATCGCACGCCGCTGAACTGTTGCCACCGACGCCCTTGTGACACAGCGGCGCGCGCCTCGCACTCGCTACCGCAAACCGCCCCGTAAGGGTTACTGGCGGGTAGCCCAACTTCACCGTTCATCGCTTTCCGGCCCCCGGTACGCTGGCTCGCAGCATGCGATCGCCGGCGTAGAAAGGGACTCGGACTGGATGTCCAAGATCAACTCCAAGATCAACGTTGAAGGCACGGTAGTAGAGCTCGACGGCGACGAGATGACCCGCATCATCTGGAAGGCCATCAAGGACACGCTGATCTTCCCCTACCTCGATATCGACCTGGAGTACTACGACTTGGGCATCGAGAACCGCGATGCCACCGACGACCAGGTGACCGTCGACGCGGCCAACGCGATCAAGAAGCACGGCGTCGGAGTCAAGTGTGCGACCATCACCCCCGACGAGGCGCGGGTCAAGGAGTTCAACCTCAAGCAAATGTGGAAGTCGCCTAACGGGACGATCCGAAACATATTGGGCGGCACCATATTCCGTGCGCCGATCGTGATCAACAACGTTCCCCGGCTGGTGCCGGGCTGGACCAAGCCGATCATCATCGGCCGTCACGCGTTCGGCGACCAGTACGCGGCGACCAATTTCAAGGTTGATCGACCGGGCAAGGTGACCATCACGTTCACCCCGGACGACGGCGGCGAGCCGGTCGAGCACGAGGTCGTCGACATTCCCGAAGGCGGCGGCGTCGTGATGGGGATGTACAACTTCAAAGGCTCGATCCACGACTTCGCCCGAGCGGCGTTCAAGTACGGACTCAAGGAGAAGTACCCGGTCTACCTGTCGACGAAGAACACCATCCTCAAGGCGTACGACGGGATGTTCAAGGACGAGTTCCAGCGCATCTACGACGAGGAGTTCAAAGACGACTTCGAGGCCGCCGGGCTGACTTACGAGCACCGGTTGATCGACGACATGGTGGCGGCCAGCCTGAAGTGGGAGGGCGGCTACATTTGGGCCTGCAAGAACTACGACGGCGACGTGCAGTCCGACACGGTCGCGCAGGGCTACGGCTCCCTCGGGTTAATGACGTCGGTGCTGATGACGCCGGACGGCAAGATCGTCGAGGCCGAGGCGGCCCACGGCACCGTGACGCGCCACTTTCGCCAGTGGCAGCAGGGCAAGCCCACCTCGACCAACCCCATCGCATCGATCTTCGCCTGGACCCGTGCCCTCGAGCACCGCGGCAAGCTGGACGAGACCCCCGACGTCGTCGAGTTCGCCCACACGCTGGAGCGTGTCGTCATCGAGACAGTCGAGGGCGGCCAGATGACCAAGGACCTCGCGCTGCTGATCGGCAAGGACCAGCCGTGGCTGACCACCGACGAATTCATGAGCGCGCTCGACGACAACCTCAAGAAGGCGCTCGACTAGAGCCCCCCGCGGCGCTATCCCGTCTGCGCGGGCCGGTCGATGTACTGGCAGAGGAAGTCGTCGATCACCGCGGCGATCCGGTGCGGCGCCTCGAACATCGGGATATGGCCGACGCCGTCGAGCGTGGTGACCACCGTGTTCTTGGGCAGGTGGGTGGTGAAGTGCCGGGTGAACCGCGGCGTCGGTACCACCCGGTCCTTCTCGCAGATGACCAGGTGGGCCGGCGCGCGGGTTTGGGCCAGCTCGAGCAGCCCGGGCAGTAGCAGCGACTTGACCAGCAACTGGTAGTACGCCGGGCAGTGCGAGACGTCGTCGATGATCTCGATCAGGTCGGTGTCGCTCAGGCCCTCGGCTGTCCCGCTGACCGGCAGGTGTGCCAGCTGACGGCTGAACGGCAGCCGTAGCGTGTGGCGCCCGAGCAGCCGGGTCAGCATCCACAGCGGCGCCCCGGCGAGGAACTTCCCGACGATCTCGAATTTGGCCGGTGTCCACCTGGTCCACCCGCCCGCGGGCGCGATACCGGTGATCGTGCGGGCCCGGCCGCGGCGCTCCAGCTCGAAGGCCACCCAGCCGCCCAGCGAGTTGCCGACGATGTGAGCGGTGGCCCAGCCGAGCCTGTCCAGCTGGGTCTCGACGTGGTCGGCCAGCGTGTCGGTGTCCAGGAAAAACCCGCCCGGCGGACCGCCGTTGTGCCCGGCCATGGTCGGGGCGAAAACCTCGTAGTGTCGGGTCTCGGCCAACCGCGGAGCGACCTTCTTCCAGACGTTCTGCGACATCATGAACGGGTGCAGCAGCAGGATGGGCTGCCCGGAACCGAGGTGGATCGGCTTGCGCTCGCCAGGTGTCATGGTTCCCGACCGTACCAAAAGTGATACCGCCGGTACCGGTCAGCCCCGTCCGGTCGGTGGCCGTGCCGAGCGTGAAAAGATTGAGGCATCATGACCAGCCAGAAACGCGTGTTCTCCGGCGTTCAGCCGACCTCAGACTCCCTGCATCTGGGCAATGCGTTGGGTGCGGTCACCCGCTGGGTGGCGCTGCAGGACGACTACGACGCGTTCTACTGCGTGGTCGACCTGCACGCCATCACCGTTCCGCAGGATCCGCACACGCTGCGGCGCCGCACGCTGCTGACCGCCGCCCAGTACATCGCGTTGGGTGTCGACCCGGCCCGCAGTACCATCTTCGTGCAGAGCCATGTGCCTTCACACGCCGAATTGGCTTGGGTGTTGGGCTGTTTCACCGGATTCGGGCAGGCGTCGCGGATGACGCAGTTCAAAGACAAGGCGCAGCGCCAGGGCAGCGAGTCCACCACGGTGGGGCTGTTCACCTACCCGGTGCTGCAGGCCGCCGACGTGCTGCTCTACGACACCGATCTGGTGCCGGTGGGCGAGGACCAGCGCCAGCACCTGGAGCTGGCCCGTGATGTCGCGCAGCGGTTCAACAGCCGCTTCCCCGGCACGTTCGTGGTGCCGGAGGTGCTGATTCCCCGGGCAACGGCCAAGATCTTCGACCTGTCGGACCCGACGGCGAAGATGAGCAAATCCGCGGGCAGCGAGGCCGGCCTGATCAACCTGCTCGACGACCCGAAAGTGACGGCGAAGAAGATCCGCTCGGCGGTCACCGACAGCGAGCGCGAGGTGCGCTACGACCCCGAGGCCAAGCCGGGAGTGTCGAACCTGCTGACCATCCAGTCCGCGGTGACCGGCACCGACATCGGCACGCTCGTCGAGTCCTACGTCGGTAGGGGCTACGGCGACCTGAAGGCCGACACCGCCGACGCGGTGGTCGAGTTCGTCACCCCGATCAAGGCCCGGGTGGACGAGCTGGCTGGCGACACAACGGAACTGGAGTCCATCCTCGCTACCGGGGCCGACCGTGCCCGGGAGGTCTCGGCGAAGACGATCGCGAACGTCTACGAGCGACTAGGGTTGCTGCAAATTCGATAACCGGGAGGCGACATGTCGGGGCTTCTCGATCGACTGCGGGCACGCTACCGCTGGCTCGACCACGCGATGCTGGCATGGCAGCGTTTCAACGACGGCCACGGCAATTTCTACGCCGCGGGCATCACCTATTTCACCGTTTTCGCGCTGTTCCCCTTGCTGATGGTCGGCTTCGCGATCGCCGGGTTCGTGCTGTCGCGCCAGCCCCATCTGCTCGCCGACATCCAGGAGCGGATCAAGCACACCGTGTCGGGCGACTTCGGCCACCAGTTGGTCAAGCTGATCGACCACGCAATCAAATCCCGCACCTCGGTGGGTGTCATCGGCCTCGCCACGGCGTCCTGGGCGGGGCTGGGCTGGATAGCCAACCTGCGCGAAGCGCTGACCCAGATGTGGGGTGAGCAGGTCAGCACCGGCAACTACATCAGGACCAAGCTGTCCGATTTCGCCGCGCTGTTGTCCGCGTTCGTGGCGATCGTGATCACGATCGGGTTGACGGCGCTGGGCGATCCCGCGCTGATGACGACGGTGCTTGGCTGGTTCGGCGTCCACCATGTGCCCGGGCTCGGCACGCTGCTGCGATCGACGTCCGTGCTGGTGGCGGTGGCGGTTTCCTGGCTGTTGTTCACCTGGATGATTGCCCGCCTGCCGCGCAAATCGCTGGGTTTCGCCAGCGCGGTGCGGGCGGGCCTGCTTGCGGCGGTTGGCTTCGAGATCCTCAAGCAGGCGGCGTCGGTCTTCCTTCGGCACGTGGTGCACGGCCCGGCCGGTGCCGCGTTCGGGCCGATTCTGGGCTTCTTGGTGTTCGCCTACTACACCGCGCAACTTGTGCTGTTCGCCACCGCGTGGGCGGCCACGTCCGCGGAGAACCTGGCCGACATGGCGCTGCCGCCGCCACAGCCGGCGCTGGTTGTGGTGCGCCGCCGCGACGGCGTCGGGATTGGCGAGGCGCTCGCGGCGATGGCGCTGGGGGCCCTTGCCGCGCTGGGCGTTTCCTGGGCCCGCCGCCGCTAGACCATCGCCGAACCCGGTCCGCGGCTCAGCCAAACGGAAATCACTGCCGCCAACCACCACGCCCCTAGTGCTGCGGGCGCCGGTTGATCGAGCGCGCCACCAGGATCAGGCAGAAGACCACCACCATGCCGATCACCGCGACCCCGACCCGCACCGGCAACGAATCGCCGGCCGCCGCCACCCCGGCCGCCTGGGTGGCCGCGTCGCTTAACGAAGTGGGCACCTTCGGGGCCACCAGCGACGGGTCCGGATCCACCAAGGTGCCCACCCTGGTGCCCGCCGGAACACCGAAACCGTAGTCCAGCAAGTGCGCGGCCTGCTGCCAGGGCGGAATCGGCAACCGCGTCCCGTGCATCAGCACCGCGACCAGCCGCCGGCCGCCGTGCGCGGCCGCGCCGACGAACGTCTGCCCGGCGTCGTCGGTGTAGCCGGTCTTGCCGCCGAGCGCGCCGGGGTAGTTGAACAGCAGCTGGTTGTCGTTTTCGAGCGTGTAGCCCGGGTGATCGGTGTCGCCGGGCACATCCGGGCGGGCCGGATGGCCGGGGAATTCGAATGTCTTCGTCGCGACGATGTCGGCGAACGTCGGGTTGTGCCAGGCGTAGCGGTAGAACAGCCCGATGTCGTAGGCAGACGTGCTCATCCCCGGGCCGTCCAGCCCCGACGGCGTCGCCACCCGGGTGTCCCGGCCGCCGAGCTTGCCCGCCAGCGTGTTGATCTTCGTCAACGCAGCGTCGACCCCGCCGAGCTGCATCGCCAGCGCGTGCGCGGCGTCGTTGCCCGAGTGCATCAACAGCCCGTGCAGCAGTTGGTTGACGGTGTAGGTGCCGCCGACGTCGACGCCGACCCGGGTGCCCTCGGCGTTGGCGTCCTCGGCGGTTCCGGCGACGGTTTTGTTGATGTCCAGCGAGTTGATGGCCTCCATGGCCACCAGGGCCTTGATGATGCTGGCCGGGCGGTGCCGGCCGTGCGGGTCCTTGGCGGCGATCACGTCGCCGCTGTCGAGGTCGGCGACCAGCCAGGCATCCGCGGAGATGTCGTCGGGCACCGGCGGCGTGCCCGGCGCCGCGATGACGCCGCAGCCGCCCAGCGCGTCGCCGCCCACGGTTTTCGCCGGCACCGGCAGCGGCACCGGCGCGTCACCGGCGGTGGGTACCTCCGACGCGTCCACGGCCGGCGGTGTCGTCACCCGGTACGGGCAGGTGTCGGCGCCGACCGCGGCGTTCGGCTCCGCCCAGGCCACCGGCGCAGCCGAAACCAAGCCGGCCAACAACACCGAAGAAGCCGCGCACATCACGCGACGCGACGCACAACTCAACGAGCCCATTGACAGTGCAGAGTAGGCGATGAACGTCACGGTCGCCGTCAGCGGCACGGTCCGCACGGTGTCACAGCGCGGTATAGGCCACCGCGGAGCCGCCGATGCAGCCCAGCCACAGCCGGCCGCCCGCCTCGACCAGCCCGGTGGACGACCCGAAGCGCGGCGCCTTGCCCCGCAACCCGGCCACCGGCTCGCCGCTGTCGGGCGAGAACGCGACCGCCCATGCTCCGGCGGGAATGCCGGGCAGCAGCCGGTACGGTAGCCGCCACAGCAGCTTGCGCAGCATCGGCGCGCGGCGCGCGAGCAGGTCGTTCAGTTTGTTGACCGGCGACACGATCGCAGTCCAGATCCGCCCGTCGGCGCCCGTCGACAGGTTGTCGGGATAGCCGGGCAGGTTGCGCACCAGCGGGGTCACCGACCCGGCGCGGGGTCCGGTCAGCCAGTATTTCGAGAGCCGTCGTGCGGTCGTCTCGGCGAAGACCACCGCCGACTCGTCGCTGGTCAGCGTGACCCCGTTGGCGAAGTACAACCCCTCCAACACGGTGGTGACGGTGCCGTCCGGGTCGCGGCGGAACAGGCTGCCCCGGCCGCTGGCTTCCAGCACCGCTCCCTTGTGGTACTCGTAGCCGAACGCGCTTGTCGACTCGCTGAAATACAACGTGCCGTCGGAGGTTTCGGTCACGTTGGAGCAGAACTGCAGGCGCCGGCCCGCTACCGACTCCACCAGCACCTCGAATCCCCCGGTGGCAGTGTCCATCGCCAGCAGGCCCCGGTGGCTGTCGCACACCAGCAGCCGACCGTCGCGGGCGACGGCCAGTCCCAGCGGCCGGCCACCGGTGTCGCCGACCACCACCGGACCGCCCGAAGAACCGCCCGAAGAACCGCCCGAAGAATCACCCGAAGCAATCCGCACGATCCGACCGTTTTCCAGGCCGGTCCAGATCCCTCCGTCGGCGTCGGCGACGACGTCCTCGGGCGCGGGGCCGGGAACCTCGATGACGGTCAGCGGCACCTCTTCGAAGGGCGGTAACTCTTTCACCGGCGGCGGCTGCCAGCGAACCGGATTGATCGGCGGCTTGACCACGCCGGCAGGCTTGACCACGCCAGCAGGCTATAGCCGGCGCCACACTTCCGAAAGCACTCCGCGCAGAATCTGCTCGATCTGGTCGAACTCGCGCTGGCCGCTGATCAACGGCGGCGCCAGCTGCACCACCGGGTCGCCGCGATCGTCGGCGCGGCAGTACAGCCCGGCGTCCAACAACGCCGGCGACAGCAGGCCGCGCAGCAGCCGCTCGCTCTCCTCGTCGGTGAACGTTTCCTTCGACGCCTTGTCCCTGACCAGCTCCAGACCGTAGAAGAAGCCCTCGCCGCGTACATCACCGACGATCGGCAGGTCCAGCAACTTCTCTAAAGTCGCCCGGAACGCCGGCGCGGTCGCTGCGACGTGGCCGTTGAGGCCCTCCCGCTCGAAGATGTCGAGGTTGGCCAGCGCGACCGCGCACGACACCGGATGCCCGCCGAAGGTGTAGCCGTGCGAAAACGTCGTTGTGCCGTCGTTGAACGGCTCGAACAGCCGGTCCGTGGCGATCATGGCGCCGATCGGCGAGTACCCGGAGCTCATGCCCTTGGCGCAGGTGATGATGTCGGGCAGGTAGCCGAAGTCGTTGCACGCGAACATTCCTCCGATGCGGCCGAACGCGCAGATCACCTCGTCGGAGACCAGCAGCACGTCGTAGTCGTCGCAGATCTCCCGCACCCGTTCGAAGTAGCCGGGCGGCGGCGGGATGCAGCCGCCGGCATTTTGCACCGGCTCCAGGAACACGGCCGCGACGGAGTCGGGCCCCTCGAACTCGATCGCCTCGGCGATGCGGTCGGCGGCCCACCGCCCGAACTCCTTCAGGTCACTGTCGGCGGGCGCGCGATAGAAGTTGGTGTTCCCGACGTGCCGCGCGCCGGGGGTGATCGGCTCGAACGGTGCCTGAAACGACGGCAGGCCGGTGATAGCCAGCGCGCCGTGCGGGCTGCCGTGGTAGGCGACGGATCGCGAAATAACCTTGTATTTCCCGGCTTTGCCGGTCAACTTGAAGTACTGCTTGGCCAGCTTCCAGGCCGACTCGACGGCCTCGCCGCCGCCGGTGGTGAAGAACACCCGGTTGAGCTCACCGGGCGCGTAGCCGGCCAGCCGTTCAGCAAGCTCGACCGCGGGCGGGGTGGCGTACGACCACAGCGGGAAGTACGCCAGCTGCCGCGCCTGCTTGGCGGCCGCCTCGGCCAGCTCGGTGCGGCCGTGGCCGACCTGCACGACGAACAGTCCCGAAAGCCCGTCGAGGTAGCTCCTGCCACGGTCGTCCCAGATCGTGACCCCCTCGCCACGGCTGATGACCGGCGGCGTGATGCCGGCGCCGTGGCGGGCGAAATGCCCCCACAGATGGCGATCGGCCTGGGCGGACAGGGTCATCGGGATCCCAAGCTACACCTAGACTCACCATGTGACCGCCGCACAGCGGATCGACGACTTCGAGGCGCTGCGGCCCCAGTTGACCGCCGTCGCCTACCGGCTCACCGGCACGGTGGCCGATGCCGAGGACGTCGTGCAGGACGCCTGGCTGCGCTGGAACGACTCGGCGAGCGACGCCGAGCCGATCGCCGATCTTCGGGCGTGGCTGACCACCGTGGTGAGCAGGCTCTCGCTGGACCGGCTCCGCTCGGCGGCCCGCCGGCGGGAGACCTACCTCGGCGAGTGGCTGCCCGAGCCGGTGGTGACCGACCTCGACGGCGCGGACCCGTTGTCCGCGCTGGTGGCCCGCGAGGACGCGCGGTTCGTCGCAATGGTGCTGCTGGAGCGGCTCACGCCGGATCAGCGGGTGCGTTCGTGCTGCACGACGGCTTCGCGGTGCCGTTCACCGAGATCGCCGACGTGCTGGACACCACCAAGGCGTCGGCTCGCCAGCTGGCGTCCCGGGCCCGCCGCACGGTGGCCGAGGCCACACCCGAGCCCGACCCGGCCCACGCCGAGGTGGTCGGGCGGCTGATGGCCGCGATGGCCGCCGGCGACATCGCCGCCGTCGTCGCGCTGCTGCACCCGGACGTGACGTTCACCGGCGACTCCAACCGCAAGGCGCCCACCGCGTTTCGTGTCATCCACGGCCCCGACAAAGTGGCGCGGTTCTTGTTCGGACTGGCCCGCCGCTACGGACCGGGCTGGCCCCACGCCAACCGGCTGGCACTGGTCAACGGCGAGCTTGGCGCGTACACGCCGGGAGCGCCCGGCCGCGACGGACACCCGCCGATGCTGCCGCGCGTGACCGCGGTGACGGTGTGCGACGGCAAGGTCTACGCGGTGTGGGACGTCGCGAACCCGGACAAGTTCACCGGCTCGCCGATGCGTCGGGCGCCGTCCACGGCACCCGGCATGCATCACCGGAGGTGAACCCCTGCTCGGTGATTCCCAGTGCGGTGTTCATCCGTGCCCGCATGTTCTCCACCCCGATCTGGTAGGTCAGCTCGATCACGCCGGCATCACCGAAGCGCCGCCGCAGGTCGGCGACCTGTTGGTCGGTGACGGTGTGCGGGTCGGTGGTCATTGCGTCGGCGTAGGCGATCGCCGCTCGCTCGTCCTCGCTGTAGCGCGGCGACGTCGCGTAGTTGTCGATGTCCGCCAGCCGCTCGACGTCCAGCCCGTCGAGGCGCTGAAGCATCGTGCCGAAATCGACGCACCACGAACAACCGATCCGGCGCGCGGTCCACAACACCGCCAGCTCGCGCACGCCCGCGGGCAGCTTCGTCGAGGCGCGCTGCAGCGCGGTCTCGTGTATGGCGCCGCTGAGCAGCAGTCCGGGATGGTGGGCCGACACCGCGAACGGCTCGGGGACCTCACCGTAGCGGCGTCTGGCGAGGCGATACCCGACGCGGATCCACCGCGGCGCGCGCTGCGGGGACACCGGCTCGATGCGTGCTGTGTTGCTCATACCTACTAGACGTCACAACCCCCGACGGTGTGACAACCCGCGATATCCGCCAAACCGCTCAGACGAGGCTGACGGGTGGTCGCTACCGTCCGTGAAATTAACGGGCGCTACCTGACTGCGGCAATGACCGCACCGTTCGCCGGCCAGCCGAACCGTCCGGCGGTCGCCCGCACGAGTTGCTCAGCGGGCAAACATCAACGCGCGTTTGACCTCCTGGATGGCCTTGGTCACCTCGATCCCGCGCGGGCAGGCCTCGGTGCAGTTGAACGTGGTGCGGCAGCGCCACACCCCGTCGACGTCGTTGAGGATGTCGAGCCGCTCGGCGGCGCCCTCGTCGCGGCTGTCGAAGATGAACCGGTGCGCGTTGACGATGGACGCCGGCCCGAAGTAGCTGCCCTCGTGCCAGAACACCGGGCAGCTGGTCGTGCAGGCCGCGCACAGGATGCACTTGGTGGTGTCGTCGTAGCGGGCCCGGTCCACCGGGCTTTGGATGCGCTCTCGGGTGGGCGGGGTGCCGGAGGTGATCAGGAACGGCTTGATCGCCCGATAGGAGGCGAAGAACGGCTCCATGTCCACGACGAGGTCCTTGAGCACGGGCAGGCCGCGGATCGGCTCCACGGTGATCGTCAGCTGCTTGCCGGGCTTGTGGGGCAACAGGTCGCGCATCAGCACCTTGCAGGCCAGTCGGTTGACGCCGTTGACGCGCATCGCGTCGGATCCGCACACGCCGTGGGCGCAGGACCGCCGGAACGTCAGCGTGCCGTCCAGGTAGCCCTTCACGTAATGCAGCAGATTCAGCAGCCGGTCGCTCGGCAGGCACGGAACCCGGAAGCTCTGCCAGCCTCGCGCGTCGGGATCGTCGGGGTTGAATCGCGCGATCCGCACTGTCACCATTACCGCACCCTCCGGTACCGGCGGCAGCCCAGGATCTGGAAGTGCCTCTGCCATCAGTATTTACGCTCCATCGGCTCGTATCGGGTCTGCACCACCGGCTTGTAGTCCAGGGCGATGTCGCTGAGCAGCCCGCTGCCCTGCTTATAGGCCATGGTGTGGCGCATGTAGTTGGTGTCGTCGCGGTTGGGGTAATCCTCCCGGGCGTGCCCACCGCGGGATTCCTTGCGGTTCAACGCCCCCGCCACGGTGACCTCTGCCAGCTCCAGCAAAAAGCCCAGCTCGATGGCTTCGAGCAGGTCACTGTTGAAGCGTAAACCCTTGTCGTGCACGGTGATTCGGGAATAACGCTCCTTGAGCGCGTGGATGTCGGTGAGCGCCTGCTTCAGCGTCTCCTCGGTGCGGAACACGGCGGCGTTGTTGTCCATCGACTGCTGCAGCGCGTTGCGGATGTCGATGACGCGTTCGTTGCCGTGTTCGGACAGAATGTCGCCGACCCAGTTGACCACCATCGAGGCCGGTTCGGGCGGCAGCGCGACGATGTCGTGGCTCTCGGCGTACGCGGCGGCGGCGATGCCCGCGCGCCGGCCGAACACGTTGATGTCCAGCAGCGAGTTGGTACCCAGCCGGTTGGCGCCGTGCACCGACACGCATGCACACTCCCCGGCCGCGTACAGGCCGGGCACGATGGCGGTGTTGTCGCGCAGCACCTGCCCGTGCACGGTGGTCGGGATGCCGCCCATCACGTAGTGGCAGGTCGGGTAGACCGGCACCAGCTCCTTGACCGGGTCGACGCCCAGATAGGTGCGGGCGAACTCGGTGATGTCGGGCAGCTTGGCCTCGAGCACCTCCTCGCCGAGGTGGCGCACGTCGATGTAGACGTAGTCCTTGTGCGGACCGGCGCCGCGGCCCTCCAGTACCTCCCGCACCATCGAGCGGGCGACGATGTCGCGCGGCGCCAGGTCGACGATCGTCGGCGCGTAGCGCTCCATGAACCGCTCGCCCTCGCCGTTGAGCAACCGGCCGCCCTCGCCGCGGACCGCCTCGGAGATCAGGATCCCCAGACCGGCTAAGCCGGTCGGGTGGAATTGAAAGAATTCCATGTCCTCCAACGGAAGTCCCTTGCGGAACACGATGCCGATGCCGTCGCCGGTCAGCGTGTGCGCGTTGGAGGTGGTCTTGTAGATGCGCCCCGACCCGCCGGTGCCCAGCACCACGGCCTTGGCATGAAAGATGTGGATGTCGCCGGTGGCGAACTCGTACGCGATGACACCGGTGGCCACCGGGCCGCCGGGCGTTTCGGTCAGCGCCAGGTCGAGCACGTAGAACTCGTTGAAGAACTTGACGTCGTGCTTGACGCAGTTCTGATACAGGGTCTGCAGGATCATGTGGCCGGTGCGGTCAGCGGCGTAACACGCCCGGCGCACCGGCGCCTTGCCGTGGTCGCGGGTGTGCCCGCCGAACCGGCGCTGGTCGATCCGGCCCTCCGGGGTGCGGTTGAACGGCATCCCCATGTGCTCGAGATCGAGTACCGCGTCGATGGCCTCCCGGCACATGATCTCGACCGCGTCCTGATCGGCGAGGTAGTCGCCGCCCTTGACGGTGTCGAAGCAGTGCCACTCCCAGTTGTCGTCCTCGACGTTGGCCAGCGCGGCGCACATCCCACCCTGGGCGGCGCCGGTGTGGCTGCGGGTGGGGTAGAGCTTGGTCAGCACGGCGGTCCGAACCCGCGGACCGGCTTCGACCGCGGCCCGCAACCCGGCCCCTCCCGCGCCGACGATCACCACGTCGTAGCGGTGTTCCTGGATCATTGTCTTGGCCTCCCTGGTCGGCCCCTGGCGCAAGCGCTCATGACTCCCGGTCACCCGATGTTCGGGTTGAAGGTCAGCAGCACGTAGGTGCCCAGCACCAGCGTGAACGTCACCGCCAGCGCGAGCAGCGCGTTCAGCCAGAACCGGGTGGACCCCGTGCGGGCGTAGTCGGCGATGATCGTGCGCATGCCGTTGGCGCCGTGCAGTTGCGCCAGCCACAGCAACAGCAGATCCCAGGTCTGCCAGAACGGCGACGCCCACCGCTGCGCGACGTAGTTGAAGTCGATGCGGTAGACCCCGTTGTCCCACATCAGCATCACGAACAGGTGGCCCAGCGCCAGCAGGACCAACACGATCCCCGAGAACCGCATGAACAGCCACGCGTGTTTCTCGAAATTCGGCATGCCCGACCGCCGCCGCGGGGCGCGCGGATTGTCCAGCGCGGCGGGCCGGTCGTGGCTACGCTGCAGCACCGGCGCGGGCAGCCCACGCGCCGTCATCCGAATCGCTCCGCCATGTGCACCCCGAGCACGATCAGCGCCGGCACCATCACCAGCAACCACACGACGGCGACCAGCCACAACATCACCCGCTGATATCGGGTGCCGCGCCACCAGAAGTCGATCAGGATGACCCGTATGCCGTTGAGGGCGTGGTACAGCACTGCGGCCACCAGCCCGGCTTCCATCAGGCCGACGATCGGTGTCTTGTAGGTGGCGACGACCTCGTTGTAGGCCTGCGGGCTGACCCGTACCAGCGCCGTGTCAACCACATGGACGAACAGGAAGAAGAAGATGGCGGCACCCGAGATGCGGTGGAGCACCCACGACCACATGCCGGGGTCCCCGCGGTACCGGGTTCTGCGGGACGTGCGCGGCGCCGCGACCGCGGGCGTTCCGGTCGATGTCGACTGGGCCATCACTGCCCTTTGCTCTTCACGCAAGCGCTCATCGCGACCTCCAACACCATCGGTGGACCGTGGGGTGGACTCTAAACCCATCCCTGACCACCAAACCACCACGGCGCAACCGCTGCGAGCAGGCCAAGCAGTGATTTTGCCGACCCACCGGCGCGGCCCCCGGGCCGCCCACGCCCGCTCGGAATCCATTCAGATGAACACGGGAAGATCGTCACCATGAACGTCAATGTTGACTGGAAGCTGCTGCGCGCCAAAGCGATAACGGCCAAAGCGAACGCCTATGCGCCGTATTCGGGGTTCCCCGTGGGCGCCGCCGCGCTGGTCGATGACCACCGCATCGTGACCGGCTGCAATGTGGAAAATGTCTCATATGGCCTTGGTCTCTGCGCCGAGTGCGCGGTGGTTTGCGCACTGCATTCCACCGGCGGAGGCCGGCTGCTGGCCCTGAGTTGTGTCGGTGCCGCGGCGGAGCCGTTGATGCCGTGCGGGCGCTGCCGCCAGGTGCTGCTCGAGCACGGCGGCCCGGCGATGCTGGTGGACCACCGCGACGGTCCGCGGCCGCTGGCCGAGTTGTTGCCCGAGCCGTTCGGCCCCGACGATCTCGGGTCGCCGCCGTGACGGCGGGGCACCCGCTGCGGCTCGTCTTCGATGCGCCGTCGGTGATCAGGACCAAACGTGACGGGGGTGCGTTGACTGCTCCGGCGATCGACTGGGTCGTCGACGCGTACACCAGGGGCGAGGTCGCCGACGAGCAGATGTCGGCGCTGCTGATGGCGATTTTCTTGCGCGGCATGGACCGCGCCGAGATCGCGCGCTGGACGGCGGCCATGGTGGCGTCGGGCGAGCGATTCGACTTCTCCGGCCTGCACCGCGACGGCAAGCCGCTCGCGACCGTCGACAAGCACTCGACCGGCGGCGTCGGCGACAAGATCACGCTGGCGTTGGTGCCGATCGTGATCGCGTGCGGCGGTGCGGTGCCGCAGGCCGCCGGCCGGGGGCTGGGCCACACCGGCGGCACGCTGGACAAGCTGGAATCCATCCCGGGGTTCTCCGCCGAGCTGCCCGCAACCCGGATCCGCCAACAGCTCTGCGACGTCGGCGGCGCGATCTTCGCGCCCGGACAGCTGGCCCCGGCCGACCGCAAGATCTACGCGCTGCGCGACGTCACCGGCACCGTGGAGTCGCTGCCGCTGGTGGCCAGCTCGGTGATGAGCAAGAAGATCGCCGAGGGCACCTCCGGGCTCGTCCTCGATGTGAAGGCCGGCTCCGGCGCGTTCATGAAGACCATCGCCGAAGCCCGTGAGCTGGCCGAAACGATGGTCGACCTGGGCGGCGCACACGGTGTGGCCACTCGCGCGCTGATCACCGACATGAACCGCCCGCTCGGGGCGAGCGTCGGCAATGCCGTCGAGGTGGCCGAGGCCCTCGAGGTGCTGGCCGGTGGCGGCCCCGCCGACGTGGTGGAGCTGACACTGCGGTTGGCGGCCGAGATGGCCCAGGTCGCCGGGCTGGATCGGCGCGATCCCGCCGACACGCTGCGCGACGGGTCGGCGATGGACGCGTTCCGCGCGGTTGTCGCCGCGCAGGGCGGAGATCCGGCCGCGCCGCTGCCGCTGGGTGCCCACTCCGAGACGGTGGTCGCCGCCACGGGCGGCACAATGGGGGACATCGACGCGATGGCGGTGGGCCTGGCGGCGTGGCGGCTCGGTGCGGGCCGGACGCGCCAGCGCGAACACGTCCAGCACGGGGCCGGCATCCGGATCCACCGGCGTCCCGGTGAACCGGTGGCCGCCGGGCAGGTGGTGTTCACCCTCTACACCGACACACCGCAGCGCATCCCCGCGGCCCTCGCCACGCTGGAATCCGGCTGGGGTCTCGACGAGCACCCGCCGCAGCGTGCACTCGTCATCGATCGGGTCGTGCCATGACCGCGCCCCTGACGCTGGAGATGATCGGTCAGGCGCCCAAGGCGCTGCTGCACGACCACCTTGACGGCGGCCTGCGCCCGGCCACCGTGCTGGAGCTGGCCGGGCAGGTCGGCTACCACGACCTACCGGCCGGCGACACCGACTCGCTGGCCACCTGGTTCCGCGCCGCCGCCCACAGCGGGTCGCTGGAGCGCTACCTGGAACCGTTCGCCCACACGGTGGCGGTCATGCAGACCGCGCCGGCGCTGTACCGGGTGGCCTACGAATGTGTCGAAGACCTGGCGGCCGACAACGTCGTCTACGCCGAGGTCCGATTCGCGCCAGAGCTGCACATCGACCACGGGCTGTCGCTCGACGAGGTGGTCGATGCGGTGCTCGCGGGCTTCGCCGACGGCGAGAAGGCGGCGAGCAGCGAAGGGAAGACCATCACGGTGCGCTGCCTGGTCACCGCGATGCGCCACGCGGCCCGCTCGCTGGAGATCGCCGAGCTCGCGATCCGCTACCGCGACCAGGGCGTGGTCGGTTTCGATATCGCCGGTGCCGAGGCCGGGTATCCGCCGACCCGTCACCTCGACGCGTTCGAATACATGCGAAACGAAAACGGCCGCTTCACAATTCATGCCGGCGAGGCTTTCGGCCTGCCGTCCATCCACGAGGCGATCGCGTTCTGCGGCGCCGACCGGCTCGGCCACGGCGTGCGCATCGTCGACGACATCGACGAGGGCCCGGACGGCAGCTGCCGGCTCGGTCGGCTTTCCTCGCTGCTTCGGGACAAGCGCATTCCGCTGGAATTGTGCCCCAGCTCCAACGTCCAGACCGGGGCGGTGGCCAGCATCGCCGACCACCCGTTCGACCGGCTGGCCAGGCTGCGCTTCCGGGTCACGGTCAACACCGACAACCGGCTGATGAGCGACACCACCATGAGCAAGGAGATGCTGCGGCTGGTGCAGACGTTCGGCTATGGCTGGAGCGACCTGGCGCGGTTCACGATCAATGCGATGAAGTCGTCGTTCATCCCATTCGACGAACGCCTCGCGCTGATCGACGAGGTGATCAAGCCCCGCTTCGCGGTCCTGATCGGTTAAGCCAACAGCCGGTCGGCGAACGCTGCCGGCGCGCTGAGGAACCGCCGTGGTCGCCGGGAAAGACGACGGGCGGTGTGCCAGCGCGCGCCGTCGGGCACAGCCCTTGACCTACTCCGGCCGCAGCCGCGACTCCAGGAAGGTTTCCAGGCGCTCCCACTGGGCGACGGCGTCGGTGTATGGCGCCGACGGCTTGCGTACCTTGTCGGGGTCCAGCACGTGCGCGACGACCTTGCCAAGGGCCGTGTCGGGTCTCAGCGTGGTGCCCACGATTCGCTCCTCGGCGTAGTCGCCGACGTCCTTGAGCAGTTCGACGGCCAGTTCCAGCTGCTCGTGGTCCAGCGCGTCCGGCCCGTCGGCGATGTCGTCGGCCAGCCCGGTCAGCACGTACACGTTGTCCTCGGTGACGTCGATGTGCAGCGAGCCGTCGGTGGCGGCCGTGCGGATGTCGTCGTAGGTGGCCAGTCCCGACAGGTCGTGGTCGTGCTCGTCGGCGAGGTAGCGCGCCAGCGCCCGCTCGGAGCCGAACACGCTGATCCTGCCGTTGCGGCCCAAAAAGACGGGGTCGTCGTCGAGGTAGCAGCGCAGCGTGTAGAACGTGCCCGCGCTGGTGATCATCCGGATCGGGTCGATGCCGACCTTTTCCCAGAAGTCGGTGTCGGTGCCTAGCACGACGTTGTCGTCGTGGTGGACTCCGGCCGCGTCCTGATCTTCGTGTGCATCGCCGCCACCATCGCC
>JAFARC010000023.1 GCA_019245755.1 Mycobacteriaceae bacterium | reverse complement strand
GATGCCCGATGAGGTCGCCATCCAGGCACTATGGTCGGCGACCGGCCACGATGCCCCGGTCCGCTCCACCGTCGTGGCCGCCGACTGGACCCGACTGGCCACCGCATACCGCACCCGTGCATCGCTACACATCGTCGACGACCTGCTGCCCGCCGAGAACGTCGACGACGAGAACGGCGACACCCCAACGACCCCCAGGACCGAGTTCCGGGTGGCATTGGGCCAGTGCGAACTCGAGCAGCGTCGCGATCTTTTGATCGATCACGTCGCCGAATTGGTTGCGTCGGTGATGGGCCTGGCTTCACCTCAGTTGCTGGATCGGTCGGCCGGCTTCTTCCAATTCGGCATGGATTCGCTGATGAGTGTGACGCTGCAGCGCGCCCTCATCGAAAGCCTCGGGGTATCGCTTCCCGCGTCTGTCGTCTTCGACTACCCCACCGTTGACGCGCTCGCCGACTACTTGGCCACGATACTTCCGGAGCTGATCGAGGTCGCCGATCTGGAGGATGTCGATGCCTACGAGGATCTCAGCGAGGCCGAACTGCTGCAGCAACTTTCCGAAAGGCTGACCTAAGCGCGATGACTACGGCCAGGGCGGATCGCCGGGCGCTCATTACCGAGGCGCTCCACAGGATCGACGAACTCACAGCCCGGCTGGAGATCGCCGAAAAAGGCGATACCGAGCCGATTGCCGTGGTCGGGATGGGATGTCGGTTTCCCGGTGGTGTCGATAACCCCGACCAGTACTGGCAGTTGTTGCAGGACGGGCGCAGCGGGATCGTGCGGGTGCCGCCCGAGCGGTGGGATGCCGACGCCTACTACTCCGAAGACCACACCGTGCCGGGCACGATATGCACCACCGAGGGGGGCTTTCTAAGCTCGTGGCAGCCCGATGAATTCGACGCGGAGTTCTTCGGCATCGCCCCACGGGAGGCCGCCGCGATGGACCCCCAGCAGCGCCTGCTCCTCGAAGTTGCCTGGGAGGCACTCGAAAACGCCGGCATCGCGCCGCAGACGATCCGCGGGACGCAAACCTCGGTGTTCATCGGTTTGACCACCAAGGACTATTCGCTGACGTTGGCGGGGAGGCTGCGCCCGGAAGACATCGACGCTTATGTGCCGTTCGGGAGCGCGGCGAACTTCGCCGCCGGGCGGTTGTCGTACTTCCTCGGCCTGCGCGGTCCCGCACTGGCCGTCGATACCGCGTGTTCGTCGTCGCTGGTGACGGTGCATCTGGCCTGTCAGAGCCTGCGCCGCCGGGAAAGCGACACCGCGCTGGCCGCCGGAACCAACCTCATCCTGACCCCGGAGAACAGCATCGCGTGCTCGCGGTGGGGGATGTTGGCTCCCGACGGTCAGTGCAAGAGCTTTGATGCCGGTGCCGACGGGTATGTGCGCAGCGAAGGTTGCGGGGTGGTGGTGCTCAAGCGACTTGGCGATGCGCTGCGTGACGGGGATCGGGTGCTGGCGCTGGTGCGCGGCTCGGCGGTCAATCAGGACGGTGCCAGCAGCGGGCAGACGGTGCCCAACGGGCCGGCCCAGCAGGCGTTGTTGCGCCAGGCGCTGGCCGCATCGCGGCTGCAGCCAGCCGATATCGACTACATCGAGGCTCACGGCACCGGGACCGCTCTCGGTGATCCGATCGAGTTGGAGGCGCTGAGTCAGGTCTTTTCCGACAGAAACGGTTCGGCACCCTTGGTGTTGGGCTCGGTCAAGACCAATCTTGGCCATTTGGAGTCGGCTGCCGGCATTGCCGGTTTCATCAAGACGGTGCTGAGCGTGCGCTACGGCTACATTCCCCGGCACCTGAACTTCGAGCAGTTGACGCCGCACGCCAGTGCTGGCGCATCGCGTTTCACGATCGCTTCACAGCCGATGGAGTGGCCCGCCGTCGGGCGGCCGCGGCGCGCGGGGGTCTCGTCGTTCGGCGTCAGCGGCACGAATGCGCATGTGGTGATAGAGCAGGCGCCGACCCCGGCTCCGGTGGTGTGGGAGCCCGACCCGGCGGTTGTGACGTTGGTGGTGTCGGGCAAAACGCCGGAGCGGATTGCGTCGATGGCCTCTGTGTTGGCGGAGTGGATGGCCGGCGCCGGCGCGGGGGTGGGGTTGGCCGATGTGGCCCACACGCTCAACCATCACCGGGCCCGGCATGCCAGGTTCGCCACGGTGTGTGCTCGCGACCGCGCGCAGGCGATCGCAGGTTTGCGGGCCTTGGCGGCCGGTCAAACGGCGGTGGGCGTGGTCGGCCCACATGAGGGCGGCTGCGGTGCCGGCACGGTCTTCGTGTATTCGGGCCAGGGGTCGCAGTGGGCGGGGATGGGCCGGCAGTTGTTGGCCGATGAGCCGGCGTTTGCGGCGGCGGTGGCCGAGTTGGAGCCGGTGTTTGTGGAGCAGGTCGGGTTTTCGCTGCACCACGTGCTCGCCCACGGCGAGGCGGTGACCGGCATCGACCGCATCCAGCCGGTGCTGGTCGGGCTGCAGCTGGCGCTGACCGAGTTGTGGCGCGCCCACGGAGTCACGCCGGATGCGGTGATCGGCCATTCGATGGGCGAGGTGGCCGCGGCCGTCGTGGCGGGGGCGCTGACCCCGGCCGAGGGGTTGCGGGTGATCGCCACCCGATCCAAGCTCATGTCACGGCTCTCCGGAGCGGGCGCGATGGCGCTGCTGGAACTGGACGCCCAGGCCACCGCGACGCTGATCGCCGATTACCCCCAGGTCAGCCTGGCGGTGTATGCCTCCCCGGGCCAGACCGTTATCGCGGGACCGCCCAACGACGTCGACACGCTGATCGCTGCGGTGGCCGGACAGAGCCGACTGGCCAGGCGCATCGACGTCGACGTCGCTTCGCACCACCCCACCATCGACCCGATCCTGCCTGCATTGCGCACCGAGTTGGCGGGTCTGGCGCCCGAAAGCCCGACGATTGCGTTCATCTCTACCGTCGCCGAGGTCACCACACCGACATTCGACGCCGACTATTGGGTGGCCAACGTGCGTCGGCCGGTGCGATTCAGCCAGGCCATCGCCGCTGCAGGCGACAACCACACCGCCTTCGTCGAGATCAGCCCGCACCCGTTGCTGACCCACGCCATCGGCGACAGCCTGCCCGAGATCCACCACCACACCATCGGCACCCTGCAACGAGACACCCACGACACCCACACCTTCCACACCAACCTCAACGCCACGCACACCAGCCATCCCCCGCACACCCCACACCCGCCCGAGCCGCACCCGACGCTGCCGACCAGCCCCTGGCACCACACCCGCCACTGGATAAGCGCCCCCCCGTCGACGCAGGTTGCGAAAACGGAGCTGATCTGGCCGGCCCATCCGCTGTCGCAAACCGAGACCGCCGGTGACGGATCCTGGCTGGTGTTCGCCGAGGCGGACCTCGGCGACCGGATCCGCGATCTGCTTGGCGATGATTTCCGCGTCACGGTCATGGCAACGGCCGTCCTGGCCGAAGATGTCGAGGGCGCAGCACTTCTGGATGCCCTCGGTCGTGCCAGCAACGTGCTGTACGCGCCGGATGTGTCGCCGGCGAATTTCACTGCCGACTCGGGCTTTTGGCTGTTCAGCACCGCGAGAAGGCTGACCGCAGCATTGGCCACGACGGCGTCGCCGCCCCGGCTGTTCATGCTGAGCCCAGCCGACCGAGCCGTGCCGCAGACCGATCCGGCCCACGCCGTCCTGTGGGCAGTTGGCCGCATATTCGAGCGGGAGCATCCCGATATTTGGGGCGGCATCGTCGATCTCGACGAGCCGGCGCCCCCCGGGCACGACAGCGCGCACCCAATCGACGGCGCCGCGATTCCGGCCGGCGAAATCAAGGACGTGTGGCGCACGTGCGGACTCCCGCAGCGTCGCGCTGTGCTGCGTAACCACGTCGGTGTACTCGTCGCGGCGGTGATGGGACTGCCTCCTTCACAGTCCCTAAGTCCATCGGCGGACTTCTTCGAGCTCGGCATGGATTCGTTGATGAGCGTGATACTGCAGCGTGCGCTTGCCGAAACCCTCGGCGAGGTCCTGCCGCAGACCATTGTTTTCGACTATCCGACCGTCGAAGAGCTCGCCGACTACCTTGCCGGAATCGCGGACGCCGATTCCGACAGTGTCGATGCCTACGACGACCTCACCAAGGCTGATCTCTCCGAAAGGGTGAGCTGAGCGCGATGGCTGTCGCACCGCCGGATCGCCGGGCGATCATTACCGAGGCGCTCCACAAGATCGATGAACTGACAGCACGGCTGGAGATCGCCGAGAAGGGCGATACCGAGCCGATTGCCGTGGTCGGCATGGGATGTCGGTTTCCCGGTGGTGTCGATAACCCCGACCAGTACTGGCAGTTGTTGCAGGACGGGCGCAGCGGGATTGTGCGGGTGCCGTCGCAGCGTTGGGACGCCGACGCCTTCTACTCGGACGACAACACGGTGCCGGGCACCATATGCACCATCGAGGGCGGCTTCCTGACGTCGTGGCAGCCCGACGAATTCGACGCGGAGTTCTTCGGCATCTCGCCGCGAGAAGCCGCGGCGATGGATCCCCAGCAGCGGCTGCTGCTCGAAGTTGCCTGGGAGGCTTTGGAAAACGCCGGCATCCCCCCGCAGACGATCCGCGGCACCCAAACCTCAGTCTTCGTCGGTCAGACCGCCTACGACTACATGCTCAAGCTCGTGGACAGGTTACGGCCACAAGATTACGACGCCTACATTCCGTTCGGGAACTCGCCGAACTTCGCCGCCGGGCGGTTGTCGTACTTCCTCGGCGTGCGCGGTCCCGCCCTGGTCGTCGATACCGCGTGTTCGTCGTCGCTGGTGTCGGTGCATCTGGCCTGTCAGAGCCTGCGCCGCCGGGAAAGCGACACCGCGCTGGCCGCCGGCGTCAACCTGATGCTCAGGCCCGAAGCCAACATCGCGCTCACCCGGTTTGGCATGCTGTCGCCCGATGGTCGGTGCAAGAGCTTTGATGCCGGTGCGGACGGGTATGTGCGCAGCGAGGGCTGCGGGGTGGTGGTGCTCAAGCGACTTGGCGATGCGCTGCGTGACGGGGATCGGGTGCTGGCGGTGGTGCGCGGCTCGGCGGTCAATCAGGACGGCGCCAGCAGCGGGCAGACGGTGCCCAACGGGCCGGCCCAGCAGGCGTTGTTGCGCCAGGCGCTGGGCGCATCGCGGCTGCAGCCAGCCGACATCGACTACATCGAAGCTCACGGCACCGGCACCGCACTCGGCGATCCGATCGAACTCGATGCGTTAAGCCAGATCTTCTCCGACAGAAACGGTTCGGCACCGTTGGTGTTGGGCTCGGTCAAGACCAATCTTGGTCATTTGGAGTCGGCCGCCGGCATAGCCGGTTTCATCAAAACCGTCCTGAGCGTCCAGCGCGGATACATCCCCAGACACCTGAATTTTCAGCGCCTGACACCGCACGCGAGCGAGGGCGCATCGCGCTTCACGATCGCTTCACAGCCGATGGAGTGGCCCGGCAACGGTGGTCCGCGGCGGGCTGGGGTGTCGTCGTTCGGCGCCAGCGGCACGAATGCGCATGTGGTGATCGAGCAGGCGCCGGTGGTGGAGGTTGTTGAGCGGGGGCCGGATCCGGCGGTGGTGACGTTGGTGGTGTCGGGTAAGACGCCGCAGCGGATTGCGTCGATGGCTGCGGTGTTGGCGCAGTGGATGGCCGGTGCGGGTGCCGGGGTGGGGTTGGCCGATGTGGCCCATTCGCTCAATCATCATCGGGCGCGTCATCCGCGGTTTGCCACGGTGTGT
>JAFARC010000052.1 GCA_019245755.1 Mycobacteriaceae bacterium | reverse complement strand
CTACGATGCATATGTGCCACACGAGGTCGCGTTCGACGATGTTCGGCGCTTGATTCGCGAGTTCGGATCGCGGGCCACGCTGGTCACCGTGGGGGAGTCGCTGCGCCCACATGTCGTCACGGCGATGATCACGATTGATGGCGAGCGGCTCATCGCCGACGTCGGGGCACGGACACGATCAAACGCGATCGCCCGTCCTGGCCTGACCCTGGTTTGGGACCCCGACGGCGACGGCGAGTACCAGCTGATCCTCGACGGCACCGCCGACGAAGTCGGCGAGCCGAACGAACGCGAAGTGGGCACGCTACGGATAGCGGTCGTCGGCGGGATCCTTCATCGCCTCGCCGGGCTGCCCGAAGGACCGCCCACGTGCCTTTCGCTGACGGCCAAGGCAAATGTCTGCGGCTAACGGGTGCTGCCTCCTGCCGTCCCGCACGGTCACGGGGTGAGCGCCGAGACGATCTTGTCGACGGTCTCCCGACCGGGGTTGTCCCTGGCGAGGTCGTTGCGCAGCTTGGTGAGGTTGGCGTCGTCGGCGGGATAGGGCCGGTTCTGCACGACTTCTGCCGCCCACCGGCCGGCGTCGCTGACGCCCACATTGCTGAGCGCCGCTTGGATTTCGGCTTGCGATGCGGTGTTCGCCGAGACCTTCGTCACCGGCTCGGTGGCGACGGTCGTCGACAAGGTCGACGTTGGCGGGGAGTGGCCGGTCGGCGTGGTGGATCCGCCGCAGGCTGTCATCGTCACAGCCAGCAAGCCCACGGCGAACAACACCAAAACCCGAGCCATGTCCCCAATTCAACGCAGCTCGTGGTGAACGAGCAATGAATGACCACAAAACTGTGCACCGCACTGCTGGCGCCGTCGCCGGCCGGCGGCGACACTGGGCGCGTGACTACCACGTCGCTGCTGGCGTCGATTCTCAACTGGTTGCGCGCTGGCTACCCCGAGGGCGTTCCGGGTCCCGATCGTGTCCCGCTGCTTGCGCTGCTGCGTAGCACCGAGCTCAGCGACGACCAGGTGACGGAGGTTGTTCACCACATCACGGCCTCCGCGCCTGACAACCGGGCGATCGACCGCGGCGAGATCGCGGAGTTGATCGCCGACGTCACCGACCGCCGGCCATCCGACGACGACATCAAGCGCGTCGCCTGCCGACTGGTCGCCGGCGGCTGGCCGCTCGCTGGGATCAAGAGCACGCCCCTGTAGCTACGCCAGTGACGCGGTGTCGATGACGAAGCGATAGCGCACGTCGCTGACCAGCACCCGCTCGTAGGCCTCGTTGACGTAGTCCGGCTCGATCACCTCGATTTCGGGGGTGACGCCGTGCTCGGCGCAGAAGTCCAGCATCTCCTGGGTTTCCGGGATGCCGCCGATCATCGAGCCGGACAGGCTGCGTCGTCCTGCCGCCAGGGGGAAGGCCGGCACCGGCATCGGGTGCTCGGGTAGCCCGAGCTCGACCAGCGCGCCGTTGACGTCGAGCAGTCCCAGGTAGGCGGCGATCTCCAGGTTGGCCGACACGGTGTTCAGAATCAGGTCGAAGGATCCGGCCAGCTTCGTGAACGTCTCCGGGTCGGAGGTCGCGTAGTAGTTGCTTGCGCCCAGACGCAGGCCATCCTCCATTTTCTTCAGCGACTGGCTCAGCACCGTCACCTCGGCGCCCATCGCGGTGGCGAGCTTGACGGCCATGTGCCCAAGGCCACCGAGACCGATCACCGCCACCCGCTTGCCCGTGCCCGTGTCCCAATGGCGTAGCGGCGAATAGGTGGTGATGCCGGCGCACAGCAGCGGCGCGGCGGCGTCCAGCGGCAGCGCATCCGGGATCCGCAGCACATAGTCCTCGTCGACGACGATCGCGCCGCTGTAGCCGCCCTGCGTCGGCTGTCCGTCCCTACCGGTCCCGTTGTACGTCGGCGTCATCCCGACCTTGCAGTACTGCTCAAGGCCGGCGCGGCAACTGCTGCATTCACGGCAGGAGTCGACGAAGCAGCCGACACCGACGCGATCGCCGACCTTGTACCTGCTGACCTGAGAGCCGACTTCGGTCACCACGCCGGCGATCTCGTGGCCGGGCACCACCGGGTAGTTCGGCTGACCCCATTCCGCCCTGACGGTGTGGATGTCGGAGTGACAGATGCCGGCGAACTCGATCTTCATCGCCACGTCGTGCGGCCCGACGTCACGGCGGGTGATCGTGGTCTTGGTCAGCGGCTCGGTGGCTGACGTGGCGGCGTATGCGGAAACACTGCTCAAAATCCTGACCTCTCATCGAAACTTAGCAAGTTTAACTTCCATCCCGGGCCGCCGCCCGCCGACCCCCAAGCGTCAACTCACCAACCCGATGCCGCTCAGTTGATCGGGGCGTTCACCCATTTCAGGTCGGCCACGACGGCGCGCGCCGCGACGATGCCCTGCCCGGTCTGCCACACTTCGTTGTTCACGACGAACACCCGATTGTCGCGGTTGGCGGACAGCTGGCGCCAGGCATCGCTGTCGAACACCCGCTCGGCGCGGTCCTTGGCGGCCGACGACGAGAACGACACGTAGATGACGTCGCCGTCCGCGGGGGAGAGGTCCGCGCCGTGCGCCAGGTCGGCGTCGGAGGTGCCGATTTCCAGGTAGGGCTTGTCGGTGAACCGCTGCGACGCCGGCCGGTCTACGCCGAAATCGGCCAGCACGCTGCCCGGGAAGTTCGCGGCGCCGTACACCCGCATCGTGTTCTCGGTCAGCTGCACGACCGAAGCCTGGAAATGGGGCGCGTCGCTGTCGGCGCCGGCCGTGCCGGCCGCCGCGTTGAACTCGTCGACCAACCCGTTGGCCGCGCCGGCGCGTCCTGTCGCCGCCCCGACCAGCCGCACGTTGCCCTCCCACGCCGCGCCCGGGGCGCCGGTGAACACCGTCGGCGCGATCGCCGCCAGCGCCGGGTAGGCCTCGGGCGTCAGCGCCTGCGAGCCGAGGATCAGGTCGGGCCTGGCCGCCTGGATGGCGTTGAGGTCGGGCGCGCTGCGCGTGCCGACAGCCGGCAGGTTGTGCACCACCGTGCCGAGGTACCACGGCTGGTTGGCCGAGTCGTCGGGCAGCGCGGCCGCGACGATCCGCGATTGCAGACCGAGCGCACACAGCGCGTCCAGCTGGTCTCCGGAAAGCACCACGATGCGCTGCGGATCGGCCGGCACGTCGCTCTCACCGGCGGCGTGGCGCACCTGCCGGGTGGGCGGCCCGGGATCCGGCGCCGCCGGTTGCGGCGCGCAGGAGTCGTCGGGTCTGCGCTCGTTGCCCAGCACACCCGCCCCGGCGACTTTGGTGGTGCTGGTCAACACCGACCGGCTCGGCGAAGGCCCAGCCCCGCCGGGGGCACTTCCCAAGCAGCCGGTGACCGAAACCGCGGTGGCCGCCGCCGCGATCGCAGCGAGCACACCCGGCCTGACCACGAGGCCGACGGTAACAAACCACGGCCTGCCAGCGACGTACGACGGTTTGTAGGACCCATACCGACAGGCCGCCGAATCGGGTCTAGGATTCGAGGGAGCGCGACGACCTTTGGAGGAACTCTTGACCGCCGAAGCGCCCCCCTTGGGAGGACTCGAGGCCCGCCGGCCTTTCCCCGCACGCCTGGGTCCCAAAGGCAACCTGATCTACAAGCTGATCACCACCACCGATCACAAGCTGATCGGGATCATGTACATGGTCGCCTGCTTCGCGTTCTTCTTCGTCGGCGGCCTCATGGCGCTGTTCATGCGTGCCGAGCTTGCGGTGCCCGGGATGCAGTTCCTGTCGAACGAGCAGTACAACCAGCTGTTCACCATGCACGGCACCGTGATGCTGCTGTTCTACGCGACCCCGATCGTGTTCGGCTTCGCCAACATCGTGTTGCCGCTGCAGATCGGGGCACCCGACGTGGCGTTTCCGCGGCTCAACGCGTTGTCGTTCTGGCTCTTCGTGTTCGGTGCGCTGATCGCTTTGAGCGGGTTCATCACCCCCGGCGGGGCGGCCGACTTCGGCTGGACCGCCTACACGCCGCTCACCGATGCCATCCACAGCCCCGGCGCCGGCGGGGATCTGTGGATCCTGGGCCTGGCCGTCGGCGGCCTGGGCACCATCCTGGGCGGGGTCAACATGATCACCACGGTGATCTGCATGCGGGCGCCGGGCATGACGATGTTCCGGATGCCGATCTTCACCTGGAACATCCTGGTCACCAGCATCCTGGTGCTGCTGGCGTTCCCGTTGCTGACCGCCGCGCTGTTCGGGCTGGCCGCCGACCGCCACCTGGGCGCGCACATCTACGACCCGGCCAACGGCGGTGTGATCCTGTGGCAGCACCTGTTCTGGTTCTTCGGTCACCCCGAGGTGTACATCATCGCGCTGCCGTTCTTCGGGATCGTCACCGAGATCTTCCCGGTGTTCTCCCGCAAGCCGCTGTTCGGCTACTCGACGCTGGTGTACGCCACGATCAGCATCGCCGCGCTGTCGATCGCGGTGTGGGCGCACCACATGTACGCCACCGGCGCGGTGCTGCTGCCGTTCTTTTCCTTCATGACGTTTTTGATCGCGGTGCCCACCGGGATCAAGTTCTTCAACTGGATCGGCACCATGTGGAAGGGCCAGTTGACCTTTGAGACACCGATGCTGTTCTCGGTGGGATTCTTGCTGACCTTCCTGTTGGGTGGGCTGTCGGGTGTGCTGCTGGCCAGCCCGCCGATCGACTTCCACGTCACCGACACGTATTTCGTGGTGGCGCACTTCCACTACGTGCTGTTCGGCACGATCGTGTTCGCCACCTACGCCGGGGTGTACTTCTGGTTCCCGAAAATGACCGGCCGGCTGCTCGACGAGCGGCTGGGCAAGCTGCATTTCTGGTTGACGTTCATCGGCTTCCACACCACTTTCCTCGTGCAGCACTGGTTGGGCAACATGGGCATGCCGCGCCGCTACGCCGACTATCTGCCCACCGACGGCTTCGAGTCGCTGAACATCGTCTCGACGATCGGCGCGTTCATCCTCGGCGCGTCGGTGATCCCGTTCGTGTGGAACGTGTTCCGCAGTTGGCGCTACGGCGAGCCCGTCACGGTCGACGATCCTTGGGGGTACGGCAATTCGCTGGAGTGGGCGACCAGCTGCCCGCCGCCGCGGCACAACTTCACCGAGCTGCCCCGGATCCGTTCGGAGCGGCCCGCTTTCGAACTGCACTACCCACACATGATCGAGCGCATGCGCGCCGAGTCGCACATCGGACGGCATCCCGAGGTGACCTCGAGCTGATGCTCCCGCACCGCGGCGACCGGGGGTGAGCGCGCCAACGGGCGGGTCGGGCGCCAACGCCGCCAATGCGAAGGTCTCGATCCTGATCACGGTCACCGGCCTCGACCGGCCCGGCGTGACGTCGGCGCTGTTCGAGGTGCTCTCCCGGCACCGGGTGGAGCTGCTCAACGTCGAACAGGTGGTGATCCACGGCCGGCTGACGTTGGGTGTGTTGGTCGCCTGCTCGACCGAGGTCGCTGACAGCGCGTCACTGCGCGCCGGGGTTGAGCACGCCATCCACAGCCTTGGCCTCAACGTGTCGATCGAGCGCAGCCGCGCCCTGCCGATCATCCGTCAGCCGCCGACCCACACGGTGGTCGTGCTCGGCAGGCCCGTCACCGCACGCGCATTCAGCGCGCTGGCCCGCGAACTGGCATCGCTCGGCGTGAACATCGACTTCATCCGCGGCATCTCCGACTACCCGGTGACCGGGCTGGAGTTGCGCGTCTCGGTGCCCGGCGAAGCCCGCGAACGGTTGCCCACTGCGATGGCGCAGATGGCCGCCGACGAAGGCGTCGACGTCGCGGTGCAGGACACCAGCCTGGAGCGGCGGGCCAAGCGGCTGATCGTGTTCGACGTCGACTCGACGCTGATCCGTCAGGAAGTGATCGAGATGCTGGCCGACCGGGTCGGTTCCGGCGAATCGGTCGCCGCGATCACCGAAGCCGCGATGCGCGGCGAGCTGGACTTCGCCGAATCGCTGCGGCGGCGCGTCGCGACGCTGAAGGGCCTGCCGGTCACGGTGCTGGACGAGGTCGCCGACGAACTCGAGCTGACGCCGGGGGCCCGGACCACGCTCAGGACGTTGCGACGGCTCGGTTTCCACTGCGGGGTGGTCTCCGGCGGTTTCCGCCAGGTGATCGAGCCGTTGGCGCACGAGTTGATGCTCGACTTCGTCGCCGCCAACGAGCTGGAAGTCGTCGATGGGGTGCTGACCGGCAGGCTTGTCGGGCCGATCATCGACCGGCCGGGAAAGGCCAAGGCGCTGAGGGACTTTGCCCAGCAGGCCGGTGTGCCGCTGGAGCAGACCGTCGCGGTCGGTGACGGCGCCAACGACATCGACATGCTGGCGACCGCCGGGCTGGGGGTGGCGTTCAACGCCAAACCCGCGCTGCGGGAGGTCGCCGACGCGTCGTTGAGCTATCCCTACCTCGACACGGTGCTGTTCATCCTCGGCGTGACGCGCGGCGAGATCGAGGCGGCCGACGCCGTCGACGGGGTGCTGCGCCGGGTGGATATCCCCGAGACGTGACCGGCATCAACCGGCCCATTCCGGGCCGCTCGACGGTGATACGGCACGATGGGCGGGTGCCTGAACCCAGCACTGATCCCGACCTGCTGATCGACTTCCACAAGGTGTCGTTGCGCCGCGGCGGTCGGGTTCTGGTCGGACCGGTGACATGGTCGGTCGAACTCGACGAGCGCTGGGTGATCATCGGCCCGAACGGGGCGGGCAAAACGTCGCTGCTGAGAATCGCCGCCGCGATGGAGCATCCGTCGTCCGGCGTGGCCTATGTGCTGGGCGAGCGCCTCGGCCGGGTCGACACGTCCGAACTGCGCTCCCGCGTCGGCCTGAGCTCTTCGGCCCTGGCGCAGCGGGTACCCGACGGCGAGCTGGTGCGCGACTTGGTGGTGTCGGCCGGTTACGCGGTGCTGGGCCGCTGGCAGGAGACCTACGAGGACCTCGACTATGCCCAGGCGATCGACACGCTGGAAAGCGTGGGCGCCGAGCACCTGGCCGAGCGGACCTACGAGACGCTGTCGGAGGGCGAGCGCAAGCGGGTGCTGATCGCGCGCTCGCTGATGACCGACCCCGAGCTGCTGCTGCTCGACGAGCCGGCGGCCGGGTTGGACCTCGGTGGCCGTGAGGAGCTGGTGGCCCGGCTGGCCGACCTGGCCGCCGACCCGGATGCGCCGGCGATCGTGCTGGTGACCCATCACGTCGAGGAGATCCCGCAGGGCTTCAGTCACGGCCTGGTGCTCTCCGAGGGCCGGGTTGTGGCTGCCGGGCTGCTGCCGGACGTGCTGACGTCCGAGAACCTGTCCAGCGCGTTCGGGCAGTCCATCGCGCTGGACTACATCGACGGCCGCTATTTTGCGCGGCGCATCCGTGCCCGCGCCGCGCATCGGGCCCGCTGATGACCGAGGCGCCGATGACACCGCGGCCCGCCGCGACCGTGATGCTGCTGCGGGACACCGGAGACGGGCTGGCCGTGTTCCTGCTGCAACGGCACCGGAACATGGAATTCGCGCCGAACACCACCGTCTTTCCCGGCGGCGGCGTCGATGACCGCGATCGCAGCGCCGACATCGCCTGGGCGGGCCCACCACCCGCGTGGTGGGCGCAGCGGCTGGGGGTCGGCGAGGATCTCGCGCTGGCGCTGGTGTGCACGGCCGCCCGGGAGACGTTCGAGGAGTGCGGGGTGCTGTTGGCCGGTCCCGACCAGCGCACCATTGTCGCCGACGCCACAGCCTATCGTGGCGCCCGTCGGCAGCTGGCCGTCGGCGAGCTGTCGTTCGGCGACTTCCTGCGGCGGCAGAACCTGGTGCTGCGCGCCGACCTGCTGCGGCCGTGGGCGAACTGGGTGACCCCGGCGACCGGACACCGCCGCCGCTACGACACCTACTTCTTCGTCGCCGCGTTGCCGCAGGGCCAGCATGCCGACGGCTACACCACCGAGGCGGTGGACGCGCGCTGGGCCACCCCGGCCGAGGCGATCGAGGACTTCGCGGCCGGTCGCCGGGTCCTGCTGCCGCCGACCTGGACGCAGCTCGACACGCTGGCCCGGACCGGCAGCGTCGCCGAGGTGCTGGCCACCCAGCGCGAGATAGTCCCGATGCGGACCGAAGTCATCGGGACCGAAGGCAACTGGAGCCTGCAGTTCTTCGACAGCGAGCGCTACGAGCGCGCGCGCCGCGGGCGGCCGTGGTGAACGAGTTCGTCAGCGTTTATGTCAGCGATCAACGCCCGGGTATCGCCACGATCGTCCTGTCCCGGCCGCCGACCAACACCCTGACCCGGCAGGCCTGCCGCGAGGTCGTCGCAGTGGCCGCCGAAGTGGCTGCCCGCGACGACATCGGCGCCGTGATCCTGTTCGGCGGCCACGAGATCTTCTGCGCCGGCGACGACCTCGACGAATTGCGCACGCTCGGCCCGTCTGACGCCGACATGGTGGCGCGGTTGCGCCAGGACGCCGTCAGCGCCGTCGCCGCGATCCCGAAACCGACGGTGGCGGCCATCACCGGGTATGCGCTCGGCAGCGGCCTGGGCCTCGCATTGGCCGCCGACTGGCGGATCGCGGGCGACAACGCCAAGCTGGGCTGCACCGAGATTCTGGCCGGCCTGATCCCGGGGGGCGGCACGTCGGTGCGGCTTCCGCGGCTGGTCGGCGCGAGCCGTGCCAAGGAGCTGGCGTTCAGCGGCCGGTTCGTGGACGCCCGCGAGGCGCTGGCGATCGGGCTACTCGACGAGATGGTCGCGCCAGACGCTGTCTACGACGCCGCGGCCCACTGGGTCGGCCGCTTCCTCGCGATGCCCCAACCCGCGCTGGCCGCCGCCAAGGCCGCGATCGACGGTGGCGATCTGGACCACGAGCGGCGCCGCTACGTCGAGGCCTTCGCCCGCGCCGACCGGCGGTTCGTCGCCGACGCGGCGGGCGGATAGGCTTGCCCGTCATGACCACGACCAGTCACGATCCCGTGCCGCAACCGCACGCCACCGCGGAACAGGTCGAGGCCGCCCGCCACGACCGCAAACTCGCCCAAGTGCTCTACCACGACTGGGAAGCCGAGAACTACGACGACAAGTGGTCGATCTCGTATGACAAACGGTGTGTCGACTACGCCCGCGACCTCTTCGACGCGACCGTTCCGGGCGAAGAACTGCGCAACCTGCCCTACGAGCGCGCGTTGGAACTGGGCTGCGGCAGCGGCTTCTTTTTGCTCAACCTGATCCAGGCCGGCGTCGCGCGGCGCGGGTCGGTGACCGATCTGTCGCCGGGCATGGTCAAGGTCGCCATCCGTAACGGTGAGTCGCTCGGTCTGCAGATCGATGGCCGGGTGGCCGACGCGGAGGGCATCCCCTACGACGACGACAGCTTCGACCTGGTGGTCGGGCACGCGGTGCTTCATCACATCCCCGACGTCGAGCGGTCGCTGCGTGAGGTCGTGCGGGTGCTCAAGCCCGGCGGCCGTTTCATCTTCGCCGGCGAGCCGACCAACGTCGGCAACGGCTACGCCCGCGCCCTGTCGACGCTGACGTGGCGGGCGGTCACGAACGTGACGCGGTTGCCGGGGCTGACCGGCTGGCGGCGCCCGCAGGCCGAACTCGATGAGTCCTCCCGCGCCGCGACCCTGGAGGCGATCGTCGATCTGCACACCTTCGACCCGGCCGACCTGGAGCGGATGTCGGTGCACGCGGGCGCTGTCGAGGTGCGCACCGCCACCACGGAATTCACCGCGGCGATGCTGGGCTGGCCGCTCCGCACCCTGGAGGCGGCGGTGCCGCCCGGCCGGCTGGGTTGGCACTGGGCGAAATTCGCCTTCGCCAGTTGGCTGATGCTCAGCTGGGTGGACGCCAATGTGCTCAGTCACCTGGTGCCGAAGGGCTGGTACTACAACGTGATGGTCACCGGGGTAAAGCCCCGTGCTGCCCACCTCGGTTCGCCCGACCCCCAGGGACCCTGAACTTCTCGCTCGACGACGTCGCCTACCTACGGTCGGCACCGGGCGTCGAGGCGCTGCGGACGGTCGGGGCCTATCCGCTGACGGAGTCTACCCGTATTTCCGACATCGCCTCGGCGCGAAGGCTTTTCGGGAATCGGGCCGGCATCCTGGTCCAGACGGTGCTGCTGCGCCGACGCGCAGCGGCCAAGTTCGGCGACGTCGGCGCTTGGCTGTTCACCGACGACGCGTTGCAGCAGGCCACCGCCGCGGCGGTGGCGGCGCACCGGGCGGCCCGGCTCGCCGGCCGCACGGTCCACGACGTCACGTGTTCGATCGGCACCGAGTTGGCGCAGCTGCGCCAGGTGGCCAACGTGCTCGGCAGCGATATCGACCCGGTACGGCTGGCGATGGCCCGCCACAACGTGGCCGGTGTGGCGCTGCTGCGCGCCGACGCGCTGCATCCGGTCAGCAGGAACACGGCCGTGTTCGCCGACCCGGGCCGGCGGTCCGGCGCTAGGCGCCGCTTCGACCCGCGCGACTACACGCCGCCGCTGGACCGGCTTCTCGACACTTATGCCGGGCGTGATCTGGTGGTGAAGTGCTCCCCGGGAATCGATTTCGAGTGGCTGAGCGGCGCCGGGTTCGAAGGTGAGATCGAGGTGACATCGCTGGGCGGTGCGGTCCGGGAAGCATGCCTGTGGCCGCCCGGCCTGGCCCGAACGGGTGTGTCGCGGCGCGCCACCATCCTCGACGGACACGGTGCCCTGACGCAGATCACCGACGAAGATCCCGACGACTGTCCCGTTGCGCCGGCCGGGCGGTGGATCATCGATCCCGACGGGGCGGTGGTGCGGGCCGGCTTGGTGCGCCATTACGCGGCCCGGCACAACCTGTGGCAACTCGACCCCAGGATCGCCTATCTGTCGGGCGCGCAGCTGCCATCCGGAGTGCGCGGATTCGAGGTGCTCGAGGAGATACCGTTCGGCGAGCGGCGAATGCGCCAGGCGCTGGCCGCACGGGACTGCGGCGCCGTCGAAATCCTGGTGCGCGGTGTCGACGTCGACCCGGCGGCGCTGCGGCCTCGGCTGCGGTTGCGGGGCACTCAGCAGCTGTCGGTGGTGATCACCCGGGTGGGCACCCGGCCGGGTCGGCTGGCGGCCTTCATTTGCCGTCCGTCGCGATAGGGCCGCGGGTACGCTGGCGGCCAACTCGTCTCGAGGAAACCGATGACACGCTCGTTGAAGGCGGCCGCGGTTCTGGCCGCCGGGCTCCTGCTCGGGTTGCCGGGCGGCACCGTCGCGCGGGGCCAAACCCCGTGCGCGGACATGGGCGGCGCCGTCGACAACAACACGTGCCAGATCCACGCCGCCACCAACACCTACCGGTTCGACGCCACCTTCCCGGTCGACTACGCGAACATGCAGCCGATGATCGATTACCTGACCCAGACCCGCGACGGGTTCATCAACGTCTCGCAGATGCCGGGCTCCCGGAATCTGCCCTACGAGCTCGACGCGAACGCGGTGGAGTACCACTCCGGCACGGCGCCGCACGGGACGCAGAGCGCGGTGTTCAAGATCTTCCAGGATGTCGGCGGCGCGCACCCGGTGACCTGGTACAAGGCCTTCAATGACAACCTCGACACCAGCCAGCCGATCGTGTTCGACGCCCTGTTCAAGCCGGGCAGCAAGCCGCTGGCGGTGATTTTTCCGATCGTGCAACGGGAATTGGCGCGGCAGACCGGCCAGCCGGTTTCGATTTCGCCGGGCGACGGGATGGACCCGTCGCACTACCAGAACTTCGCGGTCACCGACGACGAGCTGATCTTCTTTTTCAGCCAGGGCGAACTGCTGCCGTCGTCGGCGGGTGCCAACGAGGTGCACGTGCCGCGCAGCGCGGTTGCCCCGGTGCTGGCCTGAGCCCGCAAACCTCAGGCCGGCGCGAAGCTGTACACCTGGCCGTCGCTGGTGCCGGTGACCACGCGACCGTCGTGACCGACCGCCACCCCGACCGGCCAGCCGGTCGCCTGCGGAAGCGGATAGCTGTTGAGGCTGCGCCCGTCGGCGGGGTCGAAGACCAGCAGCTGCAGACCGGTGCCGCCGTCGGGGGTCACGGCGTAGGCGACGTCGTGGCCGGCCTGGCTGGGCGTGCACAGCGGTGTGACGTCGTCGCGTCGCCACAGCACGTCGCCGTGGTCACCGCCGTCGCGCACTGCCACCAGTTTCGTCCCTGGACCGCCGCCGGCGACGATCAACCCGCCGGGCGCCACCGACGGCGGCGTTTGCGGCGTAAAGCCCAGTGGCACCGACCATTTCGGCTTGCCGTCCGCGGCGCCCAATGCCCACAGCCCGCCGTCGCGGCTGTTGACATAGACCGTTGAGCCGTTGGCCGAGAGCACCGGGCTGGCCAGCACACCGCCTGTCACGGCGTCGCTCGTCCACTCCTGGGAGAGCACCGGTGTCTGCCCCGCGTGGTATTGCAGCGCCGTCAGCATCGGCGCCCTGGCGCCGGGCGGCCACAGCCCGACGACGATCATGCCGTTCGACGGCGCGTAGGCGGGGGCCGCCGCCACCGGGCACAGCGGCCGGGCCTGCTGGCAGTCGGTGAGGCCGCGGTTGGAGTCGGTGGGGTCGACCCCCAGCACCAGGTCGATGGAGGAGCCCACCACGTCACCGCTGTGGGCGTCGACCACCTGCACCTGGCCCAGGTGCGTGACCACCAGCAATCGTCCGCCACCGAGGAACCGCGGCGTCATTGGCATCCCGATCACCGGGTGCCGCCAGCGCACCCACTGCGTCGACGGATACGACAGCATGGTGCCGGGCTGGCCGACATAGAGGTTGTCGAACTGGTCGAACAGCGGGCTGGCGAACCCGCCGCCGAGCACCAGCCGCGTGCACCAGCGCTGCCGCCCGTTGTTGGCGTTCTCCCACACCATCAGCGAACAGCCGCCGGCGGTCTGGCCGTTGAGTGCGACATAGTGGGTGTCGCCCCCGCCGAGGGCGGCCGACGCGAACAGGCTGCCCTTGACCGAGCGGGTCCACCGCAGTCTCAGCGCCTGAGCCCCGGCGGTGGCGGTGTAGCTGCTGTTGGCGGCGTCGGCGTACTGGCCGGGCCAGCCCCCGGTGGGCGCCGCCTCGACCCAGCTGTCGGTGTTTCCGCAGCCCGCGACCGTCACGGTGAGAACGACTGCCGTCGACGCGAGTGCCACGAATCGTCGAAGCGGGAAGCGGGCGAACATGCGTCCTTTCCGTTGGCCGGGCAGCGGTCGCGTCCACCGAGGGTAACCCGGCCGGTTGTGCCGCTCGGCGTAGGCTTTCCGGCCATGACGACGATGTGGGGTGCGCCGATCCACAAACGTTGGCGCGGTTCGCGGCTGCGTGACCCGCGCCAGGCCAAGTTCTTGACCCTGGCCTCGCTGAAGTGGGTGTTGGCCAATCGGGCTTATACGCCGTGGTACTTGGTCCGGTACTGGCGGTTGTTGAAATTCAAGCTGGCCAACCCGCACGTCATCACCCGCGGCATGGTGTTCCTCGGCAAGGGCGTGGAGATCCACGCCACGCCGGAGCTGGCGCAGCTGGAGATCGGCCGCTGGGTGCACATCGGCGACAAGAACACGATCCGCGCCCACGAGGGCTCGCTGCGATTCGGTGACAAGGTGGTGCTCGGCCGGGACAACGTCATCAACGCCTACCTCGACGTCGAGCTGGGCGACTCGGTGCTGATGGCGGACTGGTGCTACGTCTGCGACTTCGACCACAAAATGGATGACGTGAACATGCCGATCAAGGACCAGGGCATCACCAAGAGCCCGGTCCGCATCGGCCCGGACACCTGGATCGCCGCGAAGGTCAGCGTTTTGCGGGGTACCACGATTGGACGGGGCTGCGTACTGGGTGCGCACGCGGTGGTCAAGGGCGACATTCCGGACTATTCGATCGCGGTCGGTGCACCCGCGAAGGTGGTCAAGAACCGCAAGCTGGCCTGGGAGACGTCGGCAGCGCAGCGTGCGGAACTTGCCGCCGCGCTGGCCGACATTGACCGCAAGAAAGCCACCCGCTGACCCCGCCGGGCCCGCTAGGCACCCGCTAGGGCAGCAGACTTGCCTCAGCCCGGTCGGCGGGCTGCGGCGTGGCCTTCTCCAGGAACCGCAGCAATTCGACGGGGAACGGCAACACCAGGGTGTTGTTCTTCTCGGCGGCCACCTCCACGACGGTCTCCAGCAGCCGCAGCTGCAGCGCCGCGGGGTGTTCGCCCATCACCTGCGCGGCCTGGGCGAGTTTCTCGGATGCCTGCAGCTCGCCGTCGGCGGTGATGACCCGGGCGCGTCGCTCGCGTTCCGCCTCGGCTTGGCGGGCGATCGACCGCTTCATCGAGTCGGGCAGCACGACGTCCTTGATCTCGACGCGGTCGATGTGGATGCCCCAACCCAGCGCCGGGCTGTCGATCAGCACTTCCAGGCCCTGATTGAGCCGCTCCCGGTTGGACAGCAGGTCATCCAGGTTGCTCTTGCCGATGATCGACCGCAGCGATGTCTGCGCGACTTGCCCGATGGCCGACATGTAGTCCTGCACATCGACAGCGGCGCGCAGCGGGTCCTCGACCTTGAAGTAGATGACCGCGTCCACCCGCACCGTCACGTTGTCGCGGGTGATGCCGTCCTGGGCCGGCACCGGCAGGGTGATGATCTGCATGTTGACCTTCTGCATACGGTCTGCGATCGGGATCAGCACGGTGAGCCCCGGCCCACGGACGCTTTGCTGCACTCGCCCGAACCGGAAGACCACGCCCCGCTCGAACTGTTTGACGACGCGGAAGTTGGTTGCCAGCCAGAACGCCCCGGCGCCGAACGCCGCGGCAAGGACGTAAAAGATTGTCATGGTGACCTCGATTCCGTCACCTCGGATTCTTCCACCCGCTCCTGTGCGTCTCAACGAGATCCGGGCCAGTCGACGCCGAACCGGTCGGCCAGCGCGGTGCGGCCTTCGGCGGTGACTGCCACCGCGCGGCCTCGGGGCACCCGGCTGATCCACCGCGCCGCCAGGAACCGCTCCAGTATCGCCCTGCCCAGTGCGCCCCCCAGGTGGTGGCGCTGCTCGCTCCAGTCCACGCAGTAACGCACCACGGGTCTTCTTCCGAACCGAATGTCGACACCCAGCTCGGTCAGGTAATCCCGGCCGCGATCGGTCAGTTCATACCGCCCGTCACCGCCGCTCAGCACCCCGCGATCCAGCAGGCTGCCCATCAGCTCGACGCCCAGGCGGCCGGCCAGGTGGTCGTAGCAGGTGCGCGCCGAGCGCAGTTTCGCCGCCCGGGTGCCCTCCCGCAGCGAGCGAATCGGCCGCGGCGGGGACAGCGCCACCAGCTGCTCCAGCAGCGCGCCCACCTGTGGACCGGCCAGCCGGTAGTAGCGGTGCCGGCCGTGCGTCTCCACCCGCAGCAGGCCCGCATCGGTCAGCTTGGTCAGGTGGCTGCTGGCGGTCGACCGGCTGACGCCGGCCTCCTCGGCCAGCACGCTCGCCGGCAGCGCGCGGCCGTCGTCGAGCGCCAGCAGCACCGAGCAGCGGGCCGGGTCGGCGAACAGCGCACCCAGCGCGGCGATGTCGGCGTCACCCCCGACGGGAAGATCCGCGATGTCTCGCATGACACCCAGGCTAAGCCGGAAGTGATTCGACGCCGATCGAACCGTTCAGCGGTCGGCCAGGGGATGATCCACGATCACCGGCCGCGCCACCGGTTCGCGTTCGCGGCGCTTGGCCGCGAGGTAAACCTGCGCCGTTTCGGCGGCCACCGTCCCCCAGTCGAAGTCCGATGTCAGCCGCTGCCGGGCCGCGACCGCCCGGCGCTGGGCGGCCTCCGGGTCGTCGAGCACCCGCCGCACCGCCCCGGCGATGCCGGCCACATCCCGTGGCCGATGGGATAATCCGGTCACCCCATTGATCACCGCCTCGCCGAGACCGCCCGCGGTCGACGTCACCAGCGGGGTGCCCGCCGCCGCCGCCTCCAGTGCCACGATGCCGAACGGCTCGTAGTGGCTGGGCAGCACGGTGGCGTCGGCGTCGCGAAGCGCGCTGAGCAGCCCGGCATGATCCAGCCGACCGAGGAACGTGGTGGCTTTCAGCACCCGGTGCCGGCGGGCCTGTACTGTGAGCCAATCCTGTTGCGTCCCTTCGCCGGCGATGGTGAGCGTGGTGCCGGGATGGGTCCGCCGGATACGGGGAAGCGCCGCGATCAGGTCGTGAACGCCCTTCTCGTACTCGAGCCGCCCGACGTAGAGCAGCCGTGCCGGGCCGGCGCGGGGTTTGCGCCAGGCGAACGGCCAACCCGCCACATCGATTCCATTGCGAATCACCCTGATCTCCGGCAAGCCTGGCCCGAACAGCTCGGTGATCTCGTCGCGCATCGACGCCGAACACGTGAGCAGCGAGTCGGATTCGCGTACCAGCCAGTACTCCAGCGCGTGCACCTGCCTGCTGATCGCGCCGTTGATCCAGCCCGAGTGCCGACCGGCCTCCGTCGCGTGGACCGTGGAAACCATTGGCACGTCGTAGAATCCGCTTAACGTAACCGCCGGATGCGCCACCAGCCAGTCGTGGGCGTGCACGACGTCGGGTTTGTCGAGCGTGATCCCGGCGCGGATCATCGAATGGCCCATCGCCAGCGTCCACGCCATCATGTCGCGGGCGAAATCGAACTCGTGGGGGTCCTGCGCGGCGGCCACCACGCGCACGCCCTCGCTGACCTGGTCCGTGCCGGGATGGGTGCTGGGATCCGTGCCGAATGGGCGGCGGCTCAGCACCACGACCTGGTGGCCCGCGGCGGCCAGCGCCGTCGCGAGTTGATGGACGTGGCGGCCCAGCCCGCCCACCTCCACCGGCGGGTACTCCCACGACAGCATCAGCACCCTCACGGGCGCGGCAACCTCCTGGCGTCCAGGGCACCGAACAGGCCGTCGGCCCGGTTCCATCCGTCGGCCAGCCGCTGGGCGGTCTCGCGGTGACCGGATGCCAGCGCGGCGGCGATCTCGCGCGTCGCATGGGCGTGCAGGTGTGCCCGGTACCGCGCGTAGTCGGCCGCCGAGTCCTTGCTCACCATGAACGGCCAGTCGCTGGACACCGTGAGCAGTGTTTCGCGCAGGATCTGGTCGGCGACGAAGTCGCGGGCGGTGGCGGCGCCGGTTTCAGCCAGCGCCTTGTCCACGGTGGCCAGCGCGGTGTCCACCACCTCGGTGTTCAGCTGCACCAGGTCGGCCACTTTAGCCCCGGCCCACACCTGCCAGTCCTTGCCCGAACCCCACGAGCTGGGCGGCAGCTCGACCCCCGAGCCGACAAACCCGCCGGCGGCGGCGTCGGCCAGGGTGCCGACCCGCACCCCGGCGGCAGGCAGTGCCCGCAGCACGCGCTCCAGCCATGCCGGGCCCTCGTACCACCAGTGGCCGAACAACTCGGTGTCGAACGCGGCGATGACATGCGCCGGTCGGCCCAGGCGCTCCGATTCGGCCGCCAGGCGCTGCCGGACGACGTCAACGAAATCGGCGACGTGGCCGTCGACGGCGCGCTCGGCTCGCCCCGGATCGTAGGGCGCCTTCTGCTCCGACGGCACGTTGCGGCCGGTGACCCGGGCCGGTTTCAGCCCGGTGTGGTGATCGTAGGTGTGGAAGTCCCGGTAGGCGGCGTGGCCCGGATAGCCGGACTTCGGCGACCACACCCGGTAGCTGACCTGAAGGTCGCGGCCGAACACGACCACCCGCGAGTCGGCGACCGGGCGGCCCAGCGCGGTGTCGCCGTGCAGCGACGGCCCGTCCACCATGAAATGGCCCACCCCCGCGGCGGCATAGTCGTGCTCCATCCCGGGCGCGTAGGCGCATTCCGGCGCCCAGATGCCCGCCGGGGCGTGGGCAAACCGCTGCTGCGCGTCGGCCAGGCCCTCCCGCAGCGCGAACTCGCGCAGCCGCGGGTGCAGCAGCGGCTGGAACGGGTGGGCCAGTGGGCCGCCGAGAAGCTCGATCGTTTCGGCGTCGATCAGCTCCCGCAGCAGCGGGCTGGCCCCGTGGCGCCACAGCGCCGCGAACTCGTCGAGCGCCTGGCCGGCCTCGGCGTATTCGCGAACCCCCAACTGCCGCAGCGGCTGCGGGTTCGCCGCCCGGGTGGCCGCCTCCAGCGCACGCAGTTGCCAGTTGGCCAGCCAGTGCTGCACGCCGTCCAAGCAGTACGGGTCGTCGAGCTGGGCGGCGACAACCGGGGTGATGCCCAGCGTGACCAAGCCGCGTCGGTCCTCCGCCGCGAGCCTGCGCAGCACCCGCAGCAGCGGCAGGTACGCCGCCGACCAGGACTGATAGAGCCATTCCTCGCCGACCGGCCAGCGGCCGTGGTGGGCCAGCCAGGGCAGGTGGGTGTGCAGAACGAGGGTGAACAGCCCCGGCGCCGAGCCGCTTGCGCGCAGAGCTGCAGCGCCGCTCACCGGCGCTCCGCGATCGCCACGAGGTCGAGGCTGCCGTCGATGTCGCGCTCCTGGGCGGCCACCAGATCGAAGTCGTCGATCGTCACCGCGGCCACGTCGGCCAGCAGCTCCGGCGGCCACGGCGCGTCGGCCAGCGCCCGTGCGATCTGCGCGTCGATGATCGACCCGCCGTGCTTGGCGTCCAGCGCCGCCAGCGCTGGCCCGTGGAACACCCCGCTCATCGCCGTGACCCGAAAACCCCCGCCGACCAGCAGCTCGGTGAGTTCGTCGGCGTCCAGTTCGCGGGTGTGGAAAGGGTTGATCGGGGTGTCGCGGCCGGGGGAGAACGTGATCCGGTTCGGGGTGGACACCATCAGCAGGCCGGTGGGGCCCAGCACCCGTGCGCATTCGGCGATGAACTGCGGCTGGTCCCAAAGGTGCTCGATCACCTGGAAGTTCACCACCACGTCGACCGATCCCTCCGCGAGCGGCAGCTGCGCCAGATTGGCTTGTCGGACGTCGACTTTCGGGTAGCACACCCGGACATGGTTGACGGCCTGCGAGTCGTAGTCCACGGCGATCACCCGGCGGGCCACCCCGGCGATCAGGTCGGCGCCGTACCCCTCGCCGCAGCCGGCCTCCAGCACGTCGCGGCCCGCGCAGTGCCCTGCCAGGCGGTGATAGACCACCTCATGGCGGCGGAACCAGTAGTTTTCGGCGTCCAGCCCGGGAACCGTGCGCTCGCCGGTGAGGGCCAGCGCCGCCGGCCTGCCTGCTGGACCGTCGGTGAGAAATGCGCTCATTGCAACGCAGGCTAACCCGGATCGGCCGGTCGGCGAACCGTTGTGGGCAACAGGCCGGCAGCAGCCCAGGACGCACCGGCTATGGTGTACGGGCGAACCACGCAAAGTTACCCGCGAGTAACATGGCGTGTGGGCGAATCGTGAAATTTCTGGCCGGGGCCGCCCGGCCATTTTGAGGAGGTCGAACGGACCCATGACGAACATCGTGGTCCTGATCAAACAGGTCCCGGATACCTGGTCGGAGCGAAAGTTGTCCGAAGACGACTACACGCTCGACCGCGAGGCCGCCGACGCCGTGCTCGACGAGATCAATGAGCGGGCGGTCGAAGAGGCGCTCCTGATCAAGGAGAAAGAGGCGGCCGACGGGACACAGAGCACGGTGACGGTGCTCACCGCCGGGCCGGGGCGCGCCACCGAGGCCATCCGCAAGGCGCTGTCGATGGGCGCCGATAAGGCCGTTCACCTGCTCGACGACGGCATGCGCGGCAGCTGCGCGGTGCAGACGGCATGGGCACTGGCCCGCGCGCTGGGCACGATCGAGGGCACCGAGTTGGTCATCGCCGGCAATGAGGCCACCGATGGCACCACCGGTTCTGTGCCGGCGATCATCGCCGAGTACCTCGGGTTGCCGCAGCTGACCCACGTGCGGAAGTTGTCGGTCGAGGGCGGCAAGGTCACCGGGGAACGTGAGACCGATGACGGCCTGTTCACGTTGGCGGCGTCCCTGCCGGCCGTCGTCAGTGTCACAGAGAAAATTAACGAACCGCGGTTCCCGTCGTTCAAGGGCATCATGGCCGCCAAGAAGAAAGAAGTAACGACGCTGACCCTCGCCGAGATCGGGGTGGAAGCCGATGAGGTCGGCCTCGCCAATGCCGGTTCGAAGGTGCTCTCGTCGAGCCCGAAGCCCCCCAAGACCGCGGGCGAGAAGGTCGAGGACGACGGCGAGGGCGGCAGCAAGATCGCCCAGTACCTGGTTTCGCAGAAGATCATTTAGAGAAGGCGACACACACGCATGGCAGAAGTACTCGTACTTGTTGATTACGCCGAGGGCGCGCCGAAGAAAGTGACCTCGGAGTTGCTCACCGCGGCAAGGGCGTTGGGTGAGCCGTCCGCGGTCGTGGTGGCAACGCCCGGCACGGCCGAGTCGATGGTCGACGGTCTGAAGGCCGCTGGCGCGGCGAAGATCTACGTCGCCGAGGCCGACTTCGTCGACGACTACCTGCTGGTCCCGCAGATCGACGTGCTGGCCTCGCTGGTCGAGTCGGCCGGGGCCGCCGGCGTGCTGCTGCCCGCCAGCGCCGACGGCAAGGAGATCGCCGGCCGGCTGGCTGCGCGGCTGGGCACCGGGCTGCTGTCCGACGCCGTCGACGTCCAGGAGGGCGCCAAGGCCGTGCACTCCATTTTCGGCGGCGCGTACACCGTCGAATCGCAGATCAACGGCAACGTCGCGGTGGTCACGGTGCGCCCCGGCGCCATCGAGGCGCAGCCCACCGGGGGTGCGGGTGAGGTCGTCAACGTCGAGGTGCCGCAGCCGCCGGAGAACGCGACCAGGGTCACCGGCCGCCAGCCCGCGGTGGGCGGCGACCGGCCCGAGCTGACGGAGGCCACGATCGTCGTCGCGGGCGGTCGCGGCGTCGGCAGTGCCGAAAACTTCCACGTCGTCGAGGAATTGGCGGACTCGCTGGGTGCGGCCGTCGGTGCCTCGCGCGCCGCGGTGGACTCCGGCTACTACCCGGGCCAGTTCCAGGTGGGCCAGACCGGCAAAACGGTGTCGCCGCAGCTTTACATCGCGCTGGGCATCTCCGGGGCGATCCAGCACCGCGCCGGGATGCAGACCAGCAAGACCATCGTCGCGGTCAACAAGGACGAGGAGGCCCCGATCTTCGAGATCTCCGACTTCGGCATCGTGGGCGACCTGTTCAAGGTGGCGCCGCAACTCACGGAGGCCGTGAAGGCCCGCAAGGGCTGATGCCGGGGCCGCGCGCCCAATTCGTCATTTAGCGTGCACGGACACGTCACGCCCACGATGCCGTCCGGAGATGCGACTCGGCGACGGTGACGCCATGAGCACCGCATCTGTCCTGCTGGCCGCCGATCAACCGACGGCCACGGCACCCAGATACACGCTGCTGCTGTCGACCGACGCCGCCCTGGTGGCCCAAGCGCAGCGGCTGCGCTACGACGTGTTCATCTCCGAGCCGGGCTACGCGCTGACCGGCCTGGTCGACCAGCGTGACGCCGACCGCTTCGACGAACACTGCGACCACCTGCTGGTGCGCGAGGACGCCTCCGGCGAACTCGTCGGCTGCTACCGGATGCTGCCGCCGCACGGCGCCGTTGCGGCCGGCGGGCTCTACACCGCCACCGAGTTCGATGTCTCGGAATTGGACGTCCTGCGCCCGTCGCTGGTGGAGATGGGCCGGGCGGTGGTCCGCCCCGACCACCGCAACGGCGCGGTCGTGCTGCTGATGTGGGCGGGGATCCTGGCCTATCTGGACCGCTGCGGCTACGACTACGTCACCGGCTGCGTGTCCGTGCCGATTCACCCCCATCCGGGCGAGGTCCCGGGCAGCCAGGTCCGCGGCGTCCGGGACTTCGTGCTGCGGCGCCACCCGGCGCCGTACACGGTGCGGCCGCTCCGGCCGGTGGTGCTCGACGGCAGGCCGCTCGACGACATCGCGCCGCCGGCCCGGGTCAACGTGCCGCCGTTGATGCGCGGCTACCTGCGGCTGGGTGCGCAGGTGTGCGGCGAGCCGGCCCATGACCCCGACTTCGGTGTCGCGGACTTCCTGGCGCTCCTGGACAAACGTCAGGCCGACACCCGATACCTGAAGCGGCTGCGCTCGGTCGCAGCGGCGGGCGAGCTGGCCGACGGGATCGCGTCGTGACCGTCGCGCACGCCTGGTTGCCGAACGCCTCCTGTGACGCCAGCTGCGTGCGGGTCCAACCCGCGGGCGGCGTCGGCCGACTGCTGCGGATCTGGCGCGCCACCTACCGCAGCCTGCTGGCGCTGATGCTGGTGCCGGCCATGCCGATGCTGGCGGTGCCGCTGCCCGGCCAGTCCCGGGTCCAGCGGACGTACTGCCGGTTCCTGCTGCGCTGCCTGGGCGTGCGAATCACCAAGTCGGGCGGGCCGATTCGTAATCTGCCCGGCGTGCTCGTGGTGAGCTCGCACATGTCCTGGGTCGACGTGCTGGTCATCGGTGCGGTGCTGCCGGGCACCTTTGTCGCCAAGGCCGAACTGGTCAACTGGTTGGGGCTCGGGCAGGTGGCCCGCCTGCTGCGGGTCATCCCGATCGAGCGGACCAACCTGCGCCGGCTGCCCGATGTGGTGCGCGCGGTGGCCGAGCGGTTGCGCTCCGGGAAGACGGTGGTGGCGTTCCCCGAGGGCACCACCTGGTGCGGGCTGGCCCACGGGCCGTTTCGGCCCGCGCTGTTTCAGGCCGCCATCGACGCCGGCCGCCCCGTCCAGCCGCTGAGGTTGACCTACCACCACCGGGACGGCAGGCCGTCGACGCTGCCGGCCTACATCGGCGACGACACGCTCGGCCGGTCCTTCCGCCGGGTCGTGACCGCCAGGGTGACCGTCGCGCACGTCCGGGTGGAGCCGCTGCAGCTGCCCGGCGACGACCGGCGGGACCTGTCTCGGCGGTGCGAGATGGCGGTGCGTAACGGCGCAGTGGCCCGCCCCGGCGCGCACCAGCTCGTCCTGGTGGCCTGAGCGGGCGCCCGGGGCGCCGTATTGCGGCGGCTATCCTGGACAGGCCATGAGTGCTGCCGGTTCGGTTTATCTGGATCACGCCGCCACCACCCCGATGCATCCCGCTGCCATCGAGGCGATGACGGCGGTGCTGGCGACGGTCGGCAACGCGTCGTCGCTGCATACGTCGGGTCGGGTCGCGCGCCGAAAGGTCGAGGAGTCACGCGAGACGGTGGCCGAAAAGCTCGGTGCCCGACCGTCGGAGGTCATCTTCACCGCGGGCGGCACCGAGAGCGACAACCTCGCGGTCAAGGGCATTTTCTGGGCGCGCCGCGACGCCGACCCGCGCCGTCACCGGATCGTGACCAGCGCCGTAGAGCATCATGCGGTGCTCGACGCGGTGTCCTGGCTCGCCGAGCACGAGGGCGCCGAGGTGACCTGGTTGCCCACCGGCAGCGATGGCTCCGTGTCGCCGGCCGCGCTGAAAGATGCGCTGCGCCGGCACGACGACGTTGCGCTCGTCTCGGTGATGTGGGCCAATAACGAGGTCGGCACGATCCTACCGATCGGCGAATTGGCCTCGGTCGCAGCTGATTTCGACGTTCCGATGCACAGCGACGCGGTCCAGGCCGTCGGCCAGCTGCCGGTGTCGTTCGCCGCCAGCGGGTTGTCGGCGATGAGCGTGGCCGCGCACAAGTACGGTGGGCCGACCGGTGTCGGCGCGCTGCTGTTGCGGCGGGACACCGCCTGCGTGCCGCTGCTGCACGGGGGCGGCCAGGAACGCGACGTGCGTTCCGGCACACCTGATGTCGCCGCCGCGGTGGGCATGGCGGTGGCGACGCGGCTCGCGGTGGACGGGCTGGACACGCACGGCGCCAAACTGCGCGAGCTGCGTGACCGCCTGATCGACGGGGTGTTGACCGGCATCGAGGACACTCACCTCAACGGGCCGCGGGACGCGCGCCTGCCCGGCAATGCTCACTTCACGTTCTCCGGGTGCGAGGGCGACTCGCTGTTGATGCTGCTCGACGCCCACGGAGTCGAGTGCTCGACCGGTTCGGCCTGCACCGCCGGTGTCGCGCAGCCGAGCCACGTGTTGCTCGCGATGGGTGCCGACCCCGCCGATGCGCGCGGCTCGCTGCGGCTGTCGCTGGGCCGCACCAGCGTGGCCGCCGACGTGGACGCGGTTCTCGACGTGCTGCCGGGCGTTGTCGCGCGGGCCCGCGAAGCGGCGCTGGCCAGCGCGGGGGTGGGACGGTCGTGAGGGTTCTCGCCGCGATGAGCGGTGGAGTGGATTCGTCGGTGGCCGCCGCCCGGATGGTGGACGCCGGCCACGACGTCGTCGGGGTGCACCTTGCGCTGTCGCCGGCGCCCGGCACGCTGCGCAGCGGTTCCCGGGGATGCTGCTCCAAGGAGGACGCCGGCGACGCCCGCCGGGTTGCCGATGTGCTCGGCATCCCTTTCTATGTTTGGGATTTCGCCGAGCCGTTCAAAGCGAGTGTGATCGACGACTTCGTTTCCGCGTATGCCCGCGGACGGACTCCCAACCCGTGCGTGCGCTGCAATGAGCGGATCAAGTTCTCCGCGCTGGCGGCCCGCGCGCTGGTGTTGGGCTTCGACGCCGTGGCCACCGGCCACTATGCGCGCTTGGCGGGCGGACGGCTACGCCGCGCGCTCGACCGGGACAAGGACCAGTCCTACGTGCTGGCCGTGCTGACCGCCGAGCAGCTGCGCCATGCGCTGTTCCCGGTCGGTGACACGCCCAAGCCACAGATCCGCGACGAGGCCGCCGTGCGCGGCCTCGCGGTTGCCGACAAGCCGGACAGCCACGACATCTGTTTTATTCCGTCCGGGGACACCCAGGCGTTCCTGGGTGCCCGCATCGGTGTGCGCCCGGGGGGCGTCGTCGACGCCGGCGGCACCTTGTTGGCCGAGCACGACGGCGTGCACAACTTCACCATCGGACAGCGCAAAGGCCTCGGCATCCCGGGGCCCGGGCCCGACGGACGGCCGCGCTACGTCACCGCGATCGACGCGGCGACCGCCACCGTGACCGTCGGCGACGCCGCCGATCTGCAGGTGTGGTCGCTGACTGGGGAGCACCCGGTGTTCACGTCGGGGACGGCGCCCGACGGCCCGGTGGAATGCGTTGTCCAGGTGCGTGCGCACGGCGGGCTCGCCGACGGTGTGGCCGAGCTGATCGGCGGCCGAGTGCACGTCCGGCTCAGGACCCCGCTGCGCGGCGTGGCGCCGGGCCAGACGATGGCGTTGTACCGACCGGACCCGCGCGGCGACGAGGTGATCGGCAGCGCGACAATCGCGTAACCCGTCAGGCGGGTCGTGGTTCAGGCCTCTGCCGTGTCGATCGCCCCGCCGCTGTGCGCCCAGTCCTTGAACCCACCAAGGTTGTAGACCTCGCCGTAGCCCATTTCCTCGAGCGCCTGTCCGGCAAGAGCCGCGCGTCCGCCCGACGCGCAGTACACGACCACCGTCTTGCCCTGCTCGAAACGCGGGTCGTGGTACGGCGATGCCGGGTCCGCCACGAACTCGAGCATTCCGCGCGGGACGTGCACAGCGCCGGCGACCTTGCCGCTCTGCTGCACCTCGGACGCTTCTCGCACGTCGACAACCAGGGCGTCGCCCTTCTCAATCAGCTCTTGCGCCTGAGCTGCCGTGATTCGCGGCACGACAGCGTTCGCGGCTTCCACTAACTGCTTGACACTCGTAGCCATGACGGGTCCTCTGCTTGCACGATCGTTCCACCCCAATCTTGACTCATTCCGGTGCACAAAGGCGCCGAAAATGGCGCGTGCTCAGGGCGCGCGCGGATCTGGGTGGTGGGCCGCTTTGACAGCATCAATGTCCGACCCGATCGGCATAATCGAACCTATGTTCGATAGAAGTTTGGCGACGTCGTGGGAGCCGCCCGACACGGCCCAGTCGCGGACGCTCATCGACCAGATCGGCGCGCGTCCGGCCGGGCGGAGGCGCCAACAGACCGGCCGTTCATTGCGACATCGATCACACCATCCCGCGCACCGACGGTGGGCGGACGCACGCGTCCAATCTGAAGTGCCTGTGCCGTGTGCACCAGCTCTTGGCTAAAGAACACTTGATCGGCGGTGCGATACTCAACTTACTGACCCAGAAATAAAAAAGGGCACACGACTGTGGAGGCCGCATGGGCACGGGGTTATGACCGATTTCGTCTTCGTCTGGGAGGGGAAACTGCGGGGTTCTTGAGCCGCCGTCGGACTTTAACTGGGAGGGAAATTGAGCGCCTATCAGACCCTGGTGGTCGGCACCGATGGTTCGGACACGTCGTTGCGTGCGGTGGACCACGCAGCCGCGTTCGCCGCGGAAAATAATGCGAAGTTGATCATCGCGATGGCGCACTTGTCTTATCTGGGGAAGGGAGATAAGGGAGGCTGGGGAAGACCAGCCCGGCCGGATCGTGTGATTGATGGCCGTGCCGAGGTCACTCTCGGGCGCGAGGGGGACTACAAGGTGCACGGGATGGCCGCCATCTATGCGATCCTGCGGGAGGCCCGCGACCGGGCCAGGGCAGCTGGGGCGAAGGATATCGAGGCGCGACCGATTCGGGGTGATCCGGTACATGCGCTGTTCCGCCTCGCCCACGAGGTTAAGGCCGATCTGTTGGTGGTTGGCAACGTGGGACTGAGCACGCGCAGCGAAAAGTGGTTTGGCTCGGTGCCCGGCAACGTCTTGCGCAGGGCGAAGACCGACGTGCTGCTCGTCCACACAACCGACTGACGCATCGTTAAGAGTTGCTCGGCATCGGGGCCCGACAACCTGTATCTCAAAATAATTGCCGACGGAACGGTGATCTGGAGGTTGCCGTCGGGCCAGACGTACATCACCACCCCGGGCAGCGCGCTGTTGTTCGCGGCGCTGATGGTCCCCACCGGCGACGCACCGGCAGCGGATACGCCCACCGATCGCCGCGGCGACAAGACCGCGATGATGCCGGTGCGCAAACGCGCGCGCCGAGAGAATCGGGTCCGCTACATCGCCGCGGAGCGCGCATACAACCGCAACCAGCGCTTGGCGCGCCGCGCCGCGCACGACGAGGCTCTCGCCGCCCGGGCGGCGCCCGACGACGACGACCCACCGCCGTTCTGACGTGTCAGCGCGGGGCCACCTTGGCCGCCATCTGTTTGGCGACTTCCTCGGGCACCGCCGCCGGATACCCGCAGTAGGTCACCTCGATCAGCACCGCGGACTCGATGCGGTACACGCGTCCGCAGCTGCCCACCGTGCGGGTGCGCAGCGTCGTGTCATCGGCGGTCCATTGGCCGACGAACATCGACGCGAACGTCGTGTTGCCGCAAGTCATCACCATGTTCGCGACGTTGTCGAAGGCCCGGCGTGCGGTGTCGGCGTCGGCGTAGACCGCCGCGCCTTCGGTGAGCAGCGCGGCCCGTGGCGGTGCCTGGAAGCCCGTCTTGTGGAACTGGTCGATGTCGGGCCCGAAGATCAGGCTCTCGCGGAAGACGAACTGGCACTCCGGCGGGGCCAGCTGCACGAGGTTGTCTTCGTCGACGGGCGTGGTGGCATCCATCCCCGGCACCTCGGTCAACTCCGGCCCCGCACCGGTGAGCCCGCGCAGCTCCGGCGTGGTCAGCAGCACGCTGTCCACGTCGACGGTGTGGTTGTGGTGGGACGTGACGGTGGCGGGCAGTGCCGGTGTGCCGCCGATGACGTGCGCGCAACCCGCCGAGACGATCGTCGCCGCCACCAGGCTCAGCACCGCCGCGCTCGTTCGCGTCATGGTCGCGCCCCTTCCCTGGCCGGCTCAGGTTAGCCCCGCTGGATCGAATACTGTTGGCCGAGTGAGCGCATTCGCGGCCGCGACGGGCGTCGGGTCTTGGCCCGGTACCTCGCCGCGGCCGGCCGCCGAGGTCGTCGTCGGTGAGCTGCACCATCTGCCCCACCTGGTCGAGCTGCCCCACCGCGGCGTGGGCGCCGACATGATCGGTCGGGCCGCGGCGCTGCTGATCGACCTCGCGCTGGACACCGTCCCGCGTGGCTACCGCGTGGTGGCGCGCGCCGGCGCGGTGACCCGCCGGGCGGTGAGCCTGCTCGACGAGGATCTCGACGCGCTCGAAGAAGCGTGGGAACGTGCCGGGCTGCGCGGCGGCGACCGCACGGTGAAGGTGCAGGCGCCCGGCCCGGTCACGCTGGCCGCCCACCTGGAACTGTCGAGGGGCCACCGAGCGATCACCGACGACGGAGCCGTCCGTGACCTGGCCGCGTCACTGGCCGAAGGCGTCGCGGCGCACCGGGCGGAGGTGAGCCGGCGTCTCGACAGCCCTGTGGTGGTGCAGTTCGACGAGCCGTCGCTGTCGGCGGCATTGGCCGGTCGCCTGACCGGGGTGACGACCCTGACGCCGGTGCACCCTCTCGACGAAACTGTGGCCGTCGGCTTGCTCGACGACTGCGTGGCCGCCGCCGGCGGGCAGGTGTGCGTGCACAGCTGCGCGGCGGACGTGCCGTGGACCGTGTTGCGGCGCAGCACTGTTCAGGCTGTGTCGATCGACGCGTCGGCACCGGGCCGGCTCGATCTCGACGGGCTCGGCGAGTTCGTCGATGCCGAGCGCACGGTCCTGCTGGGCGTCGTTCCGGTGACCGCGCCGCCGGTCGCGCCGTCGCCGGCCGCGATGGCCGAGACGGCCGCGGCGCTGGCCGATCGGCTGGGTTTCGCGCGGACACTGCTGACGAAGCGGGTCGGTGTCACGCCGGCGTGCGGGCTGGCCGGCGCGACGCCGGATTGGGCCCGCACGGCGATCGGATTGACCCAACAGGTGGCCGACGCGTTCATCGAAGACCCTGAGGCGATCTGACCGATCCGACCCCCGCGCCGTTCTCCGCACGTGGTACTAAATACGTACTGCCTCGTGGACCTGGGGCCCAGCAACCTGTCGGTTGTGTCCCCAGGGCCACCGACACTTCCCAGGGCCGGCCCGGCAGCGCAGGCACTTAGGGACGGTAGGCAGGAGAGCCATGCAGGTTTCGCGCGAGCAGCGCGATGGGCCAGGCGATGCGACGGCCGGCGAGGCGTTGGCCACCGGGTCCCCCGAACGAGTGGGCTGGTTTCGCTACTACTTCGACGACGAACGCTGGGAATGGTCCCCGCAGGTCGCGAAGATGCACGGCCACCTTCCGGGAGCCGTGACCCCGACCACCGAACTCGTGTTGGCCCACAAGCACCCTGACGACTATCAGCAGATTGCCGACACCCTGGAATTGATCCGTAAGGGCCGCCAGCCGTTCAGTTCTCGCCACCGCATCTGCGATGTGCAGCGCCGGGTTCATCACGTCGTCGTGGTGGGAGACCTGCTCAGCGATGACAGTGGGCGTGTGGTCGGTACCCATGGCTTCTACATCGACGTCACACCTGCCGAGCGCGCGCGCCAGGACCACCTCAGCGCCGCGGTCGCGCGGATCGCCGAGAACCGTGCGGCCATCGAACAGGTCAAGGGCATGCTGATGGTGATCTATGGCATCGACGCCGAGACGGCGTTCGAAACCCTCAAATGGCGATCGCAGGAAACCAACGTCAAGCTGCGCCGGCTCGCCGAACAGATAGCGGCAGACTTCTCCGGTTTGGCCGGGGGCGGCACGCTGCCACCCCGCTCGGCGTACGACAACCTGCTGTTGACCGCCCACCTTCGGCTCACCGACTGACGTCGACTGTCGTGCCGCTCCGATAGCCTGCCAGGGTGGCGGATAACACGCTCCCGGAAACCGATCCGGTTGATCCGGACGTGCGTCGGCGCTGGCAGGAGCTCGCCGACGAGGTCCGCGACCACCAGTTCCGCTACTACGTCAAAGATTCGCCGATCATCTCGGACGCGGAGTTCGACAGGCTGTTCAACGAGCTGGCCGCCCTGGAAGACCGCTACCCGGAGCTGCGAATCCCGGATTCGCCGACTCAGCTGGTCGGCGGCGCGGGCTTTGCCACCGACTTCACCGAGGCGCACCATCTGCAGCGGATGCTCAGCCTCGACGACGTGTTCGCACCCGACGAGCTCGGGACCTGGGCCAGACGTGTCGAGAACGAGATCGGCGGCGACCCGGACTACCTGTGCGAGCTCAAGATCGACGGTGTCGCGGTGTCGCTGGTCTACCGCGACGGCCGCCTGGCACGCGCAGCCACCCGCGGTGACGGCCGCGTGGGCGAGGACGTCACCCTCAATGCCCGCACGATCGACGACATCCCCGCAACACTCACGGCGACAGAGGATTTCCCGGTGCCCAAGGTCCTGGAAGTGCGCGGCGAGGTGTTCTTTCTGCTCTCCGATTTCGAAAACCTCAACGCCAGCCTCGTCGAGGATGGCAAGGCGCCGTTCGCGAACCCGCGCAACAGCGCCGCCGGCTCACTGCGCCAGAAGAATCCGGCCGTCACTGCGCGCCGCAGGTTACGGATGATCTGCCACGGGCTTGGCCACACCGAGGGCTTCCGCCCCGCGACCCTGCACGACGCCTACGCCGCGATGGGGGCGTGGGGGCTACCGGTCTCCGAGCACACCACCCTTGTCCGCGGCCTGCTCGCCGTCGAGGAGCGCATCGCTTACTGGGGGCAGCACCGCCATGAGCTGCAACACGAGATCGACGGCGTGGTGGTCAAAGTCGACGACTTCGCGCTGCAACGCCGGCTCGGCTCCACGTCGAGGGCACCGCGATGGGCGGTGGCGTACAAATACCCGCCCGAGGAGGCGCAGACCGAGCTGCTCGACATCCGGGTGAACGTCGGCCGGACCGGGCGCGTCACCCCGTTCGCCTACATGACGCCGGTGCGGATCGCCGGTTCAACGGTCGGGTTGGCCACCCTGCACAACGCGTCGGAGATCAGGCGCAAAGGCGTTCTGGTGGGCGACACCGTGATGATCCGGAAGGCCGGCGACGTCATCCCCGAGGTGCTCGGGCCGGTCGTGGACCTCCGCGACGGCACCGAGCGCGAATTCGTGATGCCCACCCATTGTCCGGAGTGCGGTACGCCGCTGGCCCCGGCCAAGGAAGGCGACGCCGACATCCGCTGCCCGAACGCCCGGTCCTGCCCGGCGCAGCTGCGGGAGCGGGTCTTCCACGTCGCCGGCCGCGGCGCGCTGGACATCGAGGGGCTGGGCTACGAAGCCGCGATCGCGCTGCTGAAGGCCCCAGTGATCGGTGACGAAGGTGATCTGTTCAGCCTGACCCGCGGCGACCTGCTGCGCACGGATCTGTTCCGGACCAAGGACGGCGAGCTTTCGGCCAACGGCGCGCGGCTGTTGGAGAACCTGGACCGCGCGAAGTCGCGACCACTGTGGCGCGTGCTGGTGGCACTGTCGATTCGCCACGTCGGACCAACGGCGGCACGGGCCCTGGCCACTGAGTTCGGCAGCCTGGACGCGATCATGGCCGCCTCTCAGGAGCAACTGGCGGCCGTGGAGGGCGTCGGCCCGACGATCGCGGCCGCGGTGACGGAATGGTTCACGGTCGACTGGCACCGCGCGATCGTCGACAAGTGGCGCGCGACCGGCGTTCGGATGGCCGACGAGCGTGACACCGGCATCGAGCGCACGTTGGAAGGACTGACGATCGTGGTGACCGGGTCGCTCACCGGGTTCTCCCGCGACGAGGCAAAGGAGGCGATCGTCGCGCGCGGCGGCAAGGCCGCCGGCTCGGTGTCGAAGAAGACCGCATACGTCGTCGCGGGCGAGTTACCCGGCTCCAAATACGACAAGGCCGTCGAACTCGGCGTGCCGATCCTGGACGAGGACGGCTTCCGCGCCCTGCTCGATAAGGGTCAGTGACGGTCGTGCCCCGGCGGCGCCGACGGCGTGGCTGACGGCGCCACCGACGGGGTGGTCGACGGCGGCGGCGCCTCGGTCGTGGTTGGTGGCGGCTGCCTGGTGGGCGGTGGTTGTCGCGTCGTCGTGGGCGCTTCGGCGGTGGTCTGCGGCGGCTGAGTCGTGGTCGTAGGCGCCGGCTGAGTAGTCGTCGCGACCGCAGGCGGGATGGTCGCCGGCACCGGCGTCGGGCTGTCGACCGGCGGAGGCGCCGGGTCCGGCGGCGGTGCCTGCGGCGCGACCACCACGGGTGCTGGCGCCGCGGGTTCCTGCACCACGATGACCGGCGCCGGCGGAATCTCGGCGGGCCCGGCCGGCTGCTGACCGGCCGGCTGCTGACCGACCGGCTGCTGACCGACCGGCTGCTGACCGGCTTGCTGCTGTATCGGGCGGCTCTGCACCACCGGCACGGGTGCCGCCACGACGCCCGGTGCCGGCTGGCCGGGGTTCGCGGCAGCCGGCACCGGCGGCGACGGCGCCGCGCTCCCGCTGACCGTCGTGGTTTTGGTGGCCGCGACCGGGGAGCTGTCCCGGTGCAGCACAACGGCCCCCGTCAGCAGCGCGATGGCCGCGGCCGTCCCCGCGGCCGCGAGCAGCGGCCGGCGGAACCGCACGCGATCCCGTTCAACGCTGCTGCGCAGCCAGTTGTTGGGCTCCAACTGCAGCTGCGGGCGGGCGCTGCTCAAGTCGGGCTCCGGCTGTGGCTCTTCCTGCGACCACGCCAACGCCGGCGCGGCCGCCGTCCCCAACACCCCCGACGCAGCCGGTCCCAAAGCAGTAGCCGCAGCCGGCCCCAAAGCAGTAGCCGCAGCCGCCGTGGCCCGCTCCGTCGCCGCCCGGTCGCCGCCCACCAAGCCCCCGCCGGCCACCGTACGCAGCGCAGCGCCGGCGGCCGCCGCGAGCTGGGGCCGCAGCGTCGTGATCACCGGAACCCTGAAGTGCTCCGATAGGGTGGTGGTGACCAATGGGATGCTAGCGCCGCCGCCCACGGTCGCGACCGCGGCCAGCTCGGACGGCCAGATCCCGTTGCGGGCCAGGCTGTCCTGCACGACGTGGATGAATTCGGCCAGGGGGCGGCGGATCTCGTCCTCGAGTTCGGCGCGGGTGAGGCGGACCGTGCCGCTGAATCCCGGGACGTCGGCGACCAACGCGGTGACCGTCGTCGCCGAGAGCCGCTCCTTGGCGCCGCGGCAATCTGCCCGCAGCCGCGACAGCGAGCCCAGTGCCGCGGTGTCCGACAGGTCGACGGGAAGGTCGGCGAGCACGTGCCTGAGCAGCGCGTGGTCGACCAGTTCCCCGGACAGGTCGGTGTGGCGCACGGTCGGGCCGATCGGCCGCAGACCATTCCCGGCATCGGCCAGCGTGATGCTGCTGCCGGTACCGCCGAAGTCGCACAGCGCGACCACGCCCCGCGCCGGTAGGCCCGGCTCGTGTGCCAGTGCGGCGAGCGCCGCCGTGGCGTCGGAAATCACCGGCAGTCCACCGGCGACGGCCGACCAACCCGACCGCCCCGACCACTCCGGCAGCGCGGCCAGTGCCCGGCGCAGCGCCGCGACGGCCGGCGCCGACCAGTGCGCGGGGAACGCGACGGTCGCGGGCTCGGCCGGGGCGAGCCCGTCGGTGATCGTGGACATCAGCGCGTGCAGCGCGGCGGCCACCAGCGCGTCGGCGCGGTGTACCGAACCGTCGGCCGCCACGATCCCGACCGGATCGCCCACGCGCTCCACGAAGTCGGCGATCAGGAGCCCACGCTCGTCGATGTTCGGGTTTTCCGGCGCCATGCCCAGCTCGGGGGGTCGATGGGGGTACAGCGTCAACACCGAACGCCGCGTCATGCTCGCGCTACGCGCCACGACGGCCGAGATATTCGTGCCCCCGACCGACAGCCCCACATTTCCTGTCATGTCACCACGTCTATCGGTACAGAGCCCCAAGACATTACCCGCCGCGGCGACCGGCGTATCAACGCAAAATCGTCGCGACGATGCCGGCCAGGTAGCCCAGCCGTGCGACCTCCGACGGCCGGAAACCGGGCCCTCCCGGCCGGCCCAGCATCACCGCGCAATGCGGGTCCCCCAGCGGCGCCGCCGCCAGCGTGGTGTCCATGTCGCGCCACACCTGGGGCACCCAGTCGGCGGTGCCGTCCAAGGCGGCGGCGTGGTCGAGCGGCAACCACGGCGCCGAATCGGCCAGTGTCTCGGGTGCGCTCGGGCTGCCGACGACGCGGTCCAGCCCGCCTCCGCTTAACCGCAGCACCGTGCACCAGCCGACCCGCAACACCTTGGGCGATTCGTCGGCCAGCACCTGCAACTTCGCCATCGGCTTACCGCCGGCGGCGATGTGGTCGATGAGCTCCAGTTCGCGGTGAGCCTCGAGCAGGCCGGTGTGCGGCCGGATGCTGTCCACCCGCACGCCGTTGAGCGCCTCGGCCGCGGTGATCAGCATGTCGGGCATCGCGCCGGGCGGCAGGTCGACGACCAGGTCGTCGATTGCACAGCCCGACATCCGCTCCACCACGTCCAGCGACAGGATGTCGGCACCCACCGAACCGAGCGCCACGGCCAGTGAGCCGAGGCTGCCCGGTCGATCGGCCAGCTGGACCCGCAGCAGATACGAAGGCACGCGCACACTGTTGCACAGCCCGGTCCGGTGAGCATTCCGGCCGGCTGGGACCTCATCCGCGCGCTCGCCGCGGCGGGGTCGATAGGCTAACCGCTCGTGTCGAAGATCTCTCGCAACGAGGTGGCCCACCTGGCCAGGCTGGCCCGGCTGGCGCTGACCGACGCCGAATTGGACAGCTTCGCCGGACAGCTCGACGCAATTCTGGCCTATGTCGGCCAGATCCAGTCCGTCGACGTCTCCGGGGTCGAGGCGACCGACAATCCCCTGAAGTCGGTCAACGTGATGCGGCCGGATGTCGTGGAGCCATCGCTGCCGCGGGAGCGGGTGCTGCTCGAGGCGCCGGAGGCCGTCGACGGCCGCTTCGCGGTTCCCCGGATCCTCGGCGAGCCCGAGTGAGCGACGTCATCAGGCTCGACGCCGCCACGCTGGCCGGCAAGATTGCCCGCCGCGAATTGTCGTCGGTCGAGGTGACACGGGCCTGCCTGGACCATATCGACGCCACCGACAGCCGGTACCGGGCATTCCTGCATGTCGCCGCGGACCGGGCGCTGGCCGACGCCGCCCGGGTCGACGCCGCGCTGGCCGCGGGGCAGCAGCCGGCGTCACCGCTGGCCGGGGTTCCGCTGGCGCTCAAGGACGTGTTCACCACCACCGACATGCCGACCACCTGCGGCTCCAAGATCCTCGAGGGCTGGCGTTCGCCGTACGACGCGACCGTCACGCGGCGACTGCGGGCGGCCGGCATCCCGATCCTCGGAAAGACGAACATGGACGAGTTCGCGATGGGCTCGTCGACGGAGAACTCCGCGTTCGGGCCGACCCGCAACCCCTGGGACGTCGAGCGGGTGCCGGGCGGATCGGGCGGCGGCAGCGCCGCGGCGCTGGCCGCGTTCCAGGCGCCGCTGGCGATCGGCTCCGACACCGGCGGGTCGATCCGCCAGCCCGCCGCGCTGACCGCGACCGTGGGCGTCAAGCCCACCTATGGAACGGTGTCCCGGTACGGGTTGGTGGCGTGCGCGTCGTCGTTGGACCAGGGCGGCCCGTGCGCGCGCACGGTGCTGGACACCGCGCTGCTGCACACGGTGATCGCCGGCCACGACGCCAAGGACTCAACCTCGATCGACGCCGAGGTGCCCGACGTCGTCGGCGCCGCGCACACCGGCGCGCGGGGCGACCTGAAAGGAGTGCGCATCGGGGTGGTCACTCAGCTGCGCGGCGAGGGCTACCAGTCCGGGGTGCTGGAATCGTTCGGCGCCGCCGTCGAGCAGCTCGAAGCGCTCGGCGCCGAGGTGAGCGAGGTGTCCTGCCCGCACTTCGACCACGCGCTGGCCGCCTACTACCTGATCCTGCCGTCGGAGGTGTCGTCGAACCTGGCCCGCTTCGACGGGATGCGCTACGGGCTGCGCGTCGGCGACGACGGCACCCACAGCGCCGAAGAGGTCATGGCACTGACCCGCGCGGCCGGGTTCGGCCCGGAAGTCAAGCGCCGCATCATGATCGGCACGTACGCGCTGTCGGCGGGCTACTACGACGCCTACTACAACCAGGCGCAAAAGGTCCGCACGTTGATCGCGCGTGATCTGGACGAGGCGTACCAGCGCGTCGACGTCCTGGTGTCGCCGGCGACCCCGACCACCGCGTTCCGGCTCGGTGAGAAGGTCGACGATCCGCTGGCGATGTACCTGTTCGACCTGTGCACGCTGCCGCTGAACCTGGCCGGCCACAGCGGAATGTCGGTGCCGTCGGGACTTTCGCCCGACGATTCACTGCCGGTCGGCTTGCAGATCATGGCCCCGGCGCTGGCCGACGACCGCCTCTACCGGGTGGGCGCGGCGTATGAGGCCGCCCGCGGTCCGTTGCCGACCGCCATCTGATGATCGCGCTGCCGCGGCCAGGGGCAGGGGGGAAGATGGCAGCATGCGGATCGGAATCCTCACCGGTGGCGGGGACTGTCCCGGGCTGAACGCGGTGATCCGGGCGGTGGTGCGCACCTGTGACGCGCGCTACGGCTCGTCGGTCGTCGGGTTTCAGGACGGCTGGCGCGGGCTGCTGGAGAACCGTCGCATCCAGCTGCGCAACGACGACCGCAACGACCGGCTGCTGGCCAAGGGCGGGACCATGCTCGGCACCGCCCGGGTGCACCCGGAGAAGCTGCACGCGGGCCTGGACCAGATCAAGCAGACGCTCGACGACAACGGCATCGACGTCCTGATCCCGATCGGCGGCGAGGGCACGCTGACCGCCGCGCATTGGCTTTCCGAGGAGAACGTGCCCGTGGTCGGTGTCCCCAAGACCATCGACAACGACATCGACTGCACCGACGTGACTTTCGGTCACGACACCGCGCTGACGATCGCGACTGAGGCGATCGACCGGCTGCACAGCACGGCCGAGTCGCACCAGCGGGTGATGCTGGTCGAGGTGATGGGCCGCCACGCCGGGTGGATCGCCTTGAACGCTGGCCTGGCGTCGGGCGCGCACATGACCCTGATCCCCGAGGTGCCGTTCGACGTGGAAGAGGTGTGCCGACTGGTCAAGGGCCGCTTCCAGCGTGGCGACTCGCATTTCATCTGCGTGGTGGCCGAGGGTGCCAAACCCGCGAAGGGCTCAATGCAACTGCGCGAGGGCGGGCTCGACGAGTTCGGCCATGAGCGGTTCACCGGGGTCGCCGCGCAGCTGGCCATCGAGGTCGAGAAGCGGATCAAAAAAGAGGTCCGCACCACGGTGTTGGGCCATGTGCAGCGCGGCGGCACACCGACTGCATACGACCGCGTGCTGGCCACCCGCTTCGGCGTGAACGCGGCCGACGCGGCGCACGCCGGCGAATACGGGATGATGGTCTCGCTGCGTGGCCAGGACATCGGCAGGGTAGCGCTGGCCGACGCCACCCGACAGCTCAAGCTGGTGCCGCAGAGCCGCTACGACGACGCCGCGGCGTTCTTCGGCTGACCGCGATCACTAAAATCGAGCCCATGACCATCGCTCCCGCGGCCGAACTGTTCGACTACGACGACGTCGTCGCGCGCTACGAGCCGGTGCTCGGCCTCGAGGTGCATGTCGAGCTGTCGACGGCCACCAAGATGTTCTGCGGCTGCGCCAACACGTTCGGCGGGGAACCGAACACCCATGTGTGCCCGGTGTGCCTGGGCCTGCCCGGCTCGCTGCCGGTGCTCAACGCAGCCGCTGTGGAGTCGGCGATCCGGATCGGGCTGGCGCTGCACTGCGAGATCGTGCCGTGGTGCCGGTTCGCCCGGAAGAACTACTTCTACCCCGACATGCCGAAGAACTACCAGATATCGCAGTACGACGAGCCGATCGCGATCAACGGGTACTTGGACGTGCCGCTCGACGACGGCAGCACGTTCCGGGTCGAGATCGAACGCGCCCACATGGAGGAGGACACCGGCAAGCTCACCCATCTGGGCAGCGCGACCGGCCGCATCGAGGGTGCCACGATGTCGCTGCTCGACTACAACAGGGCCGGTGTGCCGCTGATCGAGATCGTCACCAAGCCGATCGTGGGCACCGGCGCCCGCGCGCCGGAGACCGCCCGCGCATATGTCACCGCACTGCGTGAGCTGTTGCTGGCCCTTGGTGTTTCCGACGTGCGGATGGACCAGGGCTCGATGCGCTGCGACGCGAACGTCTCGCTGATGCCCACCGGCGCAACCCGACTCGGTATCCGCACCGAAACCAAGAACGTCAACTCACTCAAGAGTGTCGAGGTCGCCGTCCGCTACGAGATGCGCAGGCAGGCCGCGGTGCTGGCCAGCGGCGCTCGAGTGCGGCAGGAAACCCGCCACTTCCACGAGGACGGCTACACCACAGCGGGGCGCAGCAAGGAATCCGCGCAGGATTATCGCTACTTCCCCGAGCCCGACCTGGAGCCGGTGGCGCCCAGCGACGAGCTGGTGGAGCGGCTGCGCCAGACCCTCCCCGAGCTGCCGTGGCTGCGGCGCAAGCGGATTCAGCGTGATTGGGGCGTGTCCGCCGAGGTGATGCGCGACCTTGTCAACGCCGGTGCCGTCGACCTGGTGGCGGCCACCGTCGAACGCGGCGCCTCCAGCGCGGCCGCCCGGGCATGGTGGGGAAACTTTTTGGTGCAGAAGGCCAATGAGGGCGGTGTGGAGCTCGCCGAGCTACCCATAACGCCCGGCCAGGTCGCCGCGGTGATCCGGTTGATCGACGGGGGCAAGCTGTCCAATAAGCTGGCCCGCCAGGTCGTCGAGGGCGTGCTGGCCGGCGAAGGCGAGCCCGAACAGGTGCTGGCGGCCCGCGGGCTTGAGCTGGTGCGCGACGAGGTGCTGATCAAGGCCGCGGTCCAGGAGGCGCTGGCCGCCAACCCCGACATCGTCGACAAGATCCGCGGCGGCAAGGTGCAGGCGGCCGGTGCCATTGTCGGTGCGGTGATGAAGGCCACCAAGGGCCAGGCCGACGCGGCCCGCGTGCGCGAGCTGGTGCTCGCGGCCTGCGGGCCGCAGGATTAGACACCTGCGGTGGGCCGCAGGATTAGACACCTGCGGCGGGCCGCAGGATTAGACACCCTGCGGCGGGCCGCAGGATTAGACGATGTCGTCGCTGCTGCGCGGGAAGCCGCCGCCCTGCGGGAACAGCGGGAACACTACGTCGTCGAGCTTCTCGGCGTCGCCGAGAGTCTTGTTGGCGGTCGCTCCCCACACGTTGCCGTCGGCCGCCACCTCCAGCGCCCAGGCGTGGCCATGCTGGTCCTGGCGCACCACCTCCGGCTGACCGGTGACCGCGCCGGTGCCGGGCGCCAGCCGCACCGCGACGGTCTGCTTGGTGTTGGCCAGGTTCACCAGCACCGTGCCGTCCAGCGCGGCGCATCCGGCGACTCCCGGCTTGTCGGGCCACGTCCAGACCGTGGACTGCTTGGAGTCGGGGGCGATCCGCTGCAGCCGGTCGGCGGTCGGGCTGCGGTCGGTCACGTAGAGCGACCCGTCGGCGGGGTCCGTGCACAGGCCGCCCGCCGAGCCCATGTTGCTCATCGCGGTGGTCACGGGCGCCTGATTAACGGTGGTGGGTTGCTCGACGCGGATCAGTTTGCCCGCCAACGACTTCGGGTCGGCGGCCAACGCCGGATCGCCGGCATCGCCGGTCAGCACGTCCAGCGTGGTCGGGCTGGTGAAGATCAGCGCACCGCGGTTGCCGGTCGCCCCTTTGGGAATGCCGGTCAGGATGTCTTTGGGAATGTCATCGTCGGCGATGCGGATCACCCGGTTGTCGGTGGGGGTGCTGATGTAGGCGTACATCAGCCGGTCCTGTGCGTACGTCGGCGACAGCACGATGTCCATCAGGCCGCCGTCGCCGGACGGGTCGACCGGGATGACGGTCTTGATCTTCGGCTCGGCGCTGACCGACACCTCTTTGACCGCGCCGGTGATGCGCTCGGCGACCAGGGCCGACTTGCTGTCCGGCAGCATGATCAGGCCGCTGGTGCTTCCCAGGCAGCCCTGCATGACGCCGGGGGCGGGGCACTCCTTCGGAAACGGCTGCGGCGGCAGCGGCGGAGGCGGCGGTGGCGTCGACGACGGACCCGGTCGCAGCTGTGGCGCGGTGGTGAACGGGGCGGATTGTGCGTCGCTGAACCGGGCGCAGCCGGTCGCCAGCAGGGCCGCGGCGCACACCGCCGCCAGCGCACCCGTCACTGGCTCGTTCACCCGCATGCCCGCCAGGTTAATACCGGCGAGGTAAAGGTGAGGTGACGGCGCGGTCTAAATCCGCGGTTCCGGCCTGTCTTGCACTTACGCTGACACGGTGACCAGTCACCCGCATGACCCCAGCGCCTGGCAACGGCCCAGTTCGGCAAGCCTGGTCGACCCTGAAGACGACCTGCCCTCGGCGACATACGGGGGCGACTTCGAGACCACCGCGATCCCTTATTACGGCTCCGGCAACCCTGCGCCGCTCGGGCGCGGATTGGGTCTGCTGAGTGACCCCGAACCGCTGCCGTATGTCCAGCCCGGATCGGCGGGGCGGCAGGCGGCCGGGGCCGCCGAGGTCGTGCGCGACGAGTACATCGACGACCGGGTGCGCGCGGCCGGTCGCCGCGGTACCCAGCACCTCGGTCTGCTGCTGCTACGCGGCGGCGTGGGTGTGCTGCTGGTCGCGCACGGCCTGCAGAAGGCATTCGGCTGGTGGGGCGGGCAGGGCCTGGCCGGGTTCCGGAACTCCCTGTCGGACTTGGGCTACCAACACGCCGACATCCTGACGTACCTGGCCGCCGGCACCCAGATCGCGGCTGGGCTGCTGCTGATGCTGGGGCTGCTGACCCCGCTGGGAGCGGCGGCGGCGCTGGCCTACCTGCTCAATGGCGTCCTGGCCAACTTCGCCGCCCAGCACGACGGCGGCTATTTCGTGTTCTTCCTACCCAACGCGAACGCCTACCAGGTGCTGATGATCGTCGCGCTGGCCGCGATCATCCTGGTCGGCCCCGGCCGCTACGGCTTCGACGCCGGGCGCGGCTGGGCGCGTCGTCCGTTCGTCGGGTCGTTCGCTGCGCTGTTGCTAGGCATCGGGGGCGGTATCGCGGCATGGGTGCTGCTCAACGGACATCAGCTGGTGAGCTGACCCGGCCTCACCGCTTGTACGGGTTGGGCACCCGGCCGCCGCTGACCTCCGCCAGCTCGGGCAGCGTGGCGAACGTGACCGCGGGCAGCCGCAGATCCTCGCCGGTCCGCAGCTGTGCCCGCGCCCACGAGCCCCGGTGGAACCGCAATCCGCCGATGTCGTCCCAGTCGACGGCGCGGCTGCCCAGCAGCGTTCGCACCGTGACGGTATGTGTGTCGGCCACCGTCCGCAGCCGTGCTATCGACGCCGACAGCAGCACCGGGATCGCCAGTAGGAAAGCTGTCACCGGCCAGGTCAGCACGGGCACCAGCAGACCGAGCGTGAAGAAGGCGACCGCGATGTGCGCGATCGGGGAAATCTTGATCACCACCGGTGCCGGCGCGGTCGAGGATTCGCTGGCCATACCAGCATCATTCCACTGCTCCCGAATTTGACCTTTGACCAGTGCGGCGACTACCGTCGGATGCTGTGCAGGCAAGCGGATTGCTCGTAGTAATTGGTCGGCGCGTTGGTGTGTAGCCCGGCCTAGCCAGCGACCATCGACGCGCAACCCTCGTGCAGCAGCCGAAGCTGCCGGGGGTTTTTTGTTGTCCGAGTACCGCGAACGATCATGAGAACAAAGAGGACACTGTGAGCGCACCCACCACGCGACCACCGGAATGGACTGCCCCGGCACCGCCCGGCAACAGCGCCGGTCAGGTCAACCGAGTTGCGCCGCAACAGCTTACCGGCGCTCAGGCGGTGATCCGGTCACTGGAGGAGCTTGACGTCGAGGTGATCTTCGGCATCCCCGGCGGCGCCGTGCTGCCGGTGTATGACCCGCTGTTCGATTCGCAGCGGCTGCGGCACGTGCTGGTGCGCCATGAGCAGGGTGCCGGCCACGCGGCCAGCGGTTATGCCCATGCCACCGGCCGCGTCGGGGTGTGCATGGCGACGTCCGGGCCGGGCGCGACCAACCTGGTGACCCCGCTTGCCGACGCGCAGATGGATTCGGTTCCGGTGGTGGCCATCACCGGCCAGGTCGGCCGGGCGCTGATCGGCACCGACGCGTTTCAGGAAGCCGACATCTCGGGTATCACGATGCCGATCACCAAGCACAACTTCCTGGTGCGCATCGGCGACGACATCCCGCAGGTGATCGCCGAGGCCTTCCACATCGCCGCCACCGGCCGGCCGGGTGCCGTGCTGGTCGACATCCCCAAGGACGTGTTGCAGGGCACCTGCACGTTCAGCTGGCCGCCCAGGCTGGAGCTGCCCGGCTACCGGCCGACCACCAAGCCGCACGCCAAGCAGGTCCGGGCCGCGGCCAAGCTGATCTCCGCGGCTCGCAAGCCGGTGCTCTACGTCGGCGGCGGCGTGATCCGCGGCGACGCCAGCGCGCAGCTGCTGGCTCTGGCGGAGCTGACCGGCATCCCGGTGGTCACCACGCTGATGGCGCGCGGCGCATTCCCCGACAGTCATCCGCAGAACCTGGGCATGCCCGGCATGCACGGCACCGTCGCGGCGGTCGCGGCCCTGCAGCGCAGCGACTTGATCATCGCGCTCGGCGCGCGTTTCGACGACCGGGTGACCGGCAAGCTGGATTCGTTTGCCCCCGAGGCCAAGGTGATCCACGCCGACATCGACCCGGCCGAGATCGGAAAGAACCGCAACCCCGACGTGCCGATCGTCGGTGACGTGAAGGCGGTGATCGCCGAGCTGCTCGACGCGCTGCGCAAGACCGGCACCGCCGGTGCCGACCTGGACAACTGGTGGCAATTTCTGCGCGGCGTGCGCAACACCTATCCGCTGAGCTACGGCCCGCAAAGCGACGGCAGCCTGAGCCCGGAATACGTGATCCAGTCCATCGGCAAGATCGCCGGGCCCGACGCCGTCTACGTCGCCGGAGTGGGCCAGCACCAGATGTGGGCCGCGCAGTTCATCTCCTATGAGAACCCGCGCACCTGGATCAACTCCGGCGGCCTCGGCACGATGGGCTTCGCGATTCCCGCCGCGATGGGCGCCAAGCTGGCCCGGCCGAACACCGAGGTGTGGGCCATCGACGGCGACGGCTGCTTCCAGATGACCAACCAGGAGCTGGCCACCTGTGCGATCGAGGGCGCACCGATCAAGGTCGCGATCATCAACAACGGCAACCTCGGCATGGTGCGCCAGTGGCAGACGCTGTTCTACCAGGAGCGCTACTCGCAGACCGACCTGGCCACCCATTCGCACCGCATTCCGGACTTCGTCAAGCTTGCCGAGGCCCTCGGGTGCGTCGGGTTGCGATGCGAGCGTCAAGAAGACGTCGTCGACGTGATCAACCAGGCCAGGGCGATCAACGACCGGCCGGTGGTCATCGACTTCGTCGTCGGCGCCGACGCGCAGGTGTGGCCGATGGTCGCCGCGGGCACCAGCAACGACGAGATCCAGGCCGCCCGTGGCATCCGTCCGCTGTTCGATGACGAGGATCTGGTCTAGTGGCGATTTCCACCCACACGCTGTCGGTGCTCGTCGAGGACAAACCCGGCGTGCTGGCCCGGGTCGCCTCGCTGTTCTCCCGACGGGGCTTCAACATTCAGTCCCTGGCGGTCGGCGCCACCGAGCAGAAGGACATGTCCCGGATGACGATCGTCGTCACCGTCGAGGACCTGCCGCTCGAGCAGGTGAGCAAGCAGCTGCACAAGCTGATCAACGTGATCAAAGTCGTCCAACAGGACGAGGACCACTCGGTGGCCCGTGAACTCGTGCTGATCAAGGTGCGCGCCGACGCCCTCACCCGCGGCCAGGTGATCGAGGCCGCCAACCTCTTCCGGGCCAAGGTGATCGACGTCTCCACGGAGTCCCTGATCGTCGAGACCACCGGCACGCCCGCCAAGATCGAGGCGCTGCTGCGCGTACTGGAGCCCTACGGCGTGCGCGAAATCGTCCAATCCGGCCTGGTGTCGATGTCGCGCGGCCCGCGCGGCATAACAGGCAGATAGCAACCCGAAAAACGAAGGACACATTGTGGCAGTTGAGATGTTCTATGACGATGACGCCGACCTGTCGATCATTCAGGGTCGCAAGGTCGGCGTCATCGGCTACGGCAGCCAGGGACATGCGCATTCGCTGAGCCTGCGCGACTCCGGCGTGCAGGTGAAGGTCGGGCTGCGCGAGGGCTCGAGGTCGCGGGAAAAGGTCGCCGAGCAGGGCCTGGAGGTCGACACCCCGGCCGAGGTCGCCGGGTGGGCCGACCTCATCATGCTGCTGGCCCCCGACACCGCGCAGGCGGACATCTTCGCCAAGGAGATCGAACCGCACCTCGCAGCCGGCGATGCGCTGTTCTTCGGCCACGGCCTCAACATCCACTTCGGACTGATCAAGCCGCCGGCCGATGTCACCGTCGGGATGGTGGCGCCCAAGGGGCCCGGCCACCTGGTGCGCCGCCAGTTCGTCGACGGCAAGGGTGTTCCCTGCCTGGTCGCGGTGGAGCAGGATCCGACCGGCGAGGGCGTGGGGCTGGCACTGTCGTACGCCAAGGGCATCGGCGGCACCCGCGCGGGTGTCATCAAGACCACCTTCAAGGACGAGACCGAGACCGATCTGTTCGGTGAGCAGGCCGTGTTGTGCGGCGGCACCGAGGAATTGGTCAAGACCGGCTTCGAGGTGATGGTCGCGGCCGGCTACGCGCCCGAGCTCGCCTACTTCGAGGTACTGCACGAGCTCAAGCTCATCGTCGACCTGATGTACGAGGGCGGCATCGCCCGAATGAACTACTCGGTCTCCGACACCGCGGAATTCGGTGGCTACCTGTCCGGCCCGCGCATCATCGACGCCGCCACCAGGGAGCGTATGGAGCAGATCCTGACCGAAATTCAGGACGGCACCTTCGTGAAGAAGCTGGTCGCCAACGTCGAGGGCGGCAACAAGGAACTCGAAGAGCTGCGCAAGCGCAACGCCGAGCACCCGATCGAGGTCACCGGCAAGAAGCTGCGCACCCTGATGAGCTGGGTCGACCGCCCCATCACCGAAACCGCCTGAGCTCCCACCAACCTCACGGTGCCAGGCTCGGTAGTCGCGCAATGCCGAACTCCCGCCGCAACATCGTGCGCGCCGCGTAATATCCGGCCATGCCGTGCACGCCCGCGCCCGGCGGGGTGGCCGACGAGCACAGGTAGACGCCCCGCAGCGGAGTGGCCCAGGGGTTCAGCGACACGGTCGGGCCGGCCAGCGCACGCCACGCGTCGTTGCCGCCGACCGCGATGTCGCCGCCCACGTAGTTCGCGTTGTGCTCGGCCATCCGCGCCGCGCTCACACTGCGGGTGGTGACCACGATGTCGCGGAAACCCGGGGCGAATCGCTCGATGGCAGCGGTCACGGCCTCCGTCTGGTCGATCGGCGACCCTGCCGGCACATGTGCGTAGGTCCACAGCGGGCGAAGGCCGCCGGCATCGACGCGGCCTGGGTCGGCGAACCCCGGCAGCGCGGCCAGCACCATCGGCCGTTCCGCGTGCCGGCCTGCTGCCACGGCGGCCTCGGCACGGGCCATCTCGGCGCGGGTGCCGCCCAGGTGAAACGTCACCGCGTCGGCCAGCCGCGGGTCGTTCCACGGCACCTCGCCGGACAGCACGAAATCGACCTTGGCCACCCCTGGCCCGAACCGGTACCGGCGCAACCGGTTGCCGTAATCCGCACCCAACTTGTCCCGGTAGACAGACAGCAGTGCGGTGGGCGCGGTGTCGAACAGCGCGACGCCTTGCGGGGGCTCGACGACCTCCGCGCCGCAGTGCAGTTCGCCGCCGTGCGCGCGCAGGTCGGCGACCAGCGCGTCGGCGATCGCCTGGCTGCCGCCCACCGGTATCGGCCAGCCGACCGTGTGCGCCAAGGTGGCCAGCAGCATCCCCGCCCCCGCCGACGTCAGCGACGGCAGCCGCGAAATCGTATGCGCGGCAACGCCGGTGAACAGCGCCTCGGCGTCGTCTCCACTCACCGACACATTCCATAACGCAGTGCCCTGCCCGAGCATCCGCAGGCCGAGCCGCACCAGCGTCAGCAGATCTCCCGGCAACGAGCGCTTGTCGCCGAGCAGGAACGCGACCACCGTCTCGGCGTGGGCGACCAGCGGACCCAGCAGCCGCCGCCACGACTTGCCGTCGTCGAGGCCCGCACATGTGCGGTCCAGGTCGCGGTAGGCGATGGCCGCGGGCCGACCCGCCAGCGGGTTGGCGTACGACACCGCCGGCACCACCAACTCGACGCCGCGGGCGGCGAGGCCGAATTCCGCGAAGAACGGCGACGCCAGCGCCAGTGGATGGACGGCCGAGCACACGTCGTGCCTCACCCCGGGATGGTCCGGGTCGGCGGCCGTGCGCGATCCTCCGCCGAAGGTCGGCTGCGCCTCCAACACCTGCACCGACAGGCCGGCGCGTGCGCAGATCACGGCGGCCGCCAGCCCGTTGGGTCCGCTGCCCACGACGGTGACGTCCACCCGTCCAGTCAACCGCATTAGGCTGGCCGGGTGAGCCTGCCCGTTGTGTTGATCGCAGACAAACTCGCCGAATCCACCGTCGAAGCGCTGGGTGACCAAGTGGAAGTTCGCTGGGTCGAGGGCCCTAACCGGGAGAAGCTGCTGGCCGCGGTGCCCGAGGCCGACGCGCTGCTGGTCCGCTCGGCCACCACCGTCGACGCTGAGGTGCTCGCCGCCGCGTCCAGGCTCAAGATCGTCGCCCGTGCCGGGGTGGGCCTGGACAACGTGGACGTCGACGCCGCGACCGCCCGGGGCGTTCTCGTGGTCAACGCGCCGACGTCCAACATTCACAGCGCCGCCGAGCACGCGATCGCACTGCTGCTGTCCGCAGCCCGTGAGATCCCGGCCGCCGACGCGTCGCTGCGCGAGCACACCTGGAAGCGTTCGTCGTTCTCGGGCACGGAGATCTTCGGCAAGACGGTCGGGGTCGTCGGGCTGGGCCGGATCGGTCAGCTGGTTGCCCAGCGGCTCGCCGCATTCGGCACCAAGGTCGTCGCGTACGACCCGTACGTGTCGCCGGCCCGGGCGGCGCAGCTCGGCATCGAGTTGCTGAGCCTCGACGAGCTGCTGGTGCGGTCGGACTTCGTCTCCGTGCACCTGCCGAAGACGCCGGAGACGGCCGGGCTGATCGACAAGGACGCCTTGGCCAAGACCAAGCCGGGCGTGATCATCGTCAACGCGGCCCGCGGCGGCCTGATCGACGAGGACGCGCTCGCCGAGGCGGTCCGCAGCGGACACGTCCGCGCGGCCGGCATCGACGTGTTCACCAAGGAGCCGACCACCGACAGCCCGCTGTTCAACCTGTCGCAGGTGGTGGTCACGCCGCACCTGGGCGCGTCGACGGCCGAGGCGCAGGACCGCGCCGGCACCGACGTGGCGGCCAGCGTAAAGCTCGCGCTGGCCGGCGAGTTCGTCCCGGACGCCGTCAACGTCGGCGGCGGGGTGGTCGGCGAAGAGGTGGCGCCGTGGCTGGATCTGGTGCGCAAGCTCGGCGTGCTGGTGGGCGCGCTGTCCAGCGAGTTGCCCACCTCGCTGGCGGTGCAGGTCCGCGGTGAGCTGGCATCGGAAGACGTTGGGGTACTGCGGCTCTCGGCCCTGCGCGGCCTCTTCTCCGCGGTGATCGAGGACCCGGTGACGTTCGTCAACGCTCCGGCGCTGGCCGCCGAGCGCGGCGTAGAGGCCAGTATCGGCACAGCGTCGGAGAGCCCCAACCACCGCAGCGTCGTCGACGTGCGCGCGGTCGGCGCCGACGGTTCGGTGATCAACGTGGCGGGCACGCTGTCCGGGCCGCAGCTGGTGCAAAAGATCGTCCAGATCAACGGTCGCAACTTCGATTTACGGGCCGAAGGCATCAACCTGATCATCAACTACATCGATCAGCCCGGCGCGCTGGGCAAGATCGGCACGCTGCTGGGCGCGGCGAGCGTGAACATCCACGCCGCCCAGCTCAGCGAGGACGCGCAGGGCCCCGGGGCGACGATCTTGCTGCGGCTGGACCAGCGCCCGCCCGACGACGTGCTGGGCGCGATCGGTCCCGCGGTCGGCGCCGCGCTGCTCGAAGTCGTGGATTTGTCGTGAAACTGGCGATCATCGGCGGCGACGGCATCGGCCCGGAGGTCATCGACGAGGCGGTGAAGGTGCTCGACGCGGTGCTGCCCGGCGTCGACAAGACCCGCTACGACCTCGGTGCGAGGCGCTACCTCGCGACCGGGGAGGTGCTGCCCGACTCGGTGCTCGACGAACTACGCGCCCACGACGCGATCCTGCTGGGCGCGATCGGTGATCCGTCGGTGCCCAGCGGGTTGCTGGAGCGCGGGCTGTTGCTCAAGGTGCGGTTCGCGCTGGACCACCACATCAACCTGCGGCCGTCCCGGCTGTATCCGGGCGTGGTCAGCCCGCTGGCCAACCCGGGCGACATCGACTTTGTCGTGGTGCGCGAGGGCACCGAAGGTCCGTACACCGGAACCGGCGGCGCGATCCGCGTGGGCACCCCGCACGAGATCGCGACCGAGGTCAGCATCAACACCGGATACGGGGTGCGCCGGGTGGTACAGGACGCCTTCCAGCGGGCGCTGCAGCGCCGCAAGCACCTGACGCTGGTGCACAAGAACAACGTGCTCACCCACGCCGGAAACCTGTGGTGGCGAACCGTGCAGGAGGTCGGCCACGAGTACCCCGAGGTGCAGGTCACCTACCTTCACGTGGACGCGGCCACGATTTACCTTGTAACGGATCCGGGGCGCTTCGACGTGATCGTCACCGACAACCTGTTCGGCGACATCATCACCGACCTCGCCGCCGCGGTGTGCGGGGGTATGGGGTTGGCGGCCAGCGGCAACATCGACGCCACCCGGCTGAACCCGTCGATGTTCGAGCCGGTGCACGGCAGCGCTCCCGACATCGCCGGCAGGGGTATCGCCGACCCCACGGCGGCGGTCATGTCGGTGGCGATGCTGCTGTCGCACCTCGGGCACGAGGAGGCGGCCGCCCGGGTGGACAAGGCGGTGGAGGCTCACCTGGCCACCCGCGGCGACGCGCGGTTGTCGAGCACCGAGGTCGGCGACTGGATCGCGTCCCGCCTCTAGGTGTTCGCGCGGACCGGTACCAGCGGCAGCGCGACCAACGGGAACAGCGCGCACGCGCCGAATGCCCACGGATAGCCCACGGCGCTGATCAGGCCCCCGAACAGCGCCGGCGCGATGCCCGCGGTCAGCAGCTGGCTGGTGTTCTGGGTGCCCAGCGCGCGACCGCTCCAGAATGGCCCGGCTATCTCGGCGATCGCGGTGAACGCCAGCCCGTTGTCGCTGACGGTGATCACCGACGCCGCGATCATCACCACGATGCTGAGCGGGGAGTGCAGCGCGTCGGTCAGCCCGAGCAGCGCCATCGCGAGCGCCGCCCCGGCCGCGATGCTGCGGATGGGCCGCAGGCGCGATCCGACCCGGTCCGACCACCGTCCCGCCGCCACCCTGCCCAGCGCGCCGAGCACCTGCGCGGCGGTCACCAGCGCGCCGGCCGCGGCCGCCGACCAGCCGCGGTCGGCGATCAGCCACACCAGCGTGAACGTCCACACCACGACCTGCGGCACCACCAGCAGCACCGACACGGCATGGATCCGCCACAGCAGACCGGATCCGCGGTACGGGTTGGTCAGCTCGTCCGCGGCGGCCTGCTCCCGGGCCGGCCGGGGCGGATCGATCACGCCCACCGCGCTGACCACCGCCGACGCCGCGCAGACCAGTGCGGGGAACAGCAACGCCGCGCCGACCCCGTGGCTTTCCGCCAGCCGCGGGATCACCAGCGCGCCCAGCCCCACCCCGAGCGGCTGGGCGGTCTGCCGGATGCCCATCACCAGGCCGCGCTGCCGCGCCGGGAACCAGCCCACCACCAGCCGTCCGCTGGCCGAGTTGCTGCTGGCCGCCGCCATGCCGCCTAGCAGCAGGAACACACCGATCAGCGGCAGCGAATTTGCGGCCGCGGCCGCGAAAGCCGCCGCAGCGCTAAGCGCCGAGCCGAGCGCGAGCACGATGCGCTCGCCGACCCGGTCGACGACGTATCCCCACGCGATCAGCGTCACCACCATGCCGATGCTGGGCATCGCCGACATCAGCCCGGCCTGCGCGAGATGCAGGCCGTGCCGGGTATGCAGGGTGGGGATCAAGAACGCGGCGCCGTTGACGAACACGTTGGCGAACATCGTCGAAGCCAGCGCGATGGCTAGCATCGACCACCGCCGCGCCGTGCTGATGTCCAACGTCCGCACCGCCCGATCGTCGCACATCGGTCTCAACATGCTGAATCACCATCTCACCAGGTGAACCACCGCCACCCTCGGGCAGTCACCGAATCAGCCACTAGGCTCGGGTGAATGCGCATTGGCCGAATCGCCAGCCCAGACAAAGTTGCCTTCGTCAGCGTCGAGGGCGAACCGGGCATCGCACGCGAGATCGCCGAGCATCCGTTCGGCACACCGACGTTCACCGGCCGGCAGTGGCCGCTGGCCGACGTCCGTCTACTCGCGCCGATACTCGCCAGCAAGGTCGTCTGTGTCGGCAGGAACTACGCCGCGCACATCGCCGAGATGGGCGGCGAGAAGTTCGACGACCCGGTGATATTCCTCAAGCCCAACACCGCGATCGTCGGCCCGAACGCCTCGATCGTGCTGCCGCCCGCGGTCGATCCGGTGCATCACGAGGGTGAGTTGGCTGCCGTGATCGGCCGCCCGTGTAAGGACGTGCCCGCCGTGCGCGCCGCCGAGAACATCCTCGGATACACGATCGCCAACGACGTGACGGCGCGCGACCAGCAGCGCAAGGACGGGCAGTGGACGCGCGCCAAAGGGTACGACACCTTCTGCCCGGTCGGTCCGTGGATCGTGACCGACGTCGACCCCTCCGATCTCGACCTGCGCACCGAGGTGAATGGCGAACTGCGACAGCACAGCCGGACGTCGCTGATGATCCACGACGTCGGCGCCATCGTCGAGTTCGTCTCGGCGGTGATGACCCTGCTGCCGGGCGACCTCATCCTCACCGGCACACCCGAGGGTGTCGGGCCGGTTGACCATGGCGACACCGTCGACATCGCGATCGAGGGCATCGGTACGTTGACAAATCCCGTTGTGCGCAAAGGAAGGTCATGACCGATAGGGTCCGCGTCAGGTTTTGCCCGTCGCCGACTGGCACGCCGCACGTCGGTCTGATCCGCACCGCGCTGTTCAACTGGGCCTACGCGCGGCACTGCGACGGCGACTTCGTGTTCCGCATTGAGGACACCGATGTGCGGCGCGATACCGAGGAGAGCTACCTGGCCCTGCTCGATGCGCTGCGCTGGCTGAGCCTCGATTGGGACGAGGGCCCCCAGGTCGGCGGCCCGTACGGGCCGTACCGGCAGTCGCAGCGCACCGAGATCTATCGCGAAGTGGTACAGCGACTTGTGCAAGCCGGGGAGGCCTACGAGGCGTACTCGACTCCCGAGGAGGTCGAGGCGCGTCATCTGGCGGCCGGGCGGAATCCGAAGCTGGGGTATGACAACTACGACCGCAGCCTCACCGATGCGCAGCGCCGCGCGTATCGCGACGAGGGTCGTCGCCCGGTGGTGCGGCTACCGATGCCCGACGAGGACACCAGTTGGCATGACATGGTGCGCGGTGCCACCACGTTCGCGGCCGGCACGGTCCCCGACTTCGCGCTCACCCGTGCCACCTCCGAGCCGTTGTACACCTTGGTGAACCCGGTCGACGACGCGCTGATGAAGATCACCCACGTGCTGCGCGGCGAAGACCTGCTGCCGTCCACGCCGCGCCAGATCGCACTGTACCGGGCGCTGATGCGTCTGGGAATCACCGATCGCGTGCCCGAGTTCGCGCACTTGCCAACGGTTTTGGGCGAGGGCACTAAAAAGCTGTCCAAACGCGACCCGCAGTCGAACCTCTTCTTGCACCGCGAGCGCGGTTTCATCCCGGAGGGCCTGCTGAATTACCTTGCCCTTCTGGGCTGGTCGATCGCCCCCGACCGGGACGTATTCAGTCTCTGGGAGATGGTGGCCGCCTTCGACGTGACCGACGTCAACCCCAATCCTGCGCGCTTCGACCAGAAGAAAGCCGACGCGATCAACGCCGAGCACATCCGGCTGCTCGACCCCGGCGACTTCGCCGCCCGGCTGCGGGACTACTTGACCGTCCATGGTCATGACCCCGGACTGAGCGACGAGCAGTTCGCCGAGGCGGCGCGCCTGGTTCAGACCCGCATCGTGGTGCTCGGCGACGCCTGGAGCCTGCTGAAGTTCCTCGACGACAGGGCCTACGTGGTTGAGGAGAAGGCCGCCGCCAAGGAGCTCGGGCCCGACGCTGGGCCGGTCCTCGACGCGGCGCTGGCGGCTCTGGAGCAGCTCTCGAACTGGTCGGCCGCCGACATCGAGGCGGCGCTGAAGGCGGCGCTGCTCGACGGCATGGCGCTCAAGCCGCGCAAGGCGTTCGGCCCGATCCGGGTGGCCGCCACCGGCGCGACGATCAGCCCACCGTTGTTCGAGTCACTGGCACTGCTGGGCCGCGACCGCACGCTGGCGCGGTTACGCGACGCCCGGCAACCCGGTGCCGAGCCGTGAAATCTTGCGGCGGAATCTTTGGTAGTCTGCACGTCGGCCCGACAGCGGCCGGTGGCAGCGGAATAAACGCCTCTGACCAGCGGTTCCGGGTCACCAGTGGGGTATGGTGTAATTGGCAACACAGCTGATTCTGGTTCAGCCATTCTAGGTTCGAGTCCTGGTACCCCAGCGATGAGCCGATTAGGGCGGCCGGTTCGCCTTCGGCTATGCTGACAACTCTGTTCTGGCCCCGTCGTCTAGCGGCCTAGGACGCCGCCCTCTCACGGCGGTAGCGTGGGTTCGAATCCCATCGGGGCTACTTTTTCCACAACAACCGAGTCCAAGAGACCAACCGGCGTCACAGCATTTCGGACTCGAACACCAGGTCGGTCAGCAGAGTCTGGTATTCGGCGTGCGCCTTGTGCTCGGTCGTGCGCCAGGTGCGGCCTTCGTTCTGCCGCATGTAGTCCCGGTACTGCGGCGCGCCGGGCCATTTGACGTTGTCCGCCACGACGATCGATCCCCGGTGCAACCAGCGGCGCTCCAGGATCGCGCGCAGGTCCTGCAGGTATGCCTGCTTGTCGTGATCGAGGAACACAAAATCGAGTGTGCCCGCGCCCAGACCGTGCCCGGCGAGCGCGTCGAGCGTCTTTCCGCCGTCGCCGATGATGCCCACCACGCAGGTGATCCGGTCGCCGACCCCGGCGTGCGCCCAGATCCGCCGGGCGATTTCGGCGTTGTCCGCGGACAGCTCAACCGAATAGACCTTGGCCGACGGCGCCGCGCGCGCGATGCGCAGGGCGCTGTAACCGACGTAGGTGCCCAACTCCAGCGCGAGGCGAGGATCGGCGCGGCGCACCGCGTCGTCCAGCAGCGCGCCCTTCTCGTCACCGACGTTGATCAGGAAAGCCTTCCGGTACGCGAACCTGTCCAACGTGGCGATCGCGTCGTCGAGGTCGCCGGGGCGGGCGTGGCGGAGTACGTAATCCGCGGCCGCCAGTTCCCGCCCGTCACCGATCTGGCCGGTGTTGGGGATGTTCTTCGCGCCGATCGCCAGCCGCCAGAACGACCACCGCAGAAACGGCAGCCGCTTGGTCACGAACGGGGGCAGGCCGGTCATCGGCCCGCGGCGGTCGACCCGGCCAGCGGCATGGCGGGCAGGCCCAGTTTCCGGTGATCCCATGACCTGACCCGCTTGACCACCAGACGCACCGCGACGCGTTTGTTCATCATCATGTCGACGGCCTCCCGCTGGTCTTCGGTGTAGGGCCCGGTGTAGCGCTCCCAGACGCTGACGCCGACCCGGAAAACCGCCTCCGGGTCGTCCACGATCTCGGCAGTGCCCTCGAACGATACGCCGCGCAGCGTGTCGTATGTCTGGCCGTCCTCGAGCAGGAACGTGACCCGCGGGTCGCGGCGCAGGTTGACCGCCTTCTGTGACTTCGCCTTGGTCTCGAACCAGATTTCGCCGTCGACCACGCCGTACCACATCGCGGTGAGGTGCGGCTGGCCGTCGTGGCCGATCGTGGCGAGGGTGCCGGCCCGACTGCAGACCACGAAGTCGGCGATCTCGGCGTCTGACATGACGATCTGGGTGCGCTGGTTGGTGCCCATGTGGCCAGTCTCTCAGCCCGCTACAGCCGCCGGGTCAACGCCTCGGAGGCGGTCACCAGATCCGCCGCCCACCGGGCGCCGGGGCGGCGGCCCATTCGGTCGATCGGCCCGGACACCGACACCGCCGCGATGACGTCGCCGCGCCTGTCGCGCACCGGCGCCGACACGCTCGCCACCCCCGGCTCGCGTTCGGCGGCGCTCTGCGCCCAGCCGCGGCGTCGCACCTCCGCCAGCGTGCGGTCGGTGAATTTCGCGGACGGCAGCACGGCCTGCTGGGTGGCGGGGTCGCTGTAGGCCAGCAGCACCTTGGCGCCGGAACCCGCCGTCATCGGCAGCCGCGTCCCCACCGGCACCGTATCCCTAAGCCCGGCAGGGGGTTCCATTGCGGCGACACACACCCGCCAGGTGCCCTCGCGTCGGTACAGTTGTACGCTTTCGCCGGTGATCTCGCGCAGCCGGGGTAGCACGGCCGCGCCCGCGGCCAACAGCGGATCGTGAACGTGCCCGGCCAATTCGGTCACCGCGGGGCCGAGCCGCCACCGGCCCTGGCTGTCTCGAGCGAGCAGCCGATGCGTCTCCAATCCCGCCGCTAGTCGGTGTGCGGTTGCCCGGGGCAGCCCCGTCCGCTCGCACAACTCGGCCAGACCGCACGGTGAGTCGGCCACCGTGTGTAGCACGCCCACCGCTTTGTCAAGCACCCCGATGCCGCTATCCTGTCTCATAGACAGATACTAACGTCCCAGAATGTGAGAAGCTAGTCATGGTCAGTTCGCCTCACCCGCGCACGATGGCAGAAAAGGTGTGGGACGCGCACGTGGTGGCGTGCGGCGGCGGCAGCGGCTCGTCGCGCGAGCCCGACCTGATCTACATCGACCTTCATCTCGTGCACGAGGTCACCAGTCCGCAGGCGTTCGACGGGCTGCGGGCCAACGATCGCACGGTGCGCCGGCCGGATCTGACCATCGCCACCGAAGACCACAACGTGCCCACGATCGACATCGACAAGCCGATCGCCGACCCGGTGTCGCGCACCCAGGTCGAGACGCTTCGGCGCAACTGCGCCGAATTCGGCATCCGGTTGCATCCGATGGGCGACGCCGAGCAAGGCATCGTGCACATCATCGGTCCGCAGTTGGGGCTGACGCAACCGGGCATGACCATCGTCTGCGGCGACAGCCACACCTCCACCCACGGCGCGTTCGGCGCGCTCGCGATGGGCATCGGCACCTCCGAGGTCGAGCATGTGCTCGCCACCCAGACGTTGCCGCTGCGGCCGTTCAAGACGATGGCGGTCAACGTCGACGGGCGACTACCGCCCGGCGTGACGGCCAAAGACATCATTTTGACGGTGATCGCGCAGATCGGGACGGGCGGCGGTCAGGGCCATGTCATCGAATACCGCGGCGCCACGATCGAATCGCTGTCGATGGAGGGCCGGATGACGATCTGCAACATGAGCATTGAGGCCGGGGCCCGCGCCGGAATGGTCGCGCCGGACGAGACGACCTACGCATACCTGCGCGGACGTCCGCACGCCCCGACCGGCCCACTGTGGGACACCGCGGTCCAGGCATGGGAGCAGCTGCGCACCGACCCGGGTGCCGAGTTCGACGCCGAGGTCTACATCGACGCGACGATGTTGACCCCGTTCGTGACGTGGGGCACCAACCCGGGCCAGGGGGTGCCGCTTTCGGCGTCGGTGCCCGACCCGGAGCTGATACCCGACGAGGGGCAGCGACGCGACGCGGAGAACGCCTTGGCCTACATGGACCTTCGGCCCGGCACACCGATGCGAGAGATCGCCGTGGACACCGTGTTCGTCGGCTCCTGCACGAATGGCCGGATCGAGGACTTGCGGGTGGTCGCCGATGTCCTGCGCGGCCGTAAAATCGCCGACGGGGTGCGGATGCTGATCGTGCCCGGCTCGATGCGGGTGCGCGCCCAGGCCGAATCCGAGGGACTGGGCGAGATATTCACCGCCGCCGGCGCGCAGTGGCGGCAGGCGGGGTGCTCCATGTGCCTGGGCATGAACCCGGACCAGCTTTCGCCGGGCCAGCGCTGCGCGTCCACCTCGAACCGCAATTTCGAGGGCCGCCAGGGCAACGGTGGCCGCACGCATCTGGTGTCGCCGCCCGTGGCCGCCGCGACTGCCGTGCGCGGGACGCTGTCGGCCCCGGCCGATCTGAACTAGGAGAATCCGCGATGGAAGCCTTCCACACCCACACCGGAATCGGGGTGCCGCTGCGCCGGTCGAATGTCGACACCGACCAGATCATCCCGGCTGTCTTCCTGAAGCGGGTCACCCGAACGGGATTCGCCGACGGGTTGTTCGCCGCCTGGCGGACCGAGCCGTCCTTCGTGCTCAATCTGCCGCCATTCGATAACGGCTCGGTATTGGTCGCCGGCCCCGATTTCGGCACGGGTTCGTCGCGTGAACACGCGGTCTGGGCGCTCATGGACTACGGGTTCCGCGCGGTGATCTCCCCGCGGTTCGCCGACATTTTCAAGGGCAACGCCGGAAAATCTGGCTTGTTGGCCGCCGAGGTCGCCCAACCCGATGTCGAGCTGCTCTGGAAGCTGATCGAGCAGAATCCGGGGTTGGAAATCACTGTCAATCTTCAAGATCGAACCCTGTCCGCGGGAACCGTGGTGGTGCCGTTCACGATTGACGACTACACCGCCTGGCGACTGCTCGAAGGACTCGACGATATAGGCCTTACGCTGCGGAAACTCCGCGAAATCGAGGCTTTCGAGGCGAGCCGCCCGGGCTGGAAGCCGGCCACTTCAGCCGGCGCCTGACGGCATCAAGATCACCGAAATCGGCGGCTTCCGAAAGAGGGTTTCAGCCCCCCGGCCACCGACCAAGCGCGGCAAGCGGATTGCTAAAAATTCTCTAGCAACCCCGCGAAACTGCGCGTGGCTCTTGGAAATCAGCAGGGTCAGGGTTTACCGTGTCTATCTAGTCGGTCCACAACGGATCACTGGCTTCGGAGGTTTTGCATGAACAAAGCAGAGCTGATCGACGTACTCACCCAGAAAATGGGCACCGATCGTCGACAGGCAACCGCCGCGGTGGAGAACGTCGTCGACACCATTGTCCGGGCGGTGCATCGGGGTGACAGCGTCACCATTACCGGCTTCGGCGTTTTCGAGCAGCGTCGTCGGGCGGCCCGGGTCGCGCGTAATCCGCGCACCGGCGAGACCGTCAAAGTAAAGCCGACATCCGTTCCGGCGTTCCGTCCGGGTGCACAGTTCAAAGCGGTTGTGGCTGGCTCGCAGCGTCTTCCGGCTGAGGGTCCCGCGGTGAAGCGTGGCGTCGGGACCGGCGCCGTGAAGAAGACCGCAGCCAAGAAGGCTGCCAAGAAAACAGTGAGGAGGGCTGCGGTGAAGAAGGCCGCCACGAAGGCTCCGGCCAAGAAGACCACGGCTAAGAAGAGCGCCACCAAGGCTCCGGCCAAGAAGACCGCGGCCAAGAAGACCGCCACCAAGGCCACGGCCTCCAAAGCCGCCAAGAAGGCTCCCGCCAAACGGTCGGCCAGCAAGGCTCCGGCCAAGAAGGCGCCAGCCAAGAAGGGGCGCAGGTAACTTAGCGCGGCCGAGCCGCCGGGTCGTTACCTGCCCGGCGGCAACGCGCTGTCGAGGTGGTCGGCGGCCAGCAGCTTGCCGCCGAACATCGACAGTACCCACGTGCTGCCCTTGCGGTTGCGTGACTTGTCGGGTCGCACGCCGTCACGGTCACACCACCACTGCAGAAGGTCCGGAATCACCTTGCCCTGGGTGCAGATCACCGGAGTTGCGCCCGTCGCCGCGATCTCCAGCACCCGCTGGCGCGCCTTCTTGCGGCTCGACCAGTAGGCCTCCTCGGTCAACTGTGGCTCGCAGCGGATCTCGACACCGAGTTCCTGCGCCAGCGGCTCCAGCGTCTCGAAGCACCGCGCACGATCGGCGGCATACAGCGATGAGGCGCCGAACGCCGCCAGCACATCGACCAGCGCCTCCGCCTGCGCGCGGCCGTACTTGTCCAGCGGACGGTTGCGATCCTCGCCCTGGTAGTGCTCCTTGCTGCCGGCTCGGGCGTGCCGCACCAACAGCACGGTGTGCGTGTCGGCTGGCTGCTTGCCGAACCGGCGCAATACCTTGCGGTCGTGCGGATAGACGACCTTGGCCATCGCATCCTTGACCTGGACCCAGGCCAGATCGTCCACTTCGCCGCTGGCGGTGAACTCGCCGTCGAGAGCCCGTGCCGCCCAGTAGCGAACCTGCTTGTCACCCTGCTCCACTGGATACACCACGGTGGCCAGTCGCCTGCCGAGCACGCAGCGGCAGCCGGTCTCCTCGCGGACCTCACGCACGGCGGTGACGGGCTCGGTCTCGCCGGTATCGAGCTTGCCCTTGGGCAGTGACCAGTCGTCGTAGCGCGGCCGGTGAATGATCGCCACCTCGCATTCCGCGGACCCGTTGACCGAGCGCCACAGCACCGCGCCCGCCGCGAGAATGGGCTTGGCGGCCGGTTCCGATTCAGTCGAGCCTTCAGTCGACGATGCTTTGTCCGACACCTCAGCTCCCGCAGATCGATTGCGCCACCTTCGACCGTGCCACCGTACCGTCACAGCGGATGGTCACCCTCACAGCTGCCGATGGCGTTCCATCAGCCAGACTTGGTGATCACACACACTGTGACCGTCTTGCGGCGACGCGACCCAATGGCCGTCGGGATGCAGCTCCCAGCAGCGGGTGGCCGGATCGAGCGCCGACTCGAAGATTTCGGCCAGCGCAGCGGTCAGCTTTGGGTCCTTCACCTGAGCCATGACTTCGACGCGCCGATCGAGGTTGCGGTGCATCATGTCGGCACTGCCGATCCAGAATTCGTCGATCGCCTGGAAGTGGATGATGCGGGAGTGCTCCAGGAATCGGCCCAGGATCGAGCGCACACTGATGTGTTCGGAATAACCGCGCACCCCGGGACGCAACGCGCAGATTCCGCGCACCACCACCTCGACACGCACCCCGGCCCGTGACGCCCGGTACAGCGCGTCGATCACCTGCTCGTCGACGAGCGCGTTGGCCTTCAGCCGGATTCGGGCGGCCGCCCCGCTCCGGGCCGCGTCCACCTCCCGCTCGATGCGCTCGATGATGCCCTTGCGTACGCTGTGCGGTGCGACCAGCAGATTGCGGTAGGTCACCTTCCGGGAGTAGCCGGTCAGCGAGTTGAACAGATCCGTCAGGTCGGCACCGATGTCCGGCGCCGCGGTTAACAGTCCGACGTCCTCATACAGCCGAGCGGTTTTCGGGTTGTAGTTCCCGGTGCCGATGTGGCAGTACCGCCGGATTATCGATCCTTCCCGGCGCACCACCAGCGCGGTCTTGCAGTGCGTTTTCAGTCCGATCAGCCCGTACACCACGTGCACGCCGGCGTCTTCGAGTGCGCGCGCCCATTTGATGTTGGCCTGTTCGTCGAACCTCGCCTTGAGTTCCACGAGCGCGACGACCTGCTTGCCGGCCTCGGCGGCGTCGATCAGCGCGTTGACGATGGGGGAGTCGCCCGAGGTGCGGTAGAGCGTCTGTTTGATGGCCAGCACGTTCGGATCGGCGGCCGCCTGTTCGATGAAGCGCTGCACGGTGGTTGAGAACGAGTCATAGGGGTGGTGCACCAGCACGTCGCCGTCGCGCAGGGTGGCGAAGATGCTCTTCGGTGTCTCCCGTTCACCGAACGCGGGCGGGGTGGCGGGCACGAACGGCGGGTCCTTCAGATCGGGCCGATCCAGGTTGTAGACCTGCCACAACGATGACAGGTCGAGCAGGCCGGGGACCTCGATGACGTCGCTGGGATCCACGTCGAGCTCGCGCAGCAGCAATTCGAGCATGTGCTCGGTCATGTCGTCGGCGACTTCCAGCCGTACCGGCGAGCCGAATCGCCGTCGCGCCAGCTCGCGTTCCAGAGCCTGCAGCAGATCTTCGTCGCGATCCTCCTCGACCTCCATGTCGGCGTTGCGGGTGATCCGGAAGGCGTGCTGCTCGACGATCTCCAATCCCGGGAACAGCACCGGCAGAAACGCCGCGATCAACTCCTCCATCGGCAGGAACCGAACGACGCGCGGCTCGTCGCCTTCCCGGGCGGCGAGCCGGACGAATCGGTCGAAGTTGTCGGGGACCTTGACCCTGGCGAAGTGCTGGCCACCGTCGTCGGGCGCTTTGACCGTGATCGCGAGGTTCAGGCTCAGCCCGCTGACGAACGGGAACGGATGTGCGGGGTCGACGGCCAGCGGCGTCAGCACCGGGAACACCTGGTCGTGGAAGTAGGCCGACAACTGCGCCCGCTCGGCGTTGTCGAGATCGGTCCACGTCACGATGTGAATGCCCTCGTCGGCCAACGCCGGTCGCACCGAGTCCAGGAAGACCTGCGCGTGTCGCCGCGCGATCTGCTGGGTGCGTTCGCCGATCAGCCGCAACTGTTCGCGCGGGGTGAGCCCGTCGGCGGAGCGCACCGACAGACCCATCTCGTCGCGGCGTTTGAGCCCGGCGACCCGAACCATGTAGAACTCGTCGAGGTTGGACGCGAAGATCGCCAGGAACTTGGCCCGTTCCAGCAGCGCCAGCGACGGGTCGGCCGCCAGCGCCAGCACCCGCGCATTGAAGTCCAGCCAGCTCAGTTCCCGGTTGAGGTAGCGGTCGTCGGGCAGGGCGTCGATGACTTCGTCGGCGGTCGCCGCCGGCGGCGCCTCTGGGGCCGAATCGTCGATCGCAAGCTCGGTGTCGGTCGGCCTGACCTCGGCCTCGGTTTCGGTCACCAATCGATGATGACCCATTCCCGCGTTGACTGGCTACCTGCGACCGAAGTTCGGCCGAATACCACGCGGCGTTGCCGCGGCGTTCATCCCCGGCGGCCCACGGCCCGCGCGGTGGCCGCGCCGACGCCCAGCCGCAGCGCGGCACGCAGGTCTTCGGGCGTGTCGATGTCGCAGCGCAGCCCCGGCCACGGCCCGGTGAGCTCTACCGCGCCCGAATGTCTATGCCGCTGAGCCGAATCCGGGCCGAATGCCGGGCGCAGTGCGGTGCCGAATGCGAACAGTGCCGCCGTTCCGGTGCCGTGCCGGTCGGTGACGAAACTTCGCCGGTGGGCCCGCGCCGCGGTCACCGCCTCGGCCAGCTCCTGGGGCTGCAGCGCGGGAAGATCGCCCTGCAGCACAACGAGGTTGGGCGCCGCGCCGGTTACCGAGGTGATCAGCGCCTCGGCCGCGGTGATCGCGTTGTTGAGCGGGTCGGGATGATCCTCCGGTGTGGGGTCGGCCAGCACGGCGGCGCCCAGCTGCCGCGCGGCGTCGGCCGCCCCTTCGTCGGGGGTGACGACCGTGATGCCACGCAGCATGGCGACCTTGCCGGCCGCCCGCAGCGTGTCGACGAGCATCGCCAGCACCACCCGCTCGCGGGTCGCCGCGGAGAACACCGGGGCCAGCCTGGTCTTGGCGGCGGCGAGCCGCTTGACGGCGATGATCAGTGCGACGTCGCCGGAGCCCGTCTGTGCGGCGCTCATGGTGGTCATCCTGCCAGGGGCAGCCCCCAAGCTAGGGTAAGGACGTGGTCGAGGCAGCGGTGATGGGTGCCGGAGCGTGGGGCACGGCGCTGGCCAAGGTGCTCGTCGAGGCCGGCAATTCGGTGACCTTGTGGGCGCGCCGACCGGAACTGGCCGATGAAATCAACGAAACGCACCGCAACCCCGGCTATCTGCCGGACACCGCGCTGCCGGTCGAGGTCCGCGCCACGGCCGACCCGGCCAAAGCGCTGTCGGCAATCACCACCGTGTTCCTGGCGATGCCGGCTCAGGTGATGCGCGGCAACCTCGCCGAGTGGACCGCGCTGCTCGACCCGGATGCCACGCTGGTCAGCCTGGCCAAGGGCATCGAGATCGGATCGCTGATGCGGATGAGCCAGGTGGTCGTGCAGGTGACCGGTGCCGACCAGTCCCGCGTCGCGGTGCTGTCCGGGCCGAATCTGGCCACCGAGATCGCCCAGCGCCAACCCGCCGCCACCGTGATCGCCTGCACTGACTCTGGACGGGCGGTCGCGCTGCAGCGCTCGTTGAGCGCCGGGTACTTCCGGCCGTACACCAATTCGGATGTGATCGGCGTCGAGATCGGCGGAGCGTGCAAGAACGTGATCGCCCTGGCCTGCGGTGTGGCGGCCGGCGTCGGCCTGGGCGAGAACACCGCCGCGGCGATCGTCACCCGCGGGCTGGCCGAAATCATCCGGCTGGGGATCGCACTGGGCGCCAAGACCACAACGCTGGCCGGTCTGGCCGGCGTCGGCGACCTGATGGCCACCTGCACGTCGCCGTATTCCCGCAACCGGTCGTTCGGCGCACGGCTCGGCCGGGGCGGCACCCTGGAGTCGGCGCTGCAGGCGGCCGGCGGCCATGTCGCCGAAGGGGTCACCTCGTGCCAGTCGGTACTGGCGCTGGCCGAAAGCTATGACGTCGAGATGCCGCTCACCGATGCGGTTTACCGCGTCTGCCATCGCGGGCTGTCCGTGCCGGACGCGATCGCGCTGCTGCTGGGACGCAGCACCAAGCCGGAGTGAGCACCGGTGGCCGATCCATACGGTGATTCGACCCGCTGCGTGACAGCCGTTCAATCGCAGGCTGTTCCGGGGCAACCGGTGGCGCCCGCGCCGGTTCCGGCGTCCACCTACCACCTGTCCGAGGACGAAGCCGAGCCGTTCGACACCTACGGTCGCAGCTCGAATCCGACATGGCGGCAACTGGAATCGGCGCTCGCGCAGCTAGAGGGTGCCGCCTCGGCTCTGGTGTTCGGCTCCGGCATGGCGGCGATCACGTCGGTGTTGCGGGTACTGGCCAAGCCGGGCGTTCGGCTCGTGGTGCCCGCCGACGGGTATTACCTCCTCCGTCGCTATGCAATGGATTACCTTGCACCGCGCGGTGTTTCGGTTCGGGAGGCCACTTTCGAGCGGATGTGTGGGGCGGGGTCCGATGCCGACGTGATGCTCGCAGAGACGCCGACCAATCCCGGCCTGGATGTCGTAGACCTGCACAAACTGGCGATGACGTGCCGCAGCCGCGGCACCACGCTCGTCGTCGACAACACCACCGCGACGCCGCTGGGTCAGCAGCCGCTGGCGTTGGGCGCCGACCTGGTGGTGGCCAGCGCGACCAAAGGACTCTCCGGCCACAGCGATCTGGTCGCCGGCTATGTCGCCGGGACGCGGGCCGATCTGATGGCCGCGGTCAGCGCCGAGCGGCTGCAGGCCGGCGCGATCCTGGGCGCGTTCGAGGCGTGGCTGGTGCTGCGCAGCGTGGGCAGCGCCGGCCTGAGGTTCGAGCGGCAATGCCGCAACGCACTCGCGCTGGCCACGATGCTGCGCGGTCATCCCGCGGTGCGCTCGGTGCGCTATCCGGGGCTGCCCGACGACCCGTCGTATCCGGTGGCCTGCACGCAGATGCGCAGGTTCGGCGGCCTGGTGGCGGTGGAGCTGGCCGACGCCGAGGCCGTCCACGCGCTGGTGGCGCGCAGCGACCTTCTCGTCGCGTCGACGAGCTTCGGTGGCATCCACACGTCGGTGGACCGGCGCGCGCGCTGGGGCGATCCGGTCGCCGACGGGTTCGCGCGGATCTCGCTGGGCATCGAGGACACCGACGACCTCCTCGGCGATGTCGAGCGGGCCCTCGGACCCGCCTGACGGTAGCCTCTCTAGGTTGTGACAGCCCGCCGGACCCGTGTCGCCGTGGTGTACGGCGGTCGCAGCAACGAGCACGCGATCTCGTGTGTCTCGGCCGGCAGCATCCTGCGCAACCTGGATCCGCAGCGCTACGACGTGGTGGCGATCGGGATCACCGCCGAAGGCGCGTGGGTGCTGACCGACGCCGACCCCGATGCGCTGACGATCCGTGGCGGCCGGCTACCCCGGGTGACCGCATCATCGGGCACCGAGCTGGCGCTGCCCGCAGATCCTCGCCGCCACGGCGAGGTGGTGTCGCTGGGGCGCCACCCGGGACAGGTCCTGACGGCGGTCGACGTGGTGTTCCCGGTTCTGCATGGTCCCTGCGGCGAAGACGGCACGATCCAGGGTCTGCTCGAGCTCGCCGGCGTGCCCTACGTGGGCGCCGGTGTGCTGGCCAGCGCCGCCGGAATGGACAAGGAGTTCACCAAGAAGCTGCTGGCCGCCGACGGCCTGCCGATCGGCGACCACGTGGTGCTGCGGCCGCCCCGGCACACCCTCGATCCGCGGGAGCGCGACCGGCTGGGCCTGCCGGTGTTCGTCAAGCCCGCCCGCGGCGGATCGTCGATCGGCGTGAGCAGGGTCTCAACCTGGGCCGAGCTGGCGGCGGCCATCGCGGACGCCCGCCGGCACGACCCGAAGGTGATCGTCGAAGCCGCCGTGCCCGGCCGCGAGCTGGAATGCGGTGTTCTGGAATTCCCCGACGGGTCGGTGGCGGCCAGCACGGTCGGGGAGATCCGCGTCGAAGGCGTCAAGGGCCGCGAGGACGGCTTCTACGACTTCGCCACGAAGTACCTTGACGACGTGGCCGAACTCGATGTGCCGGCCAAGGTCGACGACGACGTGAGCGAAGCGGTTCGCCGGCTGGCGATCCGCGCCTTCAGGGCGATCGACTGCCAGGGCCTGGCCCGGGTCGACTTCTTCCTCACCGACGACGGCCCGATCGTGAACGAGATCAACACCATGCCGGGCTTCACGACGATTTCCATGTACCCCCGGATGTGGGCGGCCAGCGGCGTGGACTACCCGACGTTGCTGGCCACGATGGTTCAGACGGCGCTCGCCCGGGGCACCGGGCTGCGGTGACGTCGCGGGTCCGATTCAGAATTAACGAGGCGGACCCGGTGTGATCGGGACCGCCGGGACCGTCGCCGCGATGATTTCGGACATCTGCTGGATCGGCGTGGGCCCGGTTCCCTGCGGCAACGTCAGCGCGACGTAGACGGGCCGGTCGACGCTGAACCAGGTGGTGAGGTCACCGCCGCTGTCGGCTTCCCGGAACCACTGCACCGAGTCCACCACCTGGATCGGCGCGCCGACGACGAAGTCCGCGGGGCGGTCCAGTCCACACCGCGCCACGATCGGCTCGCCGCCGGAGTCGGCGACCCACGCCGCGGTGGCCGGTGGCACCGGTTGGGCGGGCGTCGCGCGCCGGTAATCGCCGAGGCGCTGCGGGAGCGCCCCCAGCAGCGCTCGGCACTGCGGGCTCGCCGCCTGCGGGGCGGCCACCGGCGGCACCGCCGGCGGCGGGCTCTGCGGGGTGCGCCGCATCGTGGCCGCCACCACCAGCACCGCCACGACCGCGGCCGCCGCGACCGCGATCCCGGCGATCAGCAGCCAGCGCGGCGGACCGTCGGTCAGGCGTGTGCCTTGCTGGCGATCGGACACGTCAACGTCCGGGTGATGGCGGTGATCTGCTGCACGCTGGGCACCACGTCGGCCTTCAGGGCCTCGAGGCTCTCCGCCGCGATCCGGATCACCACGTCGTACGGGCCGGTCACGTATTCCGATGTCAGCACCCCGGGCAGGGCGGCGAGTTGCTTGGCCACCACCTCGGCGCGGCCGACCTCGGTCTGGATCAGCATGAACGCCTCGACCACCCGCTTACTCCTCCGCCCCGCATCCACCGACCTGTGCTCTCGTCGGCCGGGACCAACCTACCGCAGGTCGGGCGGGTGTTCAGCGCCGCGAACAAGCAGGACACACTGAACTGATGACCGAAAAGGACCCGGCGACGCTGGCCGAGGTGGGCGAGTTCGCTGTCATCGAGCGGCTGGTTGCCGGGCGCAGCCAGACCCCGGGCGTGCTGCTGGGCCCGGGCGACGATGCGGCGGTGCTGGCGGCCCCCGACCGCCGCGTGGTCGTCACCACCGACATGCTCGTCGAAGGCCGCCATTTCCGCCTGGACTGGGCGACCCCCCATGACGTCGGCCGGAAAGCCGTCGCGCAGAACGCCGCGGACGTCGAGGCGATGGGGGCGGTGGTGACCGGCTTCGTGGTCGCGCTGGGCGCACCGTCGGATGCGCCCGCGAGTCGGCTCGAGGCGCTGGCCGACGGGATGTGGGCGGAGGCGCAGCGGATCGGTGCCGGGATCATCGGCGGGGACCTGGTCGCCAGCCCGCACACGGTGGTGTCGGTGACGGCGCTCGGTGATCTCGGCGACCGCGACCCGGTCACCCGGGGCGGCGCCACCGTCGGATCGGCCGTCGCGGTCTGCGGCGACCTGGGACGATCGGCGGCCGGCTATGCCCTCTGGCAGCACGACATCGATGGCTTCGAGGCGCTTCGGCGCCGGCACCTGGTGCCCCGGCCGCCATACGGGCAGGGAATGGTGGCCGCCGACGCCGGGGCCGGCGCGATGACCGATGTCTCCGACGGCCTCGTCGCCGACCTGCGGCACGTCGCCCGGGCATCCGGGGTCGGCATCGACCTCGCCTCGGCGGCGCTGGGCGCCGACCGCGACGCACTCGCCGCCGCGGCGGCCGCGGCGGCCGCCGACCCGTGGTCGTGGGTACTCGCTGGCGGCGAGGATCACGCGCTGGTCGCGACGTTCCCGGCCGGGGTGCCCGGCGGCTGGCGGGTGATCGGTGTGGTGCTCGACGGGCCGGCGCGGGTGCTGCTCGATGGCCAAGAGTGGGTTTGCGACGCAGGCTGGCAGTCCTTCGGATGACGGTCTGTTAGGTTTTCGGCCGTGGCCGCCCGTCCGCTGTCCGATCTCGTCGAGCAGGGTTGGGCCCACGCACTGGAGCCGGTCGCGGGCCAGGTCGCCCAGGTCGGGGGGTTCCTGCGCGCCGAGATCGCGGCGGGCCGCCGCTATCTGCCGGCTGGCGCCAATGTGTTGCGCGCCTTCACATTTCCGTTCGACCAGGTGCGGGTGCTGATCGTCGGGCAGGACCCGTACCCGACGCCGGGGCACGCCGTGGGCCTGAGCTTTTCCGTCGGCGCCGACGTGCGGCCGCTGCCCCGCAGCCTGGACAACATCTTCGCCGAATACCGTTCCGACCTCGGCTATCCGTCGCCGCGCAGCGGCGACCTCACGCCCTGGGCGCAGCGCGGGGTGCTGCTGCTCAACAGGGTGCTGACGGTTCGGCCCGGCAACCCGGCATCGCATCGCGGCAAAGGTTGGGAGACGGTGACGGAGTGCGCGATCCGGGCCCTTGCCGCACGTCCCCGCCCGCTGGTCGCGGTGCTGTGGGGTCGCGACGCGGCAACCCTCAAGCCGATGCTGGTCGACGGGAACTCCCACGTCGCGACGATCGACTCGGCGCACCCGTCGCCGCTGTCGGCCCAGCGCGGGTTCTTCGGCTCTCGGCCGTTCAGCCGGGCGAACGCGCTGTTGGCACAGTTGGGCGCCGAGCCGATCGACTGGCGGCTGCCCTGAACTGCGCTCAGCCGCGCTGGACCCTGCCCGCCTTCAGGCAGGACGTGCAGACGTTCAAGCGCTTCTTGTTTCCGCCCGGCTGCGTCACCGCGCGCACGGTCTGGATGTTCGGATCCCAGCGGCGGCTGGTCCGGCGATGCGAGTGCGACACCGACTTGCCGAAGCCAGGCCCCTTCCCGCAGATGTCGCAGACGGCAGCCATGGTCAAAACTCCTTGAGTTCGGATCAGATGGGCCAGCAACCGCAACCGGGTGACCCGACAACCGCCCCAGGATACCGGCTTGCGCGGTGAACGCCAAAAACGCCAAAACGCCAAAACGCGGCGGTCGGCGCGCGCCGAGCGTGTCGCGGTCACTGATTAGGCTCGCACCGAGGAGGTGGGATGGCCGCTCGTCGATTGGACGCGTCTGCCCTGCGTGACTGGGCACACGCCGCGGTCGGCGGGTTGGTGATCCGCGCCGCGGAGATCAACCGGCTCAATGTGTTCCCGGTCGCCGACTCCGACACCGGCGCGAACATGCTGTTCACGATGCGTTCGGCGCTCGAAGAGGCCAATCGGCCCGCGCACCGCGGCAGCGACGAGGTCGAGCGGGTGGCCGCCGACCTGGCCAGGGGCGGGCTGCACGGCGCCCGCGGCAACTCCGGGGTGATTCTGTCGCAGATCCTGCGTGCGCTGGCCGACGTCACCGCCTCCGCCGCCGCCGACACCGAGGGCCGCCTCGCCGACATCGACGCGGTGCTGTTCGGCGCGGCGTTGCGCCATGCCGTCGGCCTGGTTGTCGGCTCGATGACCGACGCGGTGCCGGGCACCATCGTGTCGGTGCTGCAGGCGGCCGCCGGCGCGGCGGAACGGTCCGCGGCCGACGGTGACGACGTGGCGATGGCCGTGCTTGCCGCCACCGACGCCGCGGTGACCGCGCTGGACAAGACGCCCGAGCAGCTCGGTGTGCTGGCCGACGCCGGGGTGGTCGACGCCGGCGGGCGCGGTCTGCTGGTGCTACTGGATGCGCTGGCCGCGACGTTGACCGGTCACACCGCCGCGCGCCAGGAATACGTGCCGCACCCTGCCGGTGCCGGGACCGCCACCGACACCGATCACCGGCTACCGCCGCAGTTCGAGGTCATGTACCTGCTGGCCGGCTGCGACGGCGAGGGCCTCGACGCGCTGCGCGAGCGGCTGGAGGCGCTCGGCGAATCGGTCGCGATCGCCGGCGGCCGACCCGACGGTCATTCCGTGCACGTGCACGCCGACGACGCCGGCGCGGCGGTGGAGGCGGCCCTGCGCTACGGGAAGCCCAGCCGGATCCAGATCACCGCGCTGGGCGCGGGCGTCGCGCCGGGCCGCTGGACCCGCCGCCGCGCGGTACTGGCGGTCGCCGACGGTGACGGTGCCGAGCGGCTGTTCGCCGATGAGGGTGCCCACGTGCTGCGGCCCGAGCCGGACCGTGTCGACCTGGCGGGTGCGGTGACTGCCAAGGAGCTGCTGCAGGCGGTGATTGACACCGGCGCCCGGCAGATCATGGTGCTGCCGAACGGCTACGTCGCCGTGGAGGAGCTCGTCGCGGGCTGCACCGCGGCCAACGGCTGGGGCATCGACGTGGTGCCGGTGCCGACCGGGTCGATGGTGCAGGGCCTGGCCGCCCTGGCCGTGCACGAACCCGACCGGCCTGCGGTCGACGACAGCTACTCGATGGCCCGCGCCGCCGGCGGCACCCGGCGGGCGTCGGTGCGGGTGGCCACCGAGCGGGCGTTGACGTTTGCCGGGCCGTGCGATCCGGGCGACGGGCTGGGCATCGCCGGGGACGAGGTGCTCGTGGTGCGCCGGGATGTCGGCGCCACCGCCCGCCGGCTGGTCGACCTGCTGCTGGCAGCCGGCGGCGAACTGGTCACCGTTCTGCTCGGTGCGGGCGTCGACGACCGGGTTGGCGCCGGACTCGCGGCGCATGTGCGCCGTCACCATCTGGGCACCGAATTGGTGACGTACCGGACCGGCCACCGCGGTGACGCGCTGCTGATCGGGGTGGAGTAGCGGTGGCCACGCTCGACGACCCGCTGCTTCCCCTGCTCGGGCGCAAGGCGGCGCGACAGCTCGACGAGCACTTCGGCATCCGAACGGTTGACGACCTGCTGCGCCACTACCCGCGCGCCTACGACGAGGGCCTGACGGTGCGCGGGGCCGACGAGGGGCTGCCCGAAAAAGGTGAGCACATCACGCTGGTGGGCGTGATCACGACCACCGATTCCGGCCCGATGAAGCCCCGACCCCGCCAGAAGGACTCGACCAGAAAGGATCTCAACAACGAGTGGCTGCGGATCACGCTGGGCGACCAGCGGCCGCCGGTGACCGCGACGTTCTTTCACGCCAGGTTCCTGAAGGACAAACTGACCCGGCGCACCGAGGTCATGCTCTCCGGCGAGGTGGACTACTACAACGGCCGACTGCAATTGACCCATCCGGCGTTTCTGATCCTCGACCCGACCAATCCCCGCAACATCGGCACCAAATCGCTGGCCAGCATCGCCGACGTGTCGCAGCGGACGCACGGTGAGGTGCAGATGTCGGCCTTCGAAAAGCCCTACTTCCCGATCTACCCGGCCTGCGCCAAGGTTCAGAGCTGGGAAATCTACGCCTGCGTGCAGCAGGTCCTCGCCCTGCTCGACCCTGTCCCGGACCCCGTCCCGGAACACGTTCTGCGCCAACATGGTTTGCTGTCCGAAGACGCGGCGTTACGTGCCATCCACCAGGCGCAGACCGAGGCCGAACGCACGCGCGCCCGCGACCGGCTGACGTTCGACGAGGCGGTCGGCCTGCAGTGGGCCCTGGTGCAACGTCGGCATGGCGAGCTGGCCGAGTCGGGGCCGGCTGCGCCCGGCCGAACCGACGGGCTGGCCGATGCACTGCTGCGCCGGCTGCCATTCGAGCTCACCGCGGGCCAGCGTGAGGTGCTGGGGGAGCTGTCGGCCGAACTTGCGACATCGCGCCCGATGAACCGCCTGCTGCAGGGCGAGGTGGGCTCGGGCAAGACGATCGTCGCGCTGCTGGCGATGATGCAGATGATCGACGCGGGCTACCAGTGCGCGTTGATGGCGCCAACCGAAGTCCTTGCCGCCCAGCATGCCCGCTCGATTCGCGACATCCTGGGGCCGCTGGCGCTGGGCGGCCAGCTCGGCGGGGTCGACGGCGCGACCCGCGTCGCGTTGCTCACCGGTTCGCTGTCGCAGACCCAGAAGCGCGAGGTCAAAGACGAGGTCGCCGGCGGCGAAGCCGGCATCGTGATCGGCACCCACGCGCTGTTGCATCAAGCCGTCGAGTTCCACCGCCTCGGCATGGTCGTCGTGGACGAGCAGCACCGCTTCGGCGTGGAGCAGCGCGATCGCCTGCGCGCCAAGGCTCCCGAGGGGGTGACGCCGCACCTGTTGGTGATGACCGCGACGCCGATTCCGCGCTCGCTGGCGCTGACCTTCTACGGCGACCTGGCCACGTCGACGCTGCGCGAGTTGCCCCGCGGGCGCCGGCCCATCACCACCAAAACCATCTTCGTTGCCGAGCACCGCAGCTGGCTCGACCACGCCTGGCGCCGCATCATCGAGGAGGTGTGCGCCGGTCGTCAGGCGTATGTGGTGGCGCCGCGGATCGACGACACCGACGACACCGATGACACCGCCGACGGCGTTCCGCCGGCTGTCACTGTCGTCGAGTTGTTCGAACGGCTGCGCTCACGCGAGCTCGCCGGGCTGCGGCTCGGGCTCATGCACGGCCGGTTGCCCGCGGACGAAAAGGATGCGGTGATGACAGCGTTCCGCGCCGGCGACGTCGACGTCTTGGTCTGCACCACGGTGATCGAGGTCGGCGTCGACGTGCCCAACGCCACGGTGATGGTGGTGATGGACGCCGACCGGTTCGGCATCAGCCAGCTGCATCAGCTGCGCGGGCGCATCGGTCGTGGCAGCCACCCCGGCCTGTGCCTGTTGCACAGCAGGACGCCGGCCGGCTCCCGCGCCGGCGCGCGCCTGACCGCGGTCGCCGCCACCATGGACGGCTTCAAGCTGGCCGATTTGGATCTCGCCGAGCGTCGCGAGGGAGATGTGTTGGGACGCAACCAGTCCGGCCGCGCCATCGGGCTGAAGCTGCTGTCGTTGGCCGACCACCGCGAGGTGCTGGAGTCGGCCCGGCAGTTCTGCGAACATGTCGACGCCCACGATCGGCAGTTGCGAAACCATCGCGGATTGGCAACGCTCGCGGCGCGTTTCACCGACACCGGTCGCGTCGAGTACCTCGACAAGGCGTGAGCCCGGTCAGGTGCCGGTGTAGGTGGCCGGGTCCTGACGGAAACGGGTGCCGTCGTTGCACGCGTTGATCGCGTCCATCTGGTCATGGGTCAGCTCGAAGTCGAACACGTCGATGTTGCTAGCGATCCGCTGCGGGTTGCCCGACCGCGGAATCACCACATTGCCCAGCTGGATGCTCCACCGGATGCAGACCTGTGCCGGCGACTTGCCGGTGGCCTCGGCGATCGAGCCGATGGTGGGGTCGTCGAGCACATTGCCGATCCCCAGCGGGCTGTAGGCCTCGGTGACGATGCCGTTCTCGGCGTGAAACGCGCGCAGTTCGGCCTGATTGAGCAGCGGGTGCAGTTCGAGCTGGTTGACCGCCGGCGACGTGTACGTCAGGTCGATGACCGTGCGCAGGTGTTCCTCGAGGAAGTTGCACACACCGATCGATCGGGCCAGGCCGTCGCGCTGCAGGGTCTGCAGCGCGCCGTAGGTGTCGATGTACTTGCCGAGCTGCCCGGCGGGCCAATGGATCAGGTACAGGTCGACGTAGTCCATGCCGAGCCGCTCCAGGCTGCGCTGGAACGCCTCCTTGCTGCTGCGGAAGCCCTGGTCCTGGGTCGCCACCTTGGTGGTGACGAACAACTCCTCCCGCGGTAGGCCCGACCCGGCGATCGCGCGGCCCACCGCTGCTTCGTTGCCGTAGGCGGCGGCCGTGTCGATCAACCGGTAGCCGGCCTCCAGCGCCGCGGTGACCGCCCGTTCGGTTTCTGCTTCCGACAACTCGGCGACGCCCAGGCCGACGACCGGGATGCAGTGCTCGTCGTTGAGCGTGATGGTAGGAACAGTCCGGCTCGACGAATCGATCGGTGTCATCTCACCTGCCCGTGAAGTTGAAGGTGCGTGGATCCGGACCCAGCCGGGTGCCGTTGTCCAGCGAGGATATCGACGTCATGTCGTCGTCGCTCAATTCGAAGTCGAACACGTCGAAGTTGCTCACGATCCGATCCGGGTTCACCGACTTGGGGATCACGATGTTACCTAGTTGTAAATGCCAGCGAATGATCACCTGTGCCGTGGTCCTGGCGTGCGCTTCGGCGATGCGGGCGATCGTGGGATGATCCAGCAACCTGCCCTGCCCCAGCGGGCTCCACGCCTCGGTGGCGATGCCGAGCTGGGCGTGCACCTCGCGCAGCTCACGTTGGGCCAGCAGCGGGTGCAGCTCGACCTGGTTGACCACCGGTACGATTCCGATCGCGTCGATCAGCGTGCCGAGGTGCTCCGGCTCGAAGTTCGACACCCCGATCGACCGGATGCGTCCCAGGTCACGCAGCGCGGCGAACGCCCGGAAGGTGTCGACGAACTCGCCGATCGCCGGCACCGGCCAATGGATCAGGTACAGGTCGAGGTAGCTGCCCTCGCGGTTGAGGCCGAGCCGCTCGGCGCTCTGCTCGAACGCGGCCATCGTCTTGTCGTAGCCCTGGTCGGCGTTCCAGAGCTTGGTGACGACGAAGATCTCCTCACGCGCAATCCCGGATTTCGCCACCGCGCGCCCCACTTCGTGTTCGTTGCCGTATCCGGCGGCGGTGTCGATGTGCCGATAGCCCGCGTTCAACGCCACGCCGACGGCTTCTTCGGTCGCTTCCGGCGGGGTCTGCCACACCCCCAGGCCGACGCTGGGGATCGGGTTGCCATCGTTGAGCTTGATCGCAGGAGCCGTCATGGGCACAAGTCTGCCAGCGCAGCAGCACCGCGCCCCGACGCTCGCCCGGCTTCCGTTGACTTCGGAATCCCATTACGGTCCTTCAGCGTGACGCACAGTGCCAACGCAAGTCCAACCCGCAACCGCGCCAGAAACGCCGCGGTCAGCGCCGCGAGCCGCCTGGGCGCCGGCGTGATGCCGGTGGTGCCCGAGGCCGCCAAGCGGCTGATGGCGCGCTCGGTGATGATCGACGGCAACACGCTGGATCCGACGCTGCGGCTGTACCTGGTGGGGGGGCGGCTGGCCGGCCGGACCGGCTTGTCCGACGGCGGCGTTCCGGGGACCTGCCGGCAGCTGTTCCGCAAGGAGCTGTTGCTCCTCGACCGCGATCCGGTCGTGGTCGGTGCGGTCACCGACCTCACTATCCCCGGACCGGCGGGACCCATCCCGGCCCGGCACTACCGCCCGCACGGCGGACACTGCGGCCCGCTGCTGGTGTTTTTTCACGGCGGCGGCTGGGTGATCGGCGACCTCGACAGCTACGACCGGCTGTGCCGGACGATCTGCCGCGGCGCCGGCGTGCACGTGCTGTCGGTGGACTACCGGCTGGCGCCGGAGCATCCGGCACCGGCGGGCCTCGAGGACGCCTATGCCGCCTACCGGTGGGCGCTTCAGCACGGTGCCCGGTTCGGCACCGAGCCGGGCCGGGTGGTCGTCGCCGGGGACAGCGCCGGCGGAAACCTGGCGGCGCTGGTATCCCAGCGTGGCCGCGACGACAGCGCGCCGCCGCTGCTGCAGCTGCTGTTGTATCCGGTGACCGACCTGCGCGGCGGCACCCGGTCCCGGGTGCTGTTCGCCGACGGTTTCGTGTTGACCGGTGCTGACATGGATTTCTTCGAGGGTCATTACCTGGCCGGCTCCGGGCTCGATGGCGCCGATCCCCGCGTTTCACCGACGCTCGGGAAGCTGTCGGGTCTGCCCCGCGCGCTGGTCGTCACCGCGGGTTTCGACCCGCTGCGCGACGAGGGCGAGCAGTACGCGGAGGCGATGCGGGCCGCAGGTGTGCTCGTCGACTTGCGCCGGATGCCGTCGCTGACCCACGGCTTCGCGAACCTCGCGCCGCTGGGCGGCGGCAGCGCGCTCGCGCTGGCGGAGGTCACCTCCGCGCTGCGGGCCCATCTCTGCTATCGGTGAAGGGGCCCAGGCCGGCGTCGGTAGTCTGGTAACGCACATCCGGCGGCCTGCCGGCGACCAGAGAGAACGAGGATCAGCACAGCTGTGGCCACCAAACCGAAGCGCTACGACCTGACGGCAGCCGATCGCAAACGCAACTGGCTGGTTCAGGGCGGGCTTGCCGCGGTGGTGGTGATCTTCGCGGTTGCGCTGGTGCTCTACATCGTCGTGTCCCACGAGAAGAAGGCCGGCCCGGGCCAGGACAAGGCGATCCGGGTGACATCGAGCAAGCTGATCACCAAGCCGGGCACCAGCGAGCCCAAGGCGGTGCTCTCGCTCTACGAAGACTTCCTGTGCCCGGCCTGCGCGAACTTCGAGAAAAACTTCGGGTCCACGGTCAATAACCTGATCGACAGCGGCGCCGTCGCGGCCGACTACCACATGGTGGCCATCCTCGACCGGCCGCAAACCCAGAACTATTCGTCCCGGGCCGGCGCCGCGGCGTACTGCGTGGCCGATCAGTCGATCGATGCGTTCCGGCGCTTCCACGCCGCGCTCTTCAGCCCCCAGATCCAGCCCCGGGAAGACGCCAGCACCTTTCCCGACAACAAGCAGCTCGTCGAGCTGGCGCGCCAGGCCGGGGCGGGCGGCAACGTCGCCGACTGCATCAACGGCGGCAAGTACACCTCCCTGGTGAAGGGCATCGCGGCCGCCGCGAAAGTCCAGGCCACCCCGACGATCCGCATCAACGGGCAGGACTACGACCCGACCACACCGCAGGACATGGTCAACAAGATCGAGTCGATCGTCGGGACCGTGCCCGGGCTGACCGCGGGCGCCCCGGCCAACGCGGCGTCATGACCGTCGCGGCGCCGGCCTCCGTTCCGGCCGCCGAGCCGCCGGCCGGCGCGGCCGCGCGGCGGTCCCGCCGGTCCGCTGGGTGGTGGGTGCTGATCGCCGGCGGCGTGGGCCTGGCCGCCTCGTTGGCCCTCACGATCGAGAAGGTCAAGCTGCTGACCGACGCCCACTATGTGCCGTCGTGCAGCCTCAACCCGGTGTTGTCCTGCGGATCGGTGATGTCGCATTGGCAGGCGCAGGTGTTCGGCTTCCCCAACCCGCTGATCGGAATCGTCGCGTTCACCGTCGTCGTGGTCACCGGCGTGCTGGCTGTGGCCGGGGTGCCGCTGCCGCGCTGGTATTGGGCCGGCTTGGCCGCCGGCACCCTGCTGGGCGTCGGGTTCATCCACTGGCTGATCTTCGAGAGCCTCTACCGGATCGACGCGTTGTGCCCGTACTGCATGGTGGTGTGGGCGGTCAGCATCCCCCTGCTGGTGGTCGTGTCCTCGATCGCGCTGCAGCCGCTGGCCGGCAATGCCGTCGCGCGCAACCTCTACCGCGTCAGGTGGTCGCTGGTGGCGCTGTGGTTCACGGTGGTGATTCTGCTGATCCTGGTGCGGTTCTGGGGCTACTGGTCGACGCTTGTCCAGTGATCTGCAAAGTCCTGGTCGCCAACCGCGGTGAGATCGCGATCCGTGCCTTCCGGGCCGCCTATGAGATGGGCATCGCCACGGTCGCGGTCTACGCCTATGAAGACCGCAACTCGGTGCACCGCCTCAAGGCCGACGAGTCCTACCAGATCGGCGACCAGGGCCACCCGGTGCGGGCCTATCTCTCGATCGACGAGATCGTCACCACGGCGCGGCGCTGCGGCGCCGACGCGATCTATCCGGGCTACGGCTTCTTGTCGGAGAACCCGGACCTGGCCGCGGCCTGCGCGGCGGCGGGCATCATGTTCATCGGGCCCAGCGCCCAGACCCTGGAGCTGACCGGCAACAAGGCCCGCGCGATCGCCGCCGCCCGGGCGGCGGGGCTGCCGGTGCTCGCCTCGTCGGCGCCGTCCTCGGCGACCGACGAGCTGGTGGCCGCCTCGGCGACGATCCAGTTCCCGCTGTTCGTCAAGGCGGTGGCCGGCGGCGGCGGCCGCGGCATGCGCCGCGTCACCGACCCTGCCGCGCTGCCCGAGGCGATCGAGGCCGCCAGCCGGGAGGCCGAGTCGGCGTTCGGCGACCCCGCGGTCTTCCTCGAGCAGGCGGTGCTTGGCCCACGCCACATCGAGGTGCAGATCCTGGCCGACAGCCACGGCAACGTGATGCACCTGTTCGAGCGCGACTGCAGCGTGCAGCGCCGCCACCAGAAGATCATCGAACTCGCGCCGGCGCCCGACCTTCCCGGCGAGCTGCGCGACCGCATCTGTTCCGACGCGGTCGCCTTCGCTCGCCACATCGGCTACACCTGCGCCGGCACGGTCGAATTCCTCCTCGACGGCCTCGGGAACCACATGTTCATCGAGATGAACCCGCGGATCCAGGTCGAACACACGGTCACCGAAGAGATCACCGACGTCGACCTGGTCGCCGCCCAGATGCGCATTGCCGCCGGCGAATCACTCGAAGACCTTGGCCTGAATCAGGATTGCCTGCGCCCGCGCGGTGCGGCGCTGCAGTGCCGGATCACCACCGAGGACCCGGCCAACGGCTTCCGGCCCGACACCGGGCGCATCACCGCCTACCGCTCGCCCGGCGGGGCCGGCATCCGTCTCGACGGCGGCACCAACCTGGGCGCGGAGATCAGCGCGCACTTCGACTCGATGCTGGTCAAGATGACCTGCCGCGGCCGCGACCTTCCCACCGCCGTGCGCCGTGCGCGCCGCGGGCTCGCCGAGTTCAGAATCCGCGGGGTGTCGACGAACATCCCGTTTCTGCAAGCCGTTCTCGATGACCCCGACTTCCGGGCGGGCCGGATCTCCACGTCGTTCATCGACGACCGCCCGCAGCTGCTGACCGCCCGCTCTTCGGCGGACCGCGGCACCAAGATCCTCAACTACCTGGCCGATGTCACCGTCAACCAGCCGCACGGGCCCCGGCTCTCGTCGGTGTACCCGCACGACAAGCTGCCGCCCGTCGACCTCGATGAACCGCCGCCGCCGGGCTCCAAACAGCGGCTCGTGGAACTGGGGCCCGAGGGCTTCGCGCGCTGGCTGCGGGAGTCCGGGGCCCTCGGCGTGACCGACACCACGTTCCGCGACGCCCATCAATCACTGCTCGCTACCCGCGTGCGCTCCACCGGCCTGCTGGCGGTGGCGCCCTACATCGCCCGGCTAACCCCGCAGTTGCTGTCGATCGAGTGCTGGGGCGGCGCGACTTACGATGTGGCGCTGCGCTTTTTGAAGGAAGACCCGTGGGAGCGGCTGGCGGCGATCCGGGAAGCCGTGCCCAACATCTGCCTGCAGATGCTACTGCGCGGCCGCAACACCGTCGGCTACACCCCGTACCCGGAGCTGGTCACGACCGCCTTCATCGAGGAGGCCACCGCCACCGGCATCGACATCTACCGGATCTTCGACGCGCTGAACAACGTCGAATCGATGCGGCCCGCGATCGACGCGGTGCGCGAAACCGGCACCGCGATCGCCGAAGTCGCGATGAGCTACACCGGCGATCTTTCCGATCCCGGGGAAAAGCTCTACACCCTGGACTATTACCTCAAGCTCGCCGAGCAGATCGTCGACGCCGGCGCGCACGTGCTGGCGATCAAGGACATGGCCGGGCTGCTGCGGGCGCCGGCGGCCGGCACCCTTGTCGGCGCGCTGCGCAGCCGGTTCGACCTGCCGGTGCACGTGCACACCCACGACACCCCCGGCGGCCAACTGGCCACCTATGTTGCGGCCTGGCATGCCGGCGCCGACGCGGTCGACGGCGCGGCCGCCCCGCTGGCCGGAACCACCAGCCAGCCCGCATTGTCGTCGATCGTGGCGGCGGCCGCGCACACCGAGTACGACACCGCGCTCTCGCTCACCGCGGTCTGCGACCTTGAGCCGTACTGGGAAGCATTGCGAAAGGTGTACGCGCCCTTCGAGTCCGGGCTGCCCGCGCCCACCGGCCGGGTGTACAGTCACGAGATCCCGGGCGGCCAACTGTCGAATCTGCGCCAGCAGGCCATCGCCCTGGGCCTCGGCGACCGGTTCGAGGAAATCGAGACGAACTACGCCGCCGCCGACCGGATCCTGGGCCGGCTGGTCAAGGTAACGCCGTCGTCGAAGGTGGTCGGCGACCTGGCGCTTGCGCTGGTGGGCGCGGGCATCACCGCCGACGAATTCGCCGCCGACCCGAAACGGTTCGACATCCCCGACTCGGTGCTGGGGTTTCTGCGCGGCGAGCTCGGTGGCCCGCCCGGTGGCTGGCCCGAGCCGTTGCGCACCAAGGCGCTTGACGGCAGGGCCCCGGCCAGGCAGCAGCCGGAGCTGACCGCCGCGCAGGAGGTGGCGCTGACCCGGCCCGGCGGCCAGCGGCGGGCCACCCTGAACCGGCTGCTGTTCCCTGGCCCGACACGGGAGTTCCAGGAGCACCGCGAGCAGTACGGCGATACGTCTCGGCTCTCGGCGAATCAGTTCTTCTACGGGCTGCGCCACGGCGAGGAGCACCGCGTCAAACTTGAGCGTGGCGTCGAGCTGTTGATCGGTCTGGAGGCGATCTCTGAGCCCGACGAGCGCGGTATGCGCACCGTGATGTGCATCCTCAACGGGCAGCTGCGGCCGGTGCTGGTGCGTGACCGCAACGTCGCCGGCAGCGTGCCCGCCGCCGAGCTGGCCGACCGCAGCAACCCAGACCACATCGCCGCGCCGTTCGCGGGCGTCGTCACGATCACCGTCACCGAGGGTGACAAGCTCACCGCCGGCCAGACGGTGGCCACCATCGAGGCGATGAAGATGGAGGCCGCGATCACCGCCCCGAAGGCGGGCACCGTCCAGCGGGTCACGGTGTCTAAGACCGCCCAGGTTGAAGGTGGCGACCTGCTGATGGTGGTCAGCTGACCCGGATCGTCGGCGGCAGCGCGGGCGGTCGCCGGATCGCCGTGCCGCCGCGCGTGACCCGGCCGACGTCCGAGCGCGTCCGCGAGGCGCTGTTCAACATCCTGGCGGCGCGGCTGGACCTTCGGGGGCGCGCCGTGCTCGACCTGTACGCCGGATCGGGAGCCCTTGGGCTGGAAGCGCTTTCCCGCGGAGCGGCCACCGCGACGTTCGTCGAAGCCGATCGACGCGCCGCCGCGGTGATCCGGCGCAACATCGCCACTCTCGCCATGGCCGGCGCCACGGTGCTGACCCGCCGGGTCGGCACCGTGCTCGACGAGGGCTCCGAGCGGCCCGCGGACCTGGTGCTCGCCGATCCGCCGTACGGCATCGACGCCGCCGAGCTCGAGCAGATGCTGGCGGCGCTGGCCGGCCGCGGATGGACGACCGCGGGCAGCGTCGTCGTGGTCGAACGCAGGTCCTCCGCGCCGCCGCTGTCCTGGCCCGAGGGCTGGACCGGTTGGCCGACCCGGCGCTACGGCGACACCCGGCTGGAGCTGGCCGAATGCTAGCGTGCTGATCCATGAGTGGCGCCGTGTGCCCGGGGTCCTTCGACCCGGTGACGCTGGGCCACATCGACATCTTCGAGCGCGCGTCCGCGCAGTTCGACGAGGTTGTCGTCGCGATCCTGGTCAACCCCAGCAAGCAGGGCATGTTCACGGTCTCCGAACGGATCGCGATGATCAACGAGTCGACCGAACACCTGCCCAACCTGCGAGTGGAGCATGGTGCGGGACTGGTCGTCGACTTCGTCAAGGCGCGCGGCCTCACCGCGATCATCAAGGGCCTGCGCGCCGGCACCGACTTCGAATACGAGCTGCAGATGGCCCAGATGAACAAGCACATCGCCGGCGTCGACACGTTCTTCGTCGCGACCACACCGCGCTATTCGTTCGTGTCGTCGTCGCTGGCCAAGGAGGTCGCCACCCTGGGCGGCGACGTCTCCGATCTACTGCCGGAGCCGGTCAACCGGCGGCTGCGCGACAAGCTGCAAGGTCGTTGATGCGCGTTTGGGCCGCCCCGGCACGGGTATGCGACTACTGGCGCGCACCGCCCGCCGCCCCGAAGTCGTAATCCCCAAATCAACTGGAGGTAGATCGCCGTGGCCGAGACATCGGTGAAATCAGCCCAGGATGTCGTCTCGTTCCTCAAGGAGCAGCACAACCGGATCAAGGAACTGTTTTCCGAAACCATCAACGCACCCGACAACGACAAGCGGGCGCGGGCGTTCTTCGAACTGCGCTCGCTGCTGGCGGTGCACGAAACCGCCGAGGAGATGGTCGTGCATCCCAAGGCGCGGCGCGAGATCGACGGCGGGGAGGCCATCGTCGACGCGCGGCTGAAGGAGGAAAACCAGGCCAAACAGCAGCTGCAGGAGATCGAGAAGCTCGACACCGGGTCCAACGAGTTCACCAACGCGCTGATCGCGTTTCAGCGTGAGGTGGTCGATCATGCCGCACACGAGGAGAGCGAGGAGTTCGACAAGCTGGCCGGCGTCCTCAGCGAGGACGACCTCAAGAAGATGACCGGCGCGGTTCGGGCCGCAGAGGCCATCGCTCCCACCCGCCCGCATCCCGGCGTCGAGTCCCCGATGCAAAACCTCGCGGTGGGCCCGTTCGCGGCGCTGCTGGACCGCGCCCGCGACGCGATCCAGGCGGCCACGCAGTAAGGCCGCGCAACGGCTCGCCGAAAGGACGCCACCGCCCACCGGTAGGCGATTTCCCCGGTTGGTTCACCCATGCTCGGCAGGTACCTGGTTTCATGCTGTCGAAGGGGTTGCCCGGGTCGGCCGACACACCGGTCACGCTGCGGTGTCACAGGCGTAACACCAGGCACACTAGTAACAACCGACTACGCCGGAGGGATCGCCGTGTACCGAGTCTTTGAAGCTCTTGACGAGTTGGGCGCGATCGTCGAGGAAGCGCGCGGCGTGCCGATGACCTCCGGCTGCGTGGTGCCCCGCGGCGACGTCCTGGAGCTGGTCGACGACATCAAGGATGCGATCCCCGGCGAGCTCGACGACGCCCAGGACGTCCTCGACGCGCGTGATGTGTTGCTGCGCGAGGCCAAGGAGCATTCCGAGTCGATGGTGGCCACCGCCACCGCCGAGTCGGGGTCGATGATCTCGCACGCCCGCGCCGAAGCCGACCGGCTGCTGGCCGACGCCAAGTCGCAGGCCGACCGCATGGTCGCCGAGGCGCGGGCGCATTGCGAGCACATGGTCCGTGAAGCCCGCGACGAGGCTGCCCGCATCAGCGCGACGGCCAAGCGTGAATACGAGGCGATGACCGGGCGGGCCAAGGCCGAGGCGGATCGGCTGGTGGAGAATGGCAACCTGTCCTATGAAAAGGCCGTGCAGGAAGGGATCAAGGAGCAGCAGCGGCTGGTGTCGCAGACCGAGATCGTGCAGACCGCAACCGCCGAGGCCACCCGGATGATCGATGCGGCCCACGCCGAGGCCGACCGGTTGCGCGGCGAGTGCGACGTTTACGTCGACAGCAAGCTCGCCGAGTTCGAGGACTACCTCAACGGCACCCTGCGGTCGGTGGGCCGCGGGCGCCATCAGCTGCGTACCGCGGCGGGCACGCACGACTACGCGCAGCGGTAGCGCCGGGACCCGTCGTCGCGGTCACTAAACTGGCCGCTATGGCCAGGCAGGCGAGCGCGGCGGTCCACCGCAGCCCCCGGTCGGCGCTCACGTACGACGTCTCGCGGCTTCCGCGCCGCCCCGGCGCGATGCTGCCGGTGCACGAAACGGTGGCGAGCCCGTCGCGCATCGGCCTGGACCTGATCGCTATCGACCGCGGCGCCCCGCTGGACCTGGATCTGCGGTTTCAGTCGGTGTCGGAGGGCGTGCTGGTCACCGGCACGGTCTCGGCGCCGACGACGGGGGAGTGCGCGCGGTGCCTGACCGCCACCTCCGGACGCGTCGACATCGCGCTGACGGAGCTGTTCGCCTATCCCGACAGCACCACCGAGGCCACCACCGAACAAGACGAGGTCGGCCATGTCGTCGGGGGCACCATCGACCTCGAGCAGGCGATCATCGACGCGGTCGGCCTCGAGCTGCCGCTGTCGCCGCTGTGCCGGCAGGACTGCCCGGGTTTGTGCTCGGTGTGCGGCGTGGCGCTGGCCGAGGCGGCGCCGGGCCACCGTCACGACCAGATCGATCCCCGATGGGCCAAACTGGCCGGCTTGTTTGCCGACAACGGCGAGGACCGACGGTGACGTCCGCACGGGAAGCGCTGACCGCCGCGCTCGGGGTCGAGTTGCCCGCCGAGCTGTTGACCCTGGCGCTGACCCACCGCAGCTACGCCTACGAGCACGGCGGCCTGCCGACCAACGAGCGGCTCGAGTTCCTCGGCGACGCGGTGCTCGGGCTCACGATCACCGACGAGCTGTTTCACCGCCATCCCGAGCGCTCCGAGGGCGACCTGGCCAAGCTGCGGGCCAGCGTCGTCAACACCCAGGCGCTGGCCGACGTGGCCCGCAACCTCACCGACGGCGGGCTGGGCGCATTCCTGCTGCTGGGCCGCGGCGAGGAGAACACCGGTGGGGCGGGCAAATCGAGCATCCTCGCCGACAGCATGGAGTCGCTGCTCGGGGCGATCTACCTGCGTCACGGCATCGACAAGGCCCGGGAGGTGATCCTGCGGCTGTTCGGCGCGCTGCTGGACGCCGCGCCGACGCTGGGCGCGGGGCTGGACTGGAAGACCAGCCTGCAGGAGCTGACGGCGGCCCGCGGCCTCGGCGTGCCCTCCTATGTGGTCACCTCCACCGGTCCCGACCACGACAAGGAGTTCACCGCGACGGTGATCGTGATGGCCACCGAGTACGGCGCAGGGGTCGGGCGGTCGAAGAAGGAGGCCGAGCAGAAGGCCGCTGCGGCCGCCTGGAACGCCCTCGACAGCTCACTGTAAAGCTGTTTACACCCACACAGCAGGGGCACGCACTAAGCGAGTACCCCTGCGGCTGCTATCCGCAACGCCCAGGTCAGGGGGTCATCAAACCGATGGCCCCCTTCGGGCTAAGCAGTCCTTAGCTCATGGGGCTTCACGCCGAGACGGATTGACCCCTGGACCATCCACGTATCGGCGAGGCAGGACAATGGATGATGCTGTACCACAACACCTGCAGAGGGCCTCACTGCAATAGGAGAGATCGATGGACGAAGTACAAGTCGAGCAGCAGAACTACCAGATGCCACCGGTGGAGGGGTTTACGGTCGCCGTCTTTCTCACCGTGGCCGACCTCAAGCGATCCGCCGAATTCTACAAAACGGTCTTCGATGGAGAAATTGTGAGCATGGGCGACGGAAACGCACCTCCGTACGTCAAAATCGCCAACACATGGCTCATTCTCAACGTTGGCGGCGGTCCCACACCGGATAAACCGACGGTGACGCTTAGCCCGCCTCCCGATCCCGATCATCTCAGTAGCTTCATGAATATCCGCGTTGCGGACATTCAGGCGTGCTACAAGTTGTGGAAGAGTCGAGGCGCAACGTTTCTCTCGGAGCCCCTAGACAAGTACGGCGAGACGCGATGCTACATCCGCGATCCAGACGGCTACATCATCGAAGTCGGCCAAAGCAAACCCGGCTTCAAGTACGGCTAGAAGTGGCTAACGGCAAAGTCGTCGTAATAACGGGCGCATCGCATGGCATCGGCGCAAGTCTGGTCGCGCGTACGGCGAAGCCGGATACAACGTCGTTGTCAATGCGCTCTCGATAGTGCCTGAGCTCCCCGAAGTCGAGACCGTCCGGCGAGGACTGCAGGCCCATGTCGTGGGCCGCACCATGACCGCGGTGCGCGTCTACCATCCGCGTGCGGTCCGCCGCCACGAGCCCGGCCCGGCCGATCTGACCGCCCGGCTGATCGGGCAGCGCATCCAGGGCACCGGCCGGCGCGGCAAGTACCTGTGGTTGTCCCTGGCCGACGGCGCGGCGCTGGTCGTGCACCTGGGTATGAGCGGACAGATGTTGCTGGGCGTCCCGCCCCGCGACAACCACCTACGGATCGCGGCGCTGCTCGACGACGGCACCGCGCTGAGCTTCGTCGACCAGCGCACGTTCGGCGGGTGGATGCTCGCCGAGATGGTGACCGTCGACGGCACCCGGTTGCCGGTGCCCGTCGCGCACCTGGCCCGCGACCCGCTCGACCCCGCGTTCAACGCCGACGCCGTCGTCGACACCTTGCGCCGCAAGCACTCCGAGATCAAACGCCAACTGCTCGACCAAACCGTGGTGTCCGGAATCGGCAACATCTATGCCGACGAGGCGCTGTGGCGGGCCCGGCTCAACGGCGCGCGGATCGCCGGGTCGCTGAGCCGTCGGCGGCTGCGCGACGTGCTCGACGCCGCCGCCGAGGTGATGTCCGACGCGCTGGGCCAGGGCGGTACGTCGTTCGATTCGTTGTACGTCAACGTCAACGGCGAGTCGGGCTACTTTGACCGGTCACTGGATGTCTACGGCCGCGACGGCCGGGCATGCCGGCGCTGTGGCTCGGTGATCCGCCGGGAGAAGTTCATGAACCGTTCGTCGTTCTATTGCCCGGTCTGCCAACGTAGAAATAGCCCATGACCGAACTCTGGGTGGAACGCACCGGGCCGCGGCGCTACACCGGCCACAGCTCACGCGGTGCCCGGGTGCTGGTGGGCTCCGAGGACGTCGAGGGCGTCTTCACGCCGGGCGAGCTGATGAAGATCGCGCTGGCGGCCTGCAGCGCGATGAGCACCGACGCACCGCTGGCCCGCCGGCTCGGCGACGACTACGCGGTCACCGTCCGGGTCTGTGGGCCGCCCGATCGCGAGCAGGAACGCTACCCGCTGTTACAGGAGCGGATGGAACTCGACCTGTCCGGTCTGGGCGCCGACGAGCTAGACCGGCTCCTCGCGGTGGTCAACCGCGCCGTTGATCAGGTGTGCACGGTGGGCCGGACGTTGAAGTCTTCGACGAGGGTCACCTTTGAGGTAATAACGGGGCGGCCCGGCGATGCCCGAACCTGACGTTCGCCTCACCGCCTGGGTGCGCGGGTACGTCCAGGGTGTCGGCTTCCGGTGGTGGACGCGCGCGCGTGCGCTGGAGCTCGGGCTGAGCGGCTACGCGTCGAACCGGCCCGACGGCCGCGTCCAGGTCGTCGCCCAGGGTCCGCGCGATGCCTGCCGACGGCTGCTCGATCTGCTGCACAGCGGCGACACGCCGGGCAGCGTCGACAGCGTGGTGGCGGACTGGTCCGACGCGTCGGAACCGCTGCACGGATTCACCGCGCGCTAGTCTGGCACGTCGTGCACCTTAAGAGTCTGACGTTGAAGGGCTTCAAGTCCTTCGCCTCGCCGACGACTCTGCGCTTCGAGCCCGGCATCACCTGCGTCGTGGGCCCCAACGGCTCCGGCAAGTCCAACGTCGTCGACGCGATCAGCTGGGTGCTGGGCGAGCAGGGCGCCAAGACCCTGCGTGGCGGCAAGATGGAGGACGTCATCTTCGCCGGCACTTCGTCGCGCGCCCCGCTCGGCCGCGCGGAGGTCACCGTCACGATCGACAACTCCGACAACGCGCTGCCGATCGAATACTCGGAGGTGTCGATCACCCGGCGGATGTTCCGCGACGGCGCCAGCGAGTACGAGCTCAACGGCACCGCGTGCCGGTTGCTGGACATCCAGGAGCTGCTGAGCGACTCGGGCATCGGGCGTGAGATGCACGTCATCGTCGGCCAGGGCAAGCTGTCGGAGATCCTCGAATCGCGGCCCGAGGAACGGCGGGCGTTCATCGAGGAAGCCGCGGGCGTGCTCAAGCACCGCAAGCGCAAGGACAAGGCGGTCCGCAAGCTCGACGCGATGTCCGCTAACCTCGCGCGGCTCACCGACCTGACCGCCGAGCTGCGCCGCCAGCTCAAACCGCTGGGCCGGCAGGCCGAGGTGGCCAGGCGGGCGCAGACGATCCAAGCCGACCTGCGCGACGCCCGGCTGCGGCTGGCCGCCGACGACCTGGTCACCCGGCGCAACGAGTATTCCGGTGTCGGCGACGCCGAGGCCGCGCTGCGCCGCGAGCACGACGAGGCCGCCGCCCGGCTGCAGGGCGCGACCGCCGAGCTGGCCGGCCACGAGGCCGCGGTCGCGACCCTGACCGGGCGGGCCGAGGCCGCCCAGCAGACCTGGTTTCGGCTGTCGGCGCTGGCCGAGCGGGTGAGCGCCACCGTGCGGATCGCGACCGAACGCGCCCAGCACCTCGAGACCGAACCGCCGGCCGGGGCCGGCACCGACCCCGACATGCTCGACGCTGAGGCCGACGAGATCGCGGCCACCGAGTCGCGCCTGCTCGACGACCTCGGCGAGGCCCGCGCCCGCGCCGAGGCCGCGCGCGTCGAGCTGGCCGAGCGGGAGCGGGTCGCCGCGGAGGCCGAACGCGCGCATTTGGCGGCGGTGCGGGCCGAGGCGGACCGCCGCGAGGGCCTGGCCCGCCTCGCCGGGCAGGTCGACACCATGCGCACCCGGGTCGAATCGGTCGACGAGACGGTGGCCCGGCTGTCGGAGGCCATCGAGGACGCCGCCGTTAAGGCGCAGCAGGCCCGAGCCGAGTTCGAGACCATACAGGCCCGTGTCGGCGAGCTCGACGAGGGCGAGGTCGGCCTCGATGAGCACCACGACCGGACCGTCGCCGCGCTGCGGCTGGCCGACGAACGCGTCGCCGAGCTGCAGGCGGCCGAGCGCGGCGCCGAGCGCGAAGTCGCGTCGCTGCAGGCCCGCATCGAGGCCCTCCCGGTTGGGCTGGACCGCAAGGACGGCGCCGCGTGGCTTAGCCAAAACCTCACCGGTGCGGGGCTGTTCGGGTCGGTGTCCGAGCTGCTCAAGGTGCGGCCCGGATATGAGGCGCCGATCGCGGCGGTGCTGGGGGCGGCCGCCGACGCTGTGGCCGCCGAGAACTCGCACGCCGCCCGTTCGGCGGTGGCCGCGCTGAAAGAGTCCGACGGCGGGCGCGCGGCGATCGTGCTCGGTGACTGGCCGGCCCCGCCCGACGAGCGCACCACCGTGCTGCCCGCCGGCGCGTGGTGGGCCGTCGACCTCGTCGACGCGCCGGACAAGCTGCGCGGCGCGATTACCGCGCTGCTGACCGGTGTCGCGGTCGTCGCAGATCTGTCGGCCGCCCTGGACCTGGTGTCTGGTCATCCGCGCCTGCGCGCCGTCACCCGTGACGGCGATCTGGTCGGCGCCGGCTGGGTCAGTGGCGGCTCGGACCGCAGGCCAAGCACGCTGGAGATCACCTCCGAGATCGACCACGCCCGCGCCGAGCTGGCCGCCGCCGAAACACAGGCCGGGCAACTCGCGGCCGCGCTGGCCGGCGCACTGGCTGAGCAGCGCACGCGCCAGGACGCGGCCGAACAGGCGCTGGCCGCGCTCAACGAGTCCGACGCGACGATCTCGGCGGCATACGAGCAGCTGGGCCGGCTCGGGCAGGACGCCCGCGCCGCCGAGGAGGAGTGGCGCCGGCTCATGGAGCAGCGTGCCGAGCTCGAGGCCGGACGCACCAGGACCGTCGAAGAGCTCGCCGAACTCGAGCGCCGGCTGCACAGCGCCGCAGAGACCCAGCACGCGGTCGCGGATGATCCGGCCGAGCGCCGGCTCACGGTCGCCGCCGCGGAGCAGGCCCGCGCCGCCGAAATCGAAGCCCGCCTCGCGGTCCGCACGGCCGAGGAACGCGTGAATGCGGTACGGGGCCGCGCGGACTCGCTGCGAAGGGCCGCCGCAGCCGAGCGCGAGGCACTGGTGCGCGCCGAGCGGGCACGCCAGGCACGACGGCACGCGGCCCAGGTCGCCGCGGCGGTCGCCGCCGCTGGCCGCCATGTCGCGCTGCGGCTTGATGCGGCCGTGGCGGCGGCCTCCGCGGCCCGCGATTCCCTGGCCGCCGAACGCGCCGAGCGCGCCACGGCGATGGCGCAGGTCCGTGCCGCCGTCACCGAGCTGACCGCACGGATCGCGACGCTCACCGAGGCGCTGCACCGCGATGAAGTGGCCAAGGCGCAGGCGGCGTTGCGCATCGAACAGCTCGAGGCGCAGGTCCTCGAGCAGTTCGGCATGGCCGCCGCCGACCTGATCGCCGAATATGGCCCCGCGGTGCTGTTGCCGCCGTCGGACCTGGAGATCGCCGAGTACCGGCAGGCCCGCGAGCGCGGCGAACCGGTCAGCGCGCCGGCCCCGATGCCGTTCGACCGGTCCACCCAGGAGCGGCGCGCCAAGCGCGCCGAACGCGAGCTCGGTGAGCTGGGCCGGGTAAACCCGCTGGCGTTGGAGGAGTACGCGGCGCTGGAGGAGCGCTACAACTTCCTGTCCACCCAGCTGGAAGACGTCAAGGCCGCCCGCAGGGATCTGCTCGGGGTGGTCGCCGAGGTGGACTCCCGTATCCTGCAGGTCTTCTCCGCGGCATACGCCGACGTCGAGCTACAGTTCCGCGACGTGTTTGCTGCCCTGTTCCCGGGCGGCGAGGGGCGGCTGCTGCTCACCGACCCAGGCGACATGCTGACCACCGGCATCGAGGTGGAGGCCAGACCGCCCGGCAAGAAGATCAAGCGCCTGTCGCTGCTGTCCGGCGGCGAGAAAGCGTTGACGGCGGTCGCGATGCTGGTCGCGATCTTCCGCGCCCGCCCGTCCCCGTTTTATGTGCTGGACGAGGTCGAGGCCGCGTTGGACGACGTGAACCTGCGCCGACTGCTGTCGCTGTTCGAGCAGCTGCGGGCACAGTCGCAGCTGATTGTCATCACCCACCAGAAGCCCACGATGGAGGTGGCCGACGCGTTGTATGGCGTCACGATGCGCGACGACGGGATCACCGCGGTGATCTCGCAGCGGATGCGCGGGCAGATGATTTCGGCGGGGCTCGCCGGCGCGGCTACCGGATAGCCGTCACCCCGATGCGCCGCAGCCCCGCCAGGTCGGCCGCGCCGCAGCCGTGCAGGCAGATCCGTAATTCATCGATGAACCGCGCGAGCCATTCCTGCGCTGCGGCGGCGGACGCGATCGCCGGTGCCAGCAGCGGGCGCGCCACCGCGATCAGGTCGGCGCCCAGCGCGACAGCCTTGGCGGCGTCCATCCCGGTTCGGATGCCCCCGGAAGCCACCAGCGGCAGGTCGGGCAGCGCCCGCCGCACCTCGATCAGCGCCTGCGCGGTCGGCACGCCCCAGTCGGCCAGCGCGGGGAATCGCAGCTCGCCGTAGCGCACGTACTGCTCCACCCGCGACCACGACGTGCCGCCGGCCCCGGCCACGTCGATCGCGGCGAGCGGCAGCTCACCGGGCAGCCGGAGCAGTTCGCTCACCGCCGCGGCGCCGAATCCGTGGCCGACCTCCTTGAGCAGGATCGGGTAGCCGAGCGATCCGGCGATGTCGCGCAGGCGGCTGAGCGACCCGGAGAAGTCAGTGTCGCCGTGTGTTTGGATCGCCTCCTGCAGCGGGTTGGTGTGCACCGCCAGCGCGTCGGCGCCGACCCGGTCGAGCGCCTTGACCAGGTCCGGCAGGGTGGCCTTCGACAGCTGTGACAACCCGATGTTGCCGATCAGCAGCACGTCGGGCGCGACGTCGCGAACCGCGAAACTGGTTGCCGCCTGCTCGCCGAGCGCGCTGTCGAGCATGATCCGCTGCGATCCGAGCATCATCCCGACTCCCAGCCGCTGCGCGGCCGCCGCCAGGTTGCGGTTGATCGTTCCGGACAGCCCGGCGCCCCCGGTCATCGCGCCGACCAGCACCGGCGCCGCCAGCCGCTTGCCGAGGAAGTCGGCGCCCAGCTCGATCGCCCCGAGGCTGGTCTGGGTCAGCGCGTTGTAGGGCAACCGGTAACGCTCGAGACCGGTGGTCAGGCCGCAGTGCTCGACCGGTTCGGTCAGGCAGACGTCGATGTGGCGCCGCTTGCGGTTCTCCATCCCGCCGGGGTCGGTCGTCACGGCCGACGGCCCCTGGGAGAATGGCGCGGTGGGTGAGGGTTTGTGGATCGCAATCGCGGTTGTCGCCGTTCTGCTCGTCGCTGCGCTGGTGGTCGGCCTGGTGCTGTACCGCCGGCGACGGATCAGCCTGTCACCTCCCGACACTGCCACACCCGTTGACCGCTCCGGCGGCTATACCGCTTCGTCGGGCATCACCTTCACAGAATCGTCAGCACCTCCGGCACCCCCCGTCTCCGGGCCACGTCTCGACACGACCGGGCTGCCCGCCGTCGGCGACGACGCCACCATCCCGCGCGACGCGCCAAAACGTCCCATCGCCGACGTCCACCTACCCGAGCCCGCCACCGACGTCGGGGCGGAAGTGTCCGCGATCGATACCATCGCGCCGCCCGAGGGGCGCCTCACCAAGCTGCGCGGCCGGCTGGCCAAATCCCAGAACACGCTGGGCCGCGGCATGCTCGGGCTGCTCGGCGGCGGCGATCTCGACGAGGACTCCTGGCAGGAGGTGGAGGACACCCTGCTAATCGCCGACCTCGGGCCGGCGGCCACCGCGTCGGTGGTGTCGGCGCTGCGGGCCCGGATGGCGAGCGGCACCGTGCGCACCGAGGCCGACGCGCGCGCGGTACTTCGCGACGTGCTGATCAACGAGCTGCGGCCCGGCCTGGACCGCTCGATCAACGCGTTGCCGCATGCCGACAGTCCGTCGGTGCTGCTGGTCGTCGGCGTCAACGGCACCGGCAAGACGACGACGGTGGGCAAGCTGGCCCGTGTCCTGGTGGCCGACGGACGGCGGGTGGTGCTGGGCGCGGCGGACACCTTCCGTGCCGCGGCGGCCGATCAGCTGCAGACCTGGGCCGCCCGCGTCGGCGCTCACGTGGTCCGGGGTCCGGAGGGCGCCGACCCGGCTTCGGTGGCGTTCGACGCGGTCGATGACGGAATCTCCGGCGGCGCCGACGTGGTGGTGATCGACACCGCTGGCCGGTTGCACACCAAGACTGGGTTGATGGACGAGCTGGGCAAGGTCAAGCGCGTCGTGAGCCGGCGGGCGCCGGTCGATGAAGTGCTGCTGGTTCTCGACGCGACGATCGGGCAGAACGGCCTTGCGCAGGCGCGGGTGTTCGCCGAGGTGGTCGACATCACCGGGGTTGTGCTCACCAAGCTGGACGGGACGGCAAAGGGCGGCATCGTTTTTCGCGTTCAGCAGGAGCTCGGCGTGCCGATCAAGCTGGTCGGGCTGGGGGAGGGACCCGACGACCTCGCTCCCTTCGAGCCCGCCGCGTTCGTCGACGCGCTGTTGGGCTGATGGCGAAAACGCCGATGTAACACCCGCGAAACATATACCGGCTATCCGTTCACGCGAGCGAAACACCGCGGAGTCTTCTCGGAAACAACCACTCAGCATTGTTTCAGCCAGGTCAGTGGTCGTGGTGCACGCGGCCCCGGCAGACCGCCGAAGGAGGCAATCGCGAGTGGACCATTTCCCGACGACCAGGGCCGCCTTCGCCTATTCCCCTGTCGCGCACTGCGTTGGTGCCTTCACGGTTCTGGCATATTCGGCGGTCGTTGCGACTATCTTGGCGTTGATCGTGAAATACGCCATCGGACTGCGCCTTAACGAAGAAGACGAAGAGTTCGGCATCGACGAAGCGGAACACGACGAAGCGGGTGACGACTTCGCGGTCGCCGGGGGTGCCTCGGTTCACGGCCGTCACGGCGCGGAGGAATGAGGGGAAATGAAGCTGATCACTGCAATCGTCAAGCCGTTCACGCTCGAAGACGTCAAGAACGGGCTGGAACAGACCGGCATCCTCGGGATGACGGTCAGCGAGGTTCAGGGCTACGGGCGCCAGAAGGGCCACACCGAGGTCTACCGGGGAGCCGAGTACTCCGTGGATTTCGTACCCAAGGTGCGGGTGGAGGTATTGGTCGATGACTCCGCTGTGGACAAGGTGGTGGACGTCATCGTCCAGGCGGCGCGTACCGGCAAGATCGGCGACGGCAAGGTATGGGTCGGCCCCGTCGACGCCGTCATCCGGGTCCGTACCGGCGAACGGGGAGCCGACGCACTCTGATGTGACGTGTCCTCTCGTTACAAGAGGACCGAGATGAAACAGCAGACGCCGCGTCCGGCAAAGGATTTGGTGGCCGCCGCGGAGCAGCTGCTCGCCGTTGGCGCGCGCCAACTGGATGCGGCGGCACTGCGCGAGGCGCTGCTGGATCTGCATGAGTTCTGGTTGACCACCAAAGCCGCCGAGATTGGCATCACCCCCGCGAGCGGTTTCGCGATCGTGGCCACCGGAGGCCTCGGCCGCCGGGAACTGATGCCGTACTCCGACCTGGACCTCACGCTGCTGCACGACAACAGGCCGGCCGAGCTCATCAGCCAGGTCGCCGATCTGTTGTGGTACCCGCTGTGGGACGCCAACATTCGACTCGACCACAGCGTCCGCACCGTGCCGGAGGCGCTGCACGTCGCCGCCGACGACCTGTCCGCCGCGCTGGCCATGCTGGAGGCAAGGCACATCGCCGGCGACCCCGAGATGTCCTCCCAGCTGATCGGGGGCGCACGGAATCAGTGGCGCACCGGGATTCGCAGCCGGTTCGACGAGCTTGTCGAGCTCACCCACACCCGCTGGCAGCGCTGCGGCCAGATCGCCCATCGCGCCGAACCCGACCTCAAGTCCGGCCGTGGCGGGCTGCGTGACGTGCAGTTGCTCAACGCGCTCGCCATCGCCCAGCTGGCCGATCACCATTCCGGCAGCACCGTCGACAGCCCGCTGGGCTCGCTGACCGCTGCCCACGTCGCGCTGCTCAACGTCCGAACCGAACTGCACCGGGTGTCCGGTCGGGGCCGCGAGCTGCTGCTGGCCCAGCACGCCGACGAAATCGGTGCCGCATTGCGGATCGGTGACCGTTTCGAGCTTGCCCGCATGCTCAGCGACGCCGCCCGCACGGTCAGCTACTACGTCGACGCCGGCCTGCGCACCGCCGCAAACGCGTTGCCCCGCAAGGGCCTCGCCGGTTTGCGCCGACCGGTGCGCCGACCGCTCGACGAGGGGGTCGTCGAATACGGCGGCGAGGTGGTGCTGGCCCGCGACGCGCGGCCGGAGCGCGATCCCGGCCTGATCCTCCGGGTGGCGGCCGCGTCGGCGGTCAGTGGCCTGCCGCTGGCCGCCTCCACGCTGCGGCGGTTGGCCGACGCTGCGCCCGAGCTGCGAACCCCGTGGCCGCGCCAGGCGCTGAAGGACCTGCTGGTGATGCTCGCCGCCGGTCCCGCCGCCGTCAACACGATCGAGGCCTTGGACCGAAGTGGACTGTGGGGCAGGCTGTTTCCCGAGTGGGGCGCGGTACGGGACCTCCCGCCCCGCGACGTCATACACATTTGGACCGTCGACCGGCATCTGGTCGAGACAGTGTCTCGCGCAAGCGCTTTCACTACGCGGGTGGCCAGGCCCGACCTTCTCGTGCTCGGCGCGCTGCTGCACGACATCGGCAAGGGTCGCGGCGGTGACCACAGCGTCATCGGCGCCGAGTTGGCAACCCAGATCGGCACCCGGCTGGGTTTGTGGCCGTCGGACGTGGACCTGCTGTCCAAGATCGTGCGCTACCACCTGCTGCTGCCGAGGACCGCGACGCGCCGTGACCTGCAGGATCCCGACACGATCGCCGCGGTGGCCGACACGCTGGAGCGCGACCCGCTGCTGCTGGACCTCCTGCACACGCTGGCCGAGGCCGACTCGCTGGCGACCGGCCCCGGCGTGTGGGGCGACTGGAAGGCGCTGCTGATCGGCGACCTTGTGCGGCGGTGCCGGATGGTCATGGCGGGTGAGCCACTGCCGCACGCCGATCCCATTGAGCCTCAATACCTCTTGCTGGCGGCCGACGCCGGGATCCACGTCGCGCTGGCCGCTGGCGACAGCCCGCAAATCTACACCGTGACCATCATCGCGCCGGACCGCCGCGGCCTGTTGTCCAAGGCCGCCGGCGTGCTGGCGCTGAACTCGCTGCGGGTGCACTCCGCGTCGGTGAACAGCCACGAGGGCTCGGCGATCAACACTTTCGTCGTCTCGCCGCACTTCGGTTCGCCCCCAGCCGCCGAGCTGCTGCGCCAGCAGTTCATCAGGGCGCTCGACGGCGATCTCGACGTGCTCACGACGCTCGAGCAGCGCGACCGCGACGCCGCGAAGTATGGGTCGACACGGGCCGGGGAGGTGCTGGCCGCGGTGCCCGCGAACCGCTCGACGGCGCAGCCGCACATCCTGTGGCTCGACGGCAACGCCCGCGAACAGCTGCTGGTGGAGATCCGCACCACCGACCGCGCGGGCCTGCTGGCCGTGCTCACCGCGGTGTTCGAGCGCGCCGGCGTGGACATCGCGTGGGCCAAGGTGAACACGCTGGGCTCGTCGGTCGACGACACGTTCTGCATCGTGGTGCCGGCGGGGTGTGCCGACGTGAGCGCGGTGCGAGACGCGCTGGAAAAGGACCTGCTGGCGGTGTTGTCGACCCCCACGCCGGCCGGGGCGGGCCAGGACGCCCGCTAGGCTTGCCCACGTGTTTGAAACCCTGTCCGACCGGCTGACCGGCGCCCTGCAGGGCCTGCGCACCAAGGGCCGGCTGACCGACGCCGACATCGACGCCACCGCGCGCGAGATTCGGCTGGCGCTGCTGGAGGCCGACGTCTCGCTGCCCGTGGTACGTGCGTTCGTCGCACGGGTAAAGGAGCGCGCCAAGGGCGCCGAGGTGTCTGGGGCGCTGAACCCGGCTCAGCAGGTCGTCAAGATCGTCAACGAGGAACTGATCGGCATCCTGGGCGGCCAGACTCGCCGACTGGCTTTCGCGAAGACGCCGCCCACCGTGGTGATGCTGGCGGGTCTTCAGGGCTCCGGCAAGACCACGCTCGCCGGCAAGCTGGCGAAATGGTTGAAGACCCAAGGCCATACACCGCTGCTGGTGGCGGCCGACCTGCAGCGGCCCGCCGCGGTGAACCAGTTGAGGGTCGTGGGCGAACGCGCGGGTGTCCCGGTGTTCGCGCCGCATCCGGGCGCGTCGGCGCAGTCCGGCCCGGGCGATCCGGTCGCGGTCGCGTCGGCTGGGCTGCAGGAGGCCCGCAGCAAGCTGTTCGACGTCGTGATCGTCGACACCGCGGGCCGCCTCGGCATCGACGACGAGCTGATGGACCAGGCAGCGGCCATCCGTGACGCCGTCGACCCCGACGAGGTGCTGTTCGTGCTCGACGCGATGGTGGGCCAGGACGCCGTCGCCACCGCCGAGGCGTTTCGCGAGGGCGTCGGTTTCACCGGCGTGGTGCTGACCAAGCTTGACGGCGACGCCCGCGGCGGAGCGGCGCTGTCGGTGCGCGAAGTCACCGGCGTGCCGATCCTGTTCGCGTCGGCCGGCGAGAAGCTCGACGACTTCGACGTCTTCCACCCCGACCGAATGGCCGGCCGCATCCTGGGCATGGGTGATGTCCTGACCCTCATCGAGCAGGCCGAGCAGGTCTTCGACGCCCGGCAGGCCGAGCAGGCCGCGGCCAAGATCGGCACCGGCGAGCTGACCCTCGAGGACTTCCTGGAGCAGATGCTGGCGATCCGCAAGATGGGCCCGATCGGGAACCTGCTGGGCATGCTGCCCGGCGCCGGCCAGATGAAGGAGGCGCTGGCCGCGGTCGACGACAAGCAACTCGACCGGGTGCAGGCCATCATCCGCGGCATGACGCCGCAGGAACGTGCCGACCCGAAGATCATCAACGCGTCGCGTCGGCTGCGGATCGCCAACGGCTCCGGCGTCACGGTCTCCGAGGTCAACCAGCTCGTCGACCGGTTCTTCGAGGCCCGCAAGATGATGTCTCAGATGGCGGGCCGGATGGGCATGCCCGGGATCGGCCGCAAGAGCTCCACCCGCAAAGGCCGGGGCAAAGGCAAGAAAGGCAAGAAGGGCGCGCGCGGGCCTACGCCGCCGAAGGTGCGCGGCCCGCTGGGTGCCGGCATGCCGGGGGGCGCCTTCCCCGACCTGTCGCAGATGCCGCCGGGGCTCGACGAGCTGCCCCCGGGCCTCGCCGACTTCGACCTGTCGAAGCTGAATTTCCCGGGCAAGCACTAGCTTGCGACCACTGCGCCTACTCGGCCGCGGCCTACCGGATGGCGAGCCCGTCGAGTGGTGGGTGGTCGACGGGGCGCTCTCGGCGGAACCGGCGAGCGGCGCCGAGACGGTGTTCGACGGCGGCTGGATACTGCCCGGCCTGGTCGACGCACACTGCCACGTCGGCATCGGCGCCGACGGCCCTACCGACCTGGACGAGGCGATCACCCAGGCCGAGACGGAGCGGGATGTCGGCGCGCTGCTGCTGCGCGACTGCGGGTCGCCGATCGACACCCGCAGCCTCGACGACCGCGACGACCTGCCCCGCATCATCCGGGCCGGACGTCACCTGGCACGCCCGAAGCGCTACAGCCCGGGACTGCCGATCGACGTCGAGGACGAGTCGCAACTGCCCGCGGCGGTGCAGGCGCAGGCCCGCCGCGGCGACGGCTGGGTGAAGCTGGTCGGCGACTGGATCGACCGCGACGCCGGCGACCTCGCGCCGCTGTGGTCGGACGACGTGCTCAAGGTCGCCATCGACACCGCGCACGCCAACGGCGCCCGGGTGACCGCCCACGTGTTCGGCGAAGACGCGTTGCCGGGGCTGATCCAGGCCGGCATCGACTGCATCGAGCACGGAACCGGGATCACCGACGACGTCATCGACCTGATGCTTCACCACGGCACCGCGCTGGTGCCGACGCTGATCAACATCGACAACTTTCCCGGCATCGCCGACTCCGCCGGTCGCTACCCGCGCTACGGGCGGCACCTGCGTGAGCTCTACGCCCGCTGCCGGCAGCGCATCGCCGCGGCCCGTGAGGCCGGTGTGCCGGTGTATGCGGGCACCGACGCGGGGTCGATGGTCGTCCACGGCCGCATCGCCGACGAGGTGGATGCGCTCAAGGCCATCGGCCTGACCCCTACCGACGCGTTGGGCGCCGCATGCTGGGACGCCCGCCGCTGGCTGGGCCGGCCCGGGCTCGAGCATGGCGCGCCGGCCGACCTGGTCTGCTACCGCGACGATCCGCGCCACGGCGCCGCGGTGCTGAATCGGCCCGCCGCGGTGGTGCTGCGCGGCCGGCTCGTCACCGCCGGTTAGAGCGTTGCGATCGACACCGACCGGTCCTGCGCGAAACCCCAGTCGAGCAGGCTTGCCGCCTGATCCCAGTACGTCGGGCCGCCCTGGACGACCAGGCCGTACATCATCGAGATCACCAGACGACGGCCATCGCGCTGGGCGGCGGCGACGAACGTCTTGCGCGCCGCATCGGTGAATCCGGTTTTGCCGCCGAGCGCGCCGGGGTAGCGCTGCAGGAGCTGGTCCTCGTTGAGGATCACGCGGTCGCCGTTGTCGCCGGGGAACACCGCCGACGGCTCGGCGGTGATCTGTGCGAATACCGGATTCGCCATCGCCGCGCGGAAGATGATCGCCAGGTCGCGGGGCGTGGTCCACCCGGCGCCACCCGGCCCGTCTAGCCCCGACGGCGTCGCGGCGTGGGTGTCGGGCGCCCCGAGCGCGACCGCCTTGGCGTTCATCTTGGCCACCGCGCTGTCGAACCCGCCCAACATGTCGGCCAGCGTGTTGGCCGCGTCGTTGCCCGAGACCAGCAGCACCGCGTCGAGCAGCTCGCGAGCGGTGTAGGTGCGCCCGGGCTTGATGCCGACGCACGAGCACTCGGCCTGGGTGTCGGCCTGGCTCGCCACCACCGTGGTGTTCAGGTTCTTCAGCTCGTCGAGCGCGACCAGCGCCAGCAGCGTCTTGATCGTGCTGGCCGGTGGGTGGCGGATGTCCATGTCCCGCCCGGCGAGGATCCCGCCGGTGTCCATGTCGGCGACGATCCATGCCGTCGCGGGCCCCCCAGGGATCAGCGCCGTCCCAGGTGGCTGGATGTCGGCATCAGCATGCGCAAGCGCCGGGCGCAGCGCCAAGGCGCCGGCGAACAGCACGGCCAAGACGATAAGCAGCTTCCGCATCACCGGCGATGACCCCCTAGGCGAAGAGCAGACCAACATGGCCGCTGAGCCTAACTCCGCCGCGCCGATATTTCACCCAGATCGACGCTAGCGTGTTTGCTACTCGGCCGATGTCGCGCTCTCGTCGATCTCGATGCGCACTCCGCCATGCTTTGCCGCTGCGGTCCATCGAACCGGCGTTCTCATCCCGTTGGCGTAGAGACCCGGAAGACCTCGGTCTCCTCGGGAAGGCCCTTGAGGCGATGAGCACCGACGCTTTCGAAGCGCAGGCCGGAGCCCGCTGACAGATCGCGCACTGTGCGACTTGTGAGCACTTCGTCGGGTCCAGCCATCGCACTGATCCGTGCTCCGACATGTACGGCCATCCCGCTCCATTCGTCTCCGCGCCGCTCACACTCACCGATATGGACGCCCGCGCGAATGCGAATGCCCCTGGCAGCCAACGCCGGGACGAGATCGAGACCGCAGCGGGCCGCCTTTGTCGGCCCGTCGAAAAGCGCGAAAACCCCGTCGCCGGTGTGCTTGGCGCGGCGGCCGCCATACTTCTCCAATAGCCAATCCACCAGCCTGTCGTGGGCATCAAGCTCATGGCGCCAATGCGCGTCACCCTGCGCGCTGAGTAGCTCAGTCGAACTGACGATGTCGGTGAACAAAACAGTTGACAAAACGCGCTCGCTCGCGGCGTCGGTGACCCTGCCGCACACGAAGTCCAGGATCGCCGACGCCATCGCCTCGTCGAGCAGCCCATGTGGTCCGGGTGGCAGTTCTCGGAATTCGGCATTCGGGATATCGGCTGCCATCGCGGCAGCCGCCTCCACAGGGGCGACTTCATCGCCGCGCCTACCCAGGACGAGCGTCGGTGTCCGGACCGCATTGAGCAACGGCCGCACGTCGATGTTCGAGAGCGCCTGCCAGAGCATCAAAGCCATTGTCGGACTCGCAGAGGCTCGCTGAGCTCGCCCGTAGAATTCGCGGAAGCCCGGTACCTCGGCGATGGGGCCGAAGAACATGCTTGCCAGTGCTCCCTCACCCCAATGGGTTTCAATCTCCTCACGATAGGTGGCCTGCTGATCCGAGGTGAAACCCCACGGAAAATCGGGCAACTCGGGGGTGAAGCGAGGCAGTGTTCCGTACAGGACAAGTGACTGAACGAGTTCCGGATAGGTGGCTGCGAACAGGATGCTCATCGGCCCGCCCTCGGAAATACCGAAAACTGCCGGGCGCTCTGCCCCGGCCGCGTCGATCACCGCATGGAGGTCGTCCATCCGCTCGTCCAATGGTGGAACGTGCGTCACGGGATCCGACAACCCGGTGCCACGCTTGTCCCATGCGATAAGTCGCGTTCGTTCGGCAATTTCTTCGATGAAGCTTTGGAATGGTGACGCCGGTTCGTCAAACAAGTCGACGTTGCTGACCCAGCCGGGGATCCAGACAAGCGTGGTGTCGCTGTCGCCCAAGACGCGATACGCGAGACGGACGTCGCCGTTTCGCGCGTAGTGCACTCCCAGGTCTTTCACATCCAACATCATGGCATTCACTGGCTGATGGAACGCCGCAATCTCTCACAGCCAACCCACAGATTTCGAGGTGGGCGGTCCGACGATGAATATCCAGGATTGGCGTGCGGTCAGCTAGCTGGGTGCACCGATCGTGTTCAATCAAGCCATGTTGAGCCTCGAAGAGATCTCGGACCGCCTGGAAATCCAGCAACTGCTGGTCGACTACTCCACGGCCATCGACCAGCGCCGCTTCGACGACCTCGACAATGTGTTCACCCCCGACGCCTACATCGACTACCGGGCGATGGGCGGCATTGACGGCGCATATCGCCAGGTGAAAGCGTGGCTGAAAGACGTGCTACCCAACTTCCCGGCCTATGCCCACATGCTCGGCAACTTCGCGATGACCATCGACGGCGACACCGCGTCGTCGCGGACGTTCTGCTTCAACCCGATGGTGCTCGGCGGCAAGCAGAACCAGGTGCTGTACTGCGGGCTCTGGTACGACGACGAGTTCGTCCGCACCCCGGCGGGTTGGCGGATGACCCGCCGCGTCGAGGCCAAGTGCTTCGACCGCGTCGTCTGACGGATTTCCGCTGCCAGCGGCCGTTCTGGCACAATGGGCGGCTGTCCGCGGAACCGTCCACGGTCGTTCTGCGGTCAGACCCACGCGAGGCAAAACCGGATCCGGGCAGCCGCCCGGCATCGCTGAATTGCAGCGTGATACCACAGGAGAAGTTCGACCATGGCTGTCAAGATCAAGCTGACCCGGCTCGGCAAGATCCGCAATCCCCAGTACCGCATCGCGGTCGCCGACGCGCGCACCCGCCGCGACGGCCGCTCGATCGAGATCATCGGCCGCTATCACCCGAAGGAAGAGCCGAGCCTGATCGACATCGATTCGGAGCGTGCGCAGTACTGGCTGTCCGTGGGCGCCCAACCCACCGAGCCCGTGCTCAAGCTGCTCAAGATCACCGGCGACTGGCAGAAGTTCAAGGGCCTGCCCGGCGCGGAGGGCACCCTGAAGAAGCGCGAGCCCAAGCCGAGCAAGCTGGAGCTGTTCAACGCCGCGCTCGCCGCGGCCGAGGGCCCGGCCACCGAGGCCACCACGCCCAAGAAGAAGAAGGCGCCGGCCAAGAAGGCCGCGAAGCAGGCCGAGACCGAGGCGCCGGCCGCGTCGGAAACCGAAAGCTGAGCCGACGGTGAGTTCTGTCGTCGTTGACGCCGTCGAGCATCTTGTCCGTGGAATCGTCGACAACCCCGACGATGTCCGGGTCGACATGGTGACCAACCGCCGTGGCCGCACCCTGGAGGTTCATGTCCATCCCGACGACCTCGGCAAGGTCATCGGCCGGGGCGGCCGCACCGCCACCGCGCTGCGGACCCTGGTCACCGGCATTGGTGGTCGGGGCATCCGCGTCGACGTGGTGGACACCGACCAGTAGCAGCGGGCTGATGGACCTCGTCGTCGGGCGGGTGGTCAAGGCGCACGGCGTCACCGGTGAGGTCGTCGTCGAGGTCCGCACCGACGACCCCGACCGGCGGTTCGCACCGGGCGCCCATCTGCGTGGCCGGGGCGGCCACGGCGACGCGACCCGCCGGTACCGCGTCGAGTCGCTCCGTTGGCACGGCGGCCGGCTGCTGCTGCGGCTGTCCGGTGTCGGCGACCGCGACGCCGCGGACTCGTTGCGCGGCGTGATGTTCGTCGTCGACTCCGCCGAGCTGCCGCCGATCGACGATCCGGACGAGTTCTACGATCACCAACTCGAGGGGCTGCGCGTGCGCACCGCCGACGACCGCGACGTGGGACTGGTCACCGAGGTGCTGCACACTGCCGCGGGGGAGCTGCTCGCCGTCCGGGCCGGCGACGGAACCGGGGCAGAAACGTTGATCCCGTTCGTCAGCGCGATCGTCACGTCGGTGTCGTTGCCCGACAAGTCGATCGAGATCGACCCGCCTGAGGGTCTGCTGGAGTTGGATTAGCGGTGCGCATCGACGTCATCACCATCTTTCCGGACTACCTGAAACCGCTTCGTCATTCGCTGCCGGGTAGAGCGATCGACGCTGGCATCGTCGAATTGGGCGTTCATGACTTGCGCCGGTGGACACACGACGTACACCGGTCGGTGGATGACACACCCTACGGCGGCGGTCCCGGCATGGTGATGAAAGCACCGGTGTGGGGCGAGGCCATCGACGAAATCTGTTCGGCTGAAACGCTTCTCGTGGTGCCGACGCCGGCGGGCGTGCCGTTCACCCAGGATGTCGCAACGCGTTGGAGTGCCGAGCGGCACCTGGTGTTCGCGTGTGGCCGCTACGAGGGCATCGACCAGCGGGTGGTCGACGACGCGGCCCGGCGGATGCGGGTGCAGGAGGTGTCGATCGGTGACTACGTGCTGCCCGGCGGCGAGTCCGCCTCGGTCGTGATGATCGAGGCGGTGCTGCGCCTGCTTCCCAACGTACTGGGCAATCCCGAGTCCCACCAAGACGATTCGCACTCCCGCGGCCTGCTGGAAGGCCCCGCCTACACCCGGCCGCCGACATGGCGTGGCCTCGATGTGCCCGAGGTGCTGCTGTCCGGAGACCACGCCCGGATCGCCGCGTGGCGGCGGGAGATGTCGCTGCAGCGGACCCGGGAGCGTCGCCCCGACCTGCTCGATTAGATGTGCCCGCCGTCGGTCTCGACGGCACATCCAGCCCTGCTTCACCGCGACGGAATCACGTCGTGAGCTCGGCGGTTGTCCGGCGGCAGTTGGGTTTGCCCGATCGACGCCTGATACACACCAGGTCATCGGCGATGCACTGTTTCGCGACCGAGGCCGTCGCGATGGCGGTGGTGCCGCCGTGACGCCGGCGGTTACGCTCCATGAGACAGGCGCCGCGATTTCACTGCCCGCGGCCCGTCTGGCACAATTGACCAGTTGTCCGCGTGCACGGGCCGTCCGTTTCCCGTGACGCACAGCACAATGACCCCAGATCAACGGCTCGGGCCGCCGCCCCGCAACCGCGGACGTGCCCGCGCCGCGACCGCGAGAAAGTAGTTTGTCCGATGAACACGCTGGACTTCGTCGACCAGACGTCGCTGCGCGACGACATCCCGGCCTTCAGCCCGGGCGACACGATCAACGTGCACGTGAAGGTCATCGAGGGCGCCAAGGAGCGCATCCAGGTGTTCAAGGGCGTGGTGATCCGCCGGCAGGGCGGCGGCATGCGCGAGACCTTCACCGTGCGCAAGGAGAGCTACGGCGTGGGCGTGGAGCGGACGTTCCCCTTCCACTCGCCCAACATTGACCACATCGAGGTCGTGACGCGGGGTGACGTCCGCCGCGCAAAGCTGTACTACCTG
>JAFARC010000032.1 GCA_019245755.1 Mycobacteriaceae bacterium | reverse complement strand
GGCGGCACTAACCGCTGCGCGCAAGCGGCGCAGGCCGGGTGGTAGAGGCGGGGCAGGGGTGGCGGAGGTGATCACTGAGGGGGCCGAACCGTGGGAACTTGCGAAAAGAAATTTACTTCTGCCCGAACATTTGGCGCACGCCAGGTGAATTCGGCTTACGATCGGCAGGTGGTCTTCCCCGCAGAGCTAGGGAAGTCGACGTCGAAGCAGATACACGGTACCTCGCCAACGGTGGTGATCCCGGTGGGCTCCACCGAGCAGCACGGCCCTCACCTGCCGCTGGACACCGACACCCGCATCGCCAGCGCTGTTGCGCACGCCGCTGCCGGCAACCTCCGAGCCACCCAGTACCCCGATGAGCTGCTGGTCGCCCCCGCGGTCGCGTACGGGGCCAGCGGTGAACACCAGGGCTTCGCGGGCACGATTTCGATCGGCACCCGGGCGCTTGAGCACCTGCTGCTCGAGTTCGGCAGGTCGGCTGGCGGCTGGGCCCGCCGCCTGGTGTTCGTCAACGGTCACGGCGGCAATGTCGATGCGTTGACGGCCGCGGTCAGCCGGCTCAGGGACGAGGGGCGCGACGTCGGGTGGTGCCCGTGCGCGGCGACCGGCGGCGATGCCCATGCGGGCCACACCGAAACATCTGTATTGCTACATATTTCGCCCGAAACCGTCGGTACCGACCAGTGGCGTGCGGGTAACGTGGCTCCTCTGGCCGAGCTGATGCCACAGATGCGCCGCGCGGGGATCGCGGCAGTTAGCGAGGTAGGAGTGCTGGGGGACCCGACCACTGCCAAGGCGGCCGAGGGAGCACGAATCTTTGCCGACATGGTTCAGGCGTGTGCCATGCGGATCAGGCGGTGGACGCCCGGCGGCGACGGGATGCTGCGATGACCCACCCCCGGCTTCCCGACGGATTTGCCGTCCAGGTAGACCGCCGGGTGCGGGTGCTTGGCGCCGGCACCGCACTACTGGGCGGATCACCTACCCGGCTGCTACGGCTGGCGCCGTCGGCGCGCGATTTGCTCGACGACGGACGTCTGGAGGTCCACGACGCCGTCAGCGCGCAGCTGGCCCGCACGCTTCTGGACGCCACGGTCGCCCATCCACGACCCGCCGGCGGCCCTTCCCATCGCGATGTCACGATCGTCGTGCCGGTGCGCGACAATATGTTTGGGCTCCGACGCCTGCTTCGGTCGCTGCGCGGGCTACACGTCATCGTGGTGGACGACGGATCGGCGATTCCGGTGCAGCATAGCGATTTCAGCGGATTGCACTGCCAAGTCGACGTGATCACCCACATCCGCAGCAAAGGACCGGCAGCCGCCAGGAACACCGGCCTGGTCGCCTGCGCCACCGACTTCGTTGCGTTCCTCGACTCCGATGTGGTGCCGCGGCGCGGTTGGCTCGAAGCACTGCTCGGCCATTTCTCCGACCCCGCCGTCGCGCTGGTCGCGCCCCGGATCGTGGGCCTGGCACACAGCGACAACCTCGTGGCTCGGTACGAGGCCGTGCGATCGTCCCTCGACCTCGGCCGGCGGGAGGCGCCGGTGGTGCCATACGGCACGGTGTCGTATGTGCCCAGCGCCGCGATCATCTGTCGCCGGTCCGCCCTGGCCGACATGGGCGGGTTCGACGAGACGATGGAGTCGGGCGAGGATGTCGACCTGTGCTGGCGGCTGGTGGAAGCGGGAGCCCGTCTACGCTACGAGCCGGTCGCGCTGGTCGCCCACGATCACCGGACTGGTATGCGAGATTGGCTGGGCCGCAAAGCCTTTTACGGTCAGTCCGCCGCGCCTCTTGCGGTGCGTCATCCGGACAAGGCGGCACCGCTGGTGATCTCCGGGTGGACCTTGGTGCTCTGGCTGCTGCTGGCGATGGGGTCGGGGATGGGTTATCTCGCCTCGGTGGTAATCGCGGCGCTGAGCGCCCGAAGGATCGCCAACACCCTCGATGGCGTCGATTCGCAGCCCCGCGACGTCGCGGTCGTCGCCGCCCGCGGTTTGGTGTCCGCGGCGCTGCAGCTGGCGTCGGCGATCTGCCGGCACTACTGGCCGATCGCGCTTCTGGCGGCACTGCTGTTCCGCAGGTGTCGCCAGATCGTGTTGATCGCGGCTGTGGTCGACGGTGTCGTCGACTGGCTGAGCCGGCACCGCAACGCCGAGGAGGACGCCAGGCAGATCGGCTTGCTCGCTTACCTCGTGCTCAAGCGGCTCGACGACCTGGCCTACGGGGTCGGTATGTGGACCGGCATGGTGCGCGAGCGCAACCTTGGCCCACTGAAGCCGCAGATCCGGGCTTGACCCACCGTTGCACAGTGACATCCTGATCGTCGGTGCGGGTAGCGCTGGATCGGTTCTCGCCGAGCGCCTTTCGGTTGACGAGCGCTGCCGGGTCACCGTGCTGGAATCCGGGGCTGGTATCTCCGAGTCGGGCGTCGTCGCGCTTATCAGGGATGGGTCCGTTCTGCCGATCGGTGCGGCCAGCCCGCTGGTACGGCGCTACCACACCACGCTCACCGAGCAGCCGGCGCGTGGCGCGCGGATCGTCCGGGGTGCCGTGGTCGGCGGTTCGGGCGCGGTGAACGGTGGATATTTCTGCCACGGGCTGCGGCGCGACTTCGACGGCTGGGACATTCCCGGCTGGGCGTGGCGCGACGTCGAGGAGCACTTCCGGGCCATCGAGACCGACCTCGACTTCGGTGGTCCGGCGCACGGCGGCAATGGGCCGATGCCGGTCCGACGCGTCGCTGAATTCTCATCGAGCACCGGCGAATTCGTGCACCGCGCTGAGCAGGCAGGGTACCGCTGGATCGCCGACCTCAACGCCGGCACTTCCGACGCGATGGTCGGAGTCGGCGCGGTGCCGCTCAACATCGCCGATGGTGTGCGGGTGAGTCCCGGTGCGGCATTCCTGCAGCCGGCCGTGTCGAGACCTAACCTCAAGCTCCTCACCAACACCACGGCCCGGCGCATACGGGTGACCTCCGGCCGGGCCACCGGTGTCGACGCTGACGGACCTGCGGGGCCGCTGATCCTGACTGCGGACCGTATTGTGTTGTGCGCCGGTGCAATAGAATCGGCGCACCTACTGATCCTCTCGGGCATCGGCGACGAAGCGGCCTTGCACCGCGCCGGAATCCCCGTTGTTGCAAGGCTACCTGTTGGATCCCGCTGCTCCGATCATCCGGAGTGGGTGATGTCGACCGACTGGACGACATCACCCGGCCGCCCGGTACTGGAGGCCGTCCTCGTCACCGCTGATGGGCTTGAAATTCGCCCGTACACTGGCGGATTCGTCGCGATGGTGGGCGACGGAACAGCGGGCCAACCGGACTGGCCGCATGTCGGCATCGCCTTGATGCGGCCGAAATCTCGCGGCCGCCTGACGCTGAGGTCGTCGGACCCTACTGTGCCACTGCAGATCGAGCATCGCTACGACACCGACCCCGGCGACGTCGCGTTCCTTGAACGTGGCAGCGACCTTGCCCGCGAACTGTGCGCTCCCATCGCGCGGTTGGGTGAGCCACTGTGGTCGACCTCCCAACACCTTTGCGGCAGCGCGCCGATCGGCAATGACGACGACGATCACGCCGTGCTGGACCCGCACTGCCGGGTGCGGGGCGTCAACGCGCTATGGGTCGTCGACGGATCGGCGTTGCCCGCGATCACCAGCCGTGGCCCACACGCGAGCATCGTGATGTTCGCCCATCGCGCCGCCGAGTTCATTACCTGACCAGCGGCGTTCCGCGTCATCCACGTGTTTGGGATCTGACGCTCTTCACCCAAGCGCTCACCGCGGTTCTCCTCTTTGACCGTACGCTCGAATGTTGTGCACACCGCATCGTGTCGGCGTTTCGCGGCCATCGTTGCTGTGGCCGCGCTGCTGGCGGCGTGTGCCAGGGGTGGCACCCAGACGTCGCCAACCGCCACGCCGACCCGGTCAGCAGACCCAACTCTGGTGCGGACGACGTCAGGCGTGGTGCGCGGGGCGTTCGCCGCCGACCACCTGCTGTTCGCCGGGGTCCCGTACGCGGCGCCGCCGGTCGGCCCGCTGCGCTTCCAGCCGCCGGCCCCGCCCTCGCCCTGGCAGGGTGTGCGTGACGCGTCGAAGTTCGGTCCGCGATGCATGCAGGAAACCGAACACGACCCGGACTTCGGGCGTCCGGTCAGCGAAGACTGCCTGACGCTGAATGTCTGGACGCCGAACAGGCCGGCGGACAGACAGCTGCCGGTGCTGGTGTGGATTCACGGCGGCGCATTCGTCAACGGCAGCGCCGACATCTACGACGCGCGCTGGCTGGCCGATCAGGGCGACATCACCGTGGTCACCGTCAATTACCGGCTCGGAGCGCTCGGATTCCTGGCGCATCCGTCGCTGGCGCCCCGCGGACAGGCGGGTAATTACGGCCTGGCGGACCAGCAGGCCGCGCTGCGCTGGATTCACGACAACATCGCCAACTTCGGCGGCGACCCCGCCAAGGTGACGATCGCGGGGGAGTCCGCGGGCGCGATGTCGGTGTGCGACCACCTCGTCGCACCCGGCTCGGTCGGTCTGTTCCGGGCGGCGATCATCCAGAGCGGGCCGTGTCAGGCGCAGGCCGACCTTGCCACCGCCCAACACGTCAGCCTCGACTACGCGGCCTCGGTCGGCTGCGGCGACCCGGCGACGGCAGCGGAGTGCTTGCGCGCGTTGCCGTCGTCCCAGCTGGACCGGCCGCCCTGGTATTACCACGTCGGCACCGATGGGCTGACCGGTCCGGTGACCGGCACGCTGCAACTTCCGGTGAATCCGATCACCGCAGCCGCGCAGGGCCGTGCCGCCAGGGTTCCGGTGCTGATCGGCACCACCCACGACGAGTTCACGCTGTTCGTCGCGACGCAGTACATGCAGCTCGGCCGGATGCCCGACTACCCGTCGGTGCTGAACGACACGTTCGGTCCGATAGCGGCCCAGATCGCCACCAGATATCCGGTGGACCGGTATGGCGGCGACGCTGCGCTGGCCTACGCGGCCGCGGTCACCGACGGTGTCTTCGCGTGCCCCACCGACCGGCTCGCCGGCTCGCTGACGCAGTCGGCGCCGGTGTACGGCTATGAATTCAACGACCGCAACGCCCCAGCCCCGGATCCCCTACGCAACGTGCCGTTCCCGGTGGGCGCCAGCCATTCACTGGAGTTGCGGTACCTGTTCGACATCGGTGGGGCGCCGCCACTCGACCCGGCACAGCAGCATCTCTCCGACGAGATGATCAGGTACTGGGCACGTTTCGTCGCCACTGGGGCGCCGCAGGTCGACGGTCAGCCGTCCTGGCCCCCGCTCGGCCACACCATGGCGGACGCGCCGAGGATGTCGTTGCAGACGCCCGAGGCGCACACCTTCACCGACTACGACGAAGCCCACCAGTGCGCGTTCTGGGCATCGGTGCCGCTGCAGTCGCGTTAGGTCTGCGATCACCAGGTCAGTGCCGGGTAGGTGTCACCCACGTGGTGATATCGGCGTGCACCACTTCGGTGCCCGCCTGGTCGTATACGCAGACGGGCACGACTAGGTCGATCCCGTCGGAGATCGTTGTGAAGTCGGGGGGGTCGAGGCGGGCCTCGGCACGCAGCGACGTGGTGGCCTTCTCCAGGTACTGCACGGTCATCGCCCGCGGGATCCACCGATGAGTGGTCGGTACCGTGGCCTCCATCAGCATGCCCATCGCCAGCTCGGCGGCGTTGCACGAGGCGATCGCGTGCACGCTGCCCAGGTGGTTGTAGACGTAGAACCACTTGGGCACGGTCACTTCGGCGAAGCCGGGCTCCATCCGACGCACATGCGGCACGATCGACGCGAAATACGGCACCCGGATCATCGCCGCGGCCGAGAACAGCCGGGAGCCGCCCGGCCGGGCGGCGAGTTGCTTCCAGAGCCGGTACGTCGGGCTCGAAGTCGTCATGCGGTCCTATCTTACTTTCGAGTAAGAAAACCTCGCGCGCACCCCTGACCTCGGGCTATGGGGATTTGGCTGTGCAGCCCGATCTAGGGCATACTATTCAGGTTGCCCTGCGCCGGATATGCCCCTTTCGGGCGTGTCAGGCCGGGCATACGACCGGCGCCCACAAGGGGCGCGTCCGGTCCCACCCTTGAGTCGCGACGGATTTCCTGGCGCGGACGGGGCTGCGTTTGGGCGACACACCCGACCGCGGGGATCGGTGCACCAGGACAGGTAAACAGTGGCGGCTACATCCGACGTGCGCACGACGTGACGTAACCGGACAAACCAGGACCTAGGAGTGAGGTACCCAAGCGTGGCGGGACAGAAGATCCGCATCAGGCTCAAGGCCTACGACCACGAGGCGATCGACGCTTCGGCGCGCAAGATCGTCGAGACGGTCACCCGTACCGGCGCCAGCGTGGTTGGGCCTGTGCCGCTGCCTACCGAAAAGAACGTCTACTGCGTGATCCGCTCGCCGCACAAGTACAAGGACTCGCGCGAGCACTTCGAGATGCGTACCCATAAGCGGCTGATCGACATCCTGGATCCGACCCCCAAGACTGTTGACGCGCTGATGCGTATCGATCTGCCGGCCAGCGTCGACGTGAACATCCAGTAGGAGACACCGGGAGAAATGGCGAGAAAGGGCATTCTGGGCACCAAGCTCGGCATGACGCAGGTGTTCGACGAAAACAACCGCGTCGTGCCGGTGACGGTCGTCAAGGCCGGACCGAACGTGGTGACGCGGATCCGCACGCCCGAGCGCGACGGCTACAGCGCGGTGCAGTTGGCCTACGGCGAGATCAGCCCGCGCAAGGTGAACAAGCCGCTGTCGGGTCAGTACGCCGCTGCCGGGGTGAACCCGCGCCGGCATCTGGCCGAGCTGCGGCTCGACGACGCCGAGGCGGCCGCCGAATACCAGGTGGGTCAGGAACTGACCGCGGAGATCTTCACCGACGGCAGCTACGTCGACGTGACGGGCACGTCGAAGGGCAAGGGGACCGCGGGGACGATGAAGCGCCACGGGTTCCGTGGCCAGGGCGCAAGCCACGGCGCGCAGGCGGTCCACCGCCGGCCGGGCTCGATCGGCGGATGCGCCACCCCGGGCCGGGTATTCAAGGGCACCCGGATGGCTGGCCGGATGGGCAACGACCGCGTGACCACGCAGAATCTGCTGGTGCACAAGGTGGATGCGGAGAATGGCGTGCTGCTGATCAAGGGCGCCATTCCCGGCCGCCGGGGTGGCCTCGTGATGGTTCGCAGCGCGATCAAACGAGGTGAGAAGTGATGGCGGTGACCAAGATTGACGTGAAAACACCGGACGGCAAGACCGACGGCTCGGTCGAGCTGCCGCCCGAGTTGTTCGACGCCCCGGCCAATATCGCGCTGATGCACCAGGTGGTGACCGCCCAGCAGGCGGCCGCCCGCCAGGGCACCCACTCGACCAAGACGCGGGGCGAGGTGCGCGGCGGCGGCAAGAAGCCGTACCGGCAGAAGGGCACCGGTCGCGCCCGCCAGGGCTCGATCCGGGCGCCGCAGTTCACTGGGGGCGGCACCGTGCACGGACCGAAGCCGCGCGACTACAGCCAGCGCACACCGAAGAAGATGATCGCCGCGGCGCTCCGCGGTGCGTTGTCGGACCGCGCCCGCAACGGACGGATCCACGCGGTTACCGAACTCGTGTCCGGGCAGACGCCGTCGACCAAGAGCGCCAAGGCGTTTCTGGCCACGCTGACCGAGCGTAGGCAGGTGTTGGTGGTGATCGGCCGCGCCGACGAGACCGGCGCCAAGAGCGTGCGCAACCTGCCCGGGGTGCACGTGCTTTCACCCGACCAGCTCAACACCTACGACGTGCTGCGTTCCGACGATGTGGTGTTCAGCGTGGAGGCCCTCAACGCGTACATCAGCGCCAACACCAAAGCAGTCACCCAGGAGGTTTCGGCCTGATGGCGACCGTGACCGATCCCCGCGACATCATCCTCGCGCCGGTGATTTCGGAAAAGTCCTACGGCCTGATCGAGGACAACGTGTACACGTTCATCGTCCACCCGGACTCGAACAAGACGCAGATCAAGATCGCGATCGAGAAGATCTTCAACGTCAAGGTCGACTCGGTCAACACCGCTAACCGGCCGGGTAAGCGCAAGCGGACACGTACCGGGTACGGCAAGCGCAAAGACACCAAGCGCGCGATCGTGACCCTGGCTCCTGGCAGCAAGCCGATCGACCTGTTCGGGGCACCGGCCTAACCCGGCCGCCGACGACGCAAAAGAGACTGAAAGACACCAGACATGGGAATTCGCAAGTACAAGCCGACGACCCCCGGTCGCCGCGGTGCCAGCGTCTCCGACTTTGCCGAGATCACCCGCTCGAAGCCGGAGAAGTCGCTGGTGCGTCCGCTGCACGGCCGCGGCGGCCGGAACGCGCATGGGCGGATCACCACCCGCCACAAAGGCGGCGGGCACAAGCGGGCCTACCGCATCATCGACTTCCGCCGCCACGACAAGGACGGCGTCAATGCCAAGGTGGCCCACATCGAATACGACCCGAACCGCACCGCCCGGATCGCGTTGCTGCACTACCTCGACGGCGAAAAGCGCTACATCATCGCACCCGAGGGACTCAGCCAGGGCGACATGGTGGAGTCCGGCCCGAACGCCGACATCAAGCCGGGGAACAACTTACCGCTGCGCAACATTCCGGCCGGCACCCTCATTCACGCCGTCGAGCTGCGCCCGGGTGGCGGCGCCAAGCTGGCCCGCTCGGCCGGGTCCCACATCCAGCTGCTGGGCAAGGAAGGCAGCTACGCGTCGCTGCGCATGCCGAGCGGCGAGATCAGGCGCGTGGACGTGCGCTGCCGCGCTACCGTCGGTGAGGTCGGCAACGCCGAGCAGGCCAACATCAATTGGGGCAAGGCCGGCCGCATGCGCTGGAAGGGCAAGCGGCCCAGCGTGCGCGGCGTGGTGATGAACCCGGTGGACCACCCCCACGGCGGCGGCGAGGGCAAGACCTCGGGTGGCCGACACCCGGTGAGCCCGTGGGGCAAGCCGGAGGGCCGGACCCGCAAGCCGAACAAGCCCAGCAACAAGCTCATCGTCAGACGCCGGCGCACCGGCAAGAAGCACCGCTAGGAAGTCAAGGAGTAGCCAGCGATGCCACGCAGCCTGAAGAAAGGTCCGTTCGTCGACGACCATCTGCTCAAGAAGGTCGACGCGCAGAACGAGAAGAACACCAAGCAGGTGATCAAAACCTGGTCGCGCCGATCGACCATCATCCCCGACTTCATCGGCCACACGTTCGCGGTGCACGACGGCCGTAAGCACGTCCCGGTCTTCGTCACAGAGGCGATGGTCGGGCACAAGCTCGGCGAATTTGCCCCAACCCGGACGTTCAAGGGCCACATCAAGGATGACCGGAAGAGCAAGCGGCGATGAGCACCAGTATTGAATTTCCGTCGGCGGTCGCCAAGGCTCGTTTCGTGCGGGTATCGGCGAGCAAGGCGCGCCGGGTGATCGACCTGGTGCGCGGCAAACCGGTTTCAGAGGCGCTGAGCATCTTGCGCTGGGCGCCGCAGGCCGCGAGTGAACCGGTGGCCAAGGCCATCGCCAGCGCTGCGGCCAACGCGCAGAACAATCAGGGGCTGGACCCCTCCACGCTGGTGGTGGCGACGGTGTACGCCGACGAGGGCCCGACGTTCAAGCACATCCGGCCGCGTGCCCAGGGGCGGGCGTTCCGGATTCGCAGGCGCACCAGCCACATCACCGTGGTCGTGGAGAGCCGCCCGCGCCGCGACGAGCGTTCCAGCTCGGCCGGCGCCACCGCCCGGGCGCGACGCGCCCAGGGCAGCAAGGCGGCCGCCAAGACGCCGGCCAGGAAGGCGCCCGCCGAGAAGGCGACCGCCACCAAGGCGCCCGCCACCAAGAAGGCGCCGGCCAAGAAGGCGCCGGCCAAGAAGGCGCCGGCCAAAAAAACGCCTACACCGTCTTCCGGAGCCGCAACGCCGGCGACAGTGTCTTCCGGAGCCGCAATGCCGGCGACAGTGTCTTCCGGAGCCGCAATGCCGGCGACAGTGTCTTCAGAAGAAGCGAAGGGAGGCTCGCAGTAGTGGGCCAGAAGATAAACCCGCACGGCTTCCGGCTGGGTATCACCACCGACTGGAAATCCCGGTGGTACGCCGACAAGCAGTACAAGGACTACATCAAGGAAGACGTGGCGATCCGTCGGCTGCTGGCTACGGGTCTCGAGCGCGCCGGCATCGCCGACGTGGAGATCGAGCGTACCCGCGACCGGGTTCGCGTCGACATCCACACCGCGCGTCCGGGAATCGTGATCGGGCGCCGCGGCACGGAGGCTGACCGCATCCGCGCCGACCTCGAGAAGTTGACCGGCAAGCAGGTGCAGCTCAACATCCTCGAGGTCAAAAACCCAGAGTCGCAGGCTCAGTTGGTGGCACAGGGTGTGGCCGAGCAGCTGAGCAACCGCGTGGCGTTCCGCCGCGCGATGCGCAAGGCCATCCAGTCGGCGATGCGTCAGCCCAACGTGAAGGGCATCCGGGTGCAGTGCTCGGGCCGCCTCGGCGGTGCCGAGATGAGCCGCTCGGAGTTCTACCGCGAAGGGCGGGTCCCGCTGCACACGCTGCGCGCCGACATCGACTATGGCCTGTACGAAGCCAAGACCACATTCGGCCGCATTGGCGTGAAGGTGTGGATCTACAAGGGCGACATTGTCGGCGGCAAGCGCGAGCAGATCGCGGCCGCCCCAACCGGCGCCGATCGTCCGCGACGCGAGCGGCCGTCAGCCACCCGCCCCCGCCGCAGCGGTGCGTCGGGGACCACTGCGACCAGCACCGAGGCCGGCCGCGCCGCCTCCAACGCCGACGAGGCTTCCGCCGCGGTCCAGCCGCCCGCCGAAGCGGCGCCCGCGGTTCAGAACGAGAGCACGGAGAGCTGAGTCGTGTTGATTCCACGCAAAGTCAAGCACCGCAAGCAACATCATCCGAAGCAGCGCGGCGTGGCCAGCGGCGGCACCGCGGTCAGCTTCGGTGACTACGGCATCCAGGCCCTGGAGCACGCGTACATCACCAACCGGCAGATCGAGTCGGCCCGTATCGCGATCAACCGGCACATCAAGCGTGGCGGCAAGGTGTGGATCAACATCTTCCCGGACCGTCCGCTGACCAAGAAGCCGGCCGAGACCCGCATGGGGTCGGGCAAGGGCTCGCCCGAATGGTGGGTGGCCAACGTCAAGCCCGGCCGGATCCTTTTCGAGCTGAGCTACCCCAACGAAGAGACCGCGCGGGCGGCGTTGACCCGTGCGATCCACAAGTTGCCCATCAAGGCACGCATCGTGACCCGAGAGGAGCAGTTCTGATGGCAGTGGGAGTGTCCGCCGGCGAACTGCGTGAGCTCACCGACGAGGAGCTGATCGAGCGCCTCCGCGAATCGAAGGAAGAGCTGTTCAATCTGCGCTTCCAGATGGCGACCGGCCAGCTCGACAACAACCGTCGGTTGCGCACGGTGCGCCGCGAGATTGCGCGGGTCTACACGATCCTGCGCGAACGTGAGCTGGGTCTGGCCTCCGGGCCCAGCGGTGAGGAATCGTAATGGCAGACAAGGCAACAGCGGCTAGCGGCACGAAGGGACCTCGACACACTCCTCGTGCTGAGAAGCCGCGGGGCCGTCGCAAGACCGCGATCGGGTACGTGGTCTCCGACAAGATGCAGAAGACCATCGTGGTCGAGCTCGAGGACCGGGTGAAGCACTCCCTCTACGGCAAGATCATCCGGACCACGAAGAAGGTCAAGGCGCACGACCAGAACGGGATCGCCGGCATCGGTGACCGTGTTTCGCTGATGGAGACGCGGCCGCTGTCGGCGACCAAGCGGTGGCGACTGGTCGACATCCTCGAAAAGGCCAAGTAACTCCGGATCAGCACCGACTCCGAGCGCTCCTCGCCGCGGACATCGTCGGCCATCGACGCGGTGTGGTCAGCCGTTGTCGCCGCGACGCGAAGCCGTAATGTCGCCGTCGTTAATTTCTCAGCTAACCAGTACTGGGCGGGTGTAGTGTCCACGCCACGTTGAGAACACGACGGGTGACGAGGAGAACGGGAGCCGGCATGGCGACGGAGTTTCGAGGCACAATCGAGCTGGACATCCGTGATTCCGAACCGGATTGGGGCCCCTACGCCGCGCCGACGGCGCCCGACGGCGCACCCAACGTCCTCTACGTCGTCTGGGATGACACCGGCATCGCCACCTGGGACTGCTTCGGCGGGCTGGTGGAGATGCCGACCATGCGCCGGATCGCCGACCGCGGCGTGCGGCTGACGCAGTTCCACACCACGGCCCTGTGCTCACCCACCCGCGCCTCGCTGCTGACCGGGCGCAACGCCACCACCGTTGGCATGGCAACGATCGAAGAGTTCACCGACGGCTTCCCGAACTGCAACGGCCGCATCCCGTTCGAGACGGCGCTGATGTCCGAGGTGCTCGCCGAGCGCGGCTGGAACACCTACTGCGTCGGCAAGTGGCACCTGACCCCGCTCGAGGAATCCAATCTCGCGTCGACCAAACGGCATTGGCCGCTGTCCCGCGGGTTCGAACGGTTCTACGGCTTCATGGGCGGCGAGACCGACCAGTGGTACCCCGACCTGGTCTACGACAACCATCCCGTCGCCCCTCCGGGCGCCCCGGAGGACGGCTACCACCTGTCGAAGGACCTCGCCGACAGGACGATCGAGTTCATTCGCGACGCCAACGTGATCGCCCCGGACCGGCCCTGGTTCTCCTACGTCTGCCCCGGCGCCGGCCACGCGCCGCACCACGTCTTCAAGGAGTGGGCCGATAAATACGCCGGCCGCTTCGACATGGGCTACGAGAAATACCGCGAGATCGTGCTGGAGAACCAGAAGAAGATGGGCATCGTCCCGCCGGACACCGAGCTCTCGCCGGTCAACCCGTATCTGGACACCAAGGGTCCCAACGGCGAGCCGTGGCCGTTGCAGGACACCGTGCGACCATGGGAAACGCTGACGGACGACGAGAAGAGGCTGTTCTGCCGGATGGCCGAGGTGTTCGCCGGCTTCCTCACCTACACCGATGCCCAGTTGGGCCGCATCCTGGATTACCTCGACGAATCCGGCCAGCTCGACAACACGATCATCGTCGTGATCTCCGACAACGGCGCCAGCGGCGAGGGCGGTCCGAACGGGTCGGTCAACGAGGTCAAGTTCTTCAACGGCTACATCGACACCGTCGAGGAGAGCATGAAGTTCTACGACAATCTCGGCGGCCCCGAAACCTATAACCACTACCCGATCGGGTGGGCGATGGCGTTCAACACGCCCTACAAGCTGTTCAAGCGCTACGCCTCTCACGAGGGTGGCATCGCGGACACGGCGATCATCAGCTGGCCCGAAGGCATTGCGGCGCACGGGGAACTGCGCGACAACTACGTCAACGTCTGTGACATCACCCCGACCGTGTATGACCTACTGGGCATCACGCCCCCGGAAACGGTCAAGGGCATCGCACAAAAGCCACTCGACGGGGTGAGCTTCAAAGCGGCGCTGGCGGATCCGGCCGCCCAGACCGGCAAGGACACCCAGTTCTACGCAATGCTCGGCACCCGCGGTATCTGGCACCGGGGCTGGTTCGCCAACACCGTCCACGCCGCGACCCCGTCGGGCTGGTCGCACTTCGACGCCGACCGCTGGGAGCTCTTCCACATCGAGGCCGACCGCAGTCAATGCCACGACCTGGCGACCGAGCAGCCGGACAAGCTCGAAGAGATGAAGCGGCTGTGGTTCGGGGAGGCCGCCAAATACAATGGGCTGCCGTTGGCCGACCTGAACATCCTGGAGACCATGACGCGGTGGCGGCCCTATCTGGTCGGCGAGCGGTCCAGGTTCGTCTACTATCCCAACACCGCCGAGGTGGGAATCGGTGCCGCCGTGGACATTCGCGGGCAGTCGTTCTCGGTGCTGGCCGAGGTCACGGTCGACACCACGGGCGCCGAGGGTGTGCTGTTCAAGCAGGGCGGCGCGCACGGCGGCCACGTGCTGTTCATCCAGGACGGTCGCCTGCACTACGTCTACAACTTCATGGGGGACGAGGAGCAGAAGCTGTCCGCGTCCGGCGCGGTGCCGCTGGGCAAGCACATCTTCGGCCTGCGCTATGCCCGGGCGGGAACCGTCGAGGGCAGCCACACGCCGCTCGGGGAGGCGACGTTGTACATCGACGACGCAGTGGTCGGCTCGCTGGCGAACGTGAAGACGCATCCGGGCACCTTCGGCCTGGCCGGTGCGAGCCTGAGCGTCGGTCGCAACAGCGGCTCGGCGGTATCACGCTGCTATAAGGCGCCGTTCGCGTTCACCGGTGGCGCGATCGCGCAGCTCGTCGTCGACGTCTCCGGTGAGCCCTACGAGAACGTGGAGAAGGAACTGGCCTTGGTGTTCGCGAAGGACTGAGGCCTGCGCCACGTTCTACCCTGGTGGCATGCTGACCGAGCTCATCGACGTGCCGGGCGGATCGTTCCGCATGGGCTCGACGAGCTTCTATCCCGAAGAGGCGCCGGTGCACACCGTGACGGTCGCCGGTTTCGCGATCGAGCGCCATCCGGTGACCAACGCGCAGTTCGCCGAATTCGTCTCGCGGACCGGCTATGTGACGGTCGCCGAGCAGCCGCTCGATCCCGCGCTGTACCCCGGCGTCGCGGAGGCTGACCTTCAGCCCGGCGGGTTGGTGTTCCGGCCCACCGCCGGTCCGGTCGATCTGAGAAATTGGCGGCAGTGGTGGGCCTGGGTGCCCGGTGCCAGCTGGCGCCGGCCGTTCGGGCCCGACAGCGACGTCGACATCAGGCCCCACCATCCCGTGGTGCAGGTCGCGTATCCCGACGCGCTGGCCTACGCGCGGTGGGCCGGGCGGCGGCTGCCGAGCGAGGCCGAATGGGAGTACGCGGCCAAGGCGGGGTCCGTCACCGTCTATCCGTGGGGTGACGAGGCAGCGCCGGGCGGCCGGGTGATGGCCAATACCTGGCAGGGCAGGTTCCCGTACCGCAACGACGGCGCGCTGGGGTGGTCAGGCACGTCACCGGTCGGGGTGTTCCCGGCCAACGCGTTCGGCCTCCTGGACATGATCGGCAACGTCTGGGAGTGGACGACGACACGGTTCTCGGCTCACCACCGCACGGGCGGCCACCAGCAGGCCTCCCCGTGCTGCGCACCGATCGGCCCCGCCTCCCCGTGCTACGCACCGATCGGCCCCGCCTCCCCGTGCTGCGCACCGATCGGCCCCGCCTCCCCGTGCTGCGCACCGATCGGCCCCGCCGATCCGGCCGTGAACCAGACGCTCAAGGGCGGCTCGCACCTGTGCGCCCCCGAGTACTGTCACCGCTACCGGCCGGCGGCCCGGTCACCGCAGTCGCAGGACAGCGCCACGACCCACATCGGGTTCCGCTGCGTGGCCGATCGCTAGCCCGCGAGCCGAACCGGAACGCCTGACCAGCGCAGATTTGGCTCTCGGGGGCTCTTCCCCTAGAATCTAAAGGTTGCCTTGGGCAGACCTTGGCCGGCGGCGCTCAGGCGCATGTTTGGCCCCGCGTGCTCTTCGGGTGACACAAGACCGCGCACGTTAGGTCACTGTCGAGGCCAAGCACCCGGCCGTGGACACCGCCTGGCGTGCAACCGTAACCACGTCAGGAGCTGTTGTGATTCAGCAGGAATCGCGGCTGAAGGTCGCCGACAACACCGGCGCCAAGGAGATCTTGTGCATCCGTGTGCTTGGCGGGTCGTCGCGGCGCTACGCCGGGATCGGTGATGTCATCGTCGCGACGGTCAAGGACGCCATCCCCGGCGGCAATGTCAAGCGCGGTGACGTGGTCAAGGCCGTCGTGGTGCGCACCGCCAAGGAGCGCAGGCGCCCCGACGGCAGCTACATCAAGTTCGACGAGAATGCCGCGGTGATCCTGCGGCCGGACAACGACCCGCGCGGAACACGCATCTTTGGGCCGGTGGGCCGCGAGCTCCGCGAGAAGCGGTTCATGAAGATCGTCTCGCTGGCCCCGGAGGTGCTGTAGATGAAGATCCACAAGGGCGACACCGTGCTGGTGATCTCCGGCAAGGACAAGGGCGCCAAGGGCAAGGTGCTCAAGGCCTACCCGGCGGCCAACAAGGTGCTTGTCGAGGGCGTTAACCGGATCAAGAAGCACACCCCCATCTCCACCAATCAGCGCGGGGCCCAGTCCGGGGGCATCGTCACCCAGGAGGCACCGATCCACGTCTCCAATGTGATGATCGTCGACTCCGACGGCAAGCCGGCCCGCATCGGATACCGCATCGATGAGCAGACCGGCAAGAAGGTCCGCACTTCCCGTCGCAACGGCAAGGACATTTGATGACCACCGCGCAGAAAGTTCAGCCCCGGCTCAAGCTCCGCTACCGTAGCGAGATCCGCGACTCGCTGCAGTCGCAGTTCGGCTACGCCAACGTCATGCAGATCCCGGGTGTGGTCAAGGTCGTCGTCAACATGGGCGTCGGGGACGCCGCCCGCGACGGGAAGCTGATCAACGGCGCGGTCAACGACCTTGCCGCGATCACCGGCCAGAAGCCCGAAGTGCGGCGCGCCCGCAAGTCGATCGCTCAGTTCAAGCTGCGCGAGGGCATGCCGATCGGGGCGCGGGTCACGTTGCGCGGCGATCGGATGTGGGAGTTTCTCGACCGCTTGATCTCGATCGCCCTGCCACGTATTCGTGACTTCCGCGGGTTGTCACCCAAGCAGTTCGACGGTGCCGGAAACTACACGTTCGGGTTGACCGAGCAGTCGGTGTTTCACGAGATCGACGTCGACTCGATCGACCGGCCCCGCGGCATGGACATCACCGTCGTCACCTCGGCGACGACCGACGACGAAGGGCGAGCGCTGTTGCGGCAACTCGGCTTTCCGTTCAAGGAGAACTGACGATGGCAAAGAAGGCTCTGATCATCAAGGCGCAGCGCAAGGCGAAGTTCAAGGTGCGTGCGTACACCCGGTGCAGCAAATGCGGACGGCCGCACGCGGTGTACCGCAAGTTCGGCCTGTGCCGGATTTGCTTGCGCGAGATGGCACACGCCGGTGAGCTGCCCGGCGTGCAGAAGAGCAGCTGGTAATTGCAAACGGACCCGGACCCACAGAGAAAGACACCGCTGTCATGACGATGACGGACCCGATCGCAGACTTCTTGACACGTCTGCGCAACGCCAATTCGGCGTACCACGACGAGGTGGAACTGCCGCACAGCAAGATCAAGGCCCACATCGCCGAAATCCTCAAGGCGGAGGGCTACATCGCCGACTACCACGTCGAGGATGCCCGCGTCGGCAAAAAGCTTGTGGTGCAGCTGAAGTATGGCCCTAGCCGCGAGCGCAGCATCGCGGGTCTGCGCCGGGTGTCCAAGCCCGGCCTTCGGGTGTACGCGAAGTCGACCAACCTGCCGCGGGTGCTCGGCGGCCTGGGCGTGGCGATCATCTCCACGTCGTCGGGTCTGCTCACCGACCGTCAGGCAGCCAGACAGGGCGTGGGCGGCGAAGTCCTCGCCTACGTGTGGTGAGGGAGAGATAGCCATGTCGCGTATTGGTAAGCAGCCGATCCCGGTGCCGAGCGGCGTCGATGTAGCGATCAACGGGCAGAACGTCTCCGTCAAGGGCCCCAAGGGCACCCTGGAGCTGGATGTGGCGGAGCCGATCACGGTCTCGCGCAACGACGACGGCGCGATCGTGGTAAGCCGGCCCGACGACGCACGGCGCAGCCGTTCGTTGCACGGCCTGTCCCGCACCCTGGTGTCCAACCTGGTGACGGGTGTGACACAGGGCTATACCACCAAGATGGAGATCTTCGGTGTCGGTTACCGCGTTCAGCTGCGCGGCTCCAACTTGGAGTTTTCGCTGGGTTACAGCCACCCGGTGGTGATCGAGGCGCCGGAGGGCATCACGTTCGCGGTCGAGACCCCGACCAGGTTCTCGGTTTCGGGCATCGATAAGCAGAAGGTCGGCCAGATCTCGGCGAACATCCGCCGCTTGCGGCGTCCCGACCCCTACAAGGGCAAGGGCGTGCGTTACGAAGGCGAGCAGATCCGCCGCAAGGTCGGAAAGACGGGCAAGTAGGCATGGCTGCAGTACAGACGGATTCGACGCACAAGCCGGTGGGGCGCAACGTTTCGGCTACCCGCCGGCTGGCACGGCTGCGCAGGCACGCGCGGTTGCGCAAGAAGGTGACCGGTACCGCGGAGCGGCCCCGGCTGGTGGTGCACCGCTCGTCGCGGCACATCCATGTGCAACTGGTCAACGACCTCAACGGCACCACCCTGGCCGCCGCGTCGTCCATCGAACCGGATGTGCGCGCGGTCGAGGGCGACAAGAAGACCCACAGCGTGCGGGTCGGCCAGCTGATCGCCGAGCGCGCCAAGGCCGCGGGCATCGACACGGTGGTGTTCGACCGCGGTGGCTACACCTACGGCGGTCGGATCGCTGCGCTGGCCGACGCCGCGCGGGAAAGCGGGCTGAAGTTCTGATGATGGACAACGGAAGGATTGCATGATGGCCGAACAGGCGACCGGGGCCGCCGCTCAGCCGGCGGCATCCGGCCCGACTGACGCCCGCGCCGACACGCGCGGCGAGGCCCGTGAGGGCCGGGGCCGGCGCGACGGCCGCGGCCGCGACAGCGGCGAGAAGAGCAACTACTTGGAGCGCGTGGTCGCGATCAACCGCGTGTCCAAGGTCGTGAAGGGCGGTCGGCGGTTCAGCTTCACCGCGCTGGTGATCGTCGGCGACGGCGGCGGCATGGTCGGCGTCGGATACGGCAAGGCCAAGGAGGTGCCGGCCGCGATCGCCAAGGGTGTGGAGGAAGCCCGCAAGAACTTCTTCCGGGTGCCGCTCATCGGCGGCACCATCACCCACCCCGTCCAGGGTGAGGCCGCGGCGGGTGTGGTGCTGCTGCGTCCGGCCAGTCCCGGTACCGGCGTGATCGCCGGCGGCGCCGCCCGCGCGGTGTTGGAATGTGCCGGCGTGCACGACATCTTGTCAAAGTCACTGGGCAGCGACAATGCGATCAACGTCGTGCATGCCACCGTGGCGGCGCTCAAGCTGCTGCAGCGTCCGGAGGAAGTCGCGGCCCGCCGCGGCCTACCGATCGAGGACGTCGCCCCGGCCGGCATGCTGCGGGCCCGCCGGGAGAGCGCCACGCAGGCCGCTACTGCCCCCCGGGAAGGAACCGCGTGACGATGGCGCAGTTGAAGATCACGCAGATACGCAGCACCATCGGCGCGCGGTGGAGGCAGCGCGAGAGCCTGCGCACGTTGGGGCTGCGCCGGATCCGGCACTCCGTCGTCCGCGAGGACACCCCGCAGCTTCGCGGGCTGATCGCGGTGGTGAACCACCTCGTCGAGGTCGCGCCCGCGCCGTCGAGCACCGATGAGCCGGCCGCGCGAAGAGCAGGCCGCAAGGCAGAGCCGACCGCGAAAGGTGGCGCCAAGTGACGATCAAGCTGCATGACCTGCGCCCGGCGCCCGGGTCGAAGACCAAGCGCACCCGGGTCGGCCGTGGTGAGGGTTCCAAAGGCAAGACGGCCGGCCGCGGCACCAAGGGCACGAAGGCGCGCAAGGGCGTGCCGGCGACCTTCGAGGGCGGCCAGATGCCGATCCACATGCGGTTGCCCAAGCTCAAGGGCTTCCGCAACCGGTTCCGCACCGAGTACGCCGTCGTCAATGTCGGTGACATCAACCGGCTGTTCCCGGACGGCGGCGAGGTCAACGTCGACGACCTGGTGCAAAAGGGCGCGGTCCGCAAGAACACGCTGGTGAAGGTTCTCGGGGAGGGCAAGCTGACCGCCAAGGTCGACGTCACCGCCCACAAGTTCAGCGGCAGCGCACGCGAGAAGATCACCGCGGCCGGCGGCTCCGTCACCGAGCTGGGCTAGTCTCAGCTCAGTCGCGGGATGACCTCCGCGGCAAGGCGTTCCATCTGTTCGCGGTCCTCGGCGACGTCCTCGCCGACCGGGTTGAGCAGGATGGTCTCGGCACCCGCCTCGATGATCTCGCGAACCCCGCGCACCACGTCGTCGGGTGTGCCCGACACCGGAACGTCCGCGATGCCGGGCATCTGGCCGTAAATCCGGTGCAGTCCCGCCAGCACCCGTTCCCGGGCGCGGATGGCGTCGTCGTCGACGATCACGTACACGCGCTTGCCGATCGGGAATCCCACCGGGTCGCTGCCCTGATCCGCCAGCGCCCGGCGCAGGGTCTGCACCGCGTTGGTGAAACTGGCGGTGGTGGCGGAACCGGCGCCCATGAATGCATCACCGAGGCGGACGGCACGGGCCAGCGCGGCCGGCGCATTGCCACCGAACCAGATCGGCGGATGCGGGCGCTGCACCGGCTTGGGCGCGATCGGCAGGTCGTCGAGCTGGCGGAACGTGCCGTGGAAGGTGATCCGCTCCTCGTCGCTCCACGCTGCCTTCATCAGGTCCAGTCCCTCCGTGAACCGCGTGACGAACGTGTCCGGGTCGACTCCGAAGGCCTCGAACTTGCGGAAGCCGCCGCCGGGGGAGACCCCCACGTCGAGCCGTCCGTGGCTGAGCCGGTCGACGGCGGTGATCGAGGCGGCCAGGTGGAGCGGGTCGTGCAGCGAGCTGACCAGCACGGCGACCCCCAGGCGCAGCCGTTCCGTGCACGCTGCGGCGTAGGCCAGCATCTCCAAGGGTGCGATCTGCGGCGTCGGGCCGATCGACTGCTCCATCACCCAACCGCCCTCGAAGCCGAGCTCCTCCGCGCGGGCGAGGTAGGCCTTCACGCCGTCCGCGTCGAACGTGCCGAGGTCGAGCTGGGGCAGCGAGATCGAGAAGCGCATGTCCTCGACGCTAGCCCGTGCGCGCTATCGGGGGATCCGGTAGCGCACGTGCGTCGCCCCCGGCGAGGGCTCCACCTCGACCTGCTCGAGGGCGAGGCGCAGCTCGGGGTCGAAGAGCCGTTCGCCGCTCCCGAGGAGCACCGGGATGATGTCGAGCGAGAGCTCGTCGAGCTCGCCGCTGAGCAGTGCCTGTCGCACGGCCGAGGCGCCGCCGGCGATGTCGACGTCGCCGTCACCCGCCGTGCGCGCCTGCGCCAGCGCGGAGTCGAAGCCGTCGGTGACGAAGTGGAAGGTCGTGCCGCCCTCCATCTCGATCGGGTCGTGCTCGTGGTGCGTCAGCACGAACACCGGTGCGTGGTACGGCGGTTCCTCGCCCCACCAGCCGCGCCACTCCCCACCGTCCTCTGCGGCGTACGACGACCAGGGTCCGCGGACCGGCCCGAACATGTTGCGCCCCATCACGTAGGCACCGCGCGGTCGAAGCAGGGACGCGGTCCAACGCGCGTCCACGGGGTGCATGGGCTCGTCGGACTCGAAGTGCCACTGGTGCAGGTCCAGCCCGCCACGCCCGATCGGGTCGTCGATCGTCTGGTCGGGCCCGGCGACGAATCCGTCCAGGGACATGGACATGTGCGCGGTCGTGAAGGTCATGGCCACACAGACTGCCAAGCCGACGCAGAATCATAGACCACCGCGTCAGCTCGCGGCGCGCTTGACCAGCTTCTCGATCAGGGTGACGTCCTTGTCGGTCAGCGTCGTCACGGCGTACTCCGTGGGCCAGACGTTGCCGTCGTCGAGGTTCGCGGTGTCGTTGAAGCCGAGCGTGGCGTAGCGGGCACCGAACTTCGAGGCGTTCTTGAAGAAGCACACGACCTTGCCGTCCGCGTTCGCGTAGGCCGGCATGCCGTACCAGGTCTTCGGAGCCAGGTCCGGGGCCTGCGAGGCGACGATCGCGTGGATGCGCTCTGCGAGGACGCGGTCCTCGTCGGGCATCTTCGCGATCGCGTCGAGGCAGGCCTGGGCCTCGTCGGACTTCTTCTTGCCGCTGCGGCC
>JAFARC010000036.1 GCA_019245755.1 Mycobacteriaceae bacterium | reverse complement strand
CTCTGCGGGGAAGACCACCTGCCGATCGTAAGCCGAATTCACCTGGTGTGCGCCAAATGTTGGCGCACAAGTAAATTTCTTTTCGCAAGTTTTCGCGATTCGGGCCCCTTCTGCGATCACCTGCGGGTCCGCGGCCCCGCCTCTTTTACCGCGCCGGCCTGCGGCGCAGCGATCAGTCCGGCGATCCGGGGCGGGCGCCCAGCGTCCGGGTGAAGCCGGGCGGCACGAGGATGTCGTCGGGGGTGAGGTCGTGAATCGAGGCCTTGCCCAGCCCCATGAGCGCGCAGTCGATGCCACTGCGCAGGATGTCGAGCACGTTCTCAACACCGGCCTGTCCGGCCGCAGCCAGGCCCCACAGATAGGCGCGGCCGATCATGACGGCATCGGCCCCGAGCGCGACCGCTTTGACGACGTCGCTGCCGCGACGGACGCCGCCGTCCAACAGCACCTCGATCTGGTCACCGACGGCGTCGGCGATCGCCGGCAGCGCACGGATCGTCGCAGGGGTGCCGTCCAGGTTGTTACCGCCGTGGTTGGACACCGAGATAGCCGAAACACCGGCATCAACAGCGCGTTTGGCGTCATCGACACGAATCACACCTTTGAGCATGAACGGCCCACCCCACAGCTCGCGCAGCCAGCCGACGTCCTCCCAGGTCGGCGGCGGGGTGTTCAGCCACTCTCCGTAGGCGGCGAAGAACGTCGGGCCCGGCTCGCCGCGGGGCGCCTGGTTGGGCACCCGCAGGTCCGGTGGCCGGAGCGTCTTCGCCCACTGCCACAGCCAGCCGGGCCTGGTCAGGCCCGTCGGTAGCATCCGTACCGTCGTGCGCAGGTTCATCTCCTCGGGGATCTTCGGGCTACCCCAATCGCGCCCGTGGGAGAAACTCCAGTCGGTGGTCAGGATCAAACCGGCGGCTCCCGCCTCGCGAGCCCGTTGCACCCGCCGCGCGATGGACTCCCGATCGCCGAGCCAGTAGACCTGGAAGAAGGTCTTCGGATTGGCCGCGACCGCCTCTTCGATCGGCTTGCTGGCAAACGATGACAACCCCATCGCGGTCCCGCGGGCGGCCGCCGCCCGCGCCACCGCCACCTCGCCGTCCGGGTGAACGGCTTGCACACCGGTGGGTGATATCACCACCGGTAACGAAATTTCTTGACCCAGAACGGTTGTCGACAGGTCGCGCTTCTCAACGGCACCGATGACATGTGGTGCAAACCCGAGCTCGGCAAAGGCGTCGACGTTGTCGGCAACCGTCACGCCCTTCTCACTGGCCGCCACCAGCGCCGAGTACACCGGTTTCGGCAGGCGCCTGCGGGCCTTGTGCTGGGCGAACGCCACCGTCTCGAACCACGTGTTGCGCGCCACAGCTAGACCGGGCTTTCGTTGCAGGGTCGTTTTGTCAGGGTCAGCGGGACCGCGCCGCGGCGGGAGTGGTCACGGCTGGGCCGCGGAACGTCCCGCCCGCGGGCCAGCGCCGGCGCCGCCTGGCCGCGGACGCATTCGGGGTCGGGGCCGTCGATGGGCAGGCCGGTGAAGAACTTCGCCGCCATGCAGCCGCCACGGCAGCTGTCGTAGTGCCCGCAGCTGCCGCACGCTCCCGCGGACTGCGGCTCGCGGAGCTCACGGAACAGCGTCGCGTTTTTCCATACGTCGCCGAAACCACCCGGCGACAATACGTTTCCCGCCAGGAAGCGATCGTGAATCGCGAATGGGCACGCATACACGTCACCGACCGGATCGATCAGGCACACCACCCGCCCAGCGCCACACATGTTCAGGCCGGCGAGCGCTCCGGGCTGCCCAAGCGCGGCCAAGTGGAAGAACGAGTCACCGGTGAGCACCTTGTCGCCGCGCTGCACCAGCCAGTCGTAGAGCTGGACCTGCTGCGCCGCAGTCGGATGGAGCTCATCCCACACGTCGGCGCCCCGGCCCGATGGGCGCAGCCTGGTGATGCGCAGCGTTACCCCGTAACGCTCCGCCAGAGCAGCGAACTCGTCGAGTTGATCGACATTGTGTCGAGTCGCTACGACGGAGATCTTGGCGCCGGAAAAGCCGGCCGCGGCCAGGTTCTCCAGCGCTCGTGTCGCCATCGTGAACGATCCGGCGCCTCGCACCGCGTCGTTGACCGCGGCCGTCGCCCCGTCCAGGGAGATCTGGACGTCCACGTAGTCGCTGGCCGCGAGCCGTTCGGCTATTTCGGAGGTGATCCGCACGCCGTTGGTGGAGAACTTGACTCCGACATGGTGTGCGGTCGCGTAGTCGACGAGCTCCCAAAAGTCCGGCCGCACCGTGGGTTCGCCGCCGCCGATGTTGACGTAGAACACCTGCATGCGTTCCAGCTCGTCGATGACGTCTTTGCACTGCCGGGTGGTGAGCTCGCGAGGATCGCGTTTGCCGGACGACGACAGGCAATGCACGCAGGCGAGATTGCAGGCGTAGGTCAGTTCCCAGGTCAGGCAGATCGGCGCGGCCAGACCGCATTCGAACTGCTCGATCAGCCGTGGCACCCGGACGTCGGAAGTCATCCGTGCTCCCCGGCGACCAACATCTTCGAGGCGGCCAGCGCCCCGAGCGCGTGCAGGTACGGGGCCTGGTCGGCGTCCTCGATTCCGGCCGCGCGGCACGCCGACCGCACATCGGGATGGTCACCCAGCGTCTGGACGACGGTGAGCATCGCGCGATTCTTCAGAAACGACAGTTTGCGGGTGCCGAAGTGGTACAACAGCGCCCCAAACGGTTCCGGCCGCACCGCAACCTGGGGATGCAGCCGCCAGCTTCGTGCCGGATCAAACGCCACTCTCAATAGACTCCGCACATCCCGTCGATCGATACCTCCTCGACCAGGGTTTCGGCCACCAGCTCGGTGTCGGCGTCGGTCTGCCGGTTCGGTTCCATGACTCGTTCCTTTCGCGTGGCCATTCCTGCCCAGCCCCTCGACAAGCGCGGGTGAACGCGGCCAGAATATGGCATCGGGTGCCGAAATGGAAGGGCCGATCTGATGCAGCCTGACTCCGGTGGGCGGGTGGGGCGTCGTCGCTCCACGACGCGGCATCACATCACCGACGTCGCCATCGACCTCTTCGCCAGCCGCGGCTTCGATCAGGTCAGCGTCGACGACGTGGCCGAGGCGGCCGGAATCGCCCGCCGCACCCTGTTCCGCTACTACGCTTCCAAGAACGCGATCCCGTGGGGCGACTTCGACGCACACCTGCAGCACCTTCGGGGTCTGCTCGATGCGGTGCCCTGTGAGGTGGCCACGGAGCAGGCGCTGCGTGCGGCGTTGCTGGCGTTCAACACCTTCGACGACTCGGAGACAACGCGGCATCGGCTGCGGATGCGCGTGATCTTGAAAACAGATGAATTGCAGGATTATTCCATGACGATGTACGCAGGCTGGCGTGACGTCATCGCCGGCTTCGTGGCCCGCCGGTGTGGCCGGGACGTCGACGACCTGGTGCCACAGACCGTCGCCTGGGCCATGCTGGGAGTGGCCCTGTCGGCGTACGAACACTGGCTCGCCGACGAATCGGTGTCGTTGACCCAGGCGCTCGGCGAAGCATTCGACGTCGTGAGGCCGGGCAAGGCGCTGTGAACGGCCAGGAGCATCTGCTCAAATCAGTGGGCATCCAGGCGCTGGCCTGCAGCGCGCTCGGCTCGACGATGTACGGCCAATTGCTCGACCGGGTCGGCGCCGACGTTTCCGCGGGCGGGGTGTTCGCCGATGTGCTGTCCGGCCACGAGAACGATCCGGGGCCGTCGGCTCTTGCGCTGCGGCTGCTGGGCGGACTGCACCGGCTCGTGCTCGACGGCCGGGCGCCCGAGCTGCGGCGGTGGTATCCCAGCGTCGGCGGGCGCTGGGACCCCGACGAGGCATGGTCCGACATCGTCGAGGTGGCGCGTTCGCATGCAGGCGTGCTGCGGCTGACCCTGGATCAGGCGCCGCAGACCAACGAGGTAGGCAGATCGGCGGCGCTGGCTGGCGGCTTGCTGCATCTCACAGCCGAATACCCCTTTCCGGTACGGCTTTTCGAGATCGGTGCGAGTGCCGGATTGAATCTGCGCGCCGACTGCTACCTGTACCTGCACCGCGGTGGCCAATGGGGTCGGGACGACTCGCCGGTGGTCATCGAGGACGCATGGCAGGGCCGGGTGCCGTCGCACCGCGAGATCGGGATCATCGAACGAAACGGCTACGACATCTCGCCGATCGACCCGACAACACGCGACGGCGAGCTGACACTGTCGAGCTACGTGTGGCCGGACATGACCGCGCGGCTGCGGCGGTTGCGCGGCGCGATCGCGATCGCGCGACAGGTGCCGGCTACGGTCCGCCCCTGCAGCGCCGCCGACGCCGTCGCCGCCATCCGGCCGGCGCCGGGCACGTTGACGGTGGTGTGGCACTCGGTCACCTGGCAGTACCTTTCCGACGACGAACGCGCCGCCGTCGGCGCGGGCATCGACGCGCTGGCCGCGCAGGCCGGGTCTACGGCGCCGGTTGTGCACCTGAGCATGGAGCCACAACGGCGCGCGCCCGGATCCCCGCACGAATTCCTGGTGCGCTCACGCGCCTGGCCCGGCGGACGAAACCTGATCCTGGCGCGATGCGCACCCCACGGCCCCCCGGTGACCTGGGAGTAAGCGGCACCACCGGAAAAAGTCGGACATAACGTGGAAGCGTGCGTCGGAGTTCGGAGCGCCGCGACGACGATAGGGATGTGAGCGCCGCATCCGAACACCCCGACGCTCCGCGCGCCCTGCTCACGCTGTACGACAGCGCGCTGCCCGTGGTGTACGGATACTTCGTGCGGCGCTGCCCGGATCGCGGCACCGCGGAGGATCTGACGTCGGAGACCTTTCTGGCCGCGATGGACAGCGCCCGCCGCGACGATCCGCCGGATATCACCGTGCCGTGGCTGATCGGGGTGGCGAGGCACAAGCTGGCGGACCATTTCCGGCGGCGGCGCGACCGGCTCAACGTGCCGGTGGCCGACGTGCCCGAACCCGATGAGCCGGCCGACGCCTGGGACGCAGAACTAGACCGCATCGTCGCCGAGAGCACGCTGGCACGGCTGTCGGCGCCGCACCGCACCGTGCTGACGCTGCGGTACATGGACGACTGCTCGGTGGGTGAATGTGCCGAGCTCATCGGCCGGACGGTGCACGCCACCGAGGCCCTGTTGGTGCGTGCCCGCAGGGCGTTTCGAGATCAGTACCCGGAAGGAGGTACGCGATGAGCCAGCACGACGCCGTCGATCCGCTGGTCGTGCTGCATGCCAATGACCTTCCGGTGCAACCCGATCCGGCCTTCGCGGTGCGGCTGCGTGCGCGCCTGGAATCGGCCCTTTCCCTGCCCGCAGGAAGCGGAGGAGTTGAGATGAGCGGAACCGTCGAAGCAATCACCGAGCTGACCGAGCCGGCCGTCGCACCGGCACCGCCGCGCGGCGCGGCCCTGCCGTACCTGGTCGTGGCCGATGCGCGGGCGGCCATCGCCTGGTACACCGATGCGCTGGGCGCCGTGCCGGTGGGCGATCCGATCGTGATGGACGACGGCCGCGTCGGCCACGCCGAAATCGCGATCGCCGGAGGGCTGCTGTACCTGGCCGACGAGCATCCCGGGCTGGGCCTGAAGGCGCCTGCTGCACAGGCTGTTTCGGTGAGTTTGGTGCTGCAGGTGCCCGACACCGACACGGCGCTGGAGACCGCCCGCCGGCAGGGCGCAGTCGTGCAACGCGAAATCTACGAAGACTACGGCAGCCGCAACGCGACGATCATCGACCCGTTCGGCCACCGCTGGATGATCAGCGGGCCGGTGGCCGGAGGGGTCAGCCGCATTCAGCACGGCGACATCGGTTATGTCTCGGTCTGGACTCCCGACGCCGACCGGGCCGCGGCGTTCTACGGCCACGTGCTGGGCTGGGCATACGACCCGTCGACGCGACAAGTCACCAACACCATCCAGCGCATCGGAATCTACGCAGTGCCCGATCGGCCGACACTGCTCTGCTGCTACGCGGTCGACGACCTGCCGGCCGCGCGGCAAGCAATCGTCGACTCCGGGGGCAGGCCCGGGCAAGCGCGCGAGTCCGACTTCGGCACGGTGCTCGACGCGACGGACGCGCTCGGAGCGGCGATGTCGGTTTTCACGCCACGCGGCGACACTCCGCGACCGCCGCTCAACGGTGCAGGCCCAGGCGAATTGTGCTATGTCACCTATCAGGTCGCTGATTCTGCGGCATTCCGCGAGTTCTACCAGCGGGTGCTGCACTGGGGCTTCGGACCCGGTCGCATCGACGACGGCTGGCAGATCACCGGCACCCACCCGATGGCCGGGGTCGCGGGCGGCAGTGATCGGGCAACGACCGTGCCGATGTGGACGGTTGACGACATCGACGCGGCGGTCGCGCGGGTGCGGGAGGCCGGCGGCACGGTCATCGAGGAGCCGTCGAGGCAGCCGTACGGGCAGACCGCCGAGTGCGCCGACGACCAGGGCGGGCGCTTCTACCTCGGCCAACTCAGCTAGCCCCCAGCACCTCGCTGATCGGCGCGGCGGCGGCGATCTTGGCCCGCGTTTTCATCACCGCACCGGGCATTCCGCCGCCGACCACGCCGGCCACCGCGCCGTCGCGCTCGTAGTAGGCCAGGAACTTGCGGCCGTCGTCGCTGACCAGATGGACGATGTCGTCAGCTTCGGGTTCGCCGAGGCACTGAATCTTCACGTCGTACTGATCACTCCAAAAATACGGGACGACAACCAGATTGGACGGCAGCTCCCGGCCGAGCAGCGACGGAACCAGCACCCGGGCCTGCTCGGCGACGTTGCTCCAGTGCTCGACCCGAATCTGGTGCCCGGCGGCGTCCTGCCAGGATGCGACGTCGCCCAGCGCCCAGACATGCGGAGCGCTGGTGCGGCCGACGTGGTCACACACCACGCCGTTGTCGACCAACACGGCACTGCCCTGGAGCCACTCGGTGTTGGGACGCGAACCGATGCCGATGACCACCAGGTCGGTGTCGATCTCGGTGCCGTCGGACAGCGCCACCCGCTCGACGCGCTCGGCGCCGGTCACGGAGTCGACCCCGACGCCGGTGCGCACATCGACGCCCTCAGACCGATGCAGCCGGGTCACCAGCGCGCCGATCTGCTCGCCGAGCACCGCGGCCAGCGGCGTGGGCTGCGGCTCGACCAGCACGACGTCGACCCCGAGGCCACGCAGGCTCGCGGCCACCTCGCAGCCGATGAATCCGGCGCCGATCACAACGGCGTGCCGCGCGGACACGGCCTCCTCACGCAGCGCCATGCTTTCGTCGAACGACCGCAAGACGTGGATGCCACGCAGGTCGGGAATCGACGGAATGCGCCGAGGCACAAGACCCGTCGCGATGACGGCTTCGTCGTAGTGCAGAACCGTTCCGTTCTGCAGCGCTACGGCCTGGTTCGCGGCGTCCAGCGTCTGCACGGCCGAGCCGAGCAGCAGCGTGATGTTGTTCTCGTCGTAGAAGTCCCGCGGTTTGAGCGTCACATCGTCGAGCTCGCTGCGCAGCACCTGCTTGGACAGCGGCGGCCGGTCGTAGGGCAGATGCACCTCGTCGCTGACGATCGTGATCGACCCGTCGTAGTTCGCACGCCGCAGCTGCTCGGCGGTGCGGGCCGCCGCCAGTCCCCCGCCGATGATCACGATGCGTCCGGTCACAGGGTCTTCATACTACGGCCGCGCGCGGTCGATGAGGTTCGACAGCACGACGATGCTCTCGCTGCGCTTGATGTCGGCGCTGGAGCGGATGCGCTCCAGCGCCGTCTCGAGGTGCTGCATGTCCCGAGCGAGCACGTGCAGGATCGCATCGGAGGTGCCGGTGACGGTCGCCGCGCTGACCACTTCGGGGATGTCGACCCACGCCGCCCGGAGCTGGTCGGGGGCGATCCTGCCGTGGCAGAACACCTGCACGTAGGCCTCGGTGTTCCACCCGAGCGCGTTGCGGTCCACCACGGTGGTGAAGCCTTTGATCACGCCGTTGTCCAGCATCCGGTCGACGCGCCGCTTCACCGCGGGCGCGGACAGGTTCACCTTCTGCCCGATCTCGGCGAACGTGGCCCGCGCGTGTTCGCCGAGCTCGGCCAGGATGCGCTCGTCGGTGCGGTCCATCGCCTCCCCGGTATCCGTGCAATAGATCGTCGCAAATCCAGATGTAACGCAAGGTATCACCAGTAGACGCGCAACGACCATCAAGCCATTGCGTACCGGCCGGGAAATATCGTTGGTTTTATGCCCGCTCACTGCGTCGCCGCCGCTGCCGCGCCGGCGCGGCTACGCGCCAGGTCGCGGCGCCACTACGCGATGACACCGCCCACGTTCTTCGCAGTCGAGTACGAGATCAACCCGTGGATGGACGTCTCCGCGCCCGTCGACGTTCGCGCCGCGCACTCGCAGTGGCTGCGCCTGTACGACACCTACCGTGGGCTCGGCCACACGGTAGAGCTGGTCGAACCCGTGCCCGGGCTGCCCGACATGGTGTACGCCGCCAACGGCGGGCTGATCGCCAACGGCACCGCCATCGTCGCGCGTTTCCGGTTCGCCGAACGGGCCGCCGAAGCGAGTGCATACGCCGACTGGATGTCCGCCGCCGGCTATCGACCGGTGCGGACCCGTCACGTCAACGAGGGGCAGGGCGACCTGCTGATCGTGGGGGAAATGGTGCTGGCCGGCTACGGATTCCGCACCGACAGGCGCGCGCACGCCGAAATCGCCGCGGCGCTGCGGATGCCGGTGATCTCCCTCGAGCTGGTCGACCCGCGCTTCTATCACCTCGACACCGCCCTGGCGGTTCTCGACGGACACACCGTCGGTTACTACCCACCCGCCTTCAGCGCGGCCGCGCAAGCTCAGCTGCGCTCGCTGTTCCCCGATGCGATCGTGGTCGGCAGCGCCGACGCATACGTCCTCGGGCTCAACGCCGTCTCCGACGGCCGGCATGTCGTTCATCCCGCCGCTGCCACGGGTTTCGCGGCTCAGCTGCGGCAAGCCGGCTTCGAACCCGTCGGTGTGGAGCTGTCCGAGCTGCTCAAAGGCGGCGGTTCCGTCAAGTGCTGCACATTGGAGGTGTACCCATGACGCTTCTCGACGCCCCAGCTTCGACGCCGGTTGCCCTGGCCGAAAGGCATGCAGCGCACAACTATTCGCCGCTGCCGGTGACCGTGGCCAGCGCGGAGGGTGCCTGGGTCACCGACGTCCACGGCCGGCGCTACCTGGACTGCCTCGCCGCCTACTCGGCCGTCAACTTCGGCCACCGTCACCCGGAGATCCTCGCGACAGCGCATGCGCAACTCGACACGGTAACGTTGATCAGTCGGGCTTTTCACTCGGATCGTCTCGGGCCGTTCTGCGCGGCACTTGCCCGGTTGTGCGGCAAAGACATGGTGCTGCCGATGAACTCGGGTGCCGAAGCCGTGGAGAGCGGGCTCAAGGTCGCGCGCAAATGGGGCGCCGAGGTCAAATGCGTGCCCGCGGGCCGCGCCAACGTCGTGGTGGCGCACAACAACTTCCACGGCCGCACAATCAGCATCGTGAGCTTCTCGTCAGACCCGCTCGCGCGTGGGGGGTTCGGACCATTCACGCCGGGATTCCGTTCGGTGCCGTTCGGCGACGCCACGGCCCTTGCTCAGGCGATCGACGAGGACACCGTCGCGGTGCTGCTGGAGCCGATCCAGGGCGAGGCGGGCATCATCGTGCCCCCCGACGACTATCTGGCTGCCGTGCGTGGGCTGTGCGACGAGTACAACGTGCTGATGATCGCCGACGAGATCCAGTCGGGGCTGGCCCGTACCGGTCACACATTCGCCTGCGACCACTGGGGTGTTGTTCCGGATATCTACCTGCTCGGCAAGGCGCTTGGCGGCGGCGTGGTCCCGCTGTCCGCGGTCGTCGCCGATCGGGAGATCCTCGGCGTACTGCACCCCGGTGAGCACGGTTCGACGTTCGGCGGCAACCCGTTGGCCGCGGCAATCGGAACGACGGTCGTCTCCATGCTGTCCCGTGGCGAATTCCAATGTCGGTCAACGGAATTAGGTGTGCATTTGCGTGACCGTCTGCGCGGGCTCATCGGCGACGGCGTTCTTGCCGTGCGCGGGCTGGGACTGTGGGCGGGCGTGGACGTCGACCCTGCGCTGGCGACCGGAAAGGAGATCAGCCTTCGGCTCGCGGAGCGCGGCGTGCTGGTGAAGGACACCCAGCGCTACACACTGCGGTTCGCGCCGCCGCTGGTGATCACCGCGCAGGAGATCGACTGGGCGGCGGACCAATTCGCCGCCGCGTTGGGCTAGTACTTCAAAACGCCGCGGTCCACAGCGATCTGCGAGCCCGACAGTGTCGCGGAGCCGTCCGCGGCCAGCCACGCGACGACGTCGGAAACCTCCTCAGGGGCCATGAACTCGTTGCGGTGCCGCTTACCACCGTGATCCTTGGGGTTCAACGGCATCGGCGCGAAGCTGTGCAGGAAGCTCGGGTGCTTGGCGAAGACGGCCATCATCGCCTCCCGCTCGATCATCGGAGTATCGATCGAATACGGGTGGATCGAATTCACCCGTATCCCGTACTCGCCCAACTCCAGGGCCAACGTGTTGGTCAATGCCGTCAACCCGTGCTTGGACGCCGCGTAGTGCCCGTTGCCCGGCGTTGCCTTCAGGCCGGCCGACGAGCTGACGACGATGATCGACCCGCCGTTGCCCGCGTCGATCATCGCCGGAACAGCGGCACGGACAGTGCGCCAGGTGCCCGACAGGTTCACGTCGATCACGGTCTCCCACTGATCATCGCTCAGCTCCCAGAGCCGACCCCAGCTGAGCACGCCCGCGTTGGCCACCAGGATGTCCAGCCGCCCGAACTGCTCGACCCCGTCGGCGACCACCTGCCGTAGCGCGTCGCTGTCGCGGGTGTCGACGTGGCGCGCTAGGACCTTGCGCCCGGTGGCCTCGACGCCTTGCACGGTCTCGTCGAGGTCTTCCGGCGTCGCCGGCGGATAGGTGATGGAATCGGACACCGGCGCACAGATGTCGATTGCGATGACGTCGGCGCCTTCGCCGGCCAGCCGGACGCAGTGTGCCCGTCCCTGCCCCCGCGCAGCGCCGGTAACCAACGCCACTCGGCCGTCCAGTGATCCTGATCCTGCAGCCACAGCCATCCCTTTCGCCGACTGCCGATCAGGCTAGCAGCGGCCGGCCCGGTCAGATCTCGGAGATGATCTGCTGCCGTTTGGCCGTGTACTCGGCATCCGAAACCGCGCCGGACGCGCGCTCCAACTCCTGCAGCCGCCGGGCGATCGTCGGCCCGGGCGGGGCCGTGACGAAAGGTGCCGGTGCGGCCGGCGTCTGCGTGGCGGCGGCCCGCCGGACGATGGCCTGGACCTGTTGACGCAGCACCGGATTCGAACGCAGGTCGGCCATGCCACCGGCCGGGATGTTGTTGGCTTTGAAAAACTGCAGTATCTCGAGCAACGGCCCGGCCTGCCCGCTCGGGTCGTAGGTCTTGTTGTCTTCCGCGACGGTGAATTGCGCGGGAACCAGCCCGTTGATCAAGGCGCTTCGCTCCCAGTCGATCTGGTAATCGTTGGTGGCGGGATCGACGAGCACCACCAGTTTGCGAGCGGTGATGTTGCCCAGCCGGGTCACCGACGCGATCACGCGGTCCTGGCTGTCGAACGCGGAAGAGATACAAGCGGCGCTCCCCGCGGGGGAGCGCCGCTTGCCCGTTATTTCTTCAGATCACTTCACGATCTTGGTAACCCGACCGGCACCCACGGTGCGGCCACCCTCCCGGATCGCGAAGCGCAAGCCCTCGTCCATGGCGACGGGCTGGATCAGCTTCACCGAGATGTTGGTGTTGTCACCGGGCATCACCATCTCCGTGCCCTCCGGCAGCGTCACCACGCCGGTCACGTCGGTGGTGCGGAAGTAGAACTGCGGGCGGTAATTGTTGAAAAACGGCGTGTGCCGGCCGCCCTCGTCCTTGGACAGGATGTATACCTGGCCCTCGAACTCGGTGTGCGGCGTGGTGGTGCCGGGCTTGGTGACAACCTGCCCGCGCTCGACGTCCTCGCGCTTGACACCGCGCAGCAGCAGCCCGACGTTGTCACCGGCCTGGCCCTGGTCCAGCAGCTTGCGGAACATCTCCACACCGGTGACCGTGGTCTTGGTGGTGGACGGCCGGATGCCGACGATCTCAACTTCCTCGTTCACATTGATCACGCCGCGCTCGACACGACCGGTGACCACAGTGCCGCGGCCGGTGATCGTGAAGACGTCCTCGACGGGCATCAGGAACGGCTTGTCGGTCTCGCGGACCGGGTCGGGGATCGACTCGTCGACCGCCGCCATCAGCTCCTCGATGCTCTCGACCCACTTCGGGTCGCCCTCGAGCGCCTTGAGCGCCGACACGCGGATGACCGGAGCCTCCTCGTCGAACTCCTGATTACCGAGCAGCTCGCGGACCTCCATCTCGACGAGCTCGAGGAGCTCTTCGTCATCGACCGCGTCGGCCTTGTTCAGCGCCACCAGGATGTAGGGCACACCCACCTGGCGGGCCAGCAGCACGTGCTCGCGGGTCTGCGGCATCGGACCGTCGGTGGCGGCGACCACCAGGATCGCGCCGTCCATCTGGGCAGCGCCGGTGATCATGTTCTTGATGTAGTCGGCGTGGCCCGGGGCGTCGACGTGCGCGTAGTGACGCTTCTCGGTCTGGTACTCCACATGGGAGATGTTGATCGTGATGCCGCGCTGGCGCTCCTCGGGCGCATTGTCGATCTGGTCGAATGCGCGCGACTCGTTCAAATCGGGATACTTGTCGTGCAGAACCTTGGTGATCGCCGCGGTCAGTGTGGTCTTGCCGTGGTCAACGTGACCAATGGTCCCGATGTTGACGTGCGGCTTCGTCCGCTCGAACTTCGCCTTCGCCACTGTGTTGTCCTCCTGGACTTCTGTTGGTGCTTGTCAAAGCAGTGTTGATCTTTTCACTTGTGTCTGGCCGTGAATTCGACGGGTCAGATTACTGCCCGTCGCCTTCGCGATGTCCCGTTCTTCGGCTCCGGGCCAGCTCCGAGCGTCGCGCTGCGCGCTCGATTCTCACTGGCCCGTCGCCTTCGCGATGATTTCCTTCGACACGTTCGTCGGGACTTCGGCGTACGAGTCGAACACCATGGAGTAGTTCGCCCGGCCCTGTGTCCTCGACCGCAGGTCTCCGACGTAGCCGAACATCTCCGACAGCGGCACGTGCGCCTTGACGACGCGGGCACCGCCACGCTCCTCCATGGCCTGGATCTGACCACGGCGGGAGTTCAGGTCGCCGATCACGTCGCCCATGTAGTCCTCGGGCGTGGTGACCTCGACGGCCATGATGGGCTCCAGGATCACCGGCTGGGCCGCCGCGGCGGCCTTCTTCAGCGCCTGCGAGCCGGCGATCTTGAATGCCATCTCCGAAGAGTCGACCTCGTGGAAGGAACCGTCCTTGAGGGTGACCTTCAGGTTCACCAGCGGATAGCCGGCCAGCACGCCGTACTGCATCGCGTCCTGCGCTCCGGCGTCCACCGAGGGAATGTACTCCCGCGGGACGCGACCACCGGTGACCTTGTTCTCGAACTCGTAAGTCGCCCCGTCCTCGCCGTGGAACGGCTCGACGGTGATGATGACCTTCGCGAACTGGCCGGAGCCACCCGTCTGCTTCTTGTGGGTGTACTCGACGTTCTCCACCTTGCGGCGGATGGTCTCCTTGTACGCCACCTGCGGCTTGCCGACGTTGGCCTCGACCTTGAACTCGCGGCGCATCCGGTCCACCAGGATGTCCAGGTGCAGCTCGCCCATGCCACCGATCACGGTCTGGCCGGTCTCGGAATCCTGGTGCACCTTGAAGGTCGGATCCTCCTCGGCCAGCTTCTGGATCGACGCGGAGAGCTTCTCCTGGTCACTCTTGGTCTTCGGCTCGATGGCCACCTCGATCACCGGATCCGGGAAGGTCATCGACTCGAGCACCACCTGGTCGTTGGGGTCGCTCAAGGTGTCGCCGGTGGTGGTGTCCTTCAGGCCGATCACCGCATAGATGTGGCCGGCCGAGGCGCGGTCCACCGGGTTCTCCTTGTTGGAGTGCATCTGGAACAGCTTGCCCAGCCGCTCCTTCTTGCCCTTTGTCGCATTGATGACCTGTGAGCCGGACTCGACCGTGCCGGAGTAGACCCGGATGTAGGTCAGCTTGCCGAAGAACGGGTGGGTCGCGATCTTGAACGCCAGCGCGGAGAACGGCTCTTCGGTGGTCGCATGGCGCACCACCAGCTCGTCCTCATGACCGGGACGGTGCCCGATCGCTGGCGGCACGTCGAGCGGCGACGGCAGATAGTCGACCACCGCGTCGAGCATGGGCTGCACACCCTTGTTCTTGAACGCGCTGCCGCACAGCACCGGGTAGATCTCCGACGTGATCGTCAGCTTGCGGATTGCGGCCTTGATCTCGTCGACGGTGAGCTCCTCACCGCCCAGGTACTTCTCCAGCAGGCCCTCGTCGGACTCGGCGACGGTCTCCAGCAGCTTGGTGCGGTACTCCTCGGCGCGCTCGGCCAGCTCGGCCGGGATGTCGACGACGTCGTACTTTTCGCCCAGCTTCGTCTCGCCGCGCCAGACCTTGGCGTTCATCTCGACGAGGTCGACAACGCCCTCGAAGTTGCTCTCCTCGCCGATCGGCAGCTGGATCGGCACCGCGTTCGCGCCGAGGCGCTCCTCCATGGTGCGTACCGAGAAGTAGAAGTCGGCGCCGATCTTGTCCATCTTGTTGACGAAGCAGATGCGCGGCACGTTGTACTTGTCGGCTTGCCGCCAGACCTGCTCGGACTGCGGCTCCACACCCTCCTTGCCGTCGAACACCGCGACGGCGCCATCGAGCACCCGCAGGTTGCGCTCCACCTCGACGGTGAAGTCAACGTGTCCGGGCGTGTCGATGATGTTGAGCTGGTAGCCCTTCCAAAACGTCGTCGTCGCGGCCGACGTAATCGTGATACCCCGCTCCTGCTCCTGCTCCATCCAGTCCATCGTGGCGGCGCCGTCGTGGACCTCACCGATCTTGTAGTTGATCCCGGTGTAGTAAAGGATGCGCTCGGTCGTCGTCGTCTTACCGGCATCGATGTGCGCCATGATGCCGAAATTGCGGACCTTGCTCAGGTCGGTCAGCACGTCCTTCTGTGCCACAGAAGTCTTCCCACTCTTTCGCTTGCTTGGTTAGCTGTCGTCAATCCGCTGCGCTGCCGGGGCAGCGGTCACCAGCGGTAGTGCGCGAAGGCCCGGTTCGCTTCGGCCATCTTGTGGGTGTCCTCGCGTCTCTTGACCGAGGCGCCCAGGCCGTTGCTGGCGTCGAGGATCTCGTTGGCCAGGCGCTCGACCATCGTCTTCTCCCGGCGCTGGCGCGAGAAGCTGACCAACCAGCGCAGGGCCAGCGTGGTGGAACGGTCAGCACGCACCTCGACGGGGACCTGGTAGGTCGCGCCACCAACACGGCGGCTACGGACCTCCAACGCGGGCTTGACATTGTCGAGCGCGCGCTTGAGAGTGACGACCGGATCGGTGCCGGTCTTCTCCCGAGCCTGTTCGAGCGCACCATATACAATGCGCTCGGCCAGCGATTTCTTCCCTTTCAGCAAGACTTTGTTCACCAGCTGGGTGACCAGCTGGGAGCCGTAGACCGGGTCGTTCACCAGCGGGCGCTTGGGCGCGGGCCCCTTGCGCGGCATCAGCTCTTCTCCTTCTTCGCGCCGTAGCGACTGCGGGCTTGCTTGCGGTTCTTCACGCCCTGGGTGTCAAGCGAGCCGCGGATGATCTTGTAGCGCACACCCGGCAGGTCCTTCACCCGACCGCCACGCACCAGCACCATCGAGTGCTCCTGCAGGTTGTGACCCTCGCCCGGGATGTAAGCCGTGACTTCGACCTGGCTGGTCAGCTTGACGCGCGCGACCTTGCGAAGCGCCGAGTTCGGCTTCTTCGGCGTGGTGGTGTACACGCGGGTGCACACGCCGCGGCGCTGCGGGCTGCCCTTGAGTGCCGCGGTCTTGACCTTGGCGACCTTGTCGGTGCGACCCTTGCGGACCAGCTGCTGGATGGTTGGCATCTACCGGCTTTCTGTTCTTCGTCTCTTCAAGTCTGTCGTACTGCGGTTTTGCCCCCCTCCGGTATCCCGGAGCCGGGCGTGTCGCACGCGTCTGCCGCGGTCCGAACCGGTGCAAGTGGGCATGCGAATTTGCCCGGCGTGCGGGCTTGCGTCACCGCAGGCGCCTTATCTGCCAGGCACGACCCACCACGATACCAAAGCAGCCAGTGGCGAAACAAACTCGCCGGCCAACGCCTAAGCGCAGGTCAAGCCCGCAATCGCGCCTCGAGCCCGGCGGCAAGGCGCAGCACCATGTCGGAGAACACCGCGTCGACGTCGATGTCGGCCATCACACCGGTCATCTCCAGCATCACAAAACCGTGCAGGGCCGCCCAAAACTCCAGTGCCGCGTAGAACGCGTCGTCGCCGCTGAGCCCGTAGGAGGCCAGCACCGCGATGACCGGTTCGGCGCCCGCGCGGGCCACCGCGGCGTACTCGGGGTCGACGCCGCCCAGCGGCATTCGGGTGAACGCCGAATACCGGCCCGGATGGTGGTGGGCGTAGCTGCGGTATGCACCGGCCATGACCAGAACGGCGTCGTCGCGGGTACGGCCGTGGCCGACGGTACCGAGCATCCCGATGATGTCGTCGATCACCCGTTTGCGGACATTGCGGCGGAGGTCGTCAAGGCTGTCGACGTGGTTGTACAGCGACGGTCCCTTGGTGCCGAGCTGGGCGGCCAACGCGTTGATGGTCAGCGCGTCCCAGCCTTCGCGGTCCAGGAAGGTCAGCGCCGCGTTGATGATGCCGTCGCGACTGAGCTTCGTGGTCCGGGCCGGCGTGCGCGAGCGGCCGACCGGCTCTGCTGCCATCTTCCGCCCCTCTCGCCCACACACGCGCTGCCGCATGCCCTTCGCCCGAGACGCTCATCGGTGTCGATGCTCTTCGCGAGACGCTCATCGGTGCCGATGCTCTTCGCGCGAGACGCTCATCGGTGAAGAACTTTAAACTTTAGCCGTCTGGCTCAGGCAGCTGTCGGTTGCCACGTACGCTTTGCGCGTCGGGGCAGATGCGGAAGGGGCGAGACCGATGGGCCCTAGGGCGACGTGGGTGACTTGGGCGAAGAGGACGACCGGCGCATCCTGTGCTGCGGCATGGGTACTGACGGCGGTGATGGCGGCAGCACCGACGGCGCACGCGCTGCCCAACGCGACCAACCCGGGTGACATCCAGATCACCGCCGAGGGCACCCAACCCGTGGTGGAGTGCAACGGCCACACCTTGTACGTCAACGGATCCAACAACGTCGTCACCGCGACGGACGCCTGCTATGCGGTCACGCTGCAGGGGTCGTACAACACCGTGATCGTGGACACGGTCATCAACGACATCCAGGTGTACGGCTTCAACCAAACGGTGCTCTACAAGAACGGCGATCCGTACGTCTGGGACCGCGGCCGCGACCTCGGCATGACCAACCGGATCGACCGCGCTCCGGCATGACGGGAGGATCCATGCGCGCTGCCCCGATTCTCGTCGCCGTCGCGGCGGCCGCTGCGGTGACAGTGGCCGGCTGCGGTTCCGGCAGCAACAGCAGGCCGACCGCGACCGCGGGCACCTCGGGCGCGCAAGTCGAGCTGGGCAACACCATCAACTACGGATCGTTCAACACCACCGCCGACATCGACTGCGCCGACGGCAAGTCACTCAACGTCGGCGGGTCGAACAACACGCTGACGGTCAAGGGCACCTGCGGGTCGGTGAACATCGGCGGCGCCGACAACAAGATCACCTTCGACAAGATTTCCGGCGACATCAGCATCGTCGGAGTCAACAACACCGTGACCTACAAGGACGGCAACCCGAAGGTCAACAACCTCGGGTCGGGCAACCACGTCAACAAGGAGTAGGACGCTATGCGGGGGCGCCGTGCCGGCCGGCGCCGGCCGCGAACCGCTGGGAGCCAGCCATGGCCTCCGACGCCACCCTGGAGATGCTGGCGAATTCGTAGTCGATCGCGTCGGCTTCCGACATCCCCCACTGCGCCAGCGCCGAACGGCGATCGGAGCGCATGCATTGCTGCGGAAGCGTCGCCAGTTGCGCGGCCAGTTCCTCGGCCCGTGCACGCGCCTGCCCGGTCGGGACCACGCGGTTAGCCAACCCGATCGCATGGGCCTCGGCGGCGTCGACGGCCCGTCCGGTCAGGATCATGTCCAGTGCCCGGCTCTGGCCGATCAGCCGGGGCAGGCGCACGGTACCGCCGTCGATCAGCGGCACGCCCCAGCGGCGGCAGAACACCCCGAACACCGCGTCCTCCTCGGCGACGCGCAGATCGCACCACAGCGCCAACTCGAGCCCACCGGCCACGGCGTAGCCGCTAACGGCCGCGATCACCGGCTTGGACAGCACCATCCGCGTCGGACCCATCGGCCCAGGCCCGGTGCGGTGCACCGCGTTGGACTCCGGCGTGCCGAATGCCTTGAGATCGGCGCCGGCGCAGAACGTTCCGTTGTCGCCCCACAGCACCGCCACCGCCGCCGTGTCGTCGGCGTCGAAGTCCTCGAACGCCGCGACCAGCGCCGCGGCCGTGGGCCCGTTGACCGCGTTGCGCGCCTGGGGCCTGTTCAGGATGACCGTCGTCACCGGGCCGTTGCGGTCCACCCGCACACCGTCGCTCATGTCGCCTCCATCAGCTGGGTTTCGTCACGCCGCGTCGCCAGTTCCTCGGCGAAGCGGAAATAGCTGTGCCGCAATTCTTTTCCCGGCCACGCCAGCGGCAGCAGATCGTCGGGCAGCACCGGGTCGGTGAGCAGGTGGCGCACCATGGCGGCGGCGGCCACGAAGCGGCCCGGGGTGTCGGTCGCGGCCGCGATCTCGTCGAGCAGGTGTTCGGCGGTGGTCGCCCAGCCGGGCAGGTCCCACAACCGGGCGGCCAGCTCGTCGGGCGCGTCGTCACGGGCACGCAGAACCCGCACCCGCGCGGTGATCTCGGTCGGCAGTCGCATGTCCAGGTTGTCGGGGCGGAGCCATACGCCGTCACGTAGCTCGCCGAACCTGTTGAGGTGCAGTGTGGTTCGCAGTGACGCGCGGGTACGGGCATCCACACCCACGCTGGTGATCACCAGCGTCGTCCACGATCCGTCCCATGCCCGCAGGCGCGGCTGCAGCGCGTCGTCCTGACGGCGTTGCCGGGCCAGCAGTCGGTCGGAGAGCCGGTAGCCGTCGGCGGAGCGGACGAGATCGCCGGCGCTGACCAACCTGGTCAGCGCCACCCGCACCGTTGATTCCTTCAACCCGAAATCGGAGGTGAGCCGGATCAGTTCGGCGGCGCTCGCGGAGGCGGGATGTGCGCCCAGCAGCACGCTGAGCAGGACCGACCGGGCGGTCATCCGGGACAGCGTGCGTGCCACGGCTACACCCCGGACGCCGTGCGGCCGTAGTCGCCGAACGGCTCGTCGCGGCGGCGGACCGCGTCGCGGAAACCGTGCTGGGTTGCGTCGGCGACGAACGCGTGCCCCTCGGGGGTGTGGCGCGCGAGGCCGTCGAACACGGTGCCGACCATCCGGCTGGTCGCGACGCCCTGCTGCAGGAGCGCGGTGTTCATCGCGAGCTTGATCATGATCAGCTGGTTGACCGGCACCGCGGCGATGCGTGCGACGAGGCGCTCGGTGCGTTCGTCAAGTTGGGCCGGATCCGGCGCCTCGACCGCCAGGCCCCACTCGGCGGCCTGCTGACCGGTGATGCAATCACCGGTGAGCAGAAGCCGTTTGGCCCGCTGGTCACCGAGCCGGTGGGCCCACAGCCCGGCGGCCGGCACACCCCACACCCGGGTCGGCGGATAGCCGATCTTGGCATCGGATGCGGCGATTACCTGATCGGCGTGCAGCGCGATGTCGGTGCCGCCGGCCACGCAGTAGCCGTGGATCTTCACGACGGTCGGCTTGTCCGCGTGCATCAGACTGGAAAACCCGCGGACGAACCGGCTCATCATCTGATAGTCGACCATCGGATCCCACGGCTGGTCGGGCAGGTGGTTGAGCGCCTGGATCCTGCCGTCGAGCACGGTGCCCCGGTAGGCACCGGTTCCGCCGGCCGAGCCGGTCCGGTCGGCGTAGGCGCTCAAATCGAAGCCGGCGCAGAAACCTTCGCCGCGGCCGGACACCAGGATGACGTGCACATCGGGGTCGAGGTCCGCCCGCTCCACCAGCGCCGACAGCTCGAGCGGGGTGTCGGCGACGATCGCGTTGCCTTTTTCGGGGCGGTTGAACGTTATTCGGGCAACCCGATCGGTGACCTCGTAGGTCATCGTCTTCAGGTTGTCGAAATCGCCCGGCCGGATCGCGTGAGTCATGCGTTCGCTTCTCGCTGGAAAATCATGCGCCTAATCATCCTTTGACCAGCGCGCGCTCCAGGACCGGGGCGAGGTCGAGCCCGGTCGGCATCGTGCCGAACGCACCGCCCCATCGGCCGCCCAGCCGGGTGGCCAGGAACGCCTCGGCGACAGCGGGATGGCCGTGGCGCACCAGCAGCGAGCCCTGCAGCGCCAGGCAGATGTCCTCGGCAACCTTGCGGGCCCGGTACTGGATGGTGTCGAAGTCCGCAAGCTCGGGCCGGAGCCGGCCGACGTGGGCGTCCAGCCGCGGATCCTGGCCGGCGGTCTTGGCGAGCTCGTCGAACAGCACCTCCACGCACTCCGGCCGGGTCGCCATGGCACGCAAGGTGTCCAGCGCACCGACATTGCCGGAGCCCTCCCAGATCCCCATCAGCGGTGCCTCGCGATAGAGCCGCGGCATGCCGGAGTCCTCCACGTAGCCATTGCCGCCCAGGCATTCCAGCGCCTCGGCGGCGTGCGGTGTGGCCCGCTTGCACACCCAGTACTTGCTGGCGGCCAGGCCGATCCGACGCAGCAGCGTCTCGGTCTGGTGACCACGCACCGCGTTGTCGGTGGCGCCGGCCATCCGCATCGCGACGATCGTGGCAGCCTCGGCCTCCACCGCGAGATCGGCCAGCACGTTGCGCATCAGCGGCTGGTCGATCAGATACTCGCCGAAGGCCTTCCGGTGCTGGGCGTGGTGGATGGCCCGGGTCAGCCCGTTGCGCATGCTGGTCGCGCTGCCCAGCGTGCAATCCAGCCGAGTCAGGTTCACCATCTCGATGATGGTCGGCACGCCGCGGCCCTCCTCGCCCACCAGCCAGGCAACCGCGCCGTCGTATTCGACCTCCGACGAGGCGTTGGCGTGGTTGCCGAGCTTGTCCTTGAGCCGCTGCAGGAACATCCGGTTGCGGGTGCCGTCGGGCAGCACCCTGGGCAGCAGGAAGCAGCTGAGGCCGCCGGGTGCCTGCGCCAGCACCAAGAACACGTCGCACATCGGCGCCGAGGTGAACCACTTGTGCCCGGTCAGGCGGTAGCTGCCGTCGGCGTTGGGGGCGGCCTGGGTGGTGCCGGCGCGGACATCGGAGCCGCCCTGCTTCTCGGTCATCGACATGCCCGCGGTGATGCCGGCCTTAGACGTCGGAACCTTCAACTCGGGGTCGTACTCGCGGCTGGTCAGCAGCGGCTCGTAGAGCTGCGCCAGTTCGGCGTTGTAGCGCAGCGCCGGGACGGCGGCGTAGGTCATCGAGATCGGGCAGACATGGCCCGGCTCGGGCGTCCACACCGAGGTCTTGGCCGCGCGAACAACATGGGCGCCGGGGCGGTCGTCGGCCCACGGGGCGGCGTGCAGGCCGTGGCCGATCGCGACCCGCATCAACTCGTGGTAGGCGGGGTCGTACTCGACCTCGTCGACACGGTGGCCGTAGCGGTCGTGGGTGTGCAGGAGCGGGCGGTTGCGGTCGGCCAACTCGCCCCACCGGATGGCCTGTCGGCTGCCGGAAAGCGCACCCAACTCGGTCACCTCGTCGAGGCCCCACTGGCCGCCTTCACGGATCAGCGCCTCGACGAGCACCGGTGAGGAGGCGGGGTTGTGGTTCTCAAGCGGCGGAACCTGGTTGGTCACGACGTGGGTGTCAGGCATAGAACCACTGTTACATCTTTTCGACAGCTGCACAATGGCCGTAACACGGTGTCTGCGTGGTGGGCGGCGGGAGCGAACCTCAGCTCGTGTTGTCGCGCAGGAACGCGATGTCGTCCTTGCGGCCCTCGTCGGCGGTCTCGCAAATGACCGGCGCATCAGCGGCCGTTATCACCGCGATCAGCAGGTCGGGAGCTATCTCGCCGGTGCCGATATTGGCGTGGCGGTCGCGACCGGAACCCGGCGCGTCCTTGGAATCGTTGCAGTGCACCAGCTCGATGCGGCCGGTGATGCCCTTGATCCGCTCGACGGCGTCGATCAAGGCCTCCCCCGCTGCCCAGGCGTGGCAGGTGTCCAGGCAGAAACCGATGCCACTGTCGCCGATGTGATCCCACAGGCGCGCGATCGTGTCGAAGTGGCGAGCCATCGCGTGGTCACCGCCCGCGGTGTTCTCCAGCAACACAGGGACCTTGGTCTCGAGCTGGTCGAGGGCCTTGCGCCATCTCCGGAAACCGGCATCGAGGTCGTCGTCATCCACATGGCCGCCGTGGACTATCACCGCCGTGGCCGCGATCTCGGCGGCCGCGTCGCAGGTGTCCTGAAGGATCTTCCGCGATGGGATGCGCACGCGGTTGTTGGCCGACGCGACGTTGATCAGATACGGCGCATGGATGTACAGCGGCACCTGCGACGCACGCAGCGTGGCCGCATCATCGCGCGGTTTGGGCTTCTTCCAGCTCTGCGGGTTGCCGAGGAAGAACTGCACCACGTCGGCGCCTTCGGCCTCGGCCGCGGCGAGCGGGTCGTGCGGGCTGACGTGAGAACCGATGAGCACGGCGCCCAGTCTAGGTCCCGCTCGCGAGCGTGCATCCAGTGCGAAATCCAGTCGCAGAATCGCAGTAGGTGCACATTCGCGAAAGAGAAAGCCCCCGGGCAGTTCCCCGGGGGCTTCTCGCTGGGTCAGCGGTAGTCGCTGTAGCCGTAGTCGTCCAGCGGAACCGCGGCTCCGGTGCTCTGGCCGAAGTCGGGGCTGTAGTACTGATCCTCGTAAGAGGGGATCGTGTACGCGGCGGCCCGCGCCTCTTCGGTCGGCTGCACCTGGATGTTGCGGTAGCGGGCGATGCCGGTACCGGCCGGGATCAGCTTGCCGATGATCACGTTCTCCTTCAGGCCGTTGAGCTTGTCGCTGCGACAGTTGATCGCCGCATCGGTCAACACCCGGGTGGTCTCCTGGAACGACGCCGCCGACAGCCACGAGTCGGTGGCCAACGATGCCTTGGTGATGCCCATCAGCACGGGGCGGCCCGCGGCGGGCTCGCCACCCTCGGCCACCACCCGACGGTTCTCGGCCTCGAACTCGGAGCGGTCGATCAGCGAACCGGGCAGGAACTCCGTCGAACCCGAGTCGATGATGGTCACCCGGCGCAGCATCTGCCGGACGATCACCTCGATGTGCTTGTCGTGGATCGACACACCCTGCGCGCGGTAGACCTCCTGGACCTCGTGGACCAGGTGCACCTGGACCTCACGCGGACCCTGGACACGCAGCACCTCGTGCGGGTCGGCCGCGCCTTCCATCAGCTGGTCGCCCACCTCGACATGATCGCCATCGGACAGTAGACCCTCTGAGCCGTCTTCGTGCTTGACCACCCGCAGCCGCTGCCTGCGGGACAGCTTGTCGTAGACCACTTCCTCGCCGCCGTCGTCGGGAGTGATGGTGATCTTGTAGAACTTCTCACCCTCTTCGACGCGGACGCGCCCGGACACCTCGGCGATCGGGGCCTTGTTGCGCGGCACGCGGGCCTCGAACAGCTCCTGCACGCGGGGCAGACCACCGGTGATGTCCTCACCGACACCGCCCTGGTGGAAGGTGCGCATGGTCAGCTGCGTGCCGGGCTCACCGATGGACTGCGCGGCAACGATGCCGACGGCCTCACCGATGTCGACGAGCTTGCCGGTCGCCATCGAGCGGCCGTAGCAGGTCGCACAGACACCGTTAGCACTGGCACAGGTCAACACCGACCGGACCTTCACCTGCGCGACGCCGGCCTCAAGCAGCGCGTCGATCGCCGGGTCGCCGAGGTCGTGGCCGCGCTCGACGATCACCTTGCCGGTACCGTCCACCGCGTCGGCGGCCAGGGTGCGCGCGTACGCGGACGTCTCGACGTACGGGTGCCGAAGCAGCGAGCCGTCGGGCTGGCGCTCGGCCAGCCTGACGGTGATGCCGCGCTCGGTGCCGCAGTCCTCCTGGCGGACGATCACGTCCTGCGACACGTCCACCAGGCGCCGGGTCAGGTAACCCGAGTCGGCGGTGCGCAACGCGGTGTCGGCCAGACCCTTGCGGGCGCCGTGGGTGTTGATGAAGTACTCCAACACCGTCAGTCCTTCGCGGAACGACGACTTGACCGGGCGCGGAATGAACTCACCCTTCGGGTTGGTCACCAGACCCTTCATCCCGGCCAACGTGCGGGTCTGGATCGCGTTACCGGTGGCGCCCGACCGCACGATCAACGCGATCGGGTTGTCGTCGGGATAGGTCTCCTCGACCGCCCGACCGACTTCCTCGGTGGCGTCCTGCCAGATCCGCACCAGCGCCTCGTTGCGCTCGTCGTGGTTGAGGGCACCGCGCTGGTACTTCTTCTCGATGCCGTCCGCTTCCTTCTCGTAGCGATCCAGGATCTCCTGCTTCTGCGCGGGCACCAAGACGTCGGCTATCGACACGGTGACGCCCGAACGGGTGGCCCAGTAGAAGCCGGCGTCCTTGAGCTTGTCGACGGTCTGCGCGACCACGATCATCGGAAAGCGCTCGGCCAGGTCGTTGATGATGCTGGCCTGCACCTTCTTGTGCATCTGCTCGTTGATGAACGGATACCCATGCGGCAGCAGCTCGTTGAACATCACCCGGCCCAGCGTGGTCTCGGCCATCCAGGCATCGCCCGGGTGCCACAGCCCGGTCTCCAGGTCGGCGGGTGGGCGCAGCTGGGTCAGCCGCACCCGGATCTTGGCCCGCACCGACAGCGCACCGCGGTCCATCGCCATGATGGCCTCGGCGGGCGACGCGTACACGCCCTGCTCCGGTCGGTCCTTGGCGGCCGGCTGGTACTCGCCGACATCGCCGTCGACCATCGTGGTCAGGTAGTACAGGCCGGTCACCATGTCCAGCCGCGGCATCGCCAGCGGCTTGCCCGACGCCGGCGACAGGATGTTGTTCGACGACAGCATCAAGATGCGGGCCTCGGCCTGCGCCTCGGCGCTCAGCGGCAGGTGCACCGCCATCTGGTCGCCGTCGAAGTCGGCGTTGAACGCCTCACACACCAGCGGGTGCAGCTGAATGGCCTTGCCCTCCACCAGCATGGGCTCGAAGGCCTGGATGCCGAGGCGGTGCAGCGTCGGCGCGCGGTTCAGCAGCACCGGGTGCTCGCCGATGACCTCCTCTAGCACGTCCCACACCTGCGGACGCTGGCGTTCCACCATCCGCTTGGCGCTCTTGATGTTCTGCGCGTGGTTCAGGTCGACCAGTCGCTTCATCACGAACGGCTTGAACAGCTCCAGCGCCATCAGCTTGGGCAGACCGCACTGGTGCAGCTTGAGCTGTGGGCCGACCACGATGACCGAACGGCCGGAGTAGTCGACACGCTTGCCGAGCAGGTTCTGGCGGAACCGGCCCTGCTTGCCCTTCAGCAGGTCGGACAGCGACTTCAGCGGACGGTTGCCCGGCCCGGTGACGGGCCGGCCGCGGCGGCCGTTGTCGAACAGCGCGTCCACGGACTCCTGCAGCATCCGCTTCTCGTTATTGACGATGATCTCCGGCGCGCCGAGGTCGATCAGCCTCTTCAAGCGGTTGTTGCGGTTGATCACGCGGCGGTACAGGTCGTTGAGGTCGCTGGTCGCGAACCGGCCGCCGTCGAGCTGCACCATCGGGCGCAGTTCCGGCGGGATCACCGGCACCGCGTCGAGCACCATGCCCATCGGCGAATTGCCCGACTGCTGGAACGCCGCGACGACCTTCAACCGCTTCAGGGCGCGAAGCTTTTTCTGCCCCTTGCCGCTACGGATGACCTCACGCAACGACTCGGCCTCGGCGCCGATGTCGAAGCTCTGCATCAGCTTCTGGATCGCCTCGGCACCCATCGAGCCGGTGAAGTACTCGCCGTAGCGGTCGACCAGCTCGCGGTAGAGATTCTCGTCGACGATCAGCTGCTTGGCCTCGAGCTTGGTGAAGGTCATCCAGATCTCCTCCAGCCGGGCCAGCTCGCGCTGGGCCCGGTCGCGGATCTGGCGCATCTCACGCTCGCCGCCGTCGCGGACCTTGCGCCGGACGTCGGACTTGGCGCCCTCCTCTTCCAACTCCTTGAGGTCGGCCTCGAGCTTCTGCGCACGCGCCTCCAGATCGCCGTCACGCTGCGACTCGATCTGCTTCTTCTCGGTCTCCATCTCAGCCTCGAGCGTGGAGAGCTCGTTGTGGCGCATCTCCTCGTCGACGGCGGTGATCACGTACGCCGCGAAGTAGATGATCTTCTCGAGATCCTTGGGGGCCAGGTCCAGGAGGTAACCCAGCCGCGACGGAACGCCCTTGAAGTACCAGATGTGGGTGACCGGCGCGGCCAGTTCGATGTGGCCCATCCGCTCACGGCGCACCTTGGCGCGGGTCACCTCGACGCCGCAGCGCTCACAGATGATGCCCTTGAATCGCACGCGCTTGTACTTGCCGCAGTAGCATTCCCAGTCGCGAGTCGGTCCGAAGATCTTCTCGCAGAACAGGCCGTCCTTCTCCGGCTTGAGTGTGCGGTAGTTGATGGTCTCCGGCTTCTTGACCTCGCCGTAGGACCACTGACGGATGTCGTCGGCGGTGGCGAGGCCGATCCGGAGTTCATCGAAGAAGTTGACGTCTAGCACGTAACGCCCTTTCCCCTTTCGGGACTAGCTGACTGTCTATTAAGCAAGGTCCTCAACGGAGGCGGATTCGTTGCGGGACAGGTTGATCCCCAGGTTCGCTGCGGCGCGCTCCAGGTCCTCGTCGTCGCCGTCGCGCATCTCGATCGCAGCACCGTCGCTGGAGAGCACCTCGACGTTCAGGCACAGCGACTGCAACTCCTTGAGCAGCACCTTGAACGACTCCGGAATGCCGGGCTCGGGGATGTTCTCGCCCTTGACGATCGCCTCGTACACCTTGACCCGGCCGACGGTGTCGTCGGACTTGATGGTCAACAGCTCCTGCAGCGTGTACGCCGCGCCGTAGGCCTGCATGGCCCAGCACTCCATCTCGCCGAACCGCTGGCCACCGAACTGCGCCTTCCCGCCCAGCGGCTGCTGCGTGATCATCGAGTACGGGCCGGTGGACCGCGCGTGGATCTTGTCGTCCACGAGGTGGTGCAACTTGAGGATGTACATGTAGCCGACCGTCACCGGGTACGGGAACGGCTCGCCGCTGCGTCCGTCGTAGAGGACCGCCTTGCCGTCGGCGTCGACGAGCACCTCGCCGTCGCGGTTGGGCTGCACCGAGGACAGCAGGCCCTGGAGCTCCGCCTCACGCGCGCCGTCGAACACCGGCGTCGACACGATCGTCTCCGGCTCGGCCGCGAGCAGCTCCGCGGGCAGCTTGGCCGCCCAGTCGGGAACGCCCTTGGCGGTGTCGATCTTCCAGCCGCTCTTGGCGACCCAGCCGAGGTGGGTCTCCAGGATCTGGCCGATGTTCATCCGTCGCGGCACCCCGTGGGTGTTCAGGATGATGTCCACCGGGGTGCCGTCCGGCAGGAACGGCATGTCCTCGACGGCCAGGATCCTGCCGATCACACCCTTGTTGCCGTGCCGGCCGGCAAGCTTGTCGCCGTCGGAGATCTTGCGCTTCTGGGCGACGTAGACCCGGACCAGCTCGTTGACGCCGGCGGGCAGCTCATCGTCGTCCTCGCGGGAGAACACCCGGATACCGATCACCTTGCCGGACTCGCCGTGCGGCACCTTCAGCGAGGTGTCGCGGACCTCACGGGCCTTCTCGCCGAAGATGGCGCGCAGCAGCCGCTCCTCCGGCGTCAGCTCGGTCTCGCCCTTCGGGGTGACCTTGCCGACCAGGATGTCGCCGTCGCGGACCTCGGCGCCGATGCGCACGATGCCGCGCTCATCGAGGTCGGCGAGCACCTCGTCGGAGACGTTCGGAATGTCCCGGGTGATCTCCTCGGCGCCCAGCTTGGTGTCCCGCGCGTCGATCTCGTGCTCCTCGATGTGAATCGAGGTGAGGATGTCCTCCTCGACGAGCCGGTTGGACAGGATGATCGCGTCCTCGTAGTTGTGGCCTTCCCACGGCATGATCGCGACAAGCAGGTTCTTACCGAGCGCCATCTCACCGTTCTGGGTGCACGGGCCGTCGGCGATCACCTGGCCGCTCTCCACGCGGTCGCCGGCGTCGACGATCGGGCGCTGGTTGGCGCAGGTGCCGTGGTTGGAGCGGGCGAACTTGCGCATCCGGTACGTCTGCCGGGTGCCGTCGTCGGCCATCACGGTGATGTAGTCGGCGGAGACCTCCTCGACCACCCCGCTGGTGTCGGCGACAACCACATCGCCGGCGTCGATCGCCGCGCGCAGCTCCATGCCGGTGCCCACCAGCGGGGCCTCGCTGCGCACCAGCGGAACCGCCTGGCGCTGCATGTTGGCACCCATCAGGGCCCGGTTGGCGTCGTCGTGCTCGAGGAACGGGATCATGGCCGTCGCCACCGACACCATCTGGCGCGGCGAGACGTCCATGTAGTCGACCTCGGCCGAGGAGACGTACTCGACCTCCCCGCCCTTGCGGCGCACCAGCACGCGCTCCTCGGTGAACCGGCCCTTCTCGTCGATCGGCGAGTTGGCCTGCGCCACGACGTGGCGGTCCTCCTCGTCGGCGGTCAGGTAGTGGATCTCGTCGGTCACCACACCGTCGACGACCTCGCGGTACGGCGTCTCGATGAAGCCAAATGGGTTGACCCGCGCGTAAACCGACAGTGACCCGATCAGGCCGATGTTCGGGCCCTCCGGGGTCTCGATCGGACACATCCGGCCGTAGTGGCTGGAGTGCACGTCACGCACCTCCAGGCCGGCCCGCTCACGGGACAGGCCGCCGGGACCCAGCGCCGACAGGCGGCGCTTGTGGGTCAGCCCGGACAGCGGGTTGTTCTGGTCCATGAACTGCGACAGCTGGCTGGTGCCGAAGAACTCCTTGATCGCCGCGACGACCGGGCGGATGTTGATCAGGGTCTGCGGCGTGATCGCCTCGACGTCCTGGGTGGTCATCCGCTCGCGGACCACGCGCTCCATCCGCGACAGGCCGACCCTGATCTGGTTTTGGATCAGCTCGCCAACCGTGCGCAACCGCCGGTTGCCGAAGTGGTCGATATCGTCGATCTCCACCGGCACCTCGACGCCGCCGGGCGCCTTCATCGTGGTCTGGCCCTCGTGCAGGCGCACCAGGTACTCGATCGTCGCGACGATGTCCTCCTCGGTCAGCGTCGACGTGGTGATCGGCTCGCCGGCGTGCAGGCCGAGCTTCTTGTTGACCTTGTAACGGCCCACCCGGGCCAGGTCGTAGCGCTTTTCCTTGAAGAACAGGTTCTCCAGCAGGGTCTGCGCCGACTCCTTGGTCGGCGGCTCGCCCGGGCGCAGCTTGCGGTAGATGTCCAGCAGCGCCTCGTCCGTGCCTGCGGTGTTGTCCTTCTCCAGCGTCGACATCATGATCTCGCTGAACCCGAACCGCTGCGTGATCTGCTCGTTCGTCCAGCCCAATGCCTTGAGCAGCACGGTGACGGGCTGGCGCCGCTTGCGGTCGATGCGCACGCCGACGGTGTCGCGCTTGTCGACGTCGAACTCCAGCCAGGCGCCGCGCCCCGGGATGACCTTGACGCTGTGCAGCGTCTTCTCCGTCGACTTGTCGATGGTCTCGTCGAAGTACACGCCCGGCGACCGGACCAGCTGGGACACCACGACGCGCTCGGTGCCGTTGATGATGAACGTGCCCTTGTCGGTCATCATCGGGAAGTCACCCATGAAGACGGTCTGGCTCTTGATCTCGCCGGTGTTGTTGTTGATGAACTCGGCCGTGACGAACAGCGGGGCCGCGTAGGTCATGTCCTTGTCTTTGCACTCGTCGACCGGGGCCTTGACCTCGTCGAAGCGCGGGTCGGAGAACGACAGCGACATCGACCCGGAGAAGTCCTCGATCGGCGACAGCTCGGCGAGCACTTCTTCCAGGCCGCCGACCGGGTTGACATCCCCGCGGGCCGCGGCCATTTTCCGCCAACGGTCGGAGCCGATCAGCCACTCGAACGACTCGGTCTGCACATCAAGCAGCCCGGGTACCTCGAGAGGCTCGCGCAGCTTCGCAAAAGAAATTCGATTGGGCGCTCCAGGGACGGAGCCGTTATTGATAGCTATTGCTGACTTGCTCTGGCGGGAGACTGCCAAGATGCATCCTTCCAGCACCTCATGCGAGCTGTGAGTGCCGGGCTGACCGGACTCTTCGCCGCGATTCTGCGTCGGTTCGGCCGGCTAACGACCTGCCCGGGTCTCGGACACGCACGTAGACCCCGTGGGGGCTCAGGCGTGGACCACAGTGTCGGGGGCAGGTGAGGTGGGCAGGAGGCAGCCAGCGCAACGTCCAACAATAGCGCAGGATCGCCTATTCCTCAACCACGGGCGCGCGCCATCAACGGCGCTGGCTGGCGTCCTTCTCTGCTACCTATGCGCATGCTGCCCAACAGACTGACGCGTCCGGGCGCGCGCGTCAAGGGTTCACACGGTGTTTAGTGGCCAAATTGTGCGTGACCGAGGAGCCGCCGGGCTGTAATTGCCGGATGGGGGCCGAGCGGCGGCCGGGCGGGCGGCGGCTGATCGTCGTCGGCACCGGCGCGGCGGCTGCCGGCGCGGTCGCGCTGGTCGCCGTGCTGCATCTGACGTCACCTCGGCACGACGACTGCGCAGTGGCCACCGACGTGATCAGCACCTGGCGCTCCATGACGGCGGCGGTGGATCAGATGCTCGACGGCGGCGGCGACCAGCGGCTGGCGGCCGCGGTCGCCGAATCCGCGACCGCCGACCAACTGCGCAGCCAGGCCGGCGGTATCGCATCACCGCACCTGCGGGCCGACGTCTTCGGATTGGCCGACGCCCTGGAGGCCATCGCCCGCTCGCAGCGCGTGGCGATCACATCGCGGCAAGACGCCGCGGCCGACCCGCTGTACATCAAGGCTTCGCACGACGCCGCCGGCGCCGCGGCCGCGCTGCGGATGGCGTGTCCGTAGGGGCATCGGCGTAGGTGCGCTGCAACCGGACCGGCACGCCGGTCAGCCGGCGGGACGCCCGGGCAGGTCAGCTCTGTTCGGATACCGGAATCGACGCGGTGTCCGTGTCGTCCTCGGCGTAGTGGCGGCCCTCGGCTCCGCCCTCGTCACCGAACTCGCGCGAGCGGTACTTGTGGGTGCCCTCCAGGTCGTCGCGGATGGCCTCCTGCGCCTGCGGGGGCAGGGTGTGCATGATCTCGCGCACCCTGGCCTGCCGGCGTGCGACGGCCCTGCGCTCGGGCATCCCAGGGGTGGCACTGATCTGCGGCGGCACGCCTTCGATCTCCTCCACGCCACCGTGGTGGTGCCCGGCGTCGACCATGGCCTGCTCTTCGGCCATGGTGGCCTCGTCCTTCTCCTCCGACATGCCGATCGGGCCGATGCGGCGGCCGTTGAGGAACTGCCGGACGACCGGCTCGTCGCTGGTAAGCAGCACCTCGCGCGGCCCGAACATCACCAGCTTGCGGCGGAACAGCATGCCGATGTTGTCCGGCACCGTACGGGCGATGTTGATGTTGTGCGTCACGATCAGGATCGTGGCGTCGATCTGCGCGTTGATGTCGATCAGCAGCTGGCTCAGGTAGGCGGTGCGCACCGGATCCAGACCCGAGTCGGGCTCGTCGCAGAGGATGATCTGCGGGTCGAGCACCAGCGAGCGGGCCAGGCCGGCGCGCTTGCGCATACCGCCGGAGATCTCGCCGGGGAATTTGGTCTCGTCGCCTTCCAAGCCCACCAGCGCGAGTTTCTCCATGACGATGTCACGGATTTCGCCTTCCTTCTTCTTGGTGTGCTCGCGCAACGGGAATGCGGTGTTGTCGAACAGGCTCATCGAGCCGAACAGGGCGCCGTCCTGGAACATGACGCCGAACAGCGTGCGGATCTCGTACAGCTCTTTGGCCGAGCACTCGATGATGTTGACATCGTTGACGACAATCTTGCCGCGCTCGGGCCGCAGCAGGCCGATCAGCGACTTCAAAAACACCGACTTACCGGTACCGGACGGGCCCAGCAGCACGCTGACCTCCCCGGGCGGGACGTTCATCGTGACGTCTTCCCAGATCCGCTGGGGCCCGAAGGACTTGGTCAGCCCTTCAACTTGAATGCCAATGCCCACGCGTGAATCCTTCCGCCAACCGTTCCCAGCCACCTGCCTCCCGCTTGTGGCTTGAGTCACTCTAGCCTACGCGGGAAACTGGCGACACGCGCTTGACAACTGTCTCCTACGCAGGCCGCTCCAGCGGTGGAGCGGCCCCGGGTGCGGGTTCGGCGAACTACTTGACGGTCACCGTGGCGCCGGCGGCCTCGAGCTTGCCCCTGGCCTCGTCGGCGGCTTCCTTGGGAACCCGCTCCAGCAGCGCCTTCGGGGCGCTGTCGACGAGGTCCTTGGCCTCCTTGAGGCCCAATCCCGAGACGATCTCGCGGACGACCTTGATCACGCCGATCTTCTTGTCACCTGCGGCCTCAAGGATCACGTCGAACTCGGTCTGCTCCTCGGCGGCCTCGGCCGGGGCCGCGGCCCCGCCGGCGCCGGGAGCGGCGGCGACCGCGACCGGAGCCGCCGCGGTGACCTCGAAGGTCTCCTCGAACGCCTTCACGAAGTCGGACAGCTCAAGCAGCGTCATCTCCTTGAACGCGTCGAGCAGCTCGTCGGTGGACAGTTTTGCCATGGGTGTGGGGTCCTTCCTGAGTTTCGGGTTTATTCGGCAGCCGCCGCAGCTTCTGCGGTCTCTTCTGCTGCTCCAGCGCCTTGTTTCTTCTCCTGCAGCGCGGCGACCAGCCGTGCCAGCTGGGACGCCGGGGCGTTGAACAGCCCGGCGGCCTTGGACAGGTTGCCCTTCATCGCTCCCGCGAGCTTGGCGAGCAACACTTCGCTCGACTCCAGGTCGGCGATGCGCTCGATCTCGGCGACGGTCAACGGCCGGCCATCCATGTAGCCGCCCTTGATTACCAGCGCCTTGTTGTCCCGGGCGAAGGTCTTGAGCGCTTTCGCTGCGTCGACCGGCTCGCCCTGGACGAAGGCGATCGCGGTCGGCCCGACGAAGAACTCGTCGAGACCCTCCAGGCCCGCCTGAGACGCGGCCCGCCGGGCCAGCGTGTTCTTGGCAACCGAGTAGGTGGCGGAGCCGCCGAGTGACCGGCGCAGTTCTGCCAGGTTCGACACCGTCAGCCCGCGATATTCGGTGACGACGGTGGCGCTGGACTCCTTGAACCGCTCGGCGATCTCGGCAACGGCGGCGGCCTTGTCAGCCTTGGCCATGCAATGCCTCCTTGCTGGGTGTCGGTGTGCGCCAACGAATGCAGATCCGGAAACGACGAACGCCCCGACGCAGGGTCGGGGCGTGCGATGCGGGCGCGGTCAAACGCGCGGTGCGGCGCTAGCCTCGTCCTCCTGCGTGGGCCGCCGGGATCGATCCCGGACCTTCAACCGATTCGCTCGGTGACCGACGGTCTTCGGTGGAGCGCTCCCAGGCTAGCGCAACCGCCGTCGATCAGCCAAAACGCGCCGTCAGGTTCGACGGCGTAGGGGCTGGGGTCCGAACACGGCGTTCACCAACGCGGCTGCCCCGATCAGCCCGGCGTTGCCGTCGAGCGCGGCTTGCACGACCCGCACGCCGCGGATGAACTCCAGGCTCGCACGGGTGGCCAACGCGTCCCGCAGTGGCTCGAACAGCAACGGCCCGGACCTCGCCACCCCTCCCCCGACGACCACGAGGTCCAGGTCGCACACCGCGGCCACCGAGGCGATCACCGCGGCGAGCGCTCTGCCGCCGCGCGCGAACGCCGCCAGCGCCACCGCGTTCCCCGCTCGTGCGGCGTCGGCCAGCTGCTCGGCGTCGGCTCCCCGCGGTCCCGCCCAGCCGTGACGCAGCGCCCATCGGGTCAGGTGGGGCCCGCTCGCCACGGTCTCCACACAGCCGCGGCCGCCGCACGAGCAGGGCTCGCCGTCCGGCTCGACGACCACGTGGCCGACGTGGCCGGCATTTCCGGTCCGGCCCTGGTACGGGATTCCGTCGAGCAACAACCCGCCGCCGATGCCGGTGGACACCACCATGCCGAGCACGAAGTCCGCTCCGGTGGCCGCGCCCCGCCAGCGCTCGCCGAGCGTCATGCACAGGCCGTCACCGCCCAGCCGCACCGGCACGCCCGGCACCACCGCCGCCAACCGGTCGACGATCGGGAAGTGCTGCCATGCGGTGATGTTGATCGGGCTGACCGTGCCGCCACGGCCGTCGATGGGCCCGGCGGAGGAGATGCCCACGGCGCGTACGCCGCCGGCCGCCGTCAGCGCCTCGACGATCAGCTCCTCGACGGCCGACCAGATCGTGTCGGCGTCGCCGCGGGGTGTCGGCCGGTTGGCGGTATGGATCAGGCTGCCGTGGGTGTCGACAAGGCCAGCGGCGATCTTGGTGCCGCCGACGTCGAGCCCAAGGGTGGGCGCCATCAGTGCCGGTGGCTGTTGTCGGGCTGGCGCGGGTCGCCGGGGTGTTCGAAGCCGGGCGCGAGGTCGACCAGCGCCGACCGTCGGACATCCAGCCAGATCCGAAACGCGCGGCGGCGGGCAGCGCCGAGTAGCTGCTCGGCGATCGCAGGACGCACCGCGTCGAGCGGCGGGGCGGCGCGGGCGGGCGCCTGCCAGCCGTCGGGGCCGCCGCAGGGTGGGGCGAAGCGCAGCGGGTTGCGGGCGTGGTAGTCGGCGATTTCCTGCTCGGCGACGCGGACGTGCGACGTCACGACGCGGAACAGCGCACGGGCCAGCGGGTCGGCCAGCGCCGCGGCGGCCACGCTGCCGATCTCCAGGCCGGCCGCCGCGTCCGGCAGCAGTTCGTGCTCGCCCGGAGCGTGGTCCGCGGTCACGCCCCGCGCGGCGGCTTCGGCCGCCACGACGCGTTCGGTCACCAACAGCTGAGTGAGCCAGCGCCGCAGCTGGCGTCCCTCGCTGGTCCCGGCGCCCGGCAGCGATGCCGCCAGTGGGCCGGCGCGCAGCAGAGTCTCGCGCGCGTCGACCTCGTCGACGGTGACCGGCAGCCCACCCACGGTGGCCACGCGGGTCATCGCACGCGCACCGCGACCGCGGGTGAGTAGACCAGCCGCCCAGCGCAGGCGAGCCGCACGAGGGCCCACCACCGCCCGGGCTGCGCCCATGCCGGCGGGCACACATCGAAGCGCAGGTCGACTTCACCGCCGCCGTTTAGCACCGCGCCGCGCACGGCGGGGGTGACCCATTCCCAGGTATCCCAGGGGCTGATCAGGTGGGCCTCCAGCGCCAGGCCGGCGCGCGCGTCGGTGCCCACGGTCACGTTCAACGATGCTCTGCCGCCCGGCGCAACGTCGACGGGTCGGGGACCGCTGATCAGGTGAAGCAGCTCATCTCCCGCGGCCCCGCCGACCGACACGACGCAGATGTCCTCGACGACCTGTCGCCACGCGTCGGGCAACCCGCCCCCGCCGAGCCTGAGCTGGGCCCGCACCGGATACAGGCCGGGCGCGATGCCTGCGGGCATGGTCAGGCCGATCCCGCTTTCGAGGTAGCCGCCGGGCGGCAAATCGAAGGGCAGCTCGTCGCGCGTGGCTCGCCACCCCGTCGGACACACCAGCCGCACCACCCCGCTCAACGACGAGTCGCTGCAGTCACTCGCCACGGTAAGCCGGAGCCGGACTTCGGCAGCTGGCTCGGCACTGACGCGCTGAGGGTGAAGCTGCGCGACGGCGGGAAGGCCGCCGATCGGGGCGGGTCCACGGTTGTGCAACCAGTACCGGGCATACAGCGGTTGGGCGGCCTCGGTATCGGGCGCCAGCTTCACGGCGGCGTCGCAGGACCGGGGCACGTCGAATCGGGCCAACAGCGTGGCGATCTCGTAGCCGTGCAGTCGCAGTGCGCCCGATGGCGGACCCGCGCGAGGCCGCTCGAGCAGGTCGGCGACCGCGACCGGTGACACTCGGCCGAGCGCGGAGCGGATCGTTACGTCCGTTGTGGCACCTTGTGTTTCGACCAGGCGCACGGCGACCGCGTCGGCGGGGTCGGCCGGTCGGGCGCTGCCGCGCGCGAGCGGATTGCCCGCCGCCTTCACGGCCGCCAGGTGCACACCGCGGTCGGGGGCCACCTCAAGCAGCGAACCAACCCCGCCGAGGGCGGGACGGCGGGCGCGCCGGGGCGCAACCGCGCGCAGCGGGTGGGAGAACTGCGCGCTGCGGGCCGGGAGGTCGGCGCGGCGCCAGTCGCCGTCGCCGGAGACGATCGCGTAGTCGAAGCCGTGGGTCCAGTGCTGTAACTGAAAGTTGGAGCCGTCGGGCGCGGTGCGGCGCGGCTCGTCGATCCAGATCCCGGACGGCCAGCCGGTGCACGACCGCATCAGCGAGGCATGCAGTGTGCCGTCGATGTCGACGGCGAAGCCGGGGACGCCGCGGTTGAGCAGCGCCACCGTGCGCGGCTGGAACGGTCCGATTTCGGCAGGCAGGTGCTGGGGCACCTCGATTTCCGCGTCGGCCAGGTCGTCGGCGAGCGCCGCGACCGCGTCCCGGCCCGCGACGATCAGCACGGGCAGCGCCCGCACGTCGCGCAAATCGGCGTCGGGCAGCCAGTTCTGGGCCAGCGGCGCGGCGGCCGGCAGCCACACCCTGGCCTGGCCGGTCGCGTGCAACTGGCGCTTGAGTTCGTCGCCGTACACCGGGTCGGCCTCGGCCAACACCGACGCGGTGAACGGATTTTCGTCTGGACACCCGATTGCGATGCGGGTGTCGGGCAGGTTCGAGTCGACGGCCAGGTCGCCGTAGCGGGGTTTGTCGGCGCCGGTGCAGGTGGCCGTCACGCCGGCGCGGGCCAAAGCGACCAGCAGCGGGCGCGCCGACGCCGATCCGGCTCCGGTCGGCGCCACCACCTCGGCCACCCCGACCGCCCGCACATCGGCTCCAACCCGGATCCGGACGACGGTAGACAGGCCGAACCAGGTGTATGCCGGGTTGTCCAAGGTCCAGGGGTGCTCGGCGGTGTCAACGGCGCGCTGCGGCGTGTGGTGCAGCAGGCCGAACCCGCGGCCGACCACCGCATCGCCGACCTCGCTCACCGGCAGCGCCCCCGGCACCGGACACGGCCAGCGCAGCCGCACCAGGTGGTCGGCGCCGGTGAAGTCGTCGATCATCGTGCGGCAGTCCACCCGCGCCACCGAATGCCAGAGGGTCAGCGTCTGGGTGTAGCGCAACAACTTTCCGATCCGGCCCCGCACCACCAGCCGGGCGCCCACCGGGCTGCGATAGGTGTGCACCTCGGCCGGGGCTCCCGACGATCCCACAACGGGTCCCGCCGGCAACAGATGCCAGGGTCCCTCCCCGTCGGTCGGGTGCGCCGAGTACTCGTCGTAGACGGCGAGCTCGTTGCCAACCCGCCCGTCGGCGATCAACTGATGACCGGTGGCCAGGTCGACGAGCGACGACACCGTGCCACCACGCGCCGGGTCGACACACAACCGGTAGTGCTCGTTGTCGATCTCGGTGCCGGTCGTCGCCGCCCAGCCGGCCGGCGCTTCGGCGGGGAGCAGCCGGTAGGCGCGCCAACCCAGCGACGGCAGGTCACGAGCCAGCCAGGTGACACACCGGCCGCCGTGTTCGACGAGCGCGGGCACCTCGGCGTCATCGGCGTCGAGCACCCGAACACCCGCGCCGATCGGTGTGTCGAAGCACGCCGTCACAACGTCGGTCCGCCGGTGGCTCAACGAATTCCACACCACAACCGGGGCGCCCACCACCGAGGACAGCAACTGCAGCGCGTTGTCGCGCGCCGCACGACCGAGCTCCCACGCGTCGCGCCAGCCGGTCAGCAGGTCGAGGTACACCTGGTCGGATTCGGACCCGGTGATCGCATCGTGGTGCGCGCCGTAGGCCAGCTGGACCCAGGCCTTGGCCAGCGCGGCCTGCGGGTAGTCGGCGCCGGTGAGCAGGTTGGCGAACACGGCGAACCGCTCGGCGTCGAGCACCGCATTCTCCGCGGCGCGGTTGGCCTGCTTGGTGTCGATGTAGGACACGTCCTTGCCGGTGTAGATCGGGTTCATGTCGCGGGTCTGCGGCGACGGCTGGCCGCCCCGTGCGGACAGCTCCGCGCGGACCGCGGCGAAGAATTCTCGAGGCAGCGCACACACGAACCTCGGCCAGGTGTAGCGCGCATTCCAGTGGCGGTGAATGTCGGTGACCCACTTGTTGGGTGGGGTGTAATCCGTGCCGACCGGCAGCAGCACGTTGCGAGTCGCCGCTACCTTGCGCAACTCGGTGAACAGCCGCCAGGTCGCGACCTCGGCTTCGATTAGCGAGGTCGACTCGTCCATCCACCAGCCCGCCGAGTAGTGCGCCGGCATGTAATGGGTGAGCAGGCCCCGCCCGGACGGTGAGATCCACTCGAACTCACTGCAGAACTGCATCCGGCCCGCATCACCAATGCCCGACACCGGACCCCACTGGTGGTGCGGGCCGCGCGCCCACGAACTGGACGTCAGCCCGGTGTCCGCGGCCATCCCGGGGAACTGGGGGTCATGGCCGAAGACGTCGAGCTGCCACGCCGTAGCCGGGTCGAAACCAAGGATGTCACGCTGAAAACCACTGCCGTGGACGAGGTTGCGGATCGTCGTCTCCGGGCCGGTGAGGTTGGTGTTCGGCTCGTTGTAGGCGCCGCCCATCACCTCAAGCCGGCCCTGCGCAATCAATCGCCGCAGGTCGGCGCGGTCTTCGGGGTGGGTGTCCCAGTACGGCTTGAGGTAGTCGACCTCGGCGAGCACGAACTTGTAGTCGCGGTCGCGGCGGGCCATTTCCAGATGCGTACGCACCAGCGCGAAGCCGTGCGTCTGACGACACCTGCCCGGCGGGTCTTCGGTCCACACGCTGGTGTAGGCGCCCTGGGTGTTCCACCAGACCGGGTCATAGTGAAAGTGGCTGATCATGAACACCGTCCAGCCGGGCTCGGCGACGGTGAAGGTGAACGGCACGCTGACGCCGTCCCCGACGACGCGGGCCGCGCGCTGCTGACCCGGCACCGGCCGGTCGACGGCGACCGGCACCTCGACCACCTTGCCCGCCCGGTCGGCCGGCACCGCGGCCGGCGTCGTCAGGCCGTCACCCTGCACCGCCAGCGGCGGCGGATGACGACCGCTGTAGGTCACCCGGACCAGTTGCAGCGGCGCGTCCGGCGGCCCAACGAAAAGCTCGGTCGATTCCACGGTGGCTCTTCGCTCGAGCGGCTGACGGGCCACCCTGAAACCTTACGGCCTCAGGGCCGGGACACATCGATTACCAGCGCACGGTGATCGGAGATCGACAGCCGTGGCGCGCAGCAGCGGTCCACCCGCAGACTGTTCTCGTCGGTGAGGATGTGGTCGAGCTGGCGATCCGGCGCGTCGGCGGGAAAGGTCAGCGCCGCGCCGAGTGCGCGGAGGCCCGACCAGCGGCCGGGTGCGGGTGGCGTCATGTTGAGGTCGCCCATCAGCACGCGCGGAGCCACGAACCCACGCAGGTCCCGGATGAGCGACCGCAACTGCATGCGGTTCCAGCCCGGTACGAACGACAGGTGCGTGTTGGCCACCGTCATCGGGCCCAGCGGGGTGTCGAGTCGCGCGATCACCGCCGCGCGGGACTCCTCGTCGACGATCTGCACGCGGTTCGGCCCGGGCAGATACATCGGGAACCTCACCGGGATGCGGGGAAGCCGCACCACCTGCCAGCTCTCGGCGCGGAATCGGGACAGCAGCGCGATGCCATAGGCCGCGGTGCCGGGCTGTTCGTCGCCGGTCGCGGCCATCCAGGTCGCCCCGGGGGTGCCCGAGATGGCCGCCACGAATCGGTGGCTGGCCGCGCCCATCGCCTCGGCCGCGACCGCGGTCAGGTCGGACATGCCCGAGCGCGGCTGGTCGCAGTCGACCTCCTGCAGCGCGAGCACGTCCGCATCGAGTTCGCGAACCGAGGCGGCCAACCTGTCCAATTCCACGCTGCCGTCGTGAACACCGCGTCCGTGCAGGATGTTGAAGGTCGCCATCCGCATGGGTACTACCTACCCGGAATGTCGGACAACCATCGCGGATACGACGTGCTGCCACGCAATGACGAACTGCGGGCCGCGTTGAAGCGCGCAGCGTCGGCGCTGAAGGAGCACGGGCCCGAGTTCGCCCTCGCCGGAAGTTACGCGCTGTGGGCGTACGGCGGGCCGGAGCCGGTCCACGACGTGGACTTCGTCGTGGCCGAGCCGGACGCCGAAGCCGCGGCGGTGACGCTGCGAAAAGCCGGCTTCAGAATCGACCGCACCCCGGAGGACTGGTTGTTCAAAGCCTGCGCCGAGCAGGTGGTGGTGGATGTGCTGCACCGGCTCAACGGCGTGCCGGTTGACGCTGAGACGATCCGTTCGGCCCGACTTCGCGAAGTGCTGGCCGTCCGGATGCCCGTGTTGTCGCCGACCCAGGTGGTGACGGAGAAGTTAGGCTCACTCAACGAGCACCACTGCGACTTCGCGCCGCTGCTGCTCGGCGTTCGCGCGGTGCGCGAGCAGGTGGACTGGGACCGGGTACGGGCGGGCGTGGCGGCCAACGACTTCGCGGTGGCGTTCTTGTTACTGATCGACCGCCTTGGCATTACCGCGTGAGGAGCCCCACCACGAAAGGAGGGCCGCAATGCCCGGACTGCCCCCACCCGCCGACGACGAACGCCAGGCGCTGCTCAACTTCGTCGCCTTCCAGCAGAATGCGTTCTTGGCAGTGTCCTACGGCCTGACCGACCAGCAGGCGCGGTCCACCCCGACGGTGAGCGCGCTGTCGATCGGGGGGCTCATCAAGCACCTCACCAGCGTGCAGCGCAGCTGGACGGAACGGGTGGCATCGGCGCCCGGCCTGCCGCCGCCGGATCCGAGGCCGTTCGAGCAGCAGATGGCCGAGCACGCCGCCCAGCACACGATGCGTGAGGACGAAACGCTGGACGGACTGCTGGACGGTTTGAGGTCGCAGAACACACGCACGCTCGCCGTACTCGCCGACGCCGACCTCGACGCCGCAGTGCCGGTGCCGCGCAACGTGCCCTGGTTCCCGAGCGACGTCGACCACTGGTCGGTGCGCTGGGTGGCGATGCACCTGGTCGAGGAGATGTCGCGGCACGCCGGACACGCCGACATCATCCGCGAGTCGATCGACGGCGCCACAATGTATGAGCTGATGGCCGGCGTGGAGGGCTGGCCTGAGACCGACTGGATCAAGCCGTGGACGCCGGCGACCGCGAAATAACCGGGATGGCCGGCCGACCGGCCGGAATATGAAAATCGTCACGTGGGCTGCCCAGGCACCCCGACGAACGGGCACGCCGGGTTTCGGCGGTCTCACCTGGGGCGATGGTCGGCGGCGCCGGGGCGGTGACGGCCCGCCACGGTGCGTACGCATTTTATGAGGGTGCCGCCGTCTTTTGGCACACTGCCTACATGAGTTCCACTGCGCACCGCGAGGTTGCCAAGCTGGACCGAGTGCCGGTAGTCACCGAGGCCGCGCGAGTCGGCGCGGCCGGATGGCACGTAAGCAGAGCCGCCGGCAGGGTGGCCTCGAAGCTGCTCGGGCCTGGCCGCTGGCAACAAAAAGTCATCACCGAGATGCCGCACATCTTCGCCGACCTGGGACCGACATACGTCAAATTCGGCCAGATCATCGCGTCGAGCCCGGGCGCGTTCGGCGAGCCGCTGTCACGCGAGTTCCGCAGCTTGCTCGACGCGGTGCCGCCGGCCGACCCCGACGAAGTGCACAAATTGTTCGTCAAGGAACTCGGCGAGGACCCCGCGACGTTGTTCGCCACGTTCGACGACCAGCCGTTCGCCTCGGCGTCGATCGCCCAGGTGCACTTCGCCACGCTGCACGGCGGTGAGGAGGTCGTCGTCAAGATCCAACGGCCGGGCATCCGCCGGCGGGTCGCCGCCGACCTGCAAATCCTCAAACGCGGCGCCCAGGTCGTCGAGCTGGCCAAGCTGGGCCGCCGGCTGTCGGCGCAGGACGTCGTCGCCGACTTCGCCGACAACCTCGCCGAGGAGCTGGACTTCTTGATCGAGAGCCAGTCGATGGAGACCTGGGTCGAGCACATGAACGCGTCGCCGCTCGGCAAGAACATCAGGGTGCCAAAGGTGTACTGGGAGTACACGACGCCACGGGTGCTGACGATGGAGCGGGTGCACGGCATCCGCATCGACGACGCCGCGGCGATCCGCAAGGCCGGCTTCGACGGTGTCGAGCTGGTCAAGGCGCTGCTGTTCTCGGTGTTCGAGGGTGGGCTGCGCCACGGGCTGTTCCACGGGGACCTGCACGCCGGCAACCTGTACGTCGACGCCGAGGGCAAGATCGTGTTCTTCGACTTCGGGATCATGGGCCGCATCGATCCCCGCACCCGCTGGCTGCTGCGTGAGCTGGTCTACGCGCTGCTGGTCAAGAAGGACCACGCGGCCGCCGGCAAAATCGTGGTGCTGATGGGCGCGGTGGGCACAACCAAACCCGAGAAGGAGGCCGCCAAGGATCTGGAGGCCTTCGCGACGCCGCTGACGATGAAGTCGCTCGGCGACATGTCGTACGCGGAAATCGGCCGGCAGCTGTCCGCGCTGGCCGATGCCTACGACGTCAGGCTGCCCCGCGACCTGGTGCTGATCGGCAAGCAATTCCTCTATGTCGAGCGTTACATGAAGCTGCTGGCGCCGAAGTGGCAGATGATGTCCGACCCGCAGCTGACCGGGTACTTCGCCAACTTCATGGTCGAGGTCAGCCGTGAGCACTCCGCAGAGGTGGAGGCTTAGCGGTGGAGGTCCGTACCGGCACCGCCAAGTCCGGCGACCTCGACATCTACTTCGAGGACATGGGCGACCCCGACGCCCCGGCGGTGCTGCTGATCATGGGGCTGGGCGCGCAGCTGCTGCTGTGGCGGGAGGGTTTCTGCGAGAAGCTCGTCGATCAGGGGCTGCGGGTGATCCGTTACGACAACCGCGACGTCGGGCTGTCCAGCAAGCTGCACGGCCAGAAGGCGGGCGGCTCGCAGCCGGTGCGGATGGTGCGGTCGTTCCTCGGGCTGCGCAGCAACGCGGTCTACACGCTCGAGGACATGGCCGACGACGCGGCAGCGGTGCTAGATCACCTGCGGATCGACCGCGCCCACATCGTGGGCGCGTCGATGGGTGGCATGATCGCGCAGGTCTTCGCCGCCACGCACGCGCGGCGGACGAACACCCTCGCGATTATTTTCTCCAGCAACAACCAGCCGGCCCTGCCGCCGCCCGGGCCTCGGCAGCTCCTGGCGGTGATCAAGGGGCCGCCGCCGGACTCGCCGCGGGAGGTCATCGTGGAGAACGCCGTTCGGGTGAGCAAACTGAACGGCAGTCCGCGCTATCCGACTCCGACCGAGCAGATCCGTGCCGACACCATCGAGGGCTACGAGCGCTGCTACTACCCGGTGGGTGTGGCGCGGCATTTCGACGCGATCCTGGGGACCGGCAGCCTGCTGCGCTACGACCGGCAGATCGCCGCGCCCACCGTGGTGATTCACGGCAAGGCCGACAAATTGATGCGCCCGACGGGCGGACGGGCGGTCGCCAAGGCGATCGGGGCGCGGCTGGTGCTCTACGACGGCATGGGCCACGAGCTACCCGAGCAGCTGTGGGACGAGATCATCGGAGAACTGAAGACCAACTTCGCCGAAGCGGCGCCCTGACCTCGGTTCGGCGTTCGGGTCTGCTTCGGATAGCATCGCTACATACTGCGTCGGGGTTGCCGGCCGCGTCATCGGGGACGCCGGAATGGTCGAGGAAGGCCGATGCAAACCCCCCGAAAGGCCTGTTATGGCTAACGCCGCGCGTCTGAAGCCGCATTTCGAAGACGTCCAAGCCCACTACGACCTGTCGGATGACTTCTTCCGACTGTTTCTGGACCCGAGCCAGACGTACAGCTGTGCGTACTTCGAGCGCGACGACATGACACTGGCGGAGGCCCAGATCGCCAAGATCGACCTTTCGCTGCGCAAGCTGCGGCTGGAGCCCGGGATGACGCTGCTCGACGTGGGCTGCGGCTGGGGCGCCACCATGATGCGTGCAGTCGAGAAGTACGACGTCAACGTGGTGGGCCTGACGCTGAGCAAGAACCAGCAGGCACACGTCGAGCGGGTGTTCGCCGAGTCGGACAGCCCGCGGTCCAAGCGGGTACTGCTGCAGGGCTGGGAACAGTTCCACGAACCGGTGGACCGCATCGTGTCCATCGGCGCGTTCGAGCACTTCGGGCACGAACGCTACGACGAGTTCTTCACGACGGCGTACGAGGTCATGCCCTCCGACGGGGTGATGCTGCTGCACACCATCACCGGCCTGACCGTCCCGCAGATGATCGATCGCGACATTCCGCTGACGTTCGAGGTCGCGCGGTTTGCCAAGTTTATGATCACCGAGATCTTCCCCGGCGGCCGATTGCCCTCCATCGAGAAGGTCGAGGACCACTCGCAGACCGCCGGGTTCGCGCTGACCCGCAGGCAGTCCCTGCAGCCGCACTACGTCCGGACGCTGGACACCTGGGCGGCGGCGCTGCAATCGCACCGCGACCAGGCCATCGCGGTCCAGTCCGAGGAGGTCTACGACCGCTACATGCACTACTTGACGGGTTGCGCCAAGGGATTCCGGGTCGGCTACATTGACGTGAACCAATTCACGCTGGAGAAGCAAGCCACGTAGTAAACACATTTCAGCGGACACGTGAACCGGCGGGGGGACATTGCGGCATCCTGGGCCACGACGCCATGTAGGGTGCCGTGGAAACCAGGTAGCGGTCGGCGGCCGAATGCCGCCAGCCGCTGTGCAACACCACTGGAGGGCACGCCATGTCTGACACCAAATCGATGTCCGACACCAAGTCGACCGAGATGCGGCCGCACTTCGAGGACATCCAAGCCCACTACGACCTGTCCGACGACTTCTTCGGGCTGTTTCAGGACCCAACACGCAAGTACAGCTGCGCGTTCTTCACCGGCCCCGACGCCACGCTGGAAGAGGCGCAGATCGCCGACGTGGACCTCAATCTCGACAAGCTCGATCTCAAGCCCGGCATGACCCTGCTCGACATCGGCTGCGGCTGGGGCCTCACGCTGCGGAGGGCGATGGAGAAGTACGACGTCAACGTGATCGGCCTGACGCTGTCAAGGAACCAGCGGGCGTACTGCACGCGGCTGCTGGACAATCTGGACAGCGGCCGCTCGCACCGGGTGCTGCTGGCCGGCTGGGAGCAGTTTCACGAACCGGTCGACCGGATCGTGTCGATCGAAGCGTTCGAGCACTTCGGTTTCGAGCGCTACGACGACTTCTTCAAAAATTGCTTCAACATTCTGCCCGATGACGGCCGGATGACCATCCAGAGCAGCACCGGCTACCACCCGTTCGATCTGACCGCCCGCGGAAAGAAGCTGACCTTCGAGCTGGCCCGGTTCATCAAGTTCATGATCACCGAAATCTTCCCGGGCGGCCGGGTTCCCACCGCGCAGATGATGATCGAGCACGGCGAGAAGGCCGGGTTCATCGTGCCCGAGTGCTTGTCGCTGCGAACGCACTACATCAAGACCCTGGGCATCTGGGCCGACGCGCTGCAGGCCAACAAGGAAAAGGCCATCCAGGTGACCGACGAGGAGAACTATCACCGCTACATGCGGTACCTGCGCGGCTGCCAGTACTACTTCATCGACGAGAGCATCGACGTCAACCTGGTGACGTACCTCAAGCCGGGCGCCGCGGCCTGACCCGCGGCGCCCTGACTGTCGGATTGCGGCAGCGCAGTTCGTCGGACAGGTAGAGAGTGGAACAAGGGGTTCCGCTCCCTATTGGAAGGGTCTGACGATGCAATACTTCGCCCTGCTGCTGTCACCGTCCGACGCGCCCGAGGAGCGCACCGACCCGGCCGCCATGCAAGCCACGATGGCGGCGTACCACGCCTTCCACGCCAACGAGGCGGCGGCGATCCGGGCCGGCGACGCGCTGACCTCCGCCGCCGAGGGGACACGGATCACCGGCGCCCCCGACGCGCCCGTCGTCACCGATGGGCCGTTCCCGGAGAGCGCCGAGGTGGCCGGCGGCTACTACGTGTTGGAAGCCGACGACCTCGACGCCGCGCTGGCGGTGGCCCGGCAGATCCCGCACACCGCCACCGGCGCGGTGGAGGTGTGGCCGATCTTCGGCGACTTTCAACCACCGCGGAAGCTGACCGGTAGCGACTGGCTGGCGTTACTGCTCGAGCCGCCCGGCGAGGCGGTGCCACCGGGCACGCCGGAGTGGCAGGCAGGCGCGGCCAAGCACGGCCAATTCGCGGCGGCCGCAGGCGATCACATTCTCGGCGGCGCCGCGCTGCACGAGCCGGCGACCGCGACGACGGTGCGGGTGCGCGACGGTGAGCTGTTGTTGAGCGACGGCCCGTTCGCGGAAGGCGCCGAGGTCGCCAACGGGTTCTACGTGCTGGCCGCGGCCGACCGTGACGAAGCGGTCAAGTTGGCGTCGCTGATCCCGGCATCGACCGTGGAGCTCCGGCGGTTCATGGGTGTGTCTGGGCTGTAGTCGCCGTCGATGGCAGACCTGGACGGCGTGTTCCGGCGGGAATGGGGCCCGGCCGTGGCCGCGCTGGCCCGCTGGTCCGGTGATCTGACCGTCGCCGAAGACGCCGTCGGTGAAGCCTTCGCCGAGGCCCTGCGGTCGTGGCCGCGCGACGGCATGCCGGCCAACCCCGGCGGGTGGGTGGTGACCGTTGCGCGCAACCGCGCCCGCGACCGCCTGCGGCGCGAATTTGCCCGTCCAGGAAAGGAATTGGCTGCCGTGGTGGACGACATCAGGGCACGGACCGACACCGCGGACCCGCATCCGGTGCGCGACGACGAGTTGCGGATGATGTTCACCTGCGCGCACCCGGCGCTGGACCGCTCGTCGCAGCTGGCGCTCACGCTGCGGCTGGTGTCGGGGCTGACGGTCCCCGAGATCGCGCGTGCACTGCTGCAGAGCGAGTCAGCCGTCGGTCAGCGGATCACGCGCGCCAAGAACAAGATTCGTCACGCCCGTATCCCGCTGCGGGTGCCGTCGGCCGAGCAGCTGCCCGAACGCACACCGCACGTGCTGGGGTGCATCTACTCGGTCTTCACCGAGGGCTACTGGTCGACCGCCGGACCGTCGGCGATCCGCGACGAGCTGTGCTCGGAGGGGGTGCGGCTGGCCGGCGAGCTGACCGCGCTGATGCCCGACGAGCGCGAGGCCCACGCGCTGAGCGCGCTGGTGACCCTGCACGACGCCCGCCGGGCGACCCGGGTGGACGCCGCCGGCGCACTGGTGCCGCTGGACGAACAGGACCGCAGCCGCTGGGACGCGGCGGCCATCGCGAGGGGGCTGCTGCAGCTGCACCGGGCCGCCGGGTCGACCGGCCCGTATCTGCCGCAGGCGGTGATTGCGGCCCTGCACGCGACGGCGCCGACCTGGCAGCAGACCGACTGGGCCGCGGTCTGCGCGGCCTACGACCGGCTGCTGGCGATCGCCGATTCGCCGGTGGCGCGGGCGAACCGCGCCGTGGCGGTCGGCTTCCGCGACGGGTACGCGGCGGGACTGGCCGCGCTCGACGACGTGGCCGGCGATCCGCGGCTGGCGCGGTCCAGCCTGACAGCGTCGATCCGGGCCGACCTGCTGCGCCGCGACGGCCGCATCTCGCAGGCGGCGCCGTGGTACCGCCAGGCGCTGGCGCTCACCGGCTCAGAGCCGGCGAAGTCGTTCCTACGCCGCCGTCTCACCGAATGCGGCGGCCAACCCATGGATCGTTAATTTTCGGCGAAATTACGGGTCACGGACGGATCCACCGGAATCCCCGGTCCCGTCGTCGTCGTCACGGTGACCTTTTTCAGGTAGCGCCCCTTCGAGGACGACGGCTTGGCCCGCAGGATCTCCTCCAGCGCGGCGCCGTAGTTCTCGACGAGCTTCTGCTCGTCAAAGGACGCCTTGCCGATCACCAGGTGCAGGTTGGCCTGCTTGTCGACGCGGAAGTTGATCTTGCCGCCCTTGATGTCGGCGACGGCCTTGGCGACGTCGGCGGTGACCGTGCCGGTCTTCGGGTTGGGCATCAGGCCGCGCGGACCAAGGATCCGGGCGATCCGGCCGACCTTGGCCATCTGGTCGGGCGTGGCGATCGCGGCGTCGAAGTCCAGCAAGCCGCCCTGGATCCGCTCGATCAGATCGTCGCTACCGACGATGTCGGCGCCGGCGGCCAACGCCTCCTCGGCCTTGTCGCCGACCGCGAACACCGCGACACGGGCCGTCTTGCCGGTGCCGTTGGGCAGATTGACGGTGCCGCGCACCATCTGGTCGGCCTTGCGCGGGTCGACGCCCAGCCGGATCGCCACCTCAACGGTGGCGTCCTGGTTCTTCGAGGACGTCTCCTTGGCCAACCGGGCCGCCTGCAGCGGCGTGTACAGTCGCGCGCGGTCCACCTTCTCGGCGGCGGCCCGGTATGCCTTGCTGTTCTTGCTCATTGCTTTCCAATCCATCGTTGGTTGTGGTCCGTGACGGGCCGAAGCTGGCCCTCCCACACGTCGACGACTACCCGACTATTCGACCGTGATGCCCATCGATCGGGCGGTGCCGGCGATGATCTTGGCCGCGGCGTCGATGTCGTTGGCGTTGAGGTCTTCCTTCTTGGTCTCGGCGATCTCGCGGACCTGGTCCCAGGTGACCTTCGCGACCTTGTTGCGGTGCGGCTCGGGCGAGCCCTTGTCGACGCGCGCCGCCTTCAGCAGCAGCTTGGCGGCCGGCGGTGTCTTCAGCTGGAAGGTGAAGCTGCGGTCCTCGTAGACGGTGATCTCCACGGGCACCACGTTGCCGCGCTGGTTCTCGGTGGCGGCGTTGTAGGCCTTGCAGAACTCCATGATGTTGACGCCGTGCTGGCCGAGCGCGGGGCCGACCGGCGGCGCCGGATTGGCCTGCCCGGCCTGGATCTGCAGCTTGATCAGCCCGACGACCTTCTTCTTCTTCCTCGGGGCCATGGGGTGTTGGGGTTCCTCTCTAGATCTTGGAGACCTGGTTGAAGGTCAGTTCGACAGGAGTTTCGCGGCCGAAGATCGACACCAGCACCTTGAGCTTCTGCTGCTCGGCGTTGACCTCGCTGATCGTGGCCGGCAGCGTCGCAAAGGGGCCGTCCATGACGGTGACCGACTCGCCGACCTCGAAATCAACCTCAACCGGGGCGCGGTCGATTCCACCGGACTCGGCCGCCGCGGCACCGGTGGCGGCTTTGGCGGTCTTCTTGCCGGTACCCTGCGGCAGCAGGAACTTCACGACGTCATCGAGCGACAGCGCCGACGGGCGCGAGGTGGCGCCGACGAACCCGGTGACACCGGGCGTGTTGCGCACCGCGGCCCACGAGTCGTCGGTGAGGTCCATCCGGACCAGGATGTAGCCCGGAAGCACCTTGCGGTTGACCTGCTTGCGCTGGCCGTTCTTGATCTCGGTGACCTCTTCGGTGGGCACCTCCACCTGGAAGATGTAGTCGCCGACGTCGAGGTTCTGCACGCGTGTCTCGAGGTTGGCCTTCACCTTGTTCTCGTAGCCGGCGTAGGAGTGGATGACGTACCAGTCGCCGGGTTTGCTGCGCAGCTCCTCCTTGAGCGCGGTCGCCGGGTCGACCTCGGCGGCCTCGGGGTCGGTCTCGTCGATGACGTCGACGACCTCACCCGCCGGCATATCGCCGTCAGGGGTAGTCACTTCTCGCGTCCTTCCATTCGGTTCGTGGTCTGCGCGTCTTCGCGCGTCAGCCGAACACCAACAGCACCAGCTTCGCCAGGCCCAGGTCCACCACGCCGATCAGCGCGACCATGAAGGCCAGGAAGAACAGCACCACGGTGGTGTAGCTGATCATCTGCTTGCGATTGGGCCAGATCACCTTGCGCATCTCGGCGACGACCTGGCGCAGATACGTCCACACGAAGACGAGCGGATTCTGGCCGCCCTCTCCGGGACGCTTCCTGGCCGCCTTGACCTTGGTCGGGGCGCCGTTCTTGGTGACGCCGCCCTTGGTCTCGGTGGCTTGCTCGGGGCCCTCGTCGGTGGTGGTGACCTGCCGCGACCGCTTGCCTGTCGGCCGCAGCGGCCGGGTCGCCACCGCGGTCGGTCCGCGTCCGGTGGTCGCCTCGTCGCCCGCGGCGCCTTCGCGCTCGTCGCTCACCGCATGCCTTTCCGTCGGTGTGTTCGGGTGTCCACCATCCAGTGTCCACCTTTGTATTCAGTTAGAGCAGGGGCGACAGGACTTGAACCTGCAACCTGCGGTTTTGGAGACCGCTGCTCTGCCAGTTGAGCTACGCCCCTTCGAGGTCGGCAGGCCAACCCGCGCGCCGGGGCCTACACAATTCGCGCGCCCTCCGTTCGGCCCAAAAACCGACGGATAGCGCGCTGTAGTGGGAAAACCCCGAGGCCCGAGTGTACATCGGCCCGGCTGTGAGTTACCAATCCCGGCTAGTCGCCGACCGCGACCCTTATCACCTGGCCGGATTCACGGTCCCACTTGATTCCGGCGGAGTTGTCGCCCTGCTGGCCCATCATCGTGGTGACCGCCTCCAGGACCGGCTCGCCGTTGGCGTTGGCGCACACGTTTCGGGTGACGACGATGTCGGCGCCGAACCGCTCGTCCACCGAGTGGACGTACATGGTCCCGTACAGCTTGTCCCCGGCCTGGATGGGCTTGTGGTAGATGAACTTCTGATCGACCTGCACGATCTGCATGGTCTCGAGGCCCAAGTCGACGTGGCGGAAGAAGTGCTGCTGGATCAGTAGCGCGAAGGTCGACATGAAGGTCAGCGGCGCGACGATCGAGTCGTGGCCCAGTTCGGCGGCAGCCTCCTCGTCATAGCTGGCCCGGTCGGTCACCTTGATGGCCCTCGCGTAGCTGCGGATTTGCTCCCGGCCCACCTCGAAGTGGTCGGGGTACTTCCAGACCAGCCCACGGATGTCGGTCTTGAGGGCCATGGACTATGCCAGCTTCGCGGTCGCGACGGCGCGGCCGAAGATCTTCTTGCCGCCGGTGGTGGCCGACAGCGCGATCGTGACCAGCTTGTCTTCGGGATCCACCGACTTCACGCGACCGCTGAACACGATCTCGGCGCCTTTGCCGTCGTTGGGCACCGGCACCACCGCGGTGAACCGTACGTTGTACTCCTTGACGGCGCCGGGGTCACCGATCCAGGACGTGACGTAGCCGCCGCCCAGGCCCATCGTGAGCATGCCGTGGGCGATCGCGGTGTCCAGCCCCACCTGCTTGGCGGTGTCGTCATCCCAGTGGATCGGATTCAGGTCACCCGAGACGCCGGCATAGTTCACCAGGTCTTGGCGCGTCAGCGTGATGACCTGCTCCGGAAGCTGGTCACCGACCTTCACCGAGTTGAACTCACGCAGTGTCATCGCTAAAGCCCTCTACTCCCTCTTCATCACTGCGACCCACAAGCGTCGTGTAGGTCTCCTGAACCAGTTCGCCTTCGTCGTTGGTCACGACGTTCTTTGTCACGATGATGTCGGTGCCGAACGACCTGCGCACGGAGTGCACGTAGACGTCGCAGTGGAGGCGATCGCCGGCCTTGATCGGCTTGAGGTACTTCAACACCTGGTCGACCTGCACGATCTGGAAGTCGGTGATGCCGATGCTGGCGTGCGCGAAGAACGCGCTCTGGGCCTGATAGCCGAACACCGAGATGAACGTCAGGGGGGCCAGCAGCCCCTCGTAGCCGAGCTCCGCGGCGGCCTTCTCCTCGAAGAAAGCCGCGTCGGTGTTCTTGACGGCCACCGCATATTCGCGGATCTTCTCCCGGCCGACCACGTAGTGATCGGGATACCGGTAGTGCATCCCGACGATGTTTTCGGACATTGACACGGGTCTAGAACCTACCTAGTCAAGCTCAGCAACGGCGAATCGGTGCTAGCGTGTCTCCCGGTGCGGCTGGTGCTTGCCGCAGTTCGGGCAGAACTTCTTCAGCTCGAGGCGGTCGGGGTCGTTACGGCGGTTTTTCTTCGTGATGTAGTTGCGGTGTTTGCATACCTCGCAGGCCAAGGTGATCTTTGGCCGGATGTCGGTGCTGGAGGCCACGGGAGCTGCCTTCTTTCTCGTTGTCGTCTTGTAGCGATGGCCGGACTCGAACCGGCGACCTAACGATTATGAGTCGTTCGCTCTAACCGACTGAGCTACATCGCCATGACCCACGCCAGTCAGCCCGGCGCCCACCGAGCCCCCTAACGGAATCGAACCGTTGACCTTTTCCTTACCATGGAAACGCTCTGCCGACTGAGCTAAGGGGGCCTGACCCGCGCAAGGGCCCTGTAGAGGGTACAGCGTGGCGCGGTGGGCCGCCAAACACCGGGTTGGTCGGTTTGGCTCAGCCCCTACCCTTAGAACCATGGCAACCGACGAGCGTCTCTATTTCCGGCAGTTGTTGTCCGGGCGGGATTTCGCGGTCGGCGACGTCATCGCGCGGCAGATGCTGAACTTCGCCTACCTGATCGGCGACCGCCAGACCGGCGATGCCATGGTCGTCGACCCGGCGTACGCCGCCGGTGACCTCGTCGACAGGCTGGAAACCGACGGCATGCGCCTGTCGGGGGTGCTGGTCACGCACCACCACCCCGACCATGTCGGCGGCTCGATGATGGGTTTTGCGCTCAAGGGCCTCGCCGAACTGCTGGATCGGGTCAGCGTGCCGGTGCATGCCAACGCCCACGAAGTGCCATGGGTGTCGCGCGTGACCGGGATCGCGGAAAGCGAGCTGACCGGCCACGAGCACGGCGACAAGGTCGGCATCGGCGACATCGAGATCGAGCTGCTGCACACACCTGGCCACACCCCGGGCAGCCAGTGTTTTCTGCTGGACGGACGCCTGGTCGCCGGCGACACGCTCTTCCTGGAAGGCTGCGGGCGGACCGACTTCCCCGGCGGCAACGCCGACGACATGTACCGCAGCCTGCATCAGCTGGCCGACCTGGGCGGCGACCCGACGGTGTACCCCGGGCACTGGTACTCGGCCGAGCGCAGCGCCGCGCTGTCGGAGGTGCGCCGCACCAACTACGTCTTCCGCCCGACGACCCTGCAGCAGTGGCGGATGCTGATGGGCTGAATTGTTGTCTGTTGTTTTCCGGAACGCTGTTACGTAACGTCTTTTCACATGGGTGATCGGGTTCACTACAGTGTCGAGGGGTCGGTCGCGACGATCCGGATGGACGACGGCAAGGTCAACGCCCTGTCGCCGGAGATGCAGCTGGAAATCAACGAAGCGCTCGACCATGCCGAGCTGGAGGGCATCGGCGCGGTCGTGATCGCGGGCAACGACCGGGTGTTCAGCGGCGGGTTCGATCTGGGCGTGCTGACGGCCGGTGGTGAGCCCGCGATCGGCATGCTAGCCGGCGGGTTCGAACTCGCCGCGCGGATACTGGCGTTCCCCAAGCCGGTGGTGATGGCGTGTACGGGTCACGCGATCGCGATGGGGTCGTTCCTGTTGCTCAGCGGCGACCACCTGATCGGCTCCCCCGACCATCGGGTGATGGCCAACGAGGTGGCGATCGGGCTGAGGGTGCCGCGCGCGGCGCTGGCCATCCTGCGCCATCGGCTCACCCCGGCGGCGTTTCAACGTGCGGTCGGGCTCGCCGTGCCGTTCATCGGCGCACAAGCCGTCGCCGCCGGCTACCTCGACGAGCTGGTGCAGTCCGACCGGGTGCGGGTGCGGGCGGAGGAGGTCGCTCGGGACTTCACCGCGCTGGACGCCGGGGCGCACGCGGCCAGCAAGCTGGTTGCCCGTGCCGAGGTGCTCGACGCCATCCGCACCGCGATCGACTCGGATTACCCGCAGGCACAGTAGGTCTCGAGTGCCGCGGGTCAAGCAACGCACGCCCGAGCTGCGCGACAAGGTGCTCGACGTCGCGGTGACGACGCTGAACGCGCACGGGATCTCGGGCTTCACGACGCGCCGGGTGGCCGAGCTGGCCGGCACGTCGGTGCCGGCGGTGTACGAGCTATTCGAGGACAAGGCCGGGTTGGTGCGGCAGGTGTTCTTCCAGGGGTTCCGGCTACTGGGCCGCGAGCTGGCCACGGTGCCGGCGACCGACGATCCGTTGGCCGACGTGGTGCGGCTGGCGCCGGCGTTCCGCCGGTTCTGCCTGGAGCGGCCCAGTCTGGCGCGGGTGATGTTCACCCGGCCGTTCGCCGACTTCGACCCCGGGCCGCAGGACGTGGCGGCGGGCGCGTCGGTGCGTGAGGTGTTCATCGGGCGGATCCAGCGATGCGTCGACGCGGGCCTGCTGATCGGCGATCCCACCGACATCGCGCACGTACTGCTGGCATTGGTGCAGGGCCTGGCGGTGCAGGAAGGCGGGCGCTGGCTGGGCTCCGGTGCGGCGTCGGTGGAGCGGCGCTGGCGGCTCGGCGTGACGACGCTGCTTCGTGGGTTCGCGGGCTGAGCCGTCGGTCGGGTAGCTTCGACCCGGCAAATCAGGAAAGGTAGAGCGCCGTGGGGTGGATCAGAGACCGCTGGCACGACCTGACTCACGCGGGATCGGGCACGTGGTTGACCGTGGCCGTCTGGGCCGCGGTGGTGCTCGGCATCATCGCGCTGATCTATGTCAGCCGACAGCTCAAGCGCAACCGGGAACTGCGGATCGAGCAGATGCGGCCGCACGTCGCGATGTTCATGGAGCCGCACGCCGCCGACTGGCACGTCGTCGAACTGGTCGTGAGGAACTTCGGCCAGACCGCGGCGTACGACATCGAGTTCTCGTTTCTGAATCCCCCGACGGTCGCGCAGTACGAGAACGCGCACGACGGCATGGTCGATATCGCCGAGCTGCGGCTGCCGGGCGAACTGCCGGTCCTGGCGCCCGGCCAGGAATGGCGGACGGTGTGGGACTCGTCGCTGGACCGCTACGAGCTGGGCGGCTCGATCGAGTGGCGGTTCGTGGGAACGGTGACCTATCACGACGGCCCGGAGCAGAAGACGGGGTGGCGCAAGGGCCGCCGGCGGTCCTACAAGACCAACGTGGTGCTGGACTGGGACGACCTGCAGCCGGTTCAGCGGGTCGAGCTGATGACCTCACACGACCTGGCCAAGCGGGAGAAGCAGAAGCTCGAATTGCTGCGGACGGTGCTGACGTACTTCCACTACGCCAGCCAGGAGACGCGCGCGCAGATGTATCGCAGCGAGGTCGACCGGATCAACCGCGCCACCGAGGAAGTCCGGGACCGGATGCGGGTCAAGCAGCTGGAGGCGCCCACCGATGTGCGGCTGCCCCGGCTGGGGGCCAGCGAGGAGCCCGAGACCTCGGTTATCGGAGTTGGGGAGGGCGCCGGGGGCCGGGACGGCTTTGGGGTCGGCGAGCGCGTCGGGGGCCGGGACGGCTTTGCGGTCCGGGACGGCTTTGGGGTCCGGGAGGGCTTCGGCGTCGGGGAGGGCTTCGGCGAGGGTGAGGAAGGGCGGCACCGGGAGCAGCCAAACTGAACGTCCTGAGCTTCCCACCGGCGTGTCCTCACAGCTGGCGCAGTATCGCGGCGGTCGATGTGTCCAGGGCCGGTCAACCTGTTCTCAAGACCGCCGACAAGCGCGCACAATCGAGAGCGGACGCGCAGAAGGGAGTCAGCGATGAAGGCGAACATCGGCGACTGGTTGGTCGTCAAGGGGACAACGGTTGAGCGGCACGAGCAGCGCGGGAAGATCGTCGAGGTGCGCTCCGCGGACGGCTCGCCACCGTACGTGGTGCAGTGGGCCAGCGACCACGTCACCACGGTGTATCCCGGTCCTGACGCCATCGTCGTCACGAACGCCGAACAACAAGCGGCTGACGAGCGGGCGCGACACCGGTCGGCTTTGGGGTAGCGAGATCGCCGCAGCGCGACCTCTTCAGTCGACGGGACCCTGATAGCGTCGCGCGAACTGGGCAGGCGGCACCGGCCACTGCTCGCCGCGCTCGCCCTTGACGATCCAGGCTCCTTCGGCCACGGTCACCGGGCCCTCTAAAGTGTCGACCGTTTCGCCGTCGCGGGCCGGCCTGGCGAAGACCAAACCCGTTCTGCGCCAGTGCCCGTTGTCGATGTGCTCGTAACTGTCGCGAAAGATCTCGTCCCGCACCGACCACCGATTCCCGGCGGAGTCGTGCACCAGCCAGTCACCGGCCGCGGCATGCATGACGTCCCCGGATTCGGTGGTCCAGGTCCACGGATGGTGTTGCTGTTGGGCGGTGACGACGCCGATCCGGCGAAACCGCTGCCACGCCGGCCGTGAACGGTATCCCAGCTCGCGCAGCTGCGCCAGTGTTGTCGCCAAGCTGGCCAACGCGTCGTGCAGATAGGCGGGGTTGGCTTCGATCTCGGCCCAATCCACCAACTTTGGGTGAGTTTTGCGGTGCTCGTCGCGACGGTCACCGGGGCGCCATCCCGCCTTCTGGTAATAACGGCTCCAGTCCTCGTGCTCGGCCCGTGCCATCGCGAGCGCCGTCGATCGGTCGAACCCCATCGCCGCCAGCCGCTCCAGCGGGTCAGACGACGAGGTCAGCGGCGCAAGGGCTTCGGCGTGACCGCCGACCAAGTTCCAGGTGTGGCCGCCGATCTGCTCGACGATCCACAACGCATTGCGCACCTGGCGGCGATTGGACCCGCGGTAAAAGTCACTGAGCTCGGCCCACGGCCGGCTGGCCGGGGAAGTGCCGCTGACGGCGGCGACGTAGCGCTGATGGATCAGCTTGGCTGCCCGCTCCCACGCGTCGTGGCCCTGACCAGCGGGGAGGTCCATGGCCAGGCGATAGCTGCGCAGCTGCCCGAATATCGGCTCGCGATCATCGCTGTCGCCGGCATTCGGATTCCAGGCATAGATCGGCAGATCGGGAAAGCGCGTCGCGAGCCTGGTCGCGATGGTCGGGTCGAGCCCGGCGCTGCCGTCGACGAACATCACCGCTGTTACGCCTGGCCCGGTTTCGCGGTCGGCGTCGATCTGTTGCATCAGTGCCGGCAGCGTGGGCTGCTCGGTGAGGGCATCGATGCAGTGCTCGGTGGACGGCAATCCGGACTGCTGCTGGCGGAACTCATGGTCGCGTCGATATTCGTCGGCTGCGTCCCCGACGATCGTCATCGTCGGCAACGGCCGGTCCGGACGGTCGTCGAAGAATTCCCGCTCGAGTTGGCGCTGCGCGTAGTCGGCGCACAGCGCCAGGGTCAGCGGGGAGGTACCGCAGACCAGGATCCGGTTGACCGGCTCGGCAATGACGTCGTCGAGTAGCCGCCGCGCGGTGACCTCGTACTTGCCCACCGTGTCGGCGGCCCAGCGGGTGTCGCTGCCGCCGAACTGTTCCGCTCGCCAGGCCGCCGCGTGCCAGGGATCGTCGATACGCACAATCAACGGGATGCGCCGGTTGGTGCCGAGAGCGGACATGGCCTGACCGATCGCGCGGAGCCGGTCCACATTGGTCACCGGGTCGACATCCAACAGGTACAGGCGGTCGGTCTTGTGCCAGAAGGGCAACGCCGCCAGGGTCCGCGGCCGGCTCAGGTCGGCGGGGATGACCCGCGCGCCCGCACCACGGGACCGAACGACACACGCCCGCTCCGGGTCGTCGGCGACGAGGACCAGGTGGCTGCCGGGTTCGAGGGTTCGCGCCACCGCCGCGACGACCGATTGCGATTCGTCGTCCACGCCCACCACCACCGTCAGCGACTTCGCGAAGCGGGCCCGGAAGCGGTCGAGCTGTGCCTCGAACAGCGCCATGCCCACGCTGGCCACGCCGAAGAGGATCACCCCCATGGCCGACAGCCGCGCCACCTCCAACGCCACCGGGGTGGGAAGCGGGCAGACCCGGCCACTGCTGAGCTGCAGCTGGCTGGTGCTGCCCTTCAGCAGCTGCAGGGTCCACATCAACGGCGTGACGAACATCGGGTGCGTCGCGTCGTGGCAGTTCCAGTACGACGCCACGCTCAGCACGCAGTTGACCGCGGTCAGCCCCAACACGATCGTCACGGGCAGGCTGCTGCTGCCTCCGCCGCCCCGCCGGTAACTGAACACGCACAAGGCCAGAATCAGGCCGACCACGATCAAGATCGACTGCCACGAGCCCGGGCATCCGAACCACTTCACCGCCGGCGGCAAGCCCTCCCGGGCAGCCGGGATCACCGCTACCAGCGCCAGATAGGCAACCGAGGCCGCCGTCAATATCAGCAGGCAGATGCGAAGGGTACGCGTGGCGCCCACGTCACGCGATCGCACCGGCCGCAAAGCCAGCGCCTGCCAGCGACCGACCGATCCCAATGATTGCATCGCTCAACCGAACCGAGCGTCGTGCGTAACAGCCACGAGTCAATCATTGTCGGCCGACAACCATTTGTTGGATCCTTGCGGAAAACAGGAGAAACATTTCGCCAGGGTGGCGCTTTGCTGCTTTCGCACCAATCCATACGGCAAGCGGAATTACGCTTACCCGGTTGAACTGTTTCGGGAGGGGCGAATGAAATGCCTCGCATCTTCTTGAGCCATTCGAGTCGGGATAACCGGCAAGCGATTGGGTTGCGACAGTGGCTGATCGATCAGGATCCGCAACTGGCCGACGAGATCTTCCTTGATCTGAACCGCGACACCGGGATCCGCTCCGGTGTGCGGTGGAAAGACGCACTGCGCCAGGCCAGCGCGCGCTGCGAGGCGGTGATCTGCCTGCTGTCGCCGAACTGGGAGGTCTCCGCCGAATGCCGGACGGAGTTCCGGTTCGCCGAATACCTGAACAAGCGCATATTCAGCGCGCGGATCGCCGCGCTGACCGGTGATGACCCGACCCGCGAATGGCAGCAGATCGACCTTTTCGGTGACGGCCCGACCACCGAGGTCGACATCGACGACGGGCGCGGCCCGGTCATCTTTCTCACCGAGGGCCTCCATCGGCTGCGAGACGGAATCGCCGCGGCCGGCATCGGCGCCGAGTCCTTCAGGTGGCCACCTGCAACCGATCCGCGGCGCGCCCCGTATCGCGGATGGGAGCCGCTGCAGGACGTCGACGCCGCGGTCTTCTTCGGGCGCGACGCGCAGATGCTGCGCGGCCTCGACGCGCTGCGCGGCATGCGCAGGTCCGGGCTGGAAACGATGTTCGTGGTGCTCGGACCGTCCGGGACCGGCAAGTCGTCGTTTCTGCGGGCGGGCTTGTTACCACGGCTGCGCCGCGACGACCGCGAATTCCTGTTGCTCGACATCGTCCGCCCTCAACGCCGGGTACTGACCGGTGACACCGGGCTGGCCCACGCCCTGCACACCACCCGCGTATCGCTGCGGCTGCAATCGCCGAATCTCGCCCAAGTCAAGGCTGCCTGCGCCGGCGGGGACGCAGAGCGGGTGCGCACCTGGCTGCTGGAAGCGCAGCGGGCGGCCTGCGAGCGGTTGCTGGACCGGGCCGCCAACGCGCAGGCACCGACGCTCGTGCTGCCGATCGATCAGGCCGAGGAACTGTTCGGCGCCGACGCCGGAAGCGAGGCCTCGGTGTTCCTGCGGCTGATCGCCGACCTGGCCAAGGCGAACGACGGCCGGGTCGCACTCGGGTTCATCGCTGCGGTCACGATTCGCACCGACCGCTATCAGGCATTGCAGACCGCTCCGGAGCTCACCGGGATGGGCAGCGTGTTGTTCGACGAGCTCAAGCCGATGCCGCGCACGCAGTTCAAGGAGGTGATCACCGGTCCGGCGGCCAGGGCCACCGAGGGTGGCCACGCCCTCGAGATCGAACCCACACTTGTCAACACGCTGCTCGACGACTGCACCGAGGGCGGCGACACTCTTCCGCTGCTGGCGCTGACGCTGGCCCGGCTCTACGAGGACTACGCGAGTGACGGTGGGCTGGATCTCAGCGACTACCAGTCGATGGGCGGCATGCGCAGCGTCGTGCGAACCGAGATCGACGGGCTGCTGGCGGCCAACGCCGAGCAACGCGCCGCGCAGCTGAAACTGCTGCGCACCGCGTTCATTCCGTGGCTCGCCACGGTCAACCCGGACAACGACCAGCCGATGCGCCGGGTCGCGCGCTGGAATGACCTGCCTGCCGAAAGTTGGCCGCTGCTCGAGAAATTTGTCACCAAGCGGCTATTGATGAAAGACACTCGCGATGGGTACGTCGTTGTCGAGGTGGCATTGGAGAGCCTGCTGCGTCAATGGGACGACCTGGCGCGCTGGTTGGCCGACGAACGGGAAGACCTCAAGGACGCCGACAACGTCGAGCGCGCCGCCCGCGCGTGGCAGCAGAGCCAACAAAACGACGCCTGGCTGCTGGAGGGAACACGACTCACCGACGCCGAAACACTTGCCGCCAAGCCGGGATTTCGCGACCGTCTGCAACCCGCGCGCGAATTCCTGAACGCCTCGCGCCGGCGCGAACAGGAACGCGTCGAGGCCGAAGCGCGGCATCAGGCCGCCGAGTTGCAGGCGGCCAAAGACCGTCAGCAGGCCGCCGAAGCCCTCGCCGCCGCGGAAGCCGAAGCGAGGGAGAAAGCCCAGGCGCATGCTGCCGTGCTGCGGCGCCGGTCGCACGTCCTGCGCGCTGTTCTCGCCGTGACGCTGGTGATCGCCACCGCGGCCGTCGCCGGTTTCGTGATGGCGACCAAGGCCACCGATCGGGCGGACCAGCGCACGCTCGACGCTCTCCGGTTGAGGTTGACGTCGCAGGGGCAAGCGATGCTCGCCGGGGTCGAGGGTGGCGGCGACGTGCGGGCGTTCCAGGAGATCCTCGCCGCGCACCGGATCGATCCGATACACCTCAGTTCGCTACTCACCGCGGTGGTGACCCGCGTGGATACCACAAGGGTCATCGAGGCCGGTGGACCCATCATGGACGTTTCGGTCAGTCCGGACGGTCACCACATCATCTCCGGCGGTGCCGACGACACCGTGCGGGTCTGGGACATCAACACGGGCGAACCCGTCGGGCCGCCGATGACCGGGCAGGCCGGCAGGGTGAACAATGTGGCGTTGAGTGACGACGGCCGCCACGTGTTGTTCGGCGGCGCCGACAACACGCTGCGGGTGTGGGACGCCGACACCGGCAAACCCGTCGGTCCACCGATGCCGGGCGTCAGCGATGTCATGGACTTGAGCGACGACGGCCACCGGGTGGTCTCCGGCGGCTCCGATGGCACCGTCCGGGTGTGGAACGCCGACACCGCGCAACCGATCTCCGCGCCGATGGCGGGAAACACCAACAACGTCTCCAGCGTCGCCTTCAGCAACGACGGCCAGCGCGTCGTCACCGGCAGCACCACCGGTGTGGTGCGGGTATGGGACGCCGACAGCGGACAACCGATCTCGCCTGAAATCGCCGGGCACAGCGGCGCGGTCACCGCCGTAACGTTCAACAGCGACGGGCACCGCGCCGCCTCCGGTGGTGCCGACCATGTGGTGCGGATGTGGAACGCCGACACCGGCCAGCCGATCGCGGGACCGATGATCGGGCACCTGAACACTGTCACCAGCGTGGATTTCAGCCCGGACGACGGCCGGGTGCTGTCTGGGAGCTATGACGGCACCCTGCGGTTGTGGGACGCGTCCACCGGGCAGGCCATCGGGCAGCCGATGAGCGGCCACCAGGGCGCGGTCAACGGTGTGGCGTTCACCCCTGACGGCCACGGCATCGTCTCCGGCGGCGACGACGCGACCCTTCGGCTGTGGGACGCGGACATGGGCTCGCCCACCGATGCGTCCCTGCCCACGGGGCCGAGCATGGTGACCAGCGCGACGGTCAGCATGGACCGTCACCGCATCGCCTCCGGGGACAAGGATGGCATTCTGCGGTTCTGGAACGCGGACACCCTTGCTGCGATCGGACCGGCGATGAACGGACACCACGGCGCGATCACCAGCGTTGCGCTGAGCGCCGACAACCATCGACTTGTCTCCGGTAGCGCGGACGGCACCCTGCAGTTGTGGAACACCGACACGCTGGCGCCGATCGGGCCGCCGATGACCGGTCATCGCGGTGCCGCCACCAGCGCGGTGTTCAGCCTCGACGGGCGCCGGATGATCTCCGGCGGTGCCGACGACACGGTGCGGATCTGGGACGCCGACAGCGGCAAACCCGTCGGCGGTCCGATGACCGGCCACACCGGCGCGGTGTCAGCGGTCGACATCAGCAACGACGGCCACCGCATCGTCTCCGGCAGTACAGATACCACGCTGCGACTGTGGGACGCCGCCAGCGGCCAACCCATCGGCAGTCCGATGACCGGCCACACCGGCGCGGTGCTCAACGTCCAGTTCGGCCCGGACGGTCAGCGCGTGATCTCGCGGAGCGCTGACACCACGATGCGCCTGTGGGACGCCACCGGCGTGCGGCCGTTGGGCGGGCCGATGAACGGTCACGCGCTGGGCACACTGCCGATCGCGGTCTCGTTCGCGCCGGACGGGCAGAGCATCACGTCTGTCGATTCGGACCCCACGCGACGGTTATGGCCCAAGCCGGCCCAGTGGATGTGGCCTAGCTTGGTGTGCTCCAAGTTGTCTCAGAACATGAGCCACAAGCAGTGGCGCGATTGGGTGGCACCGGACGTCGGCTACATCGAGGTATGCCCCGGCCTGCCGATCCCACCGGACAACCGGAATCAATAGCGACGCTTCGTCGAAACGACTGATCGCGGAACGTCATGACGAATCCGATTCGGCGGCCAAACCAATCCGCTTGCCGCCAACCAATTTTCGGCGGCGAAAAGTTAAGTGAGCGGGGTTGCAGGCGGGTGAGCGCTTCGGCGCTTAAGCGGCCCGCAGTGTTGGGAATCGTTGGGTTGCAACCCCACTCTGGGCGGTAATGTTAAACCCCGACCGTAACGTTTTCGGCGCGTCCAACTGTGAATCCACTGAGCCTTCGCGCTGGGAACCGGCACTGCAAACGCTCGCTGTTAACTGAGAACCCCCGCAAAGTCGAACAGGGCACCCAGGCGGGTGGCGGAACAATCTGCCGGGAACCCTGCGCCGGGGACAGTGCGCACAAGGCTGTTCGCGGCGCCGACAGCCACCAGGAATCAGCTGATCGCGTTGACGGCGTTGGACACTCTGGACTGGAAACTGGCCGGCAGCGGGATGTAGCCGCTGTCGGCAAGGCCGGCCTGACCCGGACCAATCGTCGACTGCAAAAAAGCTCGTACCGCCCGGCCGACCTGCGGGTCGGGGTACTTCGAACAGACGATCTCATAAGTCGCCAACACGATCGGATAAATACCGGGCTGGGTGGGCTTGTAGAACGACGAGATGTCAAGGACCAAGTCGTTGCCCTGGCCAGTGATCTTGGCCTGCCCGATCGTTCTCCCCACCGTGTCGTTGCCGATGCGCACCGGGTCAGGGCCCGCCGATGTCTTGATCTCGGCGGCGAAAAGCCGCTGCTGTTGGGCGAACGACCACTCGTTGTAGGTGATCGCGCCCTCGGTATTCTTGACCACCGACGAGGTGCCCTCGTTGCCGGCGGCTCCCTGGCCAACGCCGCCAACGAACGTCTTGCCGGCCCCTTTGGTCCATCCGCCGCCGGACGCGGCCTGCAGGTATTGCTGGAAGTTGTCAGTGGTTCCGGACTGGTCGCTGCGGTACACGACGTGAATGGGCTCCGAGGGCATCGACCCGTTGAGCGCCGCGATCGCCGGGTCGTCCCATCGCGTGATCGTGCCGTTGAAGATCTTCGCCAACGTGGGTGCATCAAGGACCAAGTTGTCAACGGCGTTGAGGTTGTAGGTGATCGCGATCGGCCCGAACACGGTCGGCACGTTCCAGGCGTCCGAACCGCAGCGCTGCTTGGCAACGGCGTGCTGGTCGGCGCTCAGCGGGGTGTCGGAGCCGGCGAAATCGGTTTGGTTGCTCAGGAACTGGCTGATGCCGGCGCCGGATCCGTTCGGGGTATAGCCCAGCGTCTGACCCGAGCAGGCCTTCTGGTAGGCGGTGACGAACCGGGTCATCGCGTTGGCCTGCGCCGTCGACCCGCTGGCCGACAGTGCCGGCCGGCCGCCGCAATCAACCTTTGCGGGGCCGGCGTACGGCGGCGCCGAGCTGTGGTTAGCGCTGCATGCCGAACACATCAGCGCACCCGCGAGCAGCACGCTGACCGCGGCACCATTTCGATCCAGGTTCATGTCGCTCCTTCGGTAAGTCGACGGACATGCGGCCCGATGTCCTACTAGGAAAACAACATCGCCGGACAGCCAAACGCGCGTGAACGGTGAATGACGCGGAAACTTTAGGCCAGTGAACAGTAGGCCAGGCGCCGTGCTTGGCTACGGGGCCAGCGAAGCGGCCATGATGGCCGCGGCGGCACCGCTGAGCGCCCCGACGATCGAAACCACGACCGCGACCTTCGTGAACCCGTCGGCCCGCCCGAAACGGTCGCCGAACGACTCCGGCATCACTTCGGCGTACCCAGCGGCGTACCCACCATGCATTCTCGAGCGCGGTCGCAGCATGTTGAACACCGCCGGGAACTGACACACAGCGCTCAGCGCGGCCAGCAGGACCACCCACGTCACTTGAATTCCCCCGCTCGTCTTTGTCGCTGTCTCTGCGCAACACGGTAGCGGTATCTAGTGTCGGTCAGGCGACCGCCCGGCGAGCGGGTGGCCTCGTCCAGCGCCGGCCGCGGCATGGGTCCGGGTGATGCCGGGCTCGGCAAATCCGGATCCGGTCACCGCGCGCCGCACCGCGCCACCGACAGCCTCGACGCCGTCGGCGGGGACCAATGCGATCACACAGCCGCCGAACCCACCACCGGTCATTCGTGCCCCCAACGCGCCTGCCCGCACCGCGGCGTCGGCGATCAGATCGATGTGGTCGGTGGTGATCTCGAAGTCGTCACGCATCGAGGCGTGCGATGCAGTCAGAATTCGGCCCGCCCCGCCGAGATCGGAATCGCCGAGCGCGGCGACGAAATCCAGCACTCGCTGGTTCTCGGTGAAGACGTGACGGGCGCGCCGGGCAGCGACAGGATCCGTCACCGCCGCCAGCGCGGGCGTCGGCCGCTCCTGCACATCACGCAGCGAGGAAACCCCCAAATCGGCGGCCGCCCGCTCACACGACTCGCGCCGCGCGGAGTATTCGCCGCCAACGTGACGGTGGCGGGCTCGAGAGTCGATCAGCAGCAACGCGGCGCCGGATGCGTCCGGATCGAAAGGCACCGGCTGGACCGTCAGCTCGCGGAAGTCGATCAGCAGCGCCTTGGCCGGCTCACCGAACAGTGAGGCCAGCTGATCCAGCAAACCCGTTGGTGCGCCGACGTACTGGTTTTCCGCCTGCTGCGCGATGCGCGCCTGCTCCACCCGGTCGACAACCGCACCGGCAGCACAGGTCAGTGCCCCCAGGACCGCACACTCCAGCGCCGCCGACGACGCCAGGCCCGACCCCATCTCGACGCCGCTGGCCACCGACATCGCACCGCCCACAACCGGGTGGCCGGCACGGCGCAGCGCCCAGACCACGCCCGCCACGTAGGCGGCCCAGCCCGACAGCTCGCCCGGCGCGGTATCCAGTGGGATCACAACCACGCCGTCGGCGCCGTCGCTGCGCACCGTGATCTGACGGCCGTCATGAGCATCGAAGGACACCGTGGTCCGTTGGGGCAGCGCGATCGGCAGCGCGAAACCAAGGTTGTAATCGGTGTGCTCGCCGATCAGATTGATCCGGCCGGGCGCGGAGTATCTGATCGTCACCCAAGCTCCCGAAGGCGTTGCGCGACGCCCTCCGGGGTCACGTCGCTGATGAACGCGTCCATCGCCGACTCGGACGCCGCCAGGTACTTCAGTTTGGTCTCGCTGCGGCGTATCGACATCAGCTCGACGTGGAAGTACCCCTCCCGCTGCTGGTCGTTGTCGGCGTACTGATGCAGCGCCGACATGTACGGCAGGGGTGCGTTGTACATGCGGTCGAAACGGGCGAGCACGTCGAGATAGACTTGCACGAAACCGTCCAGCTCGGTGTCCTCGAGCTCAACTAGGCTGCGGACGAACCTGTTCGGGTAGATGTGCACCTCCACGGGCCACCGGGCGGCGAACGGCACGAACGCGGTGAACAGCTCGGTGCGCGCGATGACGCGGCTGCCGTCGGCCACCTCGTGGGCGAGCAGGTCCGCAAAGAGGTTGCTGCGGTTGCTCATCGCATGGCCCCGCGCCCGGCGCAACATCTCCTGGGCACGCGGCGCCAGGAACGGGTACCCATAGATCTGGCCGTGCGGGTGGGTGAGCGTCACGCCGATCTCCTCGCCGCGGTTCTCGAAACAGAACACCTGCTCGATTCCGGACCGGCCCATCAGGTCCGCGGTACGGTGGCGCCACGCGTCGACGACGAGGCGGGCGTGGCGAACTCCCAACCCGGCGAACGATGCGGTGTGGTCGCTGGAAAAGCAGATGACTTCGCAGCGGCCGTGACCCGGTGCGGCAACGAAGTCGGTGCCGACCGGACCCGGCAGATGGAACGGTGACATTGCCGCGCCCGACAAACTCGGGAAGCGGTTCTCGAACACCACGACGTCGTAGTCGGGCGCCGGCACCTCACTGGTCAGCCCGGACGGGCCTGGACACAGCGGGCACTGGTCGGGGGCGGGCTTGTAGGTGCGGTCGGAACGCAACGCGGCGATGGTCACCCATTGGCCGGTCTGACGGTCGAAGCGCAACTGCGACTGGCGGGTTTCGCGAGGCGGCAGCGGCCGCCTGTCCGCGACCGGTGTCGGGGTGTGGCCGGGCAGCGCAAAGAACAGCAGGTGGCGGCCGTCTGCGAGGGGCCACCGCGTCGGCGCTGCCACGATCCCTGTCATCCTCGTCTCCCGGTGTCTCCCGGTCGTCTCCCCTCGGCCCGAACACAAGTAAACATCCATCGGCTGCAAGTGCGGCAACCTGTTAGGTTCTGCGGTGGCAACGCGCGCACGCGCCGCAGTGAGGAGTTGATCGGCCACGACCACCACCCTGCTTGCCGACAACCCGCTGGCCCTGTCCGTCGGCGTACTCGACTACGTATTGATCGCGGTCTACTTCCTTTTCGTGCTGGGAATCGGTTACCTGGCCCGCAGCCAGATCGCATCGAGCCTCGACTTCTTTCTCTCGGGTCGTCGGCTTCCCGCGTGGGTCACCGGTATCGCGTTCGTCTCGGCTAATCTCGGCGCCGTCGAGATCATGGGCATGTCGGCGAACGGCGCCCAAATCGGCCTTTCCACAATGCATTACTACTGGATCGGCGCCGTCCCGGCGATGCTTTTCCTCGGCGTGGTGATGATGCCGTTCTACTACGGCTCGAAGGTGCGCAGCGTGCCCGAGTTCATGCGCAGGCGGTTCGGCACAGGCGCACATCTGGTCAACGCCATCAGCTTTGCCGCCGCGCAGGTGCTGATCGCGGGCGTTAACCTGTTCCTGCTCGCGACGGTCATCAACGCGCTGCTCGGTTGGACGAAATGGGTGTCGCTGATCGTGGCGGCGGCGATCGTGCTCACCTACACCGCACTGGGCGGACTTTCGGCGGCAATCTACAACGAAGTGCTGCAGTTCTTCGTGATCCTGGCGGCGCTGGTGCCACTGGCAATCTTCGGGCTGATCAACGTCGGTGGGTGGAGCGGGCTGCGGGACAAGGTGACCGACACCCGCAAGGCCGACGGCTCGGTGACCGCGACGATGCACGAGCAGCTGACGACATGGCCCGGTCAGGCGCTCAGCGGTTTCGCCAGTCCGGTCTGGTCGGTGATCGGAATCGTGTTCGGGCTCGGATTCGTGCTCTCCTTCGGCTATTGGACGACGAATTTCGTCGAGGTGCAGCGCGCGATGGCGTCGAACTCGATGTCGGCGGCGCGTCGCGCGCCGATCATCGGGGCCTTCCCGAAGATGCTGATCCCGTTCGTCGTGGTGGTGCCCGGGATGATCGCCGCGGCGGTGATCGGCGACATGATCCATCTCAAGTCCACGGGTCAGGGCACGGTCACCTACAACGACGCGATGTTGTTGATGATCCGCGACATGCTTCCCAACGGGCTGCTCGGCGTCGCCGTGGCCGGCCTGATCGCCTCGTTCATGGCCGGCATGGCCGCCAACGTCTCCGCGTTCAACACCGTGTTCAGTTACGACATCTGGCAGCAGTACGTGGTCAAGGATCGCAGCGACCACTACTACATTCAGGTGGGCCGGTATGCGACGGTCGCTGCCACGGTGCTGGCAATCTTCACAGCGCTGATCGCGTCGGGATATTCCAACCTCATGGACTACCTGCAGACGCTGTTCGGCTTCTTCAATGCGCCGCTGTTCGCGACTTTCATCCTGGGGATGTTCTGGAAACGCATGACCTCGACCGCCGGCTGGGTCGGCCTGGTCGCCGGAACACTTTCCGCCATGGTGGTTTTCCTTCTTTCCAAGATCGGCGTGATAAACCTGCCCGGGCAGGGTATGCCGTTCCTCGCCGCGGCCGCCGCCTTCATCGTCGACGTCATCGTCAGCGTGGCCATCAGCCTGGTGACCGCGCCCAAAACACGGGAGGAACTGGCCGGGTTGGTGTATTCGGAAACCGACGTCTCGATCTTCACCGATCCGTCGGATGCCGGGAAACCGTGGTATCTCAAGCCCGTTCCGCTGGCCGGAGTCATGCTGGTGCTCGTCGTCATCCTCAACGTCGTTTTCCACTGAGTTGCCGAGGTGTAGTCATGATCGCTATGCGGGCCCGCAAGGTGCTCACCCAATTGTTCGACATCCGAAACATCGTTGGCGCACTGCTCGGCATCTACGGCATGCTGCTGACCATCGCCGGATTCTTCCCGGGCGTGCTGGGAAACCACGGCAACAGCAGGGCGGTGACCAGCGACCGTGTCAACCTGTACGTCGGCACCGACGCGAACTGGTGGGTCGGGCTGGCCTTGATCGGCATCTCGATCGTGTTCTTCGGTTGGGCGGTGCTGCGTCCGCAGCGGGTCGACGACGAGGGTAAGGACCTTGAGCCGCAGGCCTAGCTGCACACCGGCGATATCCGCAGCAGTGTGACCGCGTGCGGTGGCACGATTCCGCTGGTGATCGCGGCTGTCGTTTTGGTGTCGGTGTGCCTCCACACATCCCGGACGGCGTAACAGGGCGCGGAAGAAAGCCCGGTCCCGGCGGCGCTGGTGTCGATGGTCACCGGGTTGTCGGCCGCGTTGAAGAACGCGACAGCGACCCCGCCGTCCGACAGCGGCTTCGTCAGCACCCGCCCATCGGCGGCCAGCGGCCGCGCCGTCGCGACCCGCGGATCCTGATCGATCGCGATGACCTCGCGGTTGGTCAGGATGTCACGGGTCTGCGGGTTCATGAACCGCACGTCATTGCCCGCAATCAGCGGCGCCGACAGCATCGCCCACAACGAAAAGTGGGCGCGCTGTTCGGTGGCGGTCAGGTTGGGCTGCCGCAGCAGGAGATGGGCCAGTTGATCGTCGGTCATGGCCGCCATGGCGCGGAGCTGGTCCTGTTGGCCGGGCGGGACCTCGCCGACGGTCAGGCCGTTGCGGATGCCCTGGAAATGGCGGGTGACGAACTCGTCCCACCCGACACCGACGACCATCATGTCGGCGTCGGTCCAGTAGCCGGGCCGGCTCGGGGTGACCGCCGCCTGGGCGGCGGCGAATTCGTCGGGCACGCCGCGGTACCCGCCCAGCGGGAAAGGGTCGAGCGGGCCGAGCGGGGGCAATGTGTCGCGCCACACCGGAACCAGATCTGTGGTGGCGCGAGCCATGTCGGCGATGCCCGACCAGTCGTACCGCGACCCGGCGGTGTAGTCACCGGAGCTGTTGGGGTTGATGCTGTACACGATCGGCCGGCCGGTGGCCCGCAAGGCGTCGCGCATCCGGGAAAAGACCTGGACCTGATCGTCGTGGCCGGCCTCGGCCCGGCACCAGTCGTACTTGAGGTAGTCCACGCCCCAGGCGGCGAACATCTGTGCGTCGACGGTTTCATGGCCGACGCTGGCAAGGGCGGGCTGCGCGCTGCAGCCCTCGTCGTAGGGGCTGGCATACAGTCCGAGCAACATACCGCGGTCGTGAGCGTAGCGGGCCAGCGCGGCCACTCCGCCGGGGAATCGGGCGGGATCGGCCCGCAGCTCCCCACGCGATCCGCGCCGCGGAGCGGCCCAGCCGGCGTCGAGATTGACATACCGGTAGCCGGCGTCTCGCATGCCCGAGGACACCATCGCATCGATCGTGGCCCTGACGTTCTGCTCGGTCAGGTCGATGCCGGAGTTCCACGAGTTCCATCCCATCGGCGGGGTGGGCGGCAGCGACGAGGCAGGGTGACGGGGCGCGGCGCAACCGGCCTGGGTGGCAGCGAGCAGGCCGATCGCGGCGATCGCCGACGACAGCGTCGACAACAGCGGGATTCGCACCGAGCGCTTTCCTTCCGTGGAAGAACGCCCTGACCCTACCGTCATGCTGGCTTACCATTCGGGTATGCACGGCGAGGTGACGGTCCACATGGCGGCGCCCGCGATGAAGGTTTGGGAACTGGCGTCCGATGTGCGCAACATCGGAAAGTTCTCGCCGGAAACCTTCGAGGCCGTCTGGCTCGACGGGGCGTCCGGCCCCGCGGTCGGCGCGCGGTTTCGCGGTCACGTCCGACGTAACGAGATCGGCCCGGTGTACTGGACGACGTGCCGCGTGACCGACTGCGAACCCGGCCGAGAATTCGGCTTCGACGTGATGATGGGGAGCCGCCCGGTCAACCACTGGCACTACCGGTTCGCCCCACACGGGGACGGCACCGACGTGACCGAATCATTTCGACTCAGCCCATCCCCGTTCCTGCGCGTGTATTGGGTATTCGGCGGATACTTGCGTCGACGGCGCAACATCCGCGACATGACCAAGACGCTCAACCGAATCAAAGCCGTGGCGGAGAATGAAATAAGCCCGGGGTGAACACTCGTAGAACCGTTTGACTGTCCGCTCCGGCGTGCGGTCTACTGTGGCCGTGCCACCGACCCGGTTAGGGGTGCCGAGATGACCCTGCCTGCGTTGGGCGCGCTGCCCATGTCCGGGTTCGCCAACGCGTGGTTCGTTCTGTGCCCGCTGCTCGTCGTGGGGCTCGTCACGCTGTACATCGTCATGCAGCATGCCCGCCACAAGCGAGAGCTGCGGTTCGCCAACATGGAACTGCTCGAAGCGGTGGCTCCGAAGCGGAACCCGGGCAGATGGCGACACGTGCCGGTGGCACTGCTGATCGGCGCGCTGGCGGTGCTGACGACGGCGATGGCGGGGCCTACCCACGACATCCGCGGGCCGCAGAACCGGGCGACCGTGATGCTGGCGATCGACAGCTCCGAGTCGATGGTATCCACCGACGTGGCACCCACCCGGCTCGACGCGGCGAAGGCGGCAGGCAAACACCTCGCCGACGAATTGACCCCGGGCAGCCGGTTGCCGAGTTGAGGCCACCGCGAGGAGGAATCGTGAACAAGTCGGACGGCGAGGCGGGGCACCCGGACGGGGCCCTGCCCGTGATTCATCTCTCGGAATTACTGCGGGCTCCGGTGGTCGCCCGGTCCGGCGACGCCGTCGGCCGGGTCGATGATGTGATCGTCCGGTTGCGGGGCGACCGCTATCCGCTCGTGACGGGGATCGTGGCCGGCGTGGGCGGCCGGCAGGTCTTCGTCGGCAGCGACGCGATACGCGAGTACGCGCCGGGGCAGGTTGTACTGGCGAAAAACAAATTGGACCTCAGGCGCTTCGAGCGCCGCGAAGGCGAGGTGCTGCTGCGGGCCGACGTGCTGGGGCACCGCCTAATCGACGTTGCCGCGGGCGAATTGGTGCGCGCGTATGACGTCGAACTCGTCCACATGGGCGAGGGCTGGGTGGTGGCACGGCTGGACACCCGCCGTCCGCCCCGGCTGTTCGGGCTGCTGAAATCCCCCGGCGGGCACGCGGCACGGGACTGGAAGCTGTTCGAGCCGTTGATCGGCCACGACCGGTCCTGGGCGGTACGGCGGGTAACGGGCCGGGTGGGAAGGCTCAAACCGGCCCAGATCGCCGATCTCCTGGAGGACGCCGACAAGGCTGAGGGCGGCGAGATCCTGGACCGGGTGCGCAGCAACCCGGAATTGGAAGCCGACGTCTTCGAAGAGCTCGACCCCGACAAAGCCAGCCGGTTGCTCGACGACATGCCCGACGCCGAGGTCGCCGCGCTGCTGAGCAGGATGCGGCCCGACGATGCCGCAGACGCGCTTGCCGACCTGCGTCAGAAGCGGCGCCGCCGGGTGCTCGAGCTGATGCCGCCACCGCAACGCACGAAGGTCATCACGCTGATGGGCTTCAACCCAGACAGCGCCGGCGGCCTGATGAACGTCGACATCGTGTCGTGCGCGCTGGCAGCCACGGCCGGCGAGGCGCTCGCCGTGATCGCCGCCGCGCGTGACCTCCAGCCGGAGGCACTGCTGAAGATGCACGTGCTGGACGAGGACTCCCGCCTGGCCGGAGTGGTGTCGGTGATCACGTTGATCCAGGCCGACGCGGCGGAATCGATCACTGCGCTGATGGATTCGGACCCCGTTCGGGTGACGGCCGACGCGGATCTGACCGACATCGCGTTGCTGATGGCCGACTACAACCTCTACACCATCCCCGTGGTCGACGACGAGGACCACGTGCTGGGCGTGGTGACGGTCGACGACGTGCTGGAGGCGACCATCCCCGAAGACTGGCGTCGTCGCGAACCTGCTCCGCGGCCGGTGCGTGACGCCTCCGTCGCCGAAGGCGGTGAACGCCTTTGACCGAACGGCAAATCCCACGCGGCGCGGTCCTGGACACCGCCCACCTCGGCGACATCGAGGGTGCGCTGGGCCGGATCAGGATCTCCGAGCAAGACCGACCCCGGAACTGGCGGGTGCGGCTAGCCACGATGCTGGCGATCGTCGGCCCAGGGTTGATCGTGATGGTGGGCGACAACGACGCCGGTGGTGTGTCGACATACGCCCAGGCGGGACAGAACTACGGATACAGCCTGCTGTGGGTGCTGCTGCTGCTGATCCCGGTGCTGATCGTCAACCAGGAGATGGTCGTCCGGTTGGGCGCGGTCACCGGTGTGGGTCACGCGCGGCTGATCAACGAGCGCTTCGGCCGGGGCTGGGGCTGGTTCTCCGTGGGAGACCTGTTCCTGCTGAACTTCCTCACAATCGTGACGGAGTTCATCGGTATCACGCTGGCGGCCGATTACATCGGCATCTCCAAATACATCATCGTGCCGGTAGCCGCGGTCGCGCTGATCGCGATCACCGCGACCGGCAGCTTCCGCCGCTGGGAGCGGGCGATGTTCGTGTTCATCGCGGTCAGCCTGCTGCAGATTCCGATGTTGCTGATGTCACACCCGCAGTGGGGCTCGGCAGCCCGATCGTTCGTGGTCCCCACCATCATGGGGGGTATCAGCTCGGACGCCGTGCTGCTGATCATCGCGATCGTCGGCACCACCGTTGCCCCCTGGCAGCTGTTCTTCCAGCAGTCCAACATCGTGGACAAGCGGATCACGCCACGGTTTATCGGGTATGAGCGTACGGACACCACGTTCGGCGCTTTCGTCGTCGTGCTGGGTGCCGCGGCGTTGGTGATGACCGGAGACTGGGCGGCGCGCGCCACGGGAACCCGCGGAGGCTTCACCGATGCCGGGGCGATCGCACACCTGCTGGGCGAGCACAGCAGGGTGCTCGGCGGTGTGTTCGCGATCGTGTTGCTTGACGCCTCCATCGTGGGCGCCGCCGCGGTCACCCTGGCGACCAGCTACGCGTTCGGCGATGTGTTCGGGCTGAAGCATTCCCTGCACCGCGGCTTCGCCGACGCCAAGCAGTTCTACCTGTCCTACACACTGATGGTGGCCTGCGCCGGTGCTATCGTGCTGATCCCCGGCGCACCGCTGGGATTGATCACCACCGCGGTGCAGGCGTTGGCGGGCTTGTTGCTGCCCAGCGCCAGCGTGTTCCTGCTCTTGCTGTGCAACGACCGACAAGTCCTGGGCCCGTGGGTGAATCGGCCCTGGCTGAACCTGGTGGCAGGTGTCATCGTCGGAACGCTCCTGCTGCTGTCCGGGATCTTGATGGCCACGACGCTGTTTCCGCACCTCAACGTTGTGGCTATCAGCATCTATCTGGTCGTGGCGCTCGTCGTCCTGGCCGTGGTCGCGCTGTTCACGCTGCGTTGGCTGAGCAATCGCCGACCGGTGTCCGACCAGGGCGATGAGCTGGCCGAGACGTTGGCCGGTGCCGACCGCAACACCTGGCGGATGCCGCCGCTGGCGCTGCTGCAGCCGGTCAAGTGGTCGGCCGGCACACGCCTGGGCATGTTGGCCCTGCGGGCTTACCTGATCGTCGGTGCTGTCCTATTGGTGGTCAAAGCCATTCAGCTGGCTCATTGAGCCATGCACAGGCGGTTTGCGCGGCGTCACGACGATCGGCGCTGCCACCGGCCGCCGGGCCGGCCGGATGCGCACCCCCTGTCGGAGCTTTGGCACTACACGGCGTACCGGACGAAATCGCCGGAGCCACTCGGGCTCAACCCTTAAGCCGGGAAGAGCTGTCCTGAACGGTGGCGCCTTTCGACGTTGCGGGTCAGTGGCCTGGTCCGTGCAGAAGCCTCACCTACCGAGGTGCTTGCACCTCCGATAGTGCACCGGTCACGCGGCGGAGTAATCGAAGTATCCGTCAGTTCACGCACGGGACGCCGGCGCCCACGACCGGCTGCCCCCGATCCGGTGTCGGGGTCGGATCCGAATCCTGCGAGCCGGCGGAGTTGGCGATGCCGGCGGAGTTGGCGGAGACCCCTGCGGCGGTGGCAGCGGTGGGATCCGACGTGCCGAAGCTGGAGGGCAGCGCGTAGTCGGAACCGAGGATGACACGGATATGGCCGGGTTCCTGACCGGAATCCAACTTGGGAGCGACGTCGATGCCGAGCAGCGTGGCAATGTTCTGCGCGTCGGTGGAGGCATCGGAACCGTAGTCGATTCCCGTTTCGCGGGGTTCGCCGGTGAGTGGGTTGCGCACCTCGCCCTTGGTGTAGCCTCGCCGAGTCAACTCCTGCGAGATCGTGTCGGCGAGGCCCGAGGTGCTGCCGGCGTTGATGACGTCGACAGTGCTGGACGGTGCCGCCTCGGCGGTGGAGGTGGTGGCCTCACCGCCGCTGAACGCCGCTGCCACCTCCTTTTTGATGGCCGCCGGATCGACGATGTTGACATCCTGGTCGTCGACGGTGTCGTAGCGCAGCACGGGCAGAGTCTGATAGCGCACCTGTGATCCGGTGATCGCGCCGACGCGGCGGAACAGCGCGTCCGTCCAGCCGGTGGACAGCACGATGTCCTTGCGCGCGATGTCCATCAAACTGCTCAGCTTGCCCAGGTTGGTGAAGGTGCCGCTGTCCTGCAATTTCCGCATCACCGACACCAGGAACGCCTGCTGGCGGTGAGTGCGGTCCAGGTCGCCGTTGTCGAGACCGTGGCGCTGCCGGACGAATGCCAAAGCCTGTGCGCCATCTAGCGTTTGACGCCCCGCGGGGAAGTCCGCGCCGGAGTAGTCGTCGTAGACGGGGTGATTCAGGCACACCTCGATGCCGCCGAGGCTGGAAGCGAGATCGTAGAAGCCGGCCAGGTTGATCTCGGCGAAATAGTCGATCGGCACGCCGGTGAGGTCGCGTACCGCGGACAACGTCGCCGCGCGTCCGGCTTCGCGGCCCTGCCGCTCCAGCTTGGCCTGGTCGCTGACGCCCTCGTCGATCAGGTGCTGCTCGGCTTCGGCCTTCTTCAGCCCGTACGCTTCCTTGATCTTGATGTGGCTGTAGCCGCTGATGTCGTCGACCGCGATGTAGTCGTCGCGGGGGATGGAGAACGCTACGACTTTGTTGTCCGTCGAAATGTGGGCCAGGATAAGGGTATTGGTGTTATAACCGCCGGAGTCCGAATCGCCGGCGTGCAATTTGTCGAGGACATCCTGTGGAAGGTCGTTGCCGTCCTGGTCTTTCCGGGAGTCCAGCCCGATCAGCAGCAGATTGATCGCGCCGTCACCGGATTTGGGGGCATCGGCGCCGAGTGCCTGCGAGATCGTCATCCCGCCCAGGGTGTGTCGCATGCTCCACCAGCCGACACCGGTCACCGCGATCAGCAGCACCGCACCGATCGATGCTGCGGTCCGCAACGCTGCCACACCGCGCCGCCCATGCTGGACGCCGTGACGACCCGTGGGGGTCACAGTGGAAGCCGACGGTTGAGCGGAATGGCAAGACACGCCGCAGCGGTGGCGATCAACACCGCCAACCGCATGACACCGGGGGTCAGCTGATCGGCGAAATGCTCGGCGGCTTGCTGCGCAGCCGCGAGGCGGCCGGGAGACACGTCGGCGGCGCGCATCGACTGCGAGACGTCGATGGCCGGCATGATGACCGCCCGATTGCGCGGCTGGCGCAGCTCGTGGGTCGGCCCAGCCACCGCAACCGTCATCGCCACGGCCGGCGCCAGCCCCAACAGGAACCACCACGGGTGGTCGAATCCCGACAGCGACATCACACCAAAGCCCGGGACCGTCATATCGCCTGACGCGCCAGCACCAATGGGACGCTCCTTCCACCTCCGCGACATCTGGCCGTCGGCGGGCGTTCGACCCAGTACAGCCGAATTTGCGGACCTCAGTCAAACGCCTGTAAAAGTGTTTCCGATATTTTGTCGCGCTGTGACGCGGCGGATCAGCCCGACACGCGGTGCCCTCGCCGGCTTAGCCGCTCGAATTCGACTTGCCTGCCGATGGCGATGCCGACGACGTCGACGATGTGGGGGTTCGCTACGGACGTTGTGGTACAGCAAGCAGGCGACTTCGCGCCCACGGACCTGCGCATCGGGTCCGCGACCGACCTTCGGCGCCTGGCGCAAAGCGCGCGCGGGCGGCGTCGTGGTGGGTGGCGGTGGCTGGAGGCAATCAGCCGGTGAACTGCTGGACCAGGAAGACCGCGCTAAGCACTGTGATCACCGACGTCACCGCCCAGCCGGCGGCATAGAGCCGGCCGCCGATCGTGGCGTCGCCCATCACACGGCGGTCGCGACTAAGCATCATCATCGCGATCAGGCCGACCGGGGTGGCGATGCCGCCGATGACACTGGCGAGCACCAACAGCCGAACGACCGGTATCCCCAGACCGACCACGACGGCGAGCGAAACCACCGCCGCGGCGACGATCGTGATGGTGAACACCGGTGCGCGGCGGGGCCGGGCCGGCAGCCCGTTCGACGCATGCAGCTGGACCGCCACGACGTGGCCGGTAGCGGCCAGCAATACCGGCAGCGCGACGAGCGCGGAGACGAGCAGTCCGATGCCAAACACCTCGGCGGCGTAGGGACCCGCGACGGGACCCAGTGCTTGGGCGCTCTCCTCAGCGGTTTGGACGACATGCTGATGAACGCCCAAGGTGGCGCCGGTCGCGATGAGGATGAACCAAAAAATCACCGTAGTGCCGAAGGCGGCCGCGACGGATTCGCGACAGCGGTACCGAAGCCATCGCCCGCGGGGTCGTTCGTGCGCTTGATCCATGGTCTGCCAAAGGTAGACGTAGCTGGTCAGCGTTGTGCCCAAGATGGCAAGACCACCCGTCACGTAGTCGGAATTCAGCTTGAACCGCGGGATCAGCGTGCCGGACACCACAGCTGCCCAGTCGGGGTGAGCAAGGAAGGCCGCGATCGGGTAAGCGAGCAGGCACAACATCACATACTTGAGCACCCGCTGCACCTGGCCGAGATTGCCCCAGAACAACAGGGCCACCACGACGACGCAGAGGCCGGCGGTGAACCAGCTGCTGTCGTGCTTGACCAACAGTCCGATCGCCACGCCACCCGCGTGCATATCGGCCGCGATGGTAAGGATGTTGACCACCACAATGCTGAGCGCGACCGTCCACGCGAACACCGGTCCGTAGCGGTCATGCACGGCCTGTTGCAGATCGCGGCCGCTGCCCGCGCCGAGCCGGGTGGCGATGACCAGGGCGATGGCCAGCATCGGAAAAACCAACCACGCCAGCCACGACAGCGCGTACACCGTGGTGGAGCCGACCACCACCATCGTGGCCACCGTCGTCGGGTCCACATCGGCGGCACCGCTGACGAACCCGGGTCCCAGCCGGGCCAACCAGCCACGCTGCGCCGTCTCACGAGAGGCGCTACGCCGGCCGGGCAGCTGCAGTTCTTGCGCGCGTTTGTCCAACACGCCACTACTCCCTTGACCGCCGCATCCGGTGACGCAGGCGGTACCCGGCATACGGCCGCCGAAACGGTCGCGCCGATTTCTTTTCAGCCGAAACACAGGATGGGAGGCGGCGCATCACGACTGTCCTTGGCTGGCCAGCCAGGTCGTGTAGTGCTGCTCCGGCATGCTGGTGTGGTAATTGTCGGCGTCGCACGCGGCAACCAACTCGACGCCGGCGATGCGGGCGAACACGACCCTGGTCCGGCGCGGGTGATGCTCATCGCGGGCGCGTTCCCGCACCACCCCGTGGTTGTTAGATTCCTGCCAACGGTGGGTCGTCACCGTGGACTCCTGCAGCAGCAAGGCAGGCGCTGATTCGCAGAACCAACCGGCGTCCTTTCCGCCGTACACGTTGACCCAGTGGCTGAGCACAGTCACCGCCGCAGTCTGCCAATTTTCATAGCTGTGTGTCACCGGCCCGGCGCTCCTCTTTCGGCGGCGTCGTGCGACACGCCTGACCCGGCGCGACGTACCGTCGACCTCGACCAAGTGTCCTGTACGAAGCGGCCGGCTGCCGGTCTTTGAGCCAACAACGCACGTGTGCTTGGGCGCCGGGTGTCATCAGGGCGGTGAATCGGCACCGTTTGGACCGGCCGATCGCGTACAGCGAGGTGAGGCGACGGATCGGGTTGCGCTGCGGGTGGGCGTGGCCGCCATGGGCTAGGGAGTTCGCAGCGCCGGTAGGACGTGCTCGGTGAGCAGCTGCAGCGACTTCCAGGCCTCGTCGAGGGGCATGCCGCCGACGAGGGGGTGCAGCACAAGCGGTTCGGCGGAATCAGCCGCCAGGTCTTCAATCACCTCCCTCGGCGTCATGAACCGGTAGCGCCCCGATGCGCGGACGTCGTCCACGGTCTGCGGGTCGGTGAGGTGCAGGTAGGAATGCGACCGGCCGTGGGTCCACTTCGCGTACGTCTGGGCTTCCCAGAGAATGTGGTGGCCCAGTTCGGCCCACGCCTTGTCGGGGTCTTCGTGGAGGTAGACCATGCCGCGGCTGTCAGCAGCCGGCATCACCACGATGGGGCGGTGTCCGGCGGCTTTGCACTGTTGGGTGTAATAGCCGGCGATCTCGGGCAGATGGTCGGGCAGGCTCAGCGGAAGGCCGTATCGCGCGGCGCGGTCGGCGGTGGCGCGCACGGCCCCGCCGACGTAGACGGGCGGGTGGGGCCGTGTCCAGGTCGGCAGGTCGGCGAATGCGGTCAGGAAGCGCTCGAGAAAGTCGTCCATGAGGGCGCCGCGCCGGTTGAAGGGCTTGCCGAAAAGCTCGTATTCGGTGGGTCGGTACCCGAGGCCGAGGGTCACGTGGAGGCGGCCGCGGCTCATCGCGTCGACGAGAGCGATGTCCTCGGCCAGGCGGATCGGGTCCCACAGCGGGGCGAGGGCGCAGTCGGCGGTGGCGAATATCCGGGTGGTCTGGGCCAGGAACCACGAGGCCGCCAGGATCGGGTTGCTGCTCCAGCCGTGGCCGGTGGCGTGGTGTTCGTCGACGCTGACGCCGCTCAGCCCGTGTCGCTCGCCCCAAATGGCCAACTCGCGGGCGCCGCGCAGGCGCTCGTGCCGGCTCGGTGGATCGTCGTCAGGCGCGGCAAATGTGAATCGCATGATCGAAATCGTCACGTCAGACAGTCAAACAAACACCCTCGCCCAATTCGACGGCGGATTTACCCTAGAAGGGTCATTGCCGCGGGAGTGGACAGATGCCTAAACGAGCTGTCGCCGGACGGCGGATATGCGCGGCGCTCGCAGCCGGATCGGCGATACTGCATGGCTTTTCGCTGACGCACCTGGCAAATCCGGCTTCCGGTGCGCTGATGATCTTGATGATCATCGGGTGCCTGAACTGCGCGCGCTGGCTGTGGCTACGCGGAACACTGCGGGACTGGAGTCTCGTCGCGATCATGAACCTCGCGATGATCGCGCTCCACCTGCCCGCGCCCGGCCATCATCATGGGGCCGCCGGGACCGCGATCGCAGTTGGGCAGTCCACCGTCATGACGATCGCGACCGGTCTCGCGGCGGTGGAGGCGGTGATCGCCGCCTCGGTTGTCTACCACCACACCCGAGTCGACCCGGAGCGCAGTGCGCTGCTGGCCGGCCTCGCCGGACCGCACGCGCCCTGACAGCTACTCCGGTGAGACAAGCCGGTGGCAAGGCCACGAAGGGAGTGGTCATCAGTGTGCAGGTCGACTGCTTACGGATGCGGCAAGCAGAGCTGGTCGCTCGGGGTCCTGATACCGCCGGGCCAGGATCAGGCTTCGGCGATCGACCGGTCGCAACCGCTGTGGACGGTGAAGGTCGGGCAGCTCGGTCCACCGACCACTGGATACGACTCGCCGCGGAGGCACACCGTGAGCACCGCGTGGTTCGCGGGCAACCCAACATAGCTACTCGGCGGCTGTCGGTCGCCGCCCGGGCAGTACGGCTCAGGTCACCACGGGGCCGGACGGATGCATCGCCGCGTGGTGTTGCCGCGTGGCGTACGCGAGCAGCGCGACGGCGAAGACCGCACCCACCGTGCCGGACGTCAGCAACGGCACCCGGCCGTTGGTGCCCCACCACAAGCCCGCCCACAGACCTGCGCCCAGCACCGCGAAGCCGCTCAATCCCTGATACACGCCTTGTGCGCCGGCCTGCAGCTCGCCGACGACAAGTGTGGAGACCCAGGCCTTGCCGACACCGTCATAGCAGGCGGTGAACAATCCGTACACCGCGATCACCAGCCATGCTGCCGTGGCGTTCGTGGTGACGGCCAAGCCGAGGTAGCCGACCGCGAAGAACACCAGTCCGAAGCCGTAAACCATGGGGCGTCCGAGCCGGTCGGCCAACGCACCGGCCGGAAAGCTGGCCACCGCATACACCGCGTTGTAGCCGACGTAGGCAAGGACGACCATCGCCACCGAGAATCCGATGGTTTTCAGGCGTAGCAAAAGCAGCGCGTCGGGAAAGTTCGCGACGCTGAATGCGAAGAGGAATCCAACGACTCGCCAGTAGCCGCCCGGAAGCCTGCGCACGCCCGCAAACACCGACGAGGTGTTGGTGGCAGGAGTTGTGCGGGGTCGCTCCCGCACCCAGGCGATCATCAACACGCTGAGGACGGCTGGAATGACCGCAAAGTACAACACCGGCCGGATGCGGTGGTCGAACAGTTCATAACCGGCAAGGCCCAGTAGCGGTCCCACAACGGCACCGAGAGTGTCCATCGCGCGGTGGAATCCGAACACGCGGCCACGCTGGGATTCCTGGATTCCCTCGACCAGCAATGCGTCCCGCGGAGCTCCGCGCAACCCTTTGCCAAACCGGTCGACGACACGGCCGGCCAAGACACCGGGCCAGGCTCCGGCCACGGCGACGATGAGCTTGCCCAGCGCGGCGAGCCCGTACCCGCTTGCGATCAGTCGACGGCGGGCGAACCGATCGCCGAGCGGACCCGATGCGATTTTGGTCAGCGAGGCCGTCCCTTCGGCGGCACCCTCGACGGCGCCGACGACCGCTGGCGGGGCGCCAAGGACACTCGTCAGGTAGATCGGCAACAGCGGATACAGCAACTCACTGGCGGCATCCTGCAGGAACGACACGGCCGACAGCACCCACACATTGCGGGTGAGCCAGCCGCGTCGGCTGCTGCTGCGGGTCATCTCGGTCCTAATGAATCTGTGGTCGGGTGCGCATAGCTCACCGCTTTGCACGCACAGGTACCCCAGGCCGGGCTCACGTCACGGGTGTCGCGCGCTGCGTGATGGCGTTGGCTACCTTACGGGTGGACTGTCACCGTCGGGGCGGGCCGCCCCGGCATCCGGGGCTGCGCAGCAGATCCGCCACCTCGGGCAACCGTCAAGCGACTCGCGGAAGCCGTCGCCGCTACGGGACTGCACACATGAACTCAGCCGTTTCGCGGATCGTGCTAAGAGCACAAACGCGACTTCTTTTTTCATGGCTGTGGCATATGGCTGCGATCGCTTCGCGGCCCGTAGCGTAACCGGCATCCTCTTAAACCGCACTTCAGAAAGCTTCTCATGTACTTGACGGCCGCTTCCCGCACACACAGCGATCACGGGACCGGCGTCGATGCATCGGCCGACGAACACAACGGAAAGCCCGCCCCAGCCAAGTTGAGCGCAACCGCAAGACCTCGCGATAACGGCACGCGTTCCACGTTGACCCGGTTTACCCAGCGGTTATCGCCGGCTTCATCGTCAGCCAGCGGTGCCAACCGTCGGTCATGGTTTTGGCCAGCTCGCCGAGCAAAGCGGGCCGCGCAGGCCCGGGCAGTGTATCGAGTCACCGACTGTCTGGACGGTCACCGCTGCGTAGATGTGGGGGGCGATCAGATCGCTGCCACGGTGTCGGCATGGCTGGCTGAGTTAGGCGTCGATAGCCCTTTGGTTGGCGACCTCGTGCGGGCGGCATGTGCGGGCAACTGGCCGGAAGTGCATGCCCTTGGCGAGCGTCTAGCTATCCATGTGAGCCTCACGACCTAAACCGCTAGATCCGTCCGAGCGAGAAACCGCCCCGAAACCTCAAAAGGAAGAAGCTGTGCCCGCAAATCACACGTTGAAAGGAAAGACGGTGATCATCACCGGGGCTGCCGGCGGGATCGGTGCCGCGACTGCGCGGGTATTGCATTCCCGGGGAGCAAATGTGGTACTCACCGACCTCAACCAAGCCGCTGTCGAAGGGGTCGCCGACGAACTAGGTCGGCGCCGCACGCTTCCGGTCGCCCTGGACGTCACCGACATGGCCGCGATGGCGGAGGCCGTCGCGTTCGCCGCGGGGCATTTCGGTGCCGTTGACGTTGTCTTCGCCAATGCAGGCATCGCAGCCGACCCGCCTACAACAGTGGCCGGCATTGACCCACGCCAGTTTGAGCGGGTTGTCGAAGTGGATCTGTTCGGCGTGTGGCGTACCGTGCGCGCCGCACTGCCGCAAATCGTGGCCAACCGCGGCTATGTACTGATCACCTCTTCGGCGTACGCCTATATCAACGGTGTCATTAACGCTCCCTACGCGATGGCGAAAGCCGCTGTATCGCAACTTGGTCGGGCGCTGCGGATCGAACTGGCGGGCACCGGCGCCACCGCTGGAGTCTTGTACCCCGGGTGGGTCAACACTGGCATCGCTCGCAACGCGTTCGGTAGCCATGACACCGTCACCCGGTTGGTCGCCCACGCCTATCCACCGGTGCTGCGCAGCGCTATCGAGCCTGAAAAAGTCGCCGATAAAGTGGCAGTCGGCATCGTGAAACGCTCACCGCGAATCGTTGTGCCCGGCCGCTGGATTCCCTACATCGCTCTCAACGGGCTGCTCAACCCGCTGTCGGATGCGCTGCTGGTCCGTGATAGGACAACCCAGATCCTGATTAGGGAACTTGAGCAGTCCAGCTTGGCGGTGAACCGATGATCACCCGTCTGGACGTGGAATTCGTTTCCGATGACGCGACGTGCCGCGCATGGTTGTACCTACCGAAGGCCAACGATCCTCGACCCGTGGTCGTGCTGGCGCATGGTCTGGGCGGCATTCGCGAGATGCGGCTGGACGCCTACGCCGAGCGGTTCACCGCGGCCGGCTATGCCTGTCTGGTGTTTGACTACCGCCATTTCGGTGCCAGCGACGGACAGCCCCGCCAACTGCTCGACATAGACCGGCAACTGGCGGACTGGTCGGCTGCGATCGCCTTCGCTCGCAGCCGCGCCGATGTCGATGCTGCGCGAATCATCCTGTGGGGCACCTCCTTCGGTGGGGGTCACGTTATCGTCGCCGCGGCGCGCGAGGCAGGGATCGCCGCCGTCATCTCCCAATGCCCGTTCACCGACGGCATTGCATCAGCTTTGGCGGCAGATCCACAAACCCTGGCGAAGATGACCGTCAGAGCTCTCGCCGATGTATTCGTCACGCGACTCGGCAAGGACATGGTCACGGTCTCGCTCGCCGGCCCGCCCAAATCCGCAGCGCTGATGACCGCACCCGACTCGGTGCCGGGTTACCTCGGGCTGGTCCCCGACGGCGCGCCGCACCGTAACGAGGTCGCCGCCCGGGTGGCCTTGCACATCCCCTTGCATAGGCCTGGCCGCTATGCCAAACGGGTGGATTGCCCGCTGCTGTTCTGCGTCTGCGAGACCGACACCGTAGCGCCGGCCACAGCTACTTTGCGCCACGCGCGCACCGCGCCTCGCGGTGAGGTACGCCTGTATCCCGAAGGTCACTTCGACATCTATGTCGGTGCGGCATTCGAGCGTGCCGTCTGCGACCAGATCGCATTTCTACGGCGCCACGTGCCAGTCGGCACCTAAACCAAACACCCTGAGGAGGACACCATGACCCACTACCACGTCACCGGCCGCACGATCGTCATCACCGGGTCCACCGGCGGCCTCGGCCGGGCCCTGGCGGAAGAGCTGCGTGCCCGCGGGGCAAACCTCGCGCTGCTCGACCTCGACCTCGAAGCCACCGAGGCGCAGGCCGAACAGCTCGGCGGAGATACCGTCGCCAAAGGCTTCCACGCTGATGTGCGCGACCTCGCCGCCCTCGAGGTGGCGATGGCCGCCGCGGCCCAGCACTTCGGCCGAATCGATATCGTCATCGCCAACGCCGGCATCGACACCATGGCCCCAATGGCCAGCCTTGAGCCGGCGGCATTCGAACGAGTCATCGACATCAATCTCACCGGCGTGTGGCGGACCTTCCGCGCCGCGCTTCCTCATGTGCAACCGCACCGCGGCTACCTGCTGGCAATCTCGTCGATGGCCGCGTTCGTGCACTCCCCGCTGCAAGCGTCTTACACCGCCAGCAAGGCCGGCGTGTGGGCGATGTGCGACAGCATCCGCCTGGAGCTACGCCACCTCGGCGTCGGTGTCGGAAGCGCGCACCCGACGTTCTTCGCCACCCCGATGATGGACGACGTCGTCGCTGATCCCGCCGGCCGGGAATTGTGGGGCGGCAACGACAGGGGCCTCTGGAAAATGGTTCCGCTCGATGTCGTCACCACCGGGATCGTCCACGGCATACAGCGCCGTGCAGAACAGATCGTCATACCCAAGACCCTGACTCCGATGGCGAAAGCCCCGGGGTTGTTCCGCCCGCTCATCGAACGAATTGGGTTTCGCAGCAACAATGTTCAGCGTGCCATGGAGCTCGCCTCACCGAGCGGATGGCACGACAGCAATGCCATCAACCGCCACCAGCGGAGCAATTCAGCGCAGACTTGTCTTTGAACACACCGGCGTCATGAAATTCTGGCGGCGAATGTGCGGGGAAGCGGCGAAATGATGACTATGCAGGTGAGATCGAGCGTCGTGCTCTCAGCACAAAGCGCGGGCCAGGATTCGGCCGCCAACACCATGGTCCGCGTCACGATCCGCTCATAACGTAATCAGCGTCGCTACCGAAACCACAAGCTCGAAGGACTCCCCATGGGTTTCACCACCCCCGATCTGCCGCCCGTCGACGCTGCGGCTTGGCAGACCCTACCGCGATGGCAACGGCTCCAGACGATGACCCGCCACTGGGTCGAGCACGGCTTCGGCACCCCGTACGCCGTCTATGTCCTCTACCTGGTCAAGATCGCAGCCTATGTGGCTGGCGCCGCGGCCGTTATCTCGCTAACCCAAGGCCTTGGCGGGCTCACCCACATCGCGGCCTGGTGGTCCCAGCCTATCGTGTACCAAAAACTCGTCGTGTTCACCTTGCTTTGGGAAGTCCTGGGACTGGGTTGCGGATCAGGCCCGCTTACCCTCCGGTTCTCCCCGCCCATCGGCGGCTTCCTGTATTGGTTGCGCCCTGGCACCATCCGACTGGCACCCTGGCCCGGCAAGGTGCCCTTCACCGGTGGTGACACGCGCACGCTCGTCGACATCGCGCTCTACGCCGCGGTGCTGATCTCCGGTGCTTACGCATTGCTGTCCACCGGTCAGGGTGGTCCGGTGACCGCAGGCAGTGACGTCGGGCTGATCCACCCCGTTGCCGTGGTGCCACTGATCGCGGCGCTCGGGCTGCTCGGACTCCGGGACAAGACCATCTTTCTCGCCGCCCGGGCCGAGCATTACTTGCTGACGCTGTTGGTGTTCTTCGTTCCGTTTGTCGACCAGATCGCCGCGTACAAGATCATCCTCGTGGGGCTGTGGTGGGGAGCGGCGACATCCAAGCTCAACCACCACTTCCCCTACGTCGTCGCGGTGATGATGAGCAACAGCCCGCTGCTGCGGGGCAAGGCATTCACCTGGTTCAAGCGCAGGATGTACGTGGACCCGGCCACCGACTTGCGGCCCTCATGGCTGCCGAAGGTCATGGCCCATGTCGGCGGTACCACCGCTGAATTCGTCGCGCCGTTCATCCTAGTGTTCTTCGCCGACGGCCATTCGTGGGCGTGGTTCCTTATCGGCTTCATGGTGATCTTCCACCTCAACATCATCTCGACGATCCCAATGGGTGTGCCTCTGGAATGGAACGTCTTCTTCATCTTCTCGCTGTTCTACCTGTTTGGGCATTACGGCAACACCACTGTGTGGCAATTGCATTCGCTGCTGCTGCTAGCGGTGTTGATCGTCGGTGTGGCGGTCATCCCCGTCCTGGGCAACATGTTCCCGCGCCAGATCTCGTTCCTGCCGGCCATGCGGTACTACGCCGGAAACTGGGCTACCAGCGCCTGGTGCCTGCGACCGGGCGTCGAAGACAAAATCGAAGCAAGCGTGGTCAAGGCCTCCGCGCTGGGCAACAAGCAGCTGGCGAAGCTGTACGACCCGAATACCGCCGAACTCGTGCTCGACAAAGCCATGGCATGGCGGTCCATGCACAGCCACGGCCGGGCCCTCAACGCGCTGGTGCGCCGAGCCGTCGACGATGAATCCAGCTATGTGATCCGCGATGGCGAATACATCGCCGGGCCACTGATCGGCTGGAACTTCGGCGAAGGGCACCTGCACAATGAACAGTTGGTTTCGGCTCTGCAACGGCGCTGCCACTTCGAGCCGAAAGACGTGCGGGTCATCGTCCTCGAGGGTCAACCGATCCACCGGCTCCGGCAGGGATACCGCATCCTCGACGCCGCAACCGGGCTCATCGAAGAGGGCCACATCGACGTCGAAGACCTGCTGACTCGGCAGCCGTGGCCGGAACCCGACGACCGGCTGCCGGTGCATGTCACCGCCAACAGCGTGACGACTCCAAGTGCTCACAGCGCACAATGAGCACAGCGCTGGTGGTGGGGGCGGGGCCCAACGGCCTCGCCGCGGCCCTCACGATGGCTGAGAACGGGGTCGACGTCACCATCCTGGAAGCCGCTGATGTCGTCGGGGGTGGTGCGCGCACCAGCGAGTTAACCCTGCCGGGGCTACTCCACGACGATTGCTCGGCGGTGCATCCCATGGCCGTGGCATCGCCGTTCTTCCGGGCGCAAAACCTAGCGAGCCGCGGGCTGCGCTGGCGATACCCGCAGATTGCCCTCGCCCATCCCCTCGACGGCGGTCGGGCGGCATGCCTGTATTCCTCCATCGACGTCACGGCCGCTCAATTCGACCACCATGACGGGGTTGCCTGGCAGCGCCAGTTCCGCTCCCTGACAATGCATTTAGACGAACTGCTCGACGAGCTGTTCCGGCCCATCCTGCATGTGCCGAAGCATCCAACCCGGTTAGCCAGCTTCGGTATCCAGGCGATGCTGCCAGCCACGGCGCTGGCGCGACGGTGGAGCGGCGAAGAGGCGCGAGCATTGTTCGGCGGCATTGCGGCGCACATCTACTATCCGCTCACCCGGCCGGCCACCTCGGCGGTCGGGCTGATGATCACCGCGGCAGGTCACCGCTACGGCTGGCCCGTCGCCGAAGGCGGTTCGGGCGCAATCACACAAGCCATGGCCACCCGATTGAGAGAACTGGGCACCAAGATCGAAACCGCCGTCGCCGTCACCTCGCTACGCGATCTGCCGACCGCTGACGTGGTGATGTTCGACCTGACGCCGAAGGCGCTGGCCACCATCGCCGGGGACCGGCTCCCGCTGCGAGTGCGCCGCGCCTATCGGCGATACCGGCACGGGCCGGCGGCGTACAAGCTCGACATCGCCGTCGACGGCGACATCCCATGGACCAATCCGGCATGTCGCCAAGCCGGCACCGTCCACCTCGGCGGCGCACTGGCGGAAATAGTGGCCGCCGAACGAGATATCGCCCGAGGGATCATGCCGTGGCGACCGTTCGTGCTAGTCGGACAGCAGTACCTCGCCGATCCCATCCGCAGCTGCGGTAGACGCAACCCGGTGTGGGCCTATGCACATGTGCCGCACGGTTACACCGGCGATTCCACCAACGACATCCTCGACCAGATCGAACGATTCGCTCCCGGATTCAGAGAGCGGGTGCTTGCGGTACACGTGCGGAGGCCATCGGATTTGCAGCGCCACAACGCCAACTACATCGGCGGCGACATCCTCACCGGAAGAAACGACCCGCTACAAGTCCTTACCCGCCCCCGCCTTGCCGTCGACCCGTACCGCACCGGTATACCGGGAATGTTCATCTGCTCAGCGGCCACACCGCCGGGCACGGGCGTGCACGGGATGTGTGGACACAACGCCGCACTTTCGGCCCTGCGCTACCTCCACCGGCGATGACGGCGCCCGGGACCGCCACAATGCGTAACCCGGATACGTGCGCAGCGCACGAACGCCGCATCGAGGTTCATGTCTTGCGCATATGGCCCCCCGGCCGCCTGCACCCATAGTGTGATGTTGCTGCTTCGAAAGAGCAGTGTCACAACGATATTCGTGCTGTTCATCGAGGGAGTGTGAAGGTCATGGGTCAGTACATTACGGGCATCGCCATTTTCCTAATGCTGTTGTCGCCGCTGTCGATCCCGACGGCGGTCAGCATTGTCCACGCGGTGCGCCGCATGCGTCGCGTTCCCGCGTAACGCCAACCGAACGGTTCGAGGTCCGGTGCTGCGTAACGCTACGACGCCTGTGCCGTTGTGTGAGACGCTCTGAAACACACGGATACAAGGAGGTCCCGCATGGCTGAGGATCACCGCGAACTGGTGTCGTTGGCTGCCCAACAGCTGGGGGATCATCGTGATGAGTTCATCGCCGAGCTGGTCGAACTGACCCTGTCGCAGATCCGGCCGCTGGAGAATGACCGGCGGATGGTGGAGCTGCTGGAGGCGTCGATCACCGAGAATGTCATTGCCGGAATCCACTTCCTGGAGATGGAGGCCCCGGCAGAGCAGGTGGAAGCGCCCACGGCGGCGGTGATGTACGCGCGGGCGCTGGCCCAGCGCGATGTCCCGTTGTCGGCGTTGATTCGGGCATATCGGATCGGCCACGGTCGGTTCGTCGACGCCGCGATGCACTTTCTGGCCACCCAGCCCTCCAATGGGAGCATGCCGGCGATGATCGAGCTCGTCAACCGCGCCGCCACGTGGATCGACCGCGTCACCGATCAGGTAGGCGTCGCCTACGAACAAGAACGCGACCGGTGGGTCAGCAGCCGCAGCGGCCTGCGCCAGCAATGGGTCAACCAAGTGCTGGCCGGTGGGCCCATTGATATTCCGCACGCTGAACGCGCGCTGCAGTATCGCTTGAACGGTGTGCACGTTGCGGCGGTGATGTGGGCGCAGGCAGCCGTCGGTGCAGGCGATGTGGTCAACCGCTTCGATCGGGCCAGGGCATTGCTGGCAGCCGAGTTCGACGCTGTCGGGCGACCCTTGATGGTTCCGACCGATGAGCGCGAGGTGCGGCTGTGGTTCGCCCGCCGCTCGGCTGACGCGATCGATTGCGCGCGGGTACGGCGCGGGGTTGAGGCCTCGGGTTTGGATCTGCGGGTCGCCGTTGGCAGTACCGATCACGGGATCGGCGGCTTCCGGCAGTCCCTGGTTCAAGCTGAACGAGTCAAGGCGGTGCTGTTGGGGGGTGCAGCGCGTTCATCTCGGGTGGTGTTCTATGACGAGGTGGCGCCGGTCGCGCTGATGGCGACGGACCTCGACGGTCTTCGCCGATTCGTTACTCAGGTGCTCGGTGACCTGGCCATTGATGACGAGCGCAGCCAATGGCTTCGCGAGACCTTGCGAGAGTTCCTGTGCAGAAACCGCAGCTACGCGGCGACGGCTGAGGCGATGTTTCTGCACCGCAACACTATTCAGTACCGCGTCGCCCAAGCCATGGAGCGCTGCGGCGGCCGATTCGACGATCCCGATGCCGTGCTGAAGGTACAGATTGCGCTCTACGCATGCCATTGGCTGGCACCGGCCGTGTTGCGCGCCGCCGCCATACCGCATCGCGGTAATTGAGCGTAGTCGCGGCGCTGGGCGGCGAAGTTGAGAAACGTGTCGCTGCTACGCCCGGCCGAACCCGCCCCCAGCCAACACTACATCGGTGGCGTGACTCATGGTGGACTCAGGGTTTCGCGAAACCTGCTGCGCTCAACACTTTCTGGCCAACCGGCCCGTCGACGACACCGACGAATTTGCGCGCCAATTCGAGGTTCTTCGACTGCTTGAGCACGGCGATCGGGTAGGTGTTGACCGCGCCGGCGGATTCGGGGAAGCCGACCGCGGTGACCTTGTTCCCCGCGCCCTGTGCGTCGGTGACGTAGACCAGTCCGGCGTCGGCCTGCCCGGTGACCACCTTGTTGAGCACATCGGTCACTTGTGACTCTTCACTGACCGGACTCAGGTGCGTACCGGTGGCCTGCTCCACCTTCTGGGTGGCCGACCCGCACGGCACCTGCGGCGCACACACCACAACCGACAAGCCTGGCTGAGTCAAGTCCTTGAATGAAGCGACCTTCTTCGGATTGCCGGGCGCGACAACGATAGTCAGCGTATTTGAGGCAAAGTTGACCGGATCACCGGCCAGCAGGCCGGCCTGGGCAGCCTTGTCCATGTTTTTGGTGTCGGCCGAGGCGAACACGTCAGCCGGTGCGCCTTGAGTCAACTGGGTCACCAGATCGGAGGAGCCGCCGAACGAGAACTCGACGTCGGTGCCGGGGTTGTCGGTCTTGAACTGTTCACCGATCTCGGTGAACGACTTCTTCAACGACGCCGCGGCGAAGACGACGACCTTCCCGCCGCCGGCCGTGCTCGGCGAGGGCGGTGAAGACGCTTGCTTCGACGAGCCGCAGCCGATGGCCACGCACATCAACAGGGCGACCGCCGCCGCGAGTCGAATTGGCTTCACGACTGTCCTCCAGGGATTTCGACGATCACGGTGGTGGCTTTGACGACCGCCACGGCCACACTGCCAGGCGCCAACTGCAATTCGCGTGCCGCTTCAGCGCTCATCAGCGACACAACGGTGAACGGTCCGCACCGCATCTCCACCTGCGCCATCACGGTGTCGGCAACGACTTTGGTCACCAAGCCGGTGAAACGGTTGCGGGCTGAGCTGCCGACGCTCAGCGGGTCCTTGGGTGCGGCACCCGAATGCGCGACAGCAAATGCAGCCAACGCTTCGCCGGGGATGACCTTGCGGCCCGACTGATCGCGGCGGGCCGGCAGCGCGCCGTCATCGATCCAACGCCGCACCGTGTCGTCGCTGACTCCGAACAGGTCGGCGGCGTCGCGGACCCGGATCATGGACACGACCGCATTTTATCCGCATACACGGCGCGAAACCGCCGGATCGACCGTGAATGCGTCTGTGAATGCGCCTGTGTGGAGGTATCGGGGGACGCGTCGGCGACGGTCATTGCACGCCGATGGCCACCTCGGTCGACTTGATGAAAACCGTCGCCGGTTGCCCCTCGGCGAGTTGCAGGTCGACGGCCGCATCTTTGGTGATCGAGGCGGTCACCACCTGCTCGCCGCCGTCGAGACGGACTTTGACCGTCGCCATCACCGTTCCCAAGCTCACCTCGACGATCGTGCCGGCGAGTTGATTGCGGATCGACAAGCGCATGGCATTCTCATTTCTCGCTAACGGATCGGCGTCGACAACGTTACGCGGCAGCGGTGTGCGCAACGGCGACCGAGCCTATCGGCAGCGGGTGAGCGCGTCCCGCACCGGCCGACCAACCAGGAACGACGGTGCGGTTAGGCCCGGCGCAGGCGACACGACGTCACCGGCGATGTGTGCACGAGGTCTTGCCATCCGCAGGGGCGCCAATCTCTACGCGGCCAGGTCACCACCATACACATTGGACAGTAGGTGTATGATAGCGTACCGTTGTTTGTTATGGGTGTGATATTTGATTCCGAGCAGCTGCACACGATCGCGAAGGACACGGTAGGCCTGGAGACCAAGGATGCGGCCTTTGCTCAGATTATCGGCGAGCTCAAACGCGAGTATCCGGGTCACATTCGCGACGACATCCCCTGGGTATTCAACAACGCGGGCGGCGCGATGGGGCAGATGAAGCTCTTGCACGCTTCACTGTCGGAATACCTGATCTTCTTCGGCACCCCGATCGGCACCGAAGGCCACTCGGGCCGCTATGCCAGCGAGGTGTGGGACTTCATCATCGACGGCGAAGTGTGGTGCTATGAGGAGGGCGAGTTCGAGCGAAGCGTGTACAAACCCGGCGACGTGGCTTATCTGGCCGGAGGCCGGGCAAAAGGCTACGCCGTGCCCGACGCGGCGTTCATGTTGGAGTACGCGCGCGGGCCGATTCCCAGCATGTTGCCCTTCGGCATCGCCGACGCCATCTTCAGCACCATCGACGCGCCGACGATAGGCAAGACCGCCTGGTACTACACGCAGCTTGTCGTCGGCGAGCTTCTCAAAGGCAAGATCTGACGGGTGAAACCCCCTAGCGCACCGATCTGGGTCAACCAGAGCCGCAAAGTCGGGACAGGTATACGAGCAGCTATTGGTGCGCCGGCGAAGAGACGGCGGCGGTGTGTTGCTGGGCCAAGATGGCGCCGCCCAGCCACCGTCTGATGAAGCGCCGCAGGCCTTCTCGGTTGCGACTGGGATCATTGGGCGCGATAAAGAATGAGAGCATCGTGCGGAGGGTGAACTCCACGAGTTCGCGAAGCGACGCCTGATCGTAGCCGTATTGCGTCCAGTCGACGTCGAAGCGGGTAATCATCCGCATCCCGAACGTCTGGGCTTCGTCGGAGGCGAGACTTGGTGTGTGGGTGTTGCGGTATGGCTCGGACAGCAGAATGCCCAAATGAGGTGTGCGCGTTACCTCTTCGAGCGTGTACAAGACACCTTCGGTCATCGCTTCGGCAGGATCGCTGATGCCGTGGACGGCTTGGGTGAGGCGATCGAGGAAGCCGTCGACGGAGGCGACGGCCGCTGCGTGCATCAGAGCTTCGGCGGTCGGAAAATACCGATACACCGTCTGCCTGATGATCCCCAAGGACTCGGCAACCTCAGCGATGCTGACATCAGAACCGCTCTTGGCGATCAGCGTGACCGCGGCGGCCACGATGCGCCGGGAGGCTTCCTCGTCGGTGACCGGTGGATGCCCGTCCCAGCCGCGTCTACGCGCCACGATTGACCACCCCAAGTAACAACATTCCCGCAGGATATCGGCTCCGCCGAGCGGCTTGCGAAACTGCGGGCCGGTGGCGACGTTGACGGAAGCCCACAATCGCCATGATCATACATTTGACGTTTATGATGTATGATGGCTCAGGTGTCGCGCCCTCCAGGGCAAGACACAGCGAGAACTGAGGAGCTGCCATGACGGATCTGATCGTGCGGAAGATGCGGTTCACGTTCGCCGACCATGACGTTCCGTTTCTGTGGAACGAGCAGAACCCGGCCTTTTCCAGCATGGCCAACGCGGTGTCGTTTCTGGCGATCGCGTTCGAGAAGATGATCGGTCAGATGATCCCCGAGGCCATGCCGTTAATCACCGATCCGGAAGTGGCGGATGAAGCCCAGGCGTTCGTACGCCAGGAGGGTCAGCATTCGATGGGCCATCGCCAGCACGCGAAGGGTTTGATCAAGAGCTATCCGGCGCTCAAGGAGACGCTCGATGAGGTGATCGCGGCGTTTGACGATCTGACCGCCAACAAGCCGTTGAAGTACCGGCTGGCCTACACCGCCGATCTGGAGGCGACGTTCACGCCGGTGTTCAAGCTGATGCTCGATCATGACGACACATTGTTCGCGCCGGGGGACGACCGGGTGGCGTCGCTGTTCCTGTGGCATTTCGTCGAGGAGGTCGAGCACCGCAGCTCGGCGTTGATCATCTACGACGCGGTTGTCGATGACCCCTGGTATCGGATGCGGGTGGCGCCGTCGATCTTCAAACACGTCTGGTCGGTGCTGCGGATCGCCGGCGAAGGGTTCAACAAGCATGTTCCCATCGAGGGACGCAAGGTCGACGCCCTGTCGATGTTCGGCATGCAGCGCCGCAAAAGAGCACTGCTGCAGCGCCTGCCGTTCCTTGATGTGCCCGACGACGGCCCGTTCGGCAACGCGTTCACACATCTGCCACTGCGCGAGCAGCTCGTCGCTATGTCGGGAATCGTGCGCAGCCAGATCCCCGGTCATGATCCCGCTCATGAACAACTGCCCGCCCTGGCCGACGAATGGTTCCAGCGGTATGCGGCGGGCTACGACGTGACCCACTGGTACACCGCAACCGGCACACCGGACACCTGAGGACTACTGTGTCCGATCTGTGCACCCCGACCTTTGCGAATCTCGCGTTAAGACTGGGCTTTTCGTGTCAGACCGCGGGCGGTCTGGTCGAGGTTCGCAGTCCGTTCGGGCTGCAGAACTGGACACTTCCGGTGTTGGAAGTCACCGTGATCGCTGGGGCGGTGCTGGCACTGGTTTATGCGATCGTGCGGCTGCGCCGCCACAACGATCCGACCAACCTCGTGCTGTGGTTCGGGGCCATCGCCTACCTGTTCATCATTGAGCCGCCCCTGTATTTTCCTGCGGCGTTCGGTATCAGCAGCCATGTCGACACCATGTTTGCCCACAACGTGTTCACGGTGGACTTCTTGTGGGGCCGGCTGCCGCTCTACATCGTCGCCGTCTATCCCATGATGGCCACCGTGGCCTACGAGATCGTCCGCATGCTGGGGGTTTTCCGGCGCTACGGCGTCCTGGTCGGCGCGGTATGCGTCGGCTTCGTGCACCATGTGTTCTACGAGATCTTCGACCAGCTTGGGCCCCAACTGCGGTGGTGGGAATGGACGCTGGACAACCCGATGAACCAACCGTTCTTCGGTTCGGTGCCCCTGCCGAGTGTCGTGGGTTTCGCCGCCCTGTGGCCGATGTCACTGGCGCTTTTCGTCCAACTCTTCGTCGGTCGCCACGTCGACGCGGGCCGCAGCTTCTCCGGCCCGCAGCTGCTATGGCGCACAGTAGTCGTCGGTGTGCTGGCGTCGATCGGCACCGCCGTGCTACCACTGCCCGCCACGATCGGCGGCGCATTGTCGGGCAGCACCACCGTCGTGGGCGTCATCTACGTCGCCGAACTGGCCGCCGTCACTGTCGTCGCCCTCTGGGCGCTGGGCACCCAATGGCGCCGACTGCGCCGCAACGATGACTCGGATGCAGTGCGCTATTACAACCCGGCCATCCTCACCTACGCCACTGCCTACCTCGCGGTCATGACAATCCTCTGGGCGACGTCGCTGTCGGCATACCTGCGCGCGGTCGACGGCGTGACATCCAACGGCGATCCCACCGGCAGCCTCTGGTACACCATCGGCTGCCTCGCCATCGCCGTCCTATGCATCGCCGCCGCCAGAACCTCCGTAGCACGCCAGCCGCGCCAGCCCGGACCGCTACCCCCTACGCACGACTCAACCGCACTAACCTGAAGCCGTCGGTCACGGCCGCGGGTGGCACAGTAACGGGGCTCGCCGCGCCCGAACTGTGGGGGCTTTTCTTCCCGCGGGGGCTCAGCGTCCGTCGCGCTCTGGTCGCCCTGCCCGTTAGCAGCCGGGTAGCGTCCAAGGCCGTAGCCAGCAGCGCAACGCTGGCGGCGAAGCACCCGATATGGCGCATGACTCAGCAGGCGAAGCGGTTGAGCACGTCGTAGTTGCGGAGCGGTGTGGCGTCGACCAGCCGCCACAGTAGCCGCACCGGCGCCGAGGGGATGTGTTCGTAGAGTGCCCCCACCGAAGACTGCTCGAGGAAACGCAGCCGCGGGTTCCATTGTTCGATTTCGCGGGCGTCACGGATACCCCACTTGGTGATGCCCTTGGTGAGCACCTTGGACAGGCGCGGCCCCATCGGCGACACCGTGTCGAAGACGAGCTCACCGCTGCCGAACCGATCCGTGAGGCGCTGCAGCAGCGTACGCACCTCGGGCTCGGTGAGATACATGACCAGTCCCTCTGCGACCATCAGCGTCGGGCGATCGGTAGGTATCTCGTGCAGCCACGCCTCATCGGTCACCGACGAGCCGATCATGCGGTAGCCGGCGCGGTCGTCGTAGAGCTTGCGCCGCAGCGCGATGACATTCGGTTGGTCAACGTCGAACCACTGCACGGTATCCGGTGAATGCAGCCGGAACACCCGGGTGTCCATGCCGCAGCCGAGGTGCAGGACGACGGCGTTCGAATAGCGGCGCAGGAAGTTGGCGCTCCAGTCGTCGAACTGTTTGGCGCGCATGGTGACCATATACTGATTGGACCGTGGCCGCATGGCGCGCCGCATGCGGGCCCAGTCGTATTCGATGCGGTCCACCGCCTCGGCTGCCGCGGTGTCTCCGAGAATCGCCGCCGGCGAACGGCTTTCGTATGCCCGCAGGTACAGCGTGCATAGGTTCGTCCATTCCACCGACCCCCACCGCACATCGGTGAAGTCGACCTTGTCCGCCTGAGTCATGGCTCCCTCTCGCCCGGTAGTCGGTCCACATCCGCCGGAACTCGGCAGCCGCTTCACCATGGCGCCTTCCTGCAGCCTCCCGGGCAAGGTGGCGACCGCGGCCTTGCTCACCGACAGCGCATCGGCCAGCTAAGTCCCATGGTATCGGCGACGACACTTGCACTGTCGATGCAGAAATCGGCTCGGCCAAAAACCAGCCTCCGACCAGGGTGGCAGGTCCAGGATTCGAACCTGGGTAGGCTCACGCCGACGGATTTACAGTCCGCTCCCATTGGCCGCTCGGGCAACCTGCCTTTGTGCGACTAGCAGAGTACAACGAGGATGTACCCAAAGCACAAACGGCCAACACGAATGGGATAGGGGGACGGGTCCAATGGCGGATTCCTCGTTCGACGTCGTCAGCAAGGTCGACCGCCAGGAGGTCGACAACGCCTTGAACCAGGCGGCCAAGGAGCTGGCCACCCGGTTCGATTTCCGTGGCACGGATACTCGCATCGAATGGTCCGGCGACGAGGCGATTACCATCACCTCCTCTACCGAGGAGCGCGCCAAGGCCGCCATCGACGTCTTCAGGGAAAAGCTGATCCGTCGCGACATCAGCATGAAGGCTTTCGACGCCGGTGAGCCGCAAGCCTCCGGCAAGACCTACAAGGTCAACGGCAAACTCAAGCAGGGCATCGACAGCGAGAACGCCAAAAAGATCACCAAGCTGATCCGTGACGAGGCCGCCAAGGGCGTCAAGACGCAGATCCAGGGCGACGAGGTGCGCGTGTCATCAAAGAAGAAGGACGACCTGCAGGCCGTCATCGCCATGCTCAAGCAGGCCGATCTCGACGTGGCGCTGCAGTTCGTCAACTACCGGTGAACCCGTAGGGCTGCCCCCTAATGTGGCACCCATGACACCTCCTCGCCGCGAACCTCGCGTCGTCGTGCTCGGTGGGGGCTCCTGGGGTACCACCGTCGCATCCATCGCCGCCCGCCGGTCCGAAACGCTGCAGTGGATGCGCTCCGCCGAGACCGCCGAAGACGTCAATGAGCGCCACCGCAATCTGCGCTACCTGGGCGACGAGGTCGATCTGTCCCCGAACCTGAGGGCGACCACCGACTTCGACATGGCCGCCGACATCGCCGACGTAGTCGTGATGGCCGTGCCGTCGCACAGCTTCCGGCAGGTGCTCACCGACCTGCGCGCCAGCCTGCGGCCGTGGGTGCCGATCGTGTCGCTGGTCAAGGGCCTCGAACAGGGCACCACCCTGCGCATGTCGCAGGTCGTCGAGGAAGTCATGCCCGGCCACCCGGCCGGCACCCTCGCCGGCCCGAACATCGCCCGCGAGGTCGCGCAGGGCTACGCCGCAGCCGCCGTCATCGCCATGCCCGACCAGCACCTGTCCACCCGGCTGTCCGGGTTGTTCCGTACCCAGCGGTTCCGCGTGTACACCACCGACGACGTGATCGGCGTCGAGATGGCCGGCGCCCTGAAGAACGTGTTTGCGATCGCCGTCGGCATGGGGTATTCCCTCGGCATCGGCGAGAACACCCGCGCCATGGTGATCGCCCGCGCCCTTCGTGAGATGACCAAGCTCGGTGTCGCGATGGGCGGGCAGCCCGAAACGTTCCCCGGCGTGGCCGGGCTCGGCGACCTCATCGTTACCTGCACCAGCCCCCGCAGCCGCAACCGCCACGTCGGCGAGCAACTCGGCGCCGGCAAGCCCCTCGACGAGGTCCTTGCGTCCATGGACCAGGTCGCCGAGGGCGTCAAGGCCGCCAGCGTCATCATGGAGCTCGCCGACCGCTACGGCATCCACATGCCGATCGCCCGCGAAGTCGATGGCGTAATCAACCACGGCCGCACCGTCGAGGACGCCTACTACGGGCTGGCCACGGAGGTGCCCGGCCACGAAGTCCACGGGTCCGGCTTCTAACCCGGCCTGTGCTGACAGGCCGGAATCGCGTTCACGTCGCCCTGTCCCCGTCGAGTACGCGATGTTCGACTTCGCCGATCCCGTCGAGGACGAGCCGCAACGTGTCGCCGCGGCCAAGCCAGTGACCGGTCTCCATGCCGGATCCCCCGGCCAACGTTCCGGTGGCGATGAGCTCGCCGGGCAATAGCTGTTCGTCACGGGAGGCATGGGCGAGCACGTCGCCGACACTCCATTGGAATCCGCGGCTGCTGACCGTGCCGACCGTTCGGCCGTTGATGATCACCGACCCTGTCAGCTCATCGATGCGCGGCAAAACCTCATCGGCGGTGACTGCCGTGTCCGACATGGAGCTGGTGAAGTGTTTCGATTTCTGCGGGCCCAGACCGGAGGACATCTCGGCGCGTTGCACATCCCGTGCGCTGAAGTCGTTGAACAACACGAATGCGCCTATCGCCGCCGTGGCCTGCGCCGCGGTCGCGTTGAACAGCGGCTCCTTCAAGACGAACGCGACTTCCAGCTCGAAGTCCAATCCGCTGGAGTAGCTGGGGAACACGATCGGGGTTCCGGTGGGCACGATCGTCATGGCATTGCCCATGTAGTAAATCGGCTGGCGGTAGAACAATTTCCTGGGGCGGAAAGCCGGAAACGTGCGCCGAGTGAGCGTTTCGAACGCTTCGGTGACACGGTAGGCGCCGGGATAGAAGCGCTGCAGCATGCCGCGGGCGGCGGTGATGTTGTGCGTCTCCGACAGCAGGAAGTCCCGCAACGACAACGGCTGGAACGGCAAGAGCTTGTCGGTCTTCTCAAGATGTCGATCAGCCGTGTCAAGCTGCCATTGCTCGGTAAACGGCGACGGCCCGAACGGGCTGGGACCCGCGAACGGGCACCATTGGCCGTTGTCGTCGTACTGGGTTTCCAACGACTCCGATGTGCGAACCCGGCGTAGCTTCAAGCGGTGCTACGTCCGCGGCCGGTCCAACAACGGCGGTGTCTGGCCCACGATGTAGCTGCCGCCGGGGCCGATCACAAAGCCGGACTGATCGTAGGAGTTCAGGCACGACGTCGTACCCGCGCCGTCCGTGCCGCAACTGATCTGCCGGTAGCTCAGCCGGGTTTTCGGCGGCAACGGCTTGACCGGTCCGGCCACGGCGAACACCGACGCGTCGGCGTTGGCGAAGCCCGGCGCACCGGTTGGCCCGCCACTCACCATGTTCGCGCCGTCGGGCGCGTTCGGGATCGGCCCGCTGCAGCCATAGTCGCCGGGGCCCTTTTGAATCACGCAGGTCAACCCGTCCGGCGTCGCGAATGCGTACCAGGCACCGCTCATCACCGAGAAGTCGGCCGGTGAGATCGGCGCGAAGGCGTTGATGTTCGGCGCGGGCGGTGGGGCATCCGGGTCGGCCCAGGCGATCCCGGGCGCCGCGATCAGCGCCGCCGCGGCGGCACCGACCGCGCCGATCAGCATTCTCAGCACGGATTCACACCCTAGGCGACGGGGTTGCGCTACGCAGCGCTATCAACATCGCTAGTCGAGCATCGGCCACCGGTCAGCCATCGGCGCTCGTAGTCAGCCGCGCGCCATCGCCTCCAGCCGCCGGATCCGCTCCTCGATCGGCGGGTGCGTCGAGAACAGCGACACGAACCGCTCCCCCGACCGGAACGGGTTGGCGATCATCAGGTGCGCCTCGCTGGCCAGCTTCGGCTCCGGCGGCAGCGGTGCGGCCTCTACGCCGCGGGAGATCTTGCGCAAGGCCGACGCCAGTGCCAGCGGGTCACCGGTCAGCTCCGCCCCGGACTGGTCGGCCTGGTACTCGCGCGACCGCGACACCGCCAGGCGAACGATCGTCGCCGCTATCGGACCGAGCAGCGAAACCAGCAGGAGAGCAAAAGGATTCGCGCCGTCATCTCGGCCGCCACCGAACCAACTCATGATCACGGCCAGGTTCGCCAGGCCGGAGATCACCGCCGCGAGCGCCCCGGCCACGCACGAGATCAAGATGTCGCGGTTGTACACGTGCGACAACTCGTGCCCTAGGACCGCACGCAGCTCACGCTCGTTGAGGATCGCCAGGATTCCGGTCGTGGCGCACACCGCCGCGTTGCGCGGGTTGCGCCCGGTGGCGAACGCATTGGGGTTGGCGGTGTCGCTGATGTACAGCCGTGGCATCGGTTGGTGCGCCGCCGTCGCCAGCTCCCGCACGAGCTTGTACATCACCGGCTCCTGCAGCTCCGTCACCGGCTGCGCATGCATCGCCCGTAAAGCCAGCTTGTCGCTGTTGAAGTAGACGTAAATGTTCATCCCGACCGCGAACAGGATGGACAGGACCAGGATCGACGGGTTCTTGAACAGGGACCCGACGAAAACGATCAAGGCCGACATCACGGCCAGCAGCAGCACCGTCTTGACACCGTTGTGATAGGGGTGCCACCCCATCAGCGTCTCCTTCTGCACGTGGTGACCGAATAGAAAACGCCCAGCCGCCCGGACAGGTTCCGTCAGCCGTGCCGCTCGATCGTGTACTTCACCAGCGTGGCCAGCGCCTGACGGCCGGCCCCGTCGGGCAGGCCGGCGAGTTCCTCGCGCGCCTGCGCCGCATACCTGGCGACGGTGTCCGTGGCCTTCGCCATGCCCGGGGAGGCCCGCAGCAATGCAAGCGCCTCGCCAACGTGGCCGTCGTCCATCGGCCCCGACAGCAATTCCCGCAGCCGGTCGGCATCCGGCCCGCTCTCCAGCAGCGCATACAGCACCGGCAGCGTGTGCACGCCCTCGCGCAGGTCGGTGCCCGGGGTCTTGCCCGACTCGTCGGAGTCGCTGGCGATGTCGATGATGTCGTCGGAGATCTGGAACGCCGTTCCGACGATGCCACCCAGCCGGCTCAGCCGTAGGATCTCCTCCGCACCGGCACCGGAGAACGTCGCGCCGAACTGCCCCGACGCCGCGATCAGCGAGCCGGTCTTCTCCCGGACCACCCGAAGGTAGTGCTCAATCGAGTCGACCCCCTGGGCCGCGCCGCGGGTCTCACGCATCTGCCCGGTGACCAGCTCGGCGAACGTCTCGGCGATCACCCGCACCGCCTCCGGGCCCAGTCGCGACACCAGCCGCGAGGCCGTCGCGAACAAGTAATCACCGGCCAGGATCGCGATGTTGTTGCTCCACCGCGCGTTGGCGCTGGGGGCTCCGCGGCGCATCTGAGCCTCGTCCATCACGTCGTCGTGATACAGCGTCGCCAGATGCACCAGCTCGATCACCGCGCCGGCGACCGTGACCTGCCACGCGTCGGGCTTCGGCCCCAGCTGCGCCGAGAGCACCGTGAACAGCGGACGGAAGCGCTTGCCCCCGGCTTCAAAGAGATGCATCACCGCGTCGCGGATAATCTCGTCACCCTTGCCGAGCTCCGCGCTGATCAGGTCTTCGATCCGCGCGACGCCGTCGCGGACACTTGCGGCAAATTCAGGATCGCCAAGCTCAACGCCGGCAACCACGGTCGCTGGTGTCCTCATTCGTCCAACATACTGGGGACATGGGCACCAGGGCGGATGTGGTCGTCGTCGGCGCCGGCCCCGCCGGTTCGGCGGCGGCGGCGTGGGCGGCGCGGGCCGGGCGTGACGTGCTGGTAGTCGACGCCGCCGACTTTCCCCGGGACAAGCCCTGCGGTGACGGGCTGACGCCACGTGCGGTGGCCGAGCTCCAATTGCTCGGCCTCGGCCGGTGGCTCGACGCGCACATCAAGCACCGCGGGCTGCGGTTGACCGGTTTCGGCGGCGAGGTCGAGGTGGACTGGCCGGGCCCGTCGTTTCCCACGCATGGCAGCGCGGTACCGCGCACTGAGCTTGACGAGCGGATCCGCCAAGTGGCGGTAGACGCGGGCGCGTCGATGCTGATGGGCCGCAGAGTTGTTGGGGTAAGCCATGATCCACGCGGACGCGTGACGTCGCTGGCAGTTCGCAACGGCGGCGGCGCCACCGAACTGCGCTGCGGGGAGCTTATCGTCGCCGACGGCGCGCGGTCGCCGCTGGGCCGGATGCTCGGCCGCCAGTGGCATCGGCAGACGACGTACGGGGTCGCGGTCCGCGGTTATCTCACGTCGCCGCGCAGCGACGATCCGTGGCTGTCGACCAATCTGGAACTGCGCACCCGCCACGGCCATCTGCTGCCCGGCTACGGCTGGATCTTCCCGCTGGGCAACGGCGAGGTGAACATCGGCGTCGGCGCGCTGGCAACCGAGAAACGGCCCGCCGACGTGGCACTGAAGAAGCTGATCGACTTCTATGCCGACCTGCGGCGCGCGGACTGGGAATTCGACGGGCCGCCGCGCGCGGTGGTGTCGGCGCTGCTGCCGATGGGCGGCGCGGTGTCCGGCGTGGCCGGGCCGAACTGGATGCTCATCGGCGACGCGGCGGCGTGCGTTAACCCGATGAACGGCGAGGGCATCGACTACGGGCTGGAGACCGGCCGCTTCGCCGCGGACCTGCTGGGAACCGGCGACCTGTCGACCGCCTGGCCGTCGCTGCTGCAACAGCAATACGCACGGGCCTTCTCGATCGCGCGGCGACTGTCGGCGCTGCTGACCGTGCCGTGGTTCCTGCCGACCGGCGGCCCGTTCGCGATGCGGTCGGCCAAGCTGATGGACATCGTCGTGCGGGTGATGGGCAACCTGATCACCGACGACGACATCGACTGGGTCGCGCGGCTGTGGCGAGGACTCGGTTCGGCCTCCCAGCGGATAGACCGTCGCCCGCCGTTCAGCTGAGGTCTTCGTCGGCAACGTCATCACGCCCACGCCCGACTACGTCGCAGCCGGGAAGACATTCCTGTCGACGCGATCGTGCGGCCATAAACGTGCGCGAACCTTTACCGTGTCGTGTTGTCTACGTGACTGTTGTCAACGAGTGTTTCCGAAATGAGATGGGTGCGCGACAGACCGGCAAGGACCACCGCCGCGATGGCGGTGTCTGTCGCCGTGATCGGCGTGGCGGCCGCGTCGGGGACCCTCGCACGCGCCGACATGGTAAGCAACTCGTTTCTCGCCGCGCTGACCGACGCCGGGGTCCCGTACAACGACCCGGCCAGCGCGACGGCACTGGGTCAGTCCGTCTGCCCGATGCTGGTCCAGCCCGGCGGGACGTTCGACACCGCCGCCGCCACCATGGCTGCCAACAGCGGAATGGCCCGCGACAAAGCCAGCCTGTTCACCATCATCGCGATATCGGTGTATTGCCCCGGGATGCTGTCGCCAATCACCCCGGACCGGTTCCAGGAGTAGCCGGTCAGTCGAGCGGTCGGGTCGCGGCATGCAGCGCGACGATCCCGCCGGTCAGATTCCGCCACCGCACCCCCGTCCACCCCGCCCTGCCGATGCGATGCGCCAGCTCGGCCTGGTCGGGCCAGGTCCTGATCGACTCGGCCAGGTAGCAGTAGGCCTGCGGGTTGGACGCGACCGCGCGGGCCACCCTGGGCAGCGCTCGCATCAAATACTCCTTATAGACGGTGCCGAACAGTGGGTTCGTCGGCGTCGAGAACTCACATACCAGCAGCCGACCGCCCGGCTTCGTCACCCGGGCCATCTCGCGCAGCGCGGCCTCGTGGTCGACGACGTTGCGAAGGCCGAAGCTGATCGTCACCGCGTCGAAGGACCGGTCGGCGAACGGTAGCCCTGTCGCGTCGCCAGCCACCTTCGGCACCGCGCGACGCCGGCCGGCCGCGAGCATGCCGATGCTGAAGTCCGTGGCCACGCACCACGCGCCCGAGCGGGCCAGTTCCTCGGTCGACACCGCGGTGCCCGCCGCCAGGTCGAGCACCGTGTCGTGCGGCCCGACCCGAAGGGCCTTGCGGGTGGCTCGTCGCCAGCCACGGTCCTGGCCCAGCGACAGCACGGTGTTGGTCAGGTCGTAGCGGCGTGCGACCGCGTCGAACATCGACGCGACCTCGTCCGGATCCTTGCCCAGTGTCGCCCGGCTCACGTGCCGAAACTACTAGAAGCCGGCGAGCGGCCCGTCGCGGCGCGGATCGCTGGCCGCCAGGTAGCGGTCGTTATGCGGTCAGGCTGCTTCGTCCCGCCGCGGCGCCGCGGACGGCCTCGTAGTGACCGAGCAGCTCGTCGCAGATGACCGGCCAGGTGCGTTGCAGCACGCTGCGCCGCGCCGCGATCGAGTATCGGGGCCGGAACTGGATCAGGTGCGTCACCACGTCGGGCAGTCGCTGTTCGAAGTCGTCGACGCCGAGCAGATACCCGGTGCGGCCGGGGCTGACCAGGTCCCGCGGGCCGCCCGCGTCGGGCGCGACCACCGGCACACCGGAGGCCAGCGCCTCCTGCACCGCCTGGCAGAACGTCTCGTGCTCGCCCGGGTGGACGAACACGTCCATGCTGGCGTACGCCGCGGCAAGTTCGGGTCCGTACAGCGCGCCGGTGAAAACCGCGGTGGGAAGCAAGCCCTCGAGCTTCCCGCGGTGCACGCCGTCACCGACGATCACAAGCTGGACGGCGTCGTGGTAAGCCAGTGCTCTCAGCCGCTCGACATGCTTCTCCGGCGCCAGCCGGCCGACGAAGCCGACGATCGGCTTGCCGGTAGGCGACCAGCTGCGGCGCAGCCGCTCGTCGCGGGCGGACGGCGCGAAACCGGTGATGTCGACGCCGCGAGCCCACCGGTGGATCCGCGGAATGCGCTGGGCAGCGAGGCTTTCCATCGCGGCCGAGGACGGCGCCAGGGTGCGGTCGGCGTGCCGGTGCAGGTGGCGGAACCACGCCCAAGCCGCCCGTGAGGTGACCCCGATACCGTAGCTCTGCGCGAAACCCGGCACGTCGGTCTGGAACACCGCGACGGTCGGAATGCCGAGGAATCGGGCCGCCTGCAGCCCGCCGTAGCCCAGCAGCGCCGGGGACGCCAAGTGGACCACATCGGCGTCGAACTCGCGCATGATGCGGACCATGCGCGGTCGGGGCACACCCAGCGGCAGCGAGGTGATCTTCGGGAACATCCGCGACGGCATCCGGTACACGGGCACGCCGTCGTGCTCGCTCCCCGCGCGGTCCTGGCCGCGTGGATTGTCGGGAGCGATGACGATGGCGTCGTGCCCGGTGCGGCCCAGGTGCTCCAGTACCCGCAGCACCGAGTTGGAGACACCGTTGACGTTGGGCAGAAACGACTCGGCGACGATCGCAACTCGCACGTGTTGATGGTGTCAGCGGCCGCTGTCTGCGAGGTTGCATCCAGGGATACGACATGCGAAATTCTGCCGGCGAACGCTTAATTGAATCTTTATAAAAACCGGCAGTTTTTTGCGGTAGCCTGGCGAATCGCACCTGTTGCTGTCGACTAACACGCTTGGGGGGAGTAATGGCTGATCCGTGGGAACGGATTAACCTGCGCCCAATTGACCACGGGGTCAAACGATATTGGCAGGAATGGGACTGGGGCCTGGAAGAGCTCCTCCGCAACAACCCGGAGTCGGCGGGGCGGCTGCGCGGCCTGATGACCACTGCGATCGCAAGCATGCTGCGCAGCGCGCTCAACCACAGCGATGCGGCGCGTATCCATTGGCAGCGGGTGGCCCAGAGATATCGTGAACGCTGGGCGCAGGGCGACCTCGACGGAATTGTCCCGGTGCTACCCGACCTGGTTTCTTGGTTGCGGTCGGCCGGAATGGACCCGGCCCGGAATGCCGATGTGGCGGCATTGCTGAACGATCCGTGCATGGCGAGGATTCGCAAGCGCATGCCGGCGGTCGAATACGATCCGAATTTGTTGGACATGTTCCGCAGGCTCGCCGACGCGATCGCGCGGTGAGTTAGTATCCGAAGCGCTAATTCGGCGCGGCGATTCGCCGTTCGGCGAGCGCCAACCCGAACAGCAGCGCGCCGGCCACCAGCCAGCCCACCACCGCGATCGAGCCGGCCGGAATGATCGCCAGCGACGCGTTGCGGTGCTGCACCCGCACCAGGTCGGGGTCGTTCTTGTCGTACTCGACGTAGATTCGCATCCCGTCGGCGAGCTCCGACGGGTAGAGCACACCGAGCTCCGGGCGGTAGGTGACCCGGTTGGGCGTGACGAACTCGATCGTCGACCGCCGCGGCCCGGCGCTGAGCACCTCGGCCTGCGCCACCCCCATGTGCCGCTCGATCTGCCGATCGTTGCGCCGCGCCCCGGCCACCAAAAGCAGGGATTGCAGGGTGACGATGCCGGCAATGATCAGCACCGCAATCCGGGTCCACCGCAGGCCTTTCCGCAGCCGGTCCTCCGGTTCGTCCGGTGTGCGAACCGGTCCGCTCAGCCGCTGCAGCACGCCGGCGAGCCGGCTCATATGGCCGCCTTGATCGACGCGTGCAGCTGACGCAGCGTCGACCGATCCGCCTTGACCTCCAGCACCCGCACCCCACCGAACGGCGTATCCAACGCCTCGGCAAGCTCGTCGGCTTCGACCTGGCGGCAGTCGACGTGATACGCCCGGCACAGCGCACCGACGTCGATGTCGTGCGGGGTGCCGAAGATCCGCGACGACACGTCGGAGAATCGCGGATCGCCCTGCTCGAGCAGCTCGAAGATGCCGCCGCCGTTGTCGTTGGACACGACGATCGAAAGCCGTTGCGGCACCGGCTCCGTCGGCCCGATCAACAGCCCGGAGGCGTCGTGCACGAAGGTCAGGTCGCCGATCAAGGCGATCGTGCGGCCGTCGTGGGCCAGCGCCGCGCCGATCGCCGTGGAAACCGTCCCGTCGATACCCGCAACACCGCGGTTGGACCGCACCTTGACGCCCTTGTGGTTCAGTCCCGCCAGTGCCGCGTCGCGCACCGGGTTGGAGGCCCCGAGCACAAGCTGATCACCCTCGCGCAAGGCCTCGACGACCGCCGCGGCCACGTGCAGCCCGGTCGTCAGCGGGTGGGCCTTGAGCTGATCGCGCACCGCCGACGTGGCCCGCCGGTGCACCTCGGCGCAGCGTCGCAGCCACCCATCGCTTGGCCGGCCCGTCGTCACCGCGCGGGTGCCGGTCGCCTGCGAGTTGCCCGACACATCGGGCCAGCGCGGACCCGTCGTCAGCGCGAGCACCGGCACCGCCGGGTCGGCCAACAGCGACGACACCTGCCGATGCAGGGTGGGCCTGCCGACCATGATCACCTGCTGCGGATGCAGCAGCGGCAGCGCCAGCGGATGCAGCGGGTTCTCGGCGGCCGGGGCGGTCGGCTCGGCGACCGTCGGCAGCGCCGAAAGGTTGGGGTGAAGCCCGGCGCCATGGCCCGCGATCACCACGGTGTCGCGGCTCAGGTCGATATCGAGCGGCTGGTCGAAGCTCACCGGCGGCGTGTAGGTCCACGGCCGCCCGTCCGGCCGACCGGCCGGCACGGTGTGCTTCAGGCTGCCGAGATCCGGCTCCGGGTCGGGCACCAACGGCTCACGCAGCGGGATGTCGAACTGCACCGGTCCCGCATTGGCCGACCGCGCCCCCGTTGAAGTAACCAAAACGCGACACACAGCGGAACGCCACCGTCCGTTCTGTTCGGTGAGTCTGTCGGTTCCCTCCTCGGCCAACCCGAGACTGATCGACCCTCGCACCTGTGTGCCGAAGATGCCCAGCTGCTCCATGGTCTGGTTGGCGCCGGTCGGAAGCAGCTCGTAAGGCCGGTTGGCCGAGAGCACGATCAGCGGCACCCGTGCGTAATTCGCCTCGGCGACCGCGGGTCCCAGATTCGCAACGGCAGTGCCCGACGTCATCACGATCGGCACCGGCGCGCCGCCGCTCACCGCCAAGCCGATGGCCAGATACCCCGCCGTGCGCTCATCGATGCGGACGTGCAGCCGCACCCGCCCGGCCGCATCGGCATCGCGCAGCGCAAACGCCAGCGGCGCATTGCGCGAGCCCGGGCAGAGCACCACATCCCGTACGCCGCCACGAATCAGTTCGTCGACGACGACGCGCGCCTGCGCCGTCGAGGGATTCACCACCACATCAGGGTGTCACACGCGATGTGGGTGAGATTCAGTCCTCTGCGTGCCGCTCCTGGTCCCAGCGCTCAAGCGACGCCTGGAGTTCGTGAAGCCCGAGAGCGGCGAGAGGCGTGCCTACCGAAAGGCAGACCACCAGTAGTGAACTCATCGCAACCTCCCGCAGCTGACAATGCTTTCACGAGGCCCGGCGGCCCCCGGTTCAACACGCCGGGGGAGTCCAGACTTGCCAACAAGCCTCGAAGTGACTGTGAGGATGCTGTGTAATTACCGGGTACAGTCCGGTTAAGGAACCTTCTGTGAGCAATACAGAATTTACTCAGCATCATCCAGAAGAAACATTGCCCCGAAATACTGCATCCACTTCTGCGGCTTGCGGAATGACGGCGGAAAAACTTTTGGAGGTGCGTGCCGAATCATGTCGCCATATCCCGATTGGCTTAACCCCGGAGACAATGCCTGGCAGCTGGTAGCGGCCACGCTGGTCGGCTTGATGAGCCTGCCCGGCATCGCCGTGCTGTACGGGGGCATTGTCCAGAAGAAGTGGGTCGTCAACACCATGCTGATGGCCTTCACCGGGTTCTCCCTGGTGCTGGTGGTGTGGGTGCTGTGGGGCTTCAAGATGGGTTTCGGAGACCCGCTCAAGCTCGGCCCGGGCATTCTGCAGTCGGCGGTGGGCAAGCCGCGCAGCATCCTTGGCGCCGACAACCAGCACCAGGCGATCATTCCGCTGCTGGACGGGGCGATGCCGAAGTTCCGGTTCTCCACGACCACGCTGGCCTACTTCCAGTTCGTGTTCGCCGCGATCACGCCGCTGCTGTTCTTGGGCAGCGTGGTGGGCCGGATCAACTTCAAGGTGTGGCTGATTTTCGTGCCACTGTGGTCGACCTTCGCCTACTCGGTGAACGCCTTCCTGCTGTGGGGCGGCGGCTTTTGGGCCCAACCGCACACCAGCGTGGGCGGCTGGTGGAGCACCGGAGCGCTGGACTTCTCGGGTGGGTACGTCATCCATCTCGCGGCCGGCGTGTCGGGTTTCACCGCTGCGGCGATCATCGGGCCCCGGCTGGCCAAGGACCGCGAGCGTGCGGTGCCCAACAACCTGCCGATGGCCGCGGTGGGTGCCGGGATTCTGTGGCTGGGCTGGAACGGGTTCAACGGTGGTGACCCGTACTTCGCCGGCAGCAATGCGTCCCTGGCAGTGATCAACACGAACCTGTGCACCGCGGTGGCCCTGCTGACCTGGGTGTTGTGGGACATGTTCGCCAGCTCCCAGCGCAAGCCCACCTTCCTGGGCGGCGTCAACGGGATGATCGTCGGTCTGGTGGGCATCACCCCGGCGGCCGGCTTCGTCAACAGCTTCGGCGCGATGATCATCGGCGTGGTCGCCTCCTCGCTGGTGTGGATGTCATGGAACTGGCTGGGCCGTACCGCACCGTTCAAGAAGGTCGACGACGCGCTCGGGGTCATTCACACCCACGGGGTGGCCGGTTTGGTCGGCGGCCTGTTGGTCGGGGTGCTGGCCGACCCGAAGATCATCGAATACCTGGGCAACGGCAAGGACATCGCCGATGTCACCTCAGCGGGCTGGCTGTGGGGCCATCACCCCGCCCAGATCCTGATCCAACTGGGGGCGGCGCTGACCGTGATCGTGTGGGATGTGTTGGTCACGTTCGTGATCCTGCGGGTGCTGGGCTTGTTCATGAAGTTGCGGGCACCCGATGAGGCACTCGAAGTCGGCGACATCGCGGTGCACGACGAAGAGGCATACCCCGACGAAATCCTGGTGGGCGGGCGCACGAGCAGCGAGTTCTCCCCAGTTGCCAGGCACGCCGAGATTGCGGAGGGCAGCCGAGTTGAAGCTGATTAGCGCCGTCATCAAGCCGTTCACGCTCTCGGAGGTCAGGGACGCCGTCGAGCGTGCCGGCGGAACGGGCCTGACGTTCACTGAGGTCCAGGGCTACGGCCGGCAGCGTGGGCACACCGAGGTGTACCGCGGCGCCGAGTACTCGGTGGACTTCGTCCCGAAGGTCAAGGTCGAGGTGCTGGTCGAGGACGAGGCCGTCGACGCCACCGTCGCCGCGATCGTCAGCGCCGCGCGCACCGGCAAGATCGGTGACGGGAAGGTGTGGGTGTCGCCCGTCGACGCGGTGATACGAGTGCGGACCGGGGAGCGCGACGCGGGCGCGATCTGAGCTATCGCAGCAGGTGGTGGCAGGCCGCGACCCGGTCGATCCACCACTGCCGGCGCTCGGGCGGCGCGGCCAGGGCGGCCAGGCGCTCGGGATCCGGCGTGACGGGCCGCACGGGCAGGTAGCCGTTCTCCGGCGGCGTCGGTGCCGCGACGTCGGCGGCGAACAGGCCGCCGGTGCCGAGACCGCAGGCGTGCCGCAGCTCGGGTAGGGCGGCCGCGGCCTGAAGGCCGGTGCCGATACCGACTGCCGAGTCCAGCGCGCTGGAGATCACGACCGGGACGTCGATCTGCGCGGCGATCTCCAGCAAACGGGCAATGCCGCCCAGCGGAGCGACTTTCAGCACCGCGACGTCGGCGGCCTCGGCGCGCACGACACGCAGCGGGTCGGCCGCCTTGCGGATGCTCTCGTCCGCGGCGACCGGCACGTCAACGCGGCGGCGGACCTCGGCGAGCTCGTCGACGGTCGTGCAGGGTTGCTCGAGGTATTCAAGCGGGCCGGTCCTCGTCAGCGCTTCGGCGGCGGCGACGGCCTCGTCGACCGACCACCCGCCGTTGGCGTCGACGCGCACGGTGGGCACCAGCGCCCGCACCGCTTCGACACGCGCGACGTCGTCGGCCAGCGTCTGGCCAGGCTCGGCGACCTTCACCTTCGCGGTGGTCGCGCCGGGAAATCGGGCGAGCAGACCGGGAACCCGATCGGGCGGGACGGCGGGCACCGTGGCGTTGATCGGAATGCGGCCGCGCAGGGGCTGGGGGGGCTTGCGGAAAGCCGCCTCGATCGCCGACGCCAACCATGCGGCGGCCTCCTCCGGCCGGTATTCGACAAACGCGCCGAACTCGCCCCAGCCCGCCGGCCCCTCGATCAACGCGACTTCGCGTGTCGCGATGCCGCGGAACCGCTCCCGCATCGGCAGCCCGACCACGTGCAGCCGGTCGGTGATGTCGTCGAAGGTGGGCAGCATGGTCAGCGGCCGCTGGTGATGTGGCTGACCAGGTCCCGGACCGCACCCGCCGGCGGGGTGCGGCCACCCACCCAGATCGCCCGCAGCTCACGGCGCAGGTCGAGATCGGCCACCGGGATCGCGCGCAACCGGCCGTGCATCAGGTCGTCGGCCACCGCGAGCCGGCTCATCACCGCCGGACCAGCGCCGGCCAACACCGCGGCGCGCACGGACGCTGCCGACGACAGCTCCAGGCTCTCGTCGACGCGGTCACCGTCGCCCTGCGGCAGCCCCGGCACGACACCGCCGAGCAGATAGCGCCAGCCGGACCTCCTCGACACCAGCGGAGTCCGGTGCAGCTCGGCCGCGGTGATCGGTTGTGACCGCCTGGCCCATTTGTGGTCGGGCGGCACGACCACGACCAATTCGTCGTGCCCGATGACGCGGCCGCGCAACCCCGACAACGCAGCCGGGATCTCGATGAAGCCGACGTCGGCGTCGCCGCCGCGGACCGCCGTCATCGCACCTTCGCTGTCGGTCGCGCTGAGGGTCACCTCCGGTGCGCTACTGCCGCGGCGTATCGCCGACGCCTGCAGCGACACCAGCCAACGCGGAAGCAGCTGCTCGGCGATCGTTTGGCTGGCGACCACCTTGAGGCGTTTGCGGCTCTGCATCCGCAGCGACGCCAGCCCGGCGTCGACGCGGCGGGCGACCTCGAGCATCTGGTCGGCCCACTCGGCCACCACCTCGCCGGCCGCCGTGAGGTGCGAGCCGCGCGTCGTCCGTGTCACCAGTCGCACCCCGGTCTGGGCTTCGATCGAGGTCAGCCGCGCCGACACGGCCTGCTGCGTGAGGCCGATCTCGCGTCCGGCAGCGCTGAGACTTCCGGTCCTCGCGATCGCCGACAACACCTCGAGCGCCGACAGTTCCGGCATCCGAGCGCTCAACGGCATGTGCGGGATGCTATCCGGTGGCGACATTTGCTGAACCGCCGGGACAGTGCGACGAGATCCGGTGGCGGGAGGAGGCGAGGCAAAAACGCGGTGAGGTTTCGGGGAGCGCAGCGGCTCCTTTCTGTAACACGTTCTAGTCTTACGGTATGACTCAACCGGACGTTGCTTCTTCGCGCGAGCGCTCATTGGGGAACGAGCTGCTGCGGTTTCCCATACACTCCGGCCACCTGACGGTCGGCGCACTCAAGCGCAACAAGGACAAGCCGGTGCTCTTCCTCGGCGACACCACGTTGACCGGCGGCCAGCTCGCCGATCGCATCAGCCAGTACATCCAGGCCTTCGAGGCGCTGGGGGCCGGCACCGGCAGCGCGGTCGGCCTGCTGTCGCTGAACCGACCCGAGGTGCTGATGATCATCGGCGCCGGCCAAACGCAGGGGTACCGCCGCACCGCACTGCACCCTCTCGGGTCGCTGGACGACCACGCCTACGTGCTGTCCGACGCGGGCATCACGTCGCTGATCATCGACCCCAACCCGATGTTCGTCGAACGCGCGCTGGGCCTGTTCGAACGGGTGGACTCGTTGAAGCAGATCCTGACGATCGGCGCGGTGCCCGAGGCGCTCTCGCACGTCGCGGTGGACCTGACCGCCGAGGCCGCGAAGTACGAGCCGCGACCGCTGGTCGCCGCGGACCTACCGCCCGACCACATCGGCGGGTTGACCTACACCGGCGGCACCACTGGTAAGCCGAAGGGCGTGATCGGCACCGCCCAGTCGATCAGCGCGATGACCACGATCCAACTCGCCGAGTGGGAGTGGCCGGAGCGCCCGCGGTTCTTGATGTGCACACCGCTGTCGCATGCGGGGGCGGCGTTTTTCGTGCCGACGATCGTCAGGGGCGGCGAGATGGTGGTGCTGGGCAAGTTCGATCCCGCCGAGGTGCTGCGGGTCATCGAGGAGCGGCGCATCACCGCGACGATGCTGGTGCCGTCGATGCTGTATGCCCTGATGGATCACCCCGATTCGCGCACCCGCGACCTGTCGTCGCTGGAGACGGTGTACTACGGCGCCTCGGCGATCAACCCGGTGCGGCTGAAGGAGGCGATCGAGCGGTTCGGGCCGATCTTCGCCCAGTACTACGGCCAGTCCGAGGCGCCGATGGTGATCACCTACCTCGCCAAAGGCGACCACGACGAGAAGCGTCTCACGTCGTGCGGGCGCCCGACACTGTTCGCGCGCACGGCGCTGCTGGGCGAGGACGGCAACCCGGTGCCGCGGGGCGACGTCGGCGAGATCTGTGTGAGCGGACCGCTTCTGGCCGGGGGCTACTGGAACTTGCCCGACGCGACCGCCGAGACCTTCAAGGACGGCTGGTTGCACACCGGCGACATGGCGCGGGAGGACGAAGACGGGTTCTGGTACATCGTCGACCGGGTCAAGGACATGATCGTCACCGGCGGGTTCAACGTCTTCCCGCGCGAAGTCGAGGATGTCATCGCCGAGCACTCCGCGGTCGCGCAGGTCTGCGTGATCGGCACGCCCGACGACAAGTGGGGTGAGGCGGTCACGGCCGTGGTGGTGCTGCGGCCGGACGCGGCTCGAGACGACGACGCCGTCGCCACGATGACCGCCGAGATCCAGGAGGCGGTGAAAGAACGCAAGGGCTCCGTGCAGTCGCCGAAGCGGGTGATCGTCGTCGACGCGCTGCCCGTCACCGCGCTCGGCAAACCGGACAAGAAGACGGTACGCGCGCAGTTCTGGGAGGGCGCCGGGCGCGCCGTGGGCTGAGTGTCATCCATCGGGATGCGTCCGGCGGTGGGCTGTTCGATCTCGTCGCACAGATTTACGTGTCGCGGAGGTGAGTACTGGGATGCGGGGCCCGCAGCGGGCGGGGCTGCCAGGTAGCGTCGCCGATATGTCGAACAGCGAACCCATCACGCCGCCCTGGTGGCTCAAACCCGCGAACAAGGTGTTCATCGCGCTGTCGCGGCTGGGCATCAGCTTCGGCGGTGAGAGCCCGATGGTGCTGACCGTGCGAGGGCGCAAGTCCGGCAAGCCTCGCTGCACGCCGATCACGCCGATGCAGTTCGACGGGAAACGCTATGTGGTGGGTTGCTTCCCGGGCGCGGACTGGGTGGCCAACGCCCGCGTCGCGGGCGAAGCCACGCTGCAGCGCGGCCGCCACACCGAACGGGTGCGGATGGTGGAGATGTCCGCCGAGGAGGCCAGGCCGCTGCTGCGGCTGTTCCCCGTCGAGGTCCCTACCGGGGTGAGCTTCATGAAGAACGCCGGCCTGGTGACAGACGGGCGGCCAGAGGAATTCGAAGCGCTGGCCGGCAGCTGCGCCGTGTTCCGCTTCGACCCGGTCCAACAGCCGTGAGCGCGAATCCTTTTGACGCGTCGAAGTGGAAGCCCGTGTCGGACTTGTCGGGCGGGTTCGCCGACCTGACCGACATCACCTACCACCGACACGTCGTCGACGGGGCGCCGCAGCCGACCGTGCGGGTGGCGTTCAACCGGCCGGAGGTGCGCAACGCGTTCCGGCCGCACACCGTCGACGAGCTGTACCGCGCGCTCGACCATGCCCGGATGTCACCGGACGTCGGGGTCGTGCTGCTCACCGGCAATGGGCCCAGCCCCAAGGACGGCGGCTGGGCGTTCTGCTCCGGCGGGGACCAGCGCATCCGCGGCCGCACCGGCTACCAGTACGCGTCCGGCGAGACCGCCGACACCATCGACCAGGCCCGCGCCGGGCGGCTGCACATCCTGGAGGTGCAGCGGTTGATCCGGTTCATGCCCAAGGTGGTGATCTGCTTGGTCAACGGGTGGGCCGCCGGCGGCGGGCACAGTCTGCACGTGGTGTGCGACCTGACCCTGGCGAGCCGCGAGCAGGCACGGTTCAAGCAGACCGACGCCGACGTCGGCAGCTTCGACGGCGGTTACGGCAGCGCCTATCTGGCCAAGCAGGTCGGCCAGAAACTCGCCCGCGAGATCTTCTTCCTCGGCCGGCCCTACACCGCCGAGGAGATGCACCGAATGGGTGCGGTCAACGACGTCGTCGACCACGTCGACCTCGAGAACGTCGGGCTGCAATGGGCGGCGGCGATCAACGGCAAGTCGCCGCAGGCGCAGCGCATGTTGAAGTTCGCGTTCAATCTGCTCGACGACGGGCTGGTCGGCCAGCAGCTGTTCGCCGGTGAGGCGACGCGGTTGGCGTACATGACCGACGAGGCCGTCGAGGGCCGCGATGCCTTCCTGCAAAAGCGCGAACCAGACTGGAGCCAATTCCCCCGTTATTTCTAAAAACCGGGACCCGCTCGTCAGGTGAGTCGCGCGTGTCACGATGAGACAGGCCGGAGAGGAACACAACATGAGGCGACAACGGGCCACCCGGCGCGACGTGCTGCTCGGCGCCGGCGCGCTGGGGGCGGGGGCGGCCCTGGCGGCGTGCGGCGGCGGCCAGAACTCGGCGCCGTCGACGAGTCAGCCCACCACCACATCGACGTCGGGGTCCGCGGCCGCGTCCGGCGGCGTCAACGTCGACCAGGTCCCGCTGGGCGGCGGCATCATCCTCACAGACCAGGATGTCGCGGTCACCCAGCCCCAGCCCGGCCAGTTCAAGGCGTTCAGCGCGACCTGCACGCACCAGGGCTGCATCGTGGGCAGCGTCACCGACGGCACGATCAACTGCCCGTGCCACGGCAGCAAGTTCAACATCACCGACGGCTCGGTCGTCAATGGCCCGGCCGCGCAGCCGTTGCCGGCGAAGACCGTGATGGTCACCGGCGACACACTGACGATCACGTAGCGTGCGCCCTCAGGTGCAGATGGGCCCAGGAGTTGTTGGCGTATCCCTTCGGATTCCACAGTGAGGCCGCCGACTCCGGCTGGGTGGCCCCGATCGTGTCCCACGCCCTGGCGGTGACGGACACCGGCCCGGGGTGCACGTCGACCGTGGCCGACCACAGCCGCCACGCCCAGCGGGCACGCTCGGGTCCAAGCTCGGCCAGCTGCCATGTGCACCCGCCATTGGCCGAGACGTCGACGCGCGCGATGCCGCGGTCGTCACCGGCGAACGCGTAGCCGCCGACGCGAAGCGGGCCGGCCGCGACGAGCGCACCCTCGTCCGGCATGAGGATGTCGCAGTTGAGTACGACCGACGACAACGAGATGCCCTCGCCGGGCGCAGCCGCGTCGGGGTCGGCGCCAGGCGGCAGGATCCGGTAGGCGCGGGCCTGAAAATAGTTGTCGGACGGCTCGGGTTGCACCGTGACCGCGGTGACCCATTTGACGCTGCGGGCACCGACGTAGCCGGGCACCACCACCCGCACGGGTCCGCCATGGATGCGCCGCAGCGGTTCGCCGTTCATCTCCCAGGCGAGCAGCACCTCGCCGGCCAAGGCCTTGGGCAGCGGGATGGAGGCGCCGTACGGCTGCGCGGGAGACGCCAGCTCCGAGACATCGGGCGCGCTGAACGCGACATGCCGCCCGCCGGATACCCCGGCCGCGGCGAGCACGTCGGCCAGCCGGGCGCCGCGCCATTGCGCGGTCGACGTCGCCGCCGGGCCCCACGGGTCCTCACCGTCGATCCGGCGAATCTCGTTGAATCCCGCGCGCCGGTTGCCCGCACATTGCAGTGTCGCGACCTCGGTATAACCGGGGAATCGCGCCGTCAGCTCGTCGAAGGTCAGTGAAAGCGGTTCGCGGACCAGGCCGCCGACCGTCAGCAGCCAGTCCTCGGTGGCGAGGTCGGGGATGGGGCCGTGATTGCGGCTGTAGAACGCCGCCACATCGGTGATGTCGCCGGCGGCCAGCGCACGGCGGGGCGGCTCGGCGTTGAACGGGGACCACTCGTGCACGATCATGTCCTCGCGCTTACCCCACAGCCGGTTCGGCTCCATAGCGTCGGTATACCCGTAACTAGACTGCTGACCCCGTGAGCAAAAACCCGCTGCGGCGACTGGGTGACGCGCTGACGCTGGCGAGCATGCGGCCGCCGCTGGCTCAGCAGCTTTACCTGCACCGGCCCGCGCGTGACGTCGTCGACCTGACCGGCAGACGGATCCTGCTGACCGGCGCGTCGTCGGGTATCGGCGAAAGCGCTGCCCAACTGTTAGCCCGGCGCGGCGCGAACGTCGTGGTGGCCGCGCGCCGTCAAGACCTCCTCGACGCACTGGCCGAGCGGATCACCGCGCGCGGCGGCTCGGCGCTGGCGTTGCCGTGCGACCTGTCCGACCTCGACGGGATCGACCGACTGGTCAAAACCGTCGAGGACCGCCTCGGCGGTGTCGACATCCTTATCAACAACGCCGGCAAGTCGATTCGCCGCCCGCTGACCGAATCGCTGGACCGGTGGCATGACGTCGAGCGGACGATGACACTGAACTACTATGCGCCGCTGCGACTGATCCGCGGCCTGGCGCCGGGCATGCTTTCGCGGCGCGACGGGCACATCATCAACGTCGCAACGTGGGGCGTGTTGAGCGAGGCATCGCCGCTGTTCGCCGTCTACAACGCGTCGAAAGCGGCGCTGAGCGCGGTCAGCCGGGTGATCGAGACGGAGTGGTCCGGGTGCGGGGTGCAATCCACGACGCTGTACTACCCCTTGGTGGCAACGCCGATGATCGCTCCGACGCAGGCCTATGCGGGGTTGCCCGCGCTGACCGCAGAGGAGGCGGCGGAGTGGATGGTCACGGCCGCGCGTCGACGCCCGGTACGGATCGCGCCGCGGATGGCGCTGTTCGGCAAGGCCCTCGACACCGTCAGCCCGGAATGGGTCAACGCGATCATGAAGCGGCAGGTCATTCAGCCGAGCCGCTGACAGCCGCCGTGATAGACACGAGCGCATGGAGATTCTGGCCAGCCGGTTTTTGATCCGGCCAGCGGACTACGAGCGGTCGCTGACCTTCTACCGCGACGGGATCGGGCTGGCTGTTTTCCGTGAATATGGTGCCGGCACAGTGTTTTTCGCGGGCCAGTCGCTTGTCGAGCTGGCCGGCCACGGCGGACCCGACGCCGGTGGGACGTTATGGCTGCAGGTGCGCGACATCTACGCCACTGCGCGGGAGTTGGCTCGGCGTGGTGTGCCGATCGCGCGGGAGGCGCGCCAGGAGAGCTGGGGCCTGCACGAGATGCATGTGCTGGACCCCGACGGGGTCAGGCTGATCTTCGTGCAGGTGCCGCCCGAGCACCCGCTGCGCCGGGATTCGCGGGGTTAACGTTGGGCGAACTGCGCTTAACAGGTTAGGGTTGGCAAGGGAATTCTTGCTGATCTGTTCGACATCGGTGTAGCGCTGCCGCAAGAATTTTCGGCGTGAACCTGCAGCTTTTCCTGATGATCGTCGTGGTGATCACCGCACTGGCGTTCGACTTCACGAACGGCTTCCACGACACCGGAAACGCGATGGCCACTTCGATTGCCAGTGGGGCATTGAAGCCGCGGGTGGCCGTTGCGCTGTCCGCCGTGCTGAACCTGGTCGGCGCGTTCCTGTCGACCGCGGTCGCGGCCACGATCGCAAAGGGACTGATCGATGCGCACCTGGTCAGCCTCGAGCTGGTCTTCGCGGGCCTCGTCGGCGGAATCGTGTGGAACCTGCTGACCTGGTTGCTCGGCATCCCGTCAAGCTCGTCGCATGCGCTGATCGGCGGCATCGTCGGCGCGATGATCGCCGCGGTCGGCGGCCACGGCGTGATCTGGCATGGGCTGGTGTCGGCCGTGATCCTTCCCGCGGTGCTGTCGCCATTCATCGCCGGCATAGTTGCCGCCGTCGGCACCTGGCTGGTGTACCGGGCCACGCGGGGAGTGCCGCGGGAGCGCACCAACACCGGTTTCCGGTACGGCCAGATCGGGTCGGCCTCGCTGGTTTCGCTCGCGCATGGCACCAACGACGCGCAGAAAACGATGGGCATCATCTTCATGGCACTGATCGCCTACGGCGCGGCCAGCAGCAGGCAGGCGATGCCACCGCTGTGGGTGATCTTCTCCTGCGCGACCGCCATCGCGCTGGGCACCTACGTCGGCGGCTGGCGGGTGATCCGCACCCTGGGCAAGGGGCTGGTGGAGATCGAGTCACCGCAGGGCATGGCGGCGGAAACGGCGTCGGCGGCGGTCATCCTGCTCTCCAGCCACTTCGGCTACGCTCTGTCCACCACTCATGTGGCGACCGGTTCCATCCTCGGCAGCGGGGTAGGCAAACCGGGCGCCGAGGTCCGCTGGGGCGTCGCCGGGCGAATGGCCACCGCATGGCTGATCACCCTGCCGTCGGCCGGATTGGTCGGTGCGATCACGTATTGGATCGTGCATGGCGTCGGCGGCTTTGCCGGTACGGCAATCGGTTTCGCGCTGCTGATCGCGGTGTCGAGCGCAATCTGGCTGCGGTCGCGCCGGACCCCGATCACCCACAAGAACGTCAACGCCGAGTGGGAGGGCGACCTGACGGCAGGCGTCGACGGCGGGGCTGCTCCGCCGTCGACGCCGACCGCGCCGGTGGCAGCTGGGCCGAGCCCTGACGGAGCGGTCCTGGAAAGGCAGGAGCAACCGTGAGCACATGGTTCAACTACATCGCCACGCTGAAGATCATCCTCTTCGGTCTGATCGTCGGCGCCGGGCTGCCTGCGCTGTTCGCGGTCGGCGTGCGGCTCAACGCCGAGGGCGTCGGGGTCGTGCGGCACGACGGGGAAGCTCGCCGCAATCCGTTGTTGCTGACGCTCGGCTGGGTGATCTTCGCGGTGGTGCTGGCGGTGGTGATCCTCGGTGTGCTCTACATCGCCAGCGACTTCATCGGCCACCACACCGGCTGGTACATCCTGGGAGCAAAGCGCGGTAAGTGATGACAGCGGGGGACACGGTGACACCTGGGTTGGGGACTTCAGGGTTGGGTGTGGCGCCTCTAGGCTTGGGCGTGTGACCCGGTTCCTCACTGCGATCATCAACTGGCTGCGGGCCGGATATCCCGAGGGAGTTCCGCCGACCGACTATTTCCCGATGCTGGCATTGCTGTCGCGTCGGCTCAGCACTGACGAGGTGAAGGCCGTCGCTCGCGAACTGATACGCCACGGCGACTTCGACAACATCGACATCGGGGTCGCCATCACCCAGATGACCGACGAACTGCCCAACCCGGCGGACATCGAGCGGGTGCGGGAGCGGCTGGCCGGCCACGGTTGGCCGCTTGACGGCCCTCGAGACAGCGAGGACGCCGGATAGCCACGCTGCGTTCCCTCGACGTTCCGGCGGGGCCGGACGTTCTTCGGGTGGTGCCGATGCTGGAGGCCATGCTGGCCGGCGATGTCGCGCTGCTGCCGGTGCCGGTGTTCGACTTGCGTGAAAAGGACATACTGGCAACGGCTTTGGGTGTCGGTTCCTGGATCGATGACGACGTGGCGGTGGTGGTGTCGACATCCGGGACGACCGGCACGCCCAAGGGTGCGCTGCTGACGAGTCAGGTGCTGACCTTCAGCGCTTCGGCGACGCATTCGCGCCTCGGCGGCCCGGGCCGGTGGCTGCTGGCGCTGCCGGCACATCACATCGCGGGGTTGCAGGTCCTGATCCGCAGCGTGCTGGCCGGCACGACGCCGGTGGTGATGGATGTGTCTCGGGGTTTCGACGTGTCGGCGCTGCCGGCTGCGCTCGCCGCGATGGGCGGGGGCCGACGTTACGCGTCGTTGGTGGCCGCGCAGCTGGTGAAGGCGCTGGAGGTGCCCGAAGCGGCGGCCGCGTTGGCGTCGTTGGACGCGGTGCTGGTCGGCGGTGGCCCGCTGCCGGCCTCGGTCGCCGCTGCGGCCAGGGCGGCGGGCATTCCGGTGGTGCGCACCTACGGGATGAGCGAAACCGCCGGCGGCTGCGTCTACGACGGCGTGCCGCTGGACGGCGTACGGGTGCGAATCGACGACGACCGGGTGGTCATCGGCGGCGCCACGCTGGCGAAGGGCTACCGCAGCCCGGTCGTGCCCGACCCGTTCGCCGAGCCCGGCTGGTTCCGCACCGACGACGCGGGCAGCATCGACGACCGCGGTGTGCTGCGGGTGCACGGCCGGCTCGACGAGGCGATCAGCACCGGCGGGCTGACCGTGCTGCCGCAGGTGGTGGAGGAGTCGCTGGCGAGACACCCGGCGGTGGCCCGGTGCGCGGTGTTCGGCATGGCTGATGACCGGCTGGGCCAACGGGTGGTGGCGGTGGTGGTGGCGGCGCCGGGTGCCAAGCCACCGACGCTCGAGGACCTGCGCGCTCATGTGGCGCGGTCGCTGGACGTGACCGCCGCGCCGCGCGAATTGCACATCATCGACGAATTGCCGCTGCGCGGGATCGGCAAGGTGGACCGACGGGCGCTGGCGGAACGTTTCGGGTCGTAGTGTGGCCCCTCTTCAGGCGAGGACGCATGTGGAGTGTGGTGACAGCACCGGTGCTCACTGCCGGGCTAGCCTGGGCGCATGCCTTTCCGCAACGCGGCCCACCGGAAGTGCATAGCCCGCACCGACATCGTTGACCTACTCACCGCCACCGTCTACGGCCTGGTGGTACTGGCTGTGTTCATCGCGCTAGACATGTGGTGGCTCTTCCCCATCCTGATTGGCGCGTTGCTGGCGGGCTACGCCGTCCGGGCACTGATGAGGGTGGCATGTCGGGATTCCTCAAAGGGCTTGGATACTTCGCCAAGCAAAGGACCGGGCAATCGTCGCGGCAAATCGTAGCTCAACGGTTGTAACGGTGCGCGAACGCGCGCCGGTTAGGGCTCGGGACGTAGCGTGGCAGATCTCACCGCAATTGGGGCGCGCTATTGACGGGACTCTTCAACAACCATTTTTGTCGCAATCTCCGTTGAAGTAGCGCTCGGGCCGCTACGCTGCCGCTGTGCAAACCGAAACCATTAGCCGACGCGGTTTCCTGGGCGTGGCCGGCGCCGCCGGATTGGTCGCGATGACTGCCGGCATCGCCGCCAAGGCGAAAGCTGTCCCGCCAGCCGCGGTGACCATCACCCATGCCTTCGGCCAAACCACCATCGCGGCCCCGCCCAAGCGCGTGGTCAGCGCCGGTTTCACCGAACAGGACGACCTACTGGCCGTCGGCGTGGTGCCTGTCGCGGTGACCAACTGGTTCGGCGATCAGCCGTCCGCCGTGTGGCCGTGGGCGCAGCCCAAACTCGGCGGGGCACAACCGGTCGTGCTCACGCTGTTCGACGGCGACAACCACTTCCAATACGACCGGATCAGCGAGCTGAACCCCGACCTCATCGTTGCGCTCAACTGCGGCGTGGACCAGGACAGCTACAACCGGCTATCGGCGATTGCTCCCACCATTCCGCAGACAGAGGGCGATGGTTGGTTCGGGCCCTGGAAGACCCAGGCCACCACCGTCGGGCAAGCGGTGTCCCAGGCCGGCCAGATGGGTTCATTAATCACGCAGGTAGACAAGGGATTTGCCGACGTGGCGAACAGTCATCCCGAGTTCAACGGCAAGAATGCTCTGCTGCTGCAGGGTACCTTCTGGCAGGACAGTGTGATCGCGTCATTACCCGGCTGGCAGACCGACTTCCTCACTCAGATGGGTTTGAAGATTGCCGACAGCATCAATGCATATGCGGTTGACCACCGCGCCTTCATTCCCCGCGCCCAGATTGTTCCGGTTCTCAACGCCGCCGATGTGTTGATCTGGACCACGGAAAGCGACGCCGACCAGGCCGCGCTGTTAGCGGATCCCTTTGTCCAACAGCTCAACGCGACCGCACAGAATCGCAATGTATTCACCGGCAAGAACCTCTCCGGCGCCATCGCGTTCTCGTCGCCGTTGAGCCTACCGGTGGTGGCCGGCCAGCTGCCGCCCATGCTGACCGCGGCGCTGAGATGAAGCCCGCGGTTATGACGGCACGGGCGCGCCTGGCATTCGCGGTATGTCTGGGTATCGGCGCCGGGATTGGGACGGCACCGACGGCGGTCGCCGACAGGCCGCAGCCAGTGCCGCTGTACGGGTCTTATGACAGCTTCCTGGATCACTCCCAGCAGACCTTCAACGGCCAGCCGCGCAGCTCCGAGCCCGCTACCCAGGCAGCCAGTTTCAGCACGACGTGTGGCGCGTCGGGCTGCGTCGCCCATTGGCTACGCCTGACCGAACTGGCGGACAACCCCAACGCACCGTCGTTATTCGACTACCAGTGGGTCAACGACCGCTGGACATCGTCCTCGGAGTATCCCTTCCACTGCGACGACGGCAGCACGGTCACCGCGACAAGAACGGATTTCTTGCTGCCGAACGGTGACGGAAGCTTCGCCGGCCAAAGGACTTTCACCGTCGACGCACCCGGATGTCGGGGAGACGGCGCGGGCACGTACTTCCTGCCGTTTACGTTGACGCCGACCTGATGGCACCGGTTATGTGTGGAGTCAACGGTGCGTGCGGCGTTGCTCGGGTCCGCTGCTGCGCAAATGATCAGGGTTGGTTAGCAAGGCGCTCGGTCGGCGGCGGCCAGGTCGTGAACGCACATCGGACTAGCGCCACAGCGACCCTTTCCAGCCGTATCGTAAAGCGGTGATTTCGGTGTCGCAGGGGGTACGATCCCGCTGGATACTCGCCGCCATTTCAACGGCCTTGTTCTGCGTGCAGATCGATTACTTCGCGATGAACCTCGCATTGCCACGAATGGCATTCGATCTGGGCAGCAGCACGACGGACCTGCAGTGGGTGATCAGCATCTACATGCTGGCGTTGGGTGCATTCATGGTTCCCGCGGGCCGCATCGGCGACATCTTCGGCCGCCGTCGCGCGCTGCTCGCCGGAATCGCGCTATTCGGCGTGGCATCGGTTTGCTGCGCGGTGGCACCGTCCGCCGCCGTGGTGATCGCGTTCCGGGCTGTGCAAGGCCTGGGCGCCGCTTTGATCTTTCCGGTGTCCGTCAGTGTGCTGTCCAACACCATCCCCGCGGAGCGGTCCAGCCGGGCAATCGGATTGGCTTACGGCATAGCGGGATTGGGTAACGCCGCCGGTCCGCTAATAGGCGGGTTGCTCACCGAGACTCTAGGATGGCGCGCGGTGTTCTGGCTGCTGGTGCCATTGGCCGGGATCTCGTTTGTCGTCGGCATGAAAACCATTCCCGAAACCTCAGACGACACGGTGCCGCGGCGCCTGGATGTCAGCGGGCTGGCGCTGATCGCGGCGGGGATCGGGATGTTCACGCTGGCATTCGACCGAGCCCCGAGCTGGGGATGGCTGTCGGCCCGCACGGTGGGCACCTTCCTTGTCTCCCTTCTCGTGCTTGCCGCCTTCGTTGTTGTCGAAACGCGAGTGCGCTGGCCGCTGGTCGACATGTCGCTGCTACGTAATCCCAGGTTCACCGTTCTGGTCGTCGCAGGCACGATCGCGAACATCGCATACGTTGTGACCGTGTTCTTGTCGACGTTGAACCTGCAACAGGTACGTGGACTCGACCCACTCATGGCGGGCCTTGCTTTCCTCGGCCCATCAGGGGGTGCGGCGCTCGGCGGCGCGATATCGGGACGTCTCACATCGCGCTATTCACCCATGTCGGTCATGGGCGTCGGCTGCGCGATCGCTGCGGTGTCGCTGGCTGTGCTGACTGCGTCGGAGGATTGGGTGGTGTACTTGGTCGCGCTGACCGCCTGCGGGTTCACGATGGGCCTGGTCTACGCGTTCACCACCGTCGCGACTCAGGCGGTCGTCGCACCCGAGCGGGCCGGCGAAGCCGCCGGTGTCACCTTGACGTCGCTGGTGACACTGGCAGGCGTCGGGGTCGCGGTGTCAGGCACCGTGTTGGAGCTGCTGGCGCACCACGGCCTGAGCGCCGGTAGCGGGATCAAGGCCATCCTCGCCGTGATCGCCGCGCTGCTGCTTCCGGCCGGGCTGGCCGTACTTCGGAGCACACGCAGCAAGACAGCAGACCGCACGCGGCACGCGCAGTAACCGAACCCGGGCTGCTGATAGAGGAACTCAGCTCTTTCACCCCGAACGGCCGAGAACCATCCCAGCTTTGCGGACTCGATGTCGAACACGTTGAGCATCGTAGGAAGACCGCGGCACCCGGCATTTCGTCACTGAATCGTCAGCCACAGGCAGCGCTGGGCGATCCTAGGCTGGTGCCGTGAAGGTGCGCAGCGAAGCCGTGGCAGTGCCGCTCGCGGCGGCGCTGGTCGCGGCGGCGTTCGTGGTGCCGGACCTGCACCTGGGCATCGTCACACCCCTGATTCACGCCAACTCAGCGCGGATCTATGAATTCGCCAACACCGCGCCGATATTCGGCTGGTGGGACGCGCACGTCGGCTGGGGCACCCCAGCCGCGATTGCCATAGGCATTGCCGCGATCATCTGGGGGCAGCCAGTCGCGCGGCGGGTGCCGTGGCCGGCGCTGACGGCCCTCACCTGGGCCACGTCCTTGGCCTGGGCCTTTTCGCTGGCGATGGTTGACGGGTGGAACGGCGGCTTCGCTGGTCGCCTCACCGCAGCGCACGAGTATCTCCGTCAAGTGCCGACGATCACCGACATCCCCTACGCCGTGCGCAGTTTCGCCAGGCGCATCCCCGATTTCCAACACGACTCGTGGGTCACCCACGTCTCCGGGCATCCGCCGGGCGCGCTGCTGACGTTCGTCTGGCTCGACCGCATCGGCCTGGGCGGCGGCGCCTGGGCCGCCACCTTCTGCGTGCTGGTCGGAACGAGCGCATCCACCGCGGTCATCGTCGCGGTGCGGGCGCTCGACGACGAGGCCACCGCGCGCCGGGCCGCGCCGTTTGTCGCCCTGGCGCCGACGGTGATCTGGATAGCCGTCTCCGCGGACGGCTACTTCGCCGGCATCGCCGCATGGGGTATCGCGGCGCTCGCGCTGGCGGTCACCCGGACGGCGCGGCTATCGGTGCTGGCCGCCGCGCTCTGCGCCGGGTTGCTGCTGGGCTGGGCGATCTTTCTGAGTTACGGGCTGGTTCTGATGGCGCTACCGGCGTTCGCGGTGCTATTGGCCGCGCGGGAAGCCCGACCGGCGCTAATCGTGGCGGCAGCGGTGGCGGCGGTGGCGGCGGTGGCGGCCGTGGTGGCGATTTTCGCGCGCGCCGGCTTCTGGTGGTTCGACGGCTACACCCTTGTGCAGCGACGCTATTGGCAGGGCATCGCCGGCGACCGTCCGTTTGAGTACTGGAGCTGGGCCAACTTGGCGGCAGCGGTGTGCGCGATCGGGTTGGGCAGCGTCGCAGGTATCAGCAAGGCGTTCAACACCGCGGGAATCCGACACCGGTCCGGCCTGCACCTGCTGGTGGGGGCCGCGCTGACCGCGATCCTGTGTGCCGACCTCACCATGCTAAGCAAGGCCGAAACCGAACGTATCTGGCTGCCGTTCATGGTATGGCTGACGGCGGCACCCGCGCTGTTGCCGTGGTCTTCGCACCGCTGGTGGTTGGCATTCAACATCGCCGGCGCCCTGACGATCAACCACTTCATCTACACGAATTGGTAGCAGATATGAACCGCTGGCGAAGCCCGCTTCGGGGCCCATGGTTGACTTCCGTGTTCGGCTTGGTCCTGTTGGTCACCCTGCCGATCGTGATCATCACCGGGCTGCTCTCCTACATCGCCTACGGCCCGCAGTTCGGCCAGGCCATTCCCGCCGACGTCGGGTGGCTGAAGTTGCCGGCGTTCGACTGGCCCGCCCACCCGGCGTGGCTGTACCGACTCAGCCAAGGCCTGCACGTGGGGCTGGGCCTGGTGCTGATCCCGGTGGTGCTGGCCAAGCTGTGGTCGGTGATTCCCCGGCTGTTCGACTGGCCACCGGCCCGGTCGGTCGCCCAGGCGCTCGAACGGGTATCGCTGGTGATGCTCGTCGGCGGCATCCTCTTCGAAATCGTCACCGGTGTGCTCAACATCCAGTACGACTACATCTTCGGGTTCAACTTCTACGTCGCCCACTACTTCGGCGCCTGGGTGTTCATCGCAGGGTTCCTGATGCATATCACGCTGAAGATCCCGCGGATGGTCAGCGCGCTGCGGTCGATGCCGCTGCGAGATGTGTTGCGCGCCAACGTTGCCGCTACCAAGCCCGAGACCCCGGACCCCGACGGGCTGGTCGCCCTCGATCCGACACCGCCGACGATGAGCCGCCGCGGCGCCCTGGCGCTGGTGGGCGGTGGCGCCGTGCTGATGGCGGTGATAACAGCCGGCCAGACCATCGGCGGCGTCACCCGCCATGCCGCGCTGCTGCTGCCCCGCGGCCGCGACCACGGCCAGGGGCCAAATGATTTTCAGATCAACCGGACCGCAGCGGCTGCCTCGATCGGGCCGGCGAGGACCGGCGATTCGTGGCGGTTGACACTTCGCGGCGGCCCCGCCGCCGTGGTGCTGGACCGAAAAACACTGACGGCGATGCCTCAACACACCGCGCGGCTGCCGATCGCATGCGTGGAGGGCTGGTCTACCACGGAGACCTGGAGCGGGGTGCGGCTGGCAGACCTTGCGCGGCTCGCCGGGGTGCCGGAGCCGCGGTCGGCGCTCGTGGCGTCACTGGAGCGCTACGGCGCATTCAATCACGCGGTGCTGCAACCGAATCAGATCAACCATCCGGACGGGCTGCTGGCGCTGCGGGTCAACGGCGCCGATCTCTCCCTCGACCACGGCTACCCGGCGCGGATCATCGTGCCCGCGCTGCCCGGGGTGCACAACACCAAGTGGGTGGCGTCGATCGACTTCGAGGGCCGCTGACATGCGCCGGCTGCTGGCACGCTACCGCGACGGGTACGGATCCCGCCCACTGCACCTGCTGACCATGCTGGCCGGGTTCGCACTCGTTGGGTACGTCGTGGCCACCTTCCATCCCGTCACGCTGTGGAACCCACGGGTTTGGTGGCAGTCGATCGCCGTGTGGTTCGCGGCGGCGATCGTGCTCCACGACCTGGTGCTGTACCCGATGTACGCCCTGGCCGACCGACTGCTGGCCATTCCCGCGAACCGCCGCCGCGGAGCGCCGGTGGTATCCGCGCTCAACCACATCCGGATACCGGCGCTGGCGTCGGGCCTGACACTGCTGGTCTTCCTGCCCGGCATCATCGCGCAAGGTGGACCGACATACCTTGCCGCGACCGGCCAAACCCAGGAACCCTTCCTCGGCCGGTGGCTGCTACTCACGGCGGCGATGTTTGGCACCAGCGCAGCACTCTATGGGATCCGAATCATTTTCGCGCACCGTCGAAGTGCGCGTGTGCTCGGCTCAGGCCGGCGCGAGGCTGGCCACCACCCGCTCCCCTAGCCGGTGAACGTCGGTCACCGCCATCCCGACCTGTTCGGCCAGCCGGCCCGCGCTGTCAACCCCGACCGACGCCCACCGAAACCAGGGTCCGACGGTGTGCGAGGACTCCAGCCGCACCCAGCGCAGACACACGCCGGTGACACACGGATCGAACTCCGCCAGGCATCGACCGCTGCGTCGCAGCAGCTCGCCGGCCCGCGCCAGGATGCGGCGCGGGTCACCACCGAGACCGACATTGCCGTCCGCCAACAGCACCGTCTGCCAGCGGCCGACGCCCGGCAGGGGCGCGAACACGTCGCGATGGAGCGCCGGCGCCCCGTTGCGCCGCGCCAGCCGGATCGCGGTGGCCGACTGGTCGACACCCAGCGCCGGGACACCGCGGCGTATCAGGTGCGCCACCAAACGACCTGGGCCGCAACCTAGATCGATAGTCGGGCCACTGCACAGCGCCACCAAATGAGCGTCGAAAGCCGTGTCGGCGTCGCGGCCACCCAACCAGCTTCGCACCGGCAGCCGGTGCGCCCGACCATCGTCGTGACGGATCCAGCACAGCTCCCCGACAAGCGCCCGGTCGTACAGGTTGCCCAGCACCTCACACCCCTACCGCTCGTGTCACACGCGCAAATCGAGAGTTGGCCGCCGCGGCCCCGCGCACCGCGGCCACATCGTCAACCGTGTCCACATCGCGAAGCTCATCGACGAGCGTGACGGCTATACCCTGGTTCGCCAGCGCGGCAAACGTCAGCACGCCGGTGTCGTCCCGCGACATCGGCACGTCGCGCAGCACGTCAGCCGTTTGCGCCGACCGTACGCCGAGCAGCCACCAGCCGCCGTCGCGCGCCATGCCCAGCACCGCGGGCGCAGCCAGAAGGCGCTGAGCACACCGGGTGAGCAGCGCGGTGGTGACCTGAGGGGTATCCATCCCGATCTGCAGCACAGCGCTGGGTCCTGTGGCCCCGGCGGCATCGATGTGCGCGTTGGCGAGCCGGTCAGCGAAGGTTTGGCCGCGCTGCGGGATCACGGTGAACGCCTGCAGCCGCGCGCGAAGTTCGTCCGCCGCCCGCGCCTTGTCCAGATCGCCGGTCATCGCGACCACGCGCGCGGCCACCGGCGCGGCGGCCGCCGCGTCGAGAGTGTCGAGCAGGGCGGCGGCCGCGATGTCAGCGGCCGCCGCTGGGCCGACCGCCGCGGCCAACCGGGTTTTGGCCAGCCCGGCCACGGGCGCCTTGGCCACCACCAGCAGCGTCACCGGTAGCGGCGTCATGAGATGGCGCGCCAAAAGTCAACGGCGGCAACGACACTGCCGCGCACCGATCCGCTAACCTTCGACTTGCCGCCGGTGCGAGGGCCGTAGCCGACGTCGCGTTCGACGACGCGCCACCCGGCGGCGGCTGCGCGCATCAACAGCTCCACCGGATAACCCGACCGCCGGTCCCGCACACCGAGTTGGAGGAGCGGCTCGCGGCGGGTGACGCGCATCGGGGCGATGTCGTGTACCGGCAGGCCATACCGGGTGCGCAGCCGCCACGAAACCACGGCGGTGCCGAGCCGGGCATGCCACGGCCAGCGGAGGCCCGGTACCGGGCGTCGGCGGCCGGTCACCAGATCCGCGCCGTGATCCAGTTCGGCCACCATCAAGGGCAGCTCGGCGGGGTCCAGCGAGCCGTCGGCGTCGAGCACCGCCACGATCGGCGTCGTGGCGGCGACCACCCCGGTGTGCACTGCCGATCCGTAACCCGGCCGGGTTTCGATCACCACCTGCGCGCCGTGCCGTCGGGCCACCTGCGCGGTGCCATCAGTGCTGTTGTTGTCGACGACCAGCGCCCGATAGCCGGCCGGAACGCCCGCCAGCACCCCCGCCAGCGATGCCTCCTCGTTCAGGCAGGGCAGCACCACCGTGACCGGACAGTCGGGCATGTGTCACGAGGTTAATCAACCGGCCATCCGCCAGTAGGAGTTATCGGTGACGAATCAGTGACATCGCCGCAGGTCGGCGGCCCGCCAGCTAGCCTCGGAAGCTGTGAACGCACGCGTGCTCATCGCCGACGACGACACGGTGGTGCGTGATGTCGTGCGCCGCTACCTGGAACGCGAGGGCCTCGACGTCAGCGTCGCCGACGACGGGATCGAGGCTTTGCGGCTGTTGGGCACCGAACGCATCGACGTCGCGGTGCTCGATGTGATGATGCCCGGCCCAGACGGATTGACGCTGTGCCGCACCCTGCGCGAGCGGGCCGGATTCGCGATGCCGGTGATCTTGCTGACCGCGCTCGGCGAGGAGCACGACCGCATCGCCGGCCTGGAAGCCGGCGCCGATGACTACGTCACCAAGCCGTTCAGCCCGCGCGAGCTGGCCTTGCGGGTGCGGTCGGTGCTGCGCCGGGTCCCCGCGCCTTCAACCGCGCTGCCGATCGAGCTCTCCTGTGGCGACCTGACCGTGTCGACGGCGGCCAGGGCGGTGCGGATCTGCGGCCAGCCCGTCAACCTGACCAACCGTGAATTCGACCTGCTGTTGTTCTTCCTGACCCATGCCGACACAGTGTTCTCCCGAGAGGAGCTGCTCAAGCGGGTATGGCGGTGGGAGTTCGGCGACCTGTCGACGGTCACCGTGCACGTGAAGCGGTTGCGCGCGAAGCTTGGCGACCAACACCGCATCCAGACCGTGTGGGGACGCGGGTATCGGTGGCAGGACGACGATGCAGACGCGTGATCTGGCGGAGATCTTCGCGCTGGCGGTGGCGTGCACGCTGCCGGTCGTGCTCGCCGGCTGGCTGGTGATCCGGCTGGCCAGGTCCTGGTCGTTGGCGGTCAGCATGGTGGTGTTGGTGCTGATCCCGACGTTGGCGACGTTCACCGGCGTGTTGGGCGCCAGTGGCTTCATGATCACCCAGACCTTCGAGCAGACCGCGGTTGTGCTGGTGATCGTCGCAGTAGTGACGGTTCCCACCGCGGTGATGATGGCCCGCTACCAAGCCCGAAGGACGGTGTGGGAGCGCCAGGTCCGGGACGCCGAGCGCGCATCCGAGGAATCGCGACGCCGGTTGGTCGCGTTCGTCAGTCACGACCTGCGCACGCCGTTGGCCGGGATACGTGCGGTGTCCGAAGCGATCGCGGACGGGGTCGTGCTCGGCGATGAAGTCCGGGTTCACGCCAAACATATTGAGCAGGAATCGATCCGGCTGTCGGCCATGGTGGACGACCTGTTCGAGATGTCGAAGATCAACGCCGGGGCGGTGCAGTTGCCGCATGACAGGGTCGCTCTCGACGAGGTGGTCGACGACGTACTGGCAGCGCACCGGATCGCTGCAGAGCGCGCCGGGATCGTACTGCATGCCACGCTGCCCGCCGAGCCGGTGCGAGTGGTCGGCAGCGACCGGGCGCTGGTTCGGGTGCTGTCCAATCTGGTGGCCAACGCGATCGCGCATACACCGGAGGGCGGGACGGTCGAGCTCGCGCTCGGAGCTGATGCGAACGGGGCTTTCGCGCGTGTCGACGACACCGGTGTAGGAATCGACGAGGCCGACCTGCCGCGGGTGTTCGACGTCGCCTACCGCGGTTCCAACGGACGGGTGCCGCGCGGCGACGCGTCGCTGCCGAGCGGTTCGGGACTGGGATTGGCGATCGCGGCCGGCTTGGTGCAGGCGCACCGTGGCACGCTTTCGGCGCACAACCTGGGCACCGGGGCGCGCTTCGAGGTGCGGCTGCCGCTGGCGCCGGAGGATCGGCGCTGGTAGTTGAGTGAAGCAGCGCCGCGGCCAGCGGGATCTCAATCACGCAGCGGCGCCTTGGCGAATTCCCGCAGACCAGCATGCGGGCGAATCGTCGCGCTGAAGCCCAGCAGCTTTTTGGCGCGCGCCGGGTCGGCGACGATGTGCCGAACGTCACCGCTGCGATACTGACCGGTGACCTGCGGTGCCGGGCCGCCGCTGGCGGCTGACAGCTGCGCGGCCACGTCGCGGATCGAAATCGGTTCGCCAGAGCAGACGTTGGCGGCCACGAAGCCGTCGTCGTTGCTGTCCACGGCTTTCGCGTTCGCCACGGCGACGTCGTCAACGTGGACGAAGTCACGCATCTGGCCACCATCTTCGAAAACTTGTGGCGGTTCGCCTCTTTCCAGGGCGGATCGGAAGATCGCCGCGACCCCCGAGTATGGCGTGTTCCGCGGCATCCCGGGCCCGTAAACGTTGTGGTAGCGCAGCGCCACGACAGACCCTCGCACGGCCTCGGCCCACGCCAGCGCGTAGTGCTCCTGCGCGGTCTTACTGGCCGCGTACAGGCTGCGTGGCCGCAGCGGCGCGTCCTCGTCGACGAGCTGCCAGCCCAACTCCTCGCCGCCCACCGGGCAGCGGTGCTCGAAGCTCGCGGCATCGAGGTCTTCGCGGCGGCGCGGCAGCGGATCGACGGCGCCGTGGTGCGGGCAGGCGTAGCGGCCCTGACCGTAGACCACCATCGACGAGGCCAGCACCAGCCGGCGACAGCCGGCGGCGTACATCTGTGCGAGCAGCACCGTCGTCGCATAGTCGTTGTGCCTGCCGTATGCCGGCGCGTCGGCGGCGTCGACACCGGCACCGACCATCGCGGCCTGATGGCAGACGAGATCAACGCCGGCGAGCAGCGGGGCAAGTGCGTCGGTGTCGGCAAGGTCCACGCGGTGGCAGTCCGGCGGGGGCCGGGTGCCAGGTCGATGCGCGGCAGGCAGCATCAGGTCGACACCGACGACGTCGTGGCCCGCGGCTGCCAGGACCGCCTTGACCCGCGATCCGATGAAGCCGGCCGCGCCCGTCACCAGCACCCTCACGGCAGCTCGATCGGCAGCGTCACACCCTCATGCGGCAGGCAGTGGGTGCAGGAACGCTCGCCGTCAACCGCGCCGATCGCTTCGAGCACCACCTGCTTGAACGGGCCGAGGTTTCGCTCGAACTCGGCGAACACGTCCAACGCCCGAACCCCCGTCCCGACGTCGATACCGGCGTCCAGGTCGGTGACGAGCGCTATCGCGGCATAACAGATTTCGAGCTCGCGGGCGAGCACCGCCTCCGGGTAGCCGGTCATGTTCACCAATGCGAAGCCCTGCCCGGCGTACCACTGGCTTTCGGCGCGGGTGGAAAACCGCGGGCCCTGTACCACGACCATGGTGCCGCCGTCGACCACACCGGGCACCAACGCCGCGTCCCGCAGCGTCGGACAGTACGGGTCGGCGAAGCTGACATGCACGCCGCCGGAGTCGAAGTAGGTATCGGCGCGGCCGTTCGTGCGGTCGACCAGCTGGTCCGGCACCACCATCGCACCCGGCCCGAGGTCCGGGGTGAGGCTGCCGACCGCGCACGGCCCGAAAATGCGGCGCACGCCCAGCGCCCGCAGCGCCCACATGTTCGCGCGGTACGGCACGGCGTGCGGCGCGAACTCGTGATGGACGCCATGGCGCGGCAGGAATGCGACCTCGTGCTCGCCGACCGAGCCGACCGTGATCGCGGCGCTGGGTTCGCCGTAGGGCGTGTCGACGTGGATGCTGCGCGCCTCGTCGTCGAAAAACGTGTAAAAGCCGCTGCCGCCGATGACTCCGAGCATGCCGACCATTCTGGGGTATCGGGTCTGGAAGGATCGGCACGTGGCCACTTTCGCGCAGTGGGTCGAGGGTGCCCGCCCGCGAACCCTGCCGAACGCGGTGGCGCCGGTGATCGCCGGGACGGGCGCGGCGGCTTGGCTGCATTCGGTGGTCTGGTGGAAAGCGGTTCTGGCGCTGGTGGTGGCCGTTTCGATGATCGTCGGGGTGAACTACGCCAACGACTATTCCGACGGCATCCGCGGCACGGACGACGATCGCGCCGGCCCGCTGCGGCTGGTGGGTTCGCGGCGGGCAGCGCCGCGTTCGGTGCTCGCCGCAGCGATGGTGAGCCTCGTGCTGGCCGCTGCGGCCGGGTTGGTGCTGGCGCTGACCAGCGCTGGATGGCTGATTGCCGTCGGGGCGGTGTGCGTGCTGTGCGCCTGGTTTTACACGGGAGGCTCGCGGCCGTACGGGTATCGCGGCTTCGGTGAGGTCGCGGTGTTCGTCTTCTTCGGACTGGTCGCGGTGCTGGGCACGCAGTATGTGCAGGCGCTGCGCATCGACTGGGCCGGTGCCGTGTTGGCGGTCGCGACCGGCTCGCTGTCGTCGGCGGTGCTGGTGGCCAACAATCTCCGAGACATCCCCACCGACAGCCGCTCGGGCAAGGTGACGCTCGCCGTGCGCCTCGGCGACGCGGCCACCCGGCTGCTCTACCAGGTGCTGCTGCTGGTGGCCGGGGTACTGACACTGGTGCTGATGCTGGCGACGCCGTGGTGTGCGGTCGGGTTGATCGCCGCGCCGCTGGCCATGCGGGCCGCGGAGCCGGTCCGCAAGGCGAGAAGCGGCGCGGAACTGATTCCGGTGCTGCGGGACACCGGGCTGACGATGCTGGTGTGGTCGGTGGCGGTGGCGTCGGCGCTGGCGTTCGGGTGACTACCGGAGCGACTGCCCGCGCAGACGCGCGCGCAGCAGCTCGCGGTCCCGGCGGCGCCGTTCGTCGACGGCCATCATGCCGGCGGTAGCGCGGCGGCGCAGCGGGGTGAACACCCAGATGCCCAGCGGCAAGGCGATCACGATTGCGAACGCGAGCGCGACATAGATGGGAAAGTCGTCGAGGCCCAGCAGCCGCGCGACGCCGTAGATCACCGCGGCCAGCGCGGCCGCCAGCAGCAGCCGGGCGGCCACGTAGATCATCACGTCCCGGACCACGCGTGCGGTGGACGGCTCTTCGGGCACCGCCCGAGCCTACCGACGCGCGTATATTCTGACCAAGGAGGTTTTCGTGCTGTACTTGCTGCTTTTGCTCATCCTCGCAGGTCTGATCTACGCCGGTTGGCGGATGACGCGCGCCAAGGACAGCCGCCCGAAGACACGGGTGATCGGCCCGGACGACGATCCGGAGTTCCTGTGGCGACTCGGTCGCGGTCCGGACAACCCGCGCGGCAGGCCCAAGCTGTAGCCGCTACCCGAACTGCTCGCGCCGATTGGCGGCGGGGAAGCCGTCGGCCACCACCGCGGCAAGCTCGGTCAGCGCCTCGCGGGTCTCTCGCTTGAGCCGGTCCAGGTGGATCTCAGCGCCCGCCTCGAGGTGCGGGTCGAACGGAACCAGCCGCACTGCGCGGCATCGCCGCGAGAAGTGGTCCACGACTTTGTGGATGTCGACCTTGCCCGATCGTGGACGCACCGCGTTGATCACCGCGATCGAGTTACGCACCATCTCCTGGTGGCCGTGGGCATCCAGCCAGTCCAGCGTCGCGGAGGCGCTGCGGGCGCCGTCGACCGAGCCGGAGCTGATCACGATCAGCACGTCGGCTCTGGCCAGCACGGCCGACATCGCCGAGTGCATCAGCCCGGTGCCGCAGTCGGTGAGCACCAGGCTGTAGAAGCGCTCCAAAAGCTCGAGGGTGTGCAGGTAATCATCGGAACTAAACGCTTCCGACACCGCGGGGTCGCTTTCCGAGGCGAGCACCTCCAGCCGGCTTGGGCCCTGTGAGGTGTAGGCGCGGATGTCGCTGTAGCGCTCGATGCCCTCCGCGTCGCGCAGCAGATGACGCACGGTCGCGGGGGTTTCCAGCGGCACCTTGGCGCTCAGCGTGCCGCGGTCCGGGTTGGCGTCGACGGCCGCCACCCGGTCACCGCGGATCGACGCGAAGGTTCCGCCCAGCGTGGCGGTGATCGTCGTCTTGCCGACGCCGCCCTTCAGGCTGAGCAGCGCGATGCGGTAGCAGCCCTGCAGCGGCCGGTTGACCCGGGCGACCAGGCTGTTGTGATTGGTGACCTTGGGGCTTTCGCCGACGTTGATCAGCTTGAAGGAAGCCAGGTAGAGCCACTTTCGCCAGCCCGCCGAGGGCGGTGGCGGGACCGGTCGCAGCAGCGTCGCGGTGGACAGGTCGTTGGAGGTGGGCGGCTCGGGCGGAGGCGGCGGCGGCCACGGCGCGCCGGCCGATTGCGCGAACCCGGTCGGCAACCCGGTCGGCGGCGTGGGCGCCGCCCACTCGGGCGGCACCTGCTCGGCGTGCCGGCCGCCCACCGTCGGGTCGTGGAAGCGCTGTTGTGCGCGAAAGCCGCCGGTGTCGAAACCGTCAGACACGCGTTTGACCCCCTAAGTCGCTGGCTTTCCGTGAACGACCATAACCCCTAGCCGACGCCCGCGTAGGAGTGCAGGCCCACCGTCACGAGGTTGATGAAAAACAGATTGAACACCATGGCCACGAACCCGGCGACGTTGATCCACGCCGCCTTGTTGTCGCGCCAGCCGGCCGTCGACCGGGCGTGCAGATACGCGGCATAGACGACCCAGGCGATGAACGAGACGGTTTCCTTGGGATCCCAGCCCCAGTATCTGCCCCACGCCTCTTCGGCCCAGATCGCGCCGAAAATCACCCCGAACCCGAACACCGGAAACGCGAAAACCGTGGTGCGATAGGCGATCCGGTCGAGCGTCTGAGCGTCGGGCAGGCGCGCCACGATGCGCGCGACCGCACCATCGGCGGGCGGCCGGCCGAGCGGGGACATCTTCAGCAGAAACAAGATGCTGGCCACCCCAGCAACCAAGAACACGCCGGACCCGAGGCTGACCACCGAGACGTGAATCGGCAGCCAGTAGGACTGCAGCGCGGGCATCACCGGCGCGGCATTGGTGTAGAGCCAGCGCCCGGAGACGGTCAGCAGGATCAGCACCGGCAGCAGGACAAACACCCACAGCGCGCGGTAGTGCGGGCGGCGCAACACCACCGCGGCCGCCGCCAGGCCCGACAGGCAGGTCAGGTTGATGAACTCGTACATGTTGCCCCACGGCGCGCGCATCGTGGCCACGCCGCGCAGCACGACGCAGGCCGCCAGCAGACCGATGCCCACGTACACCAGTGCGAGACCGGCCGTGCCGACACGTTCGTCCATCGGCCGCCGCGGCGAGTCGATCACGATGCCCGGCGTGGCACTGTCCGGCGCGACCCCGGCCCCGGTGCCGCTGCCCGATGTCGCCGCCCGGGCGGCTCCGGCGAGCTCGCGGCTTTCGGCCATGCGGCCACGGTGGTAGGCCAGTTCGACCGCCAGCAGCAGCAGCGCCGCGACGAGCACGACGATCGACGACGTGAACGCCCAGTCGGAGTATCTGGCCAGGTCGATGTCGACGTGCTCGGTGTTCATCTCAGTTCCCTCCAACCATTGCCGGCTCGGCGGTCGGGGTGTCGAACCCGACCAGCAGCCGCCCGCTGAGCCTCTCGAACTCGTTGCCCCAGCCGGAGTTGTCGGTGCGTGCCAGGCCGCCCAGCTCGACGTTCACCGTACCGAGGACATCGGAGCGGGCAACCCGTATCCAGACGCGGCGCCGCCGGATGACCAGGGACACCAGCAGGCCGGCCATCATTGTCAGCGCGAACACCAGCACCCAGGCCTGCCCCGGGTCGTGGGATACCTGGATGTTGACGAACGGCACCGCGCCGTCGAACCGCACCACGGTCGCGTCGTCAAGGCCGACCTGCTGGCCAGCACGCAGGTTGACCCGGGCGACTCTGGTCAGCCGGCCCTGGTCGATCAGCCGTGGGTCCAGGTTGAACAGCGACTGTGGCCGCCCGGTGTCCAGGCCGGTGTCGCCACGGTAGACGTCGACGGCCACGGCCGGGTCGGTCGGGGCCGGGAAGCTCGACGACAGCAGCGTGCCGTCGAGCCGCTCGGTCGGCGCGAACAGCCCCTGGATCGCAATCTGGTGCTTGCGGCGCTGAAGCGCGTCGGGATAGGTGCCGCCCGGCGGGTCGATGCGCACCACACCCTCCGACAGCAGGGTGCGCTGGTCCTCCGGCCGCCACTGCATGGTGCTGCTGCGGGTCTGTCCGTCGCGGAAGGTCACCGTGAAGGTGGGGGCATAGCCGTGGCCCTGCAGGTAGATCCGGTCACCGCTGATACGCAGGGGATGGTTCACCTCGAGCCGGTACGGCCGCCAGGTCCCGGCGGCCAGGTCCCGGCCGGCTTGGTAGTCGATGTCGGCGGCAAACGACGCGGCCTGCCCGGTCGGCAGGTAGTGGGCCTGGAAGGCATTGACGCGCAGGCAGATGGGGTGCAGCGACGTACCGTCAACGGTGTTGCCGGCCTTAAACGAGTCGAACGCCGCGGGTGACGCCGAGCAGAATCCCGGGCCGCCGTCGGCGACCACGACCACGTTGCCCTCGTAGCCGAACAGCTTGCCGACCGCCACCGCGACGAGCAGTCCCAGCAGCGAGAAGTGGAAGACAAGGTTGCCGAACTCACGCAGATAGCCCTTCTCGGCAGCGATCTGGACGGTGTCGGGGTCGCGGCGGGTGATCCGGCGCCAGCCTTTGAGCCGCTCGCTGAGCGCCGCCGCGATCGCATCGGGCTCACCGGCGACCTGGGAAGCGGTGTGCTTGGGCAGCCGGGTCAGGTTGCGCGGCGCCGCTACCGGCGCGGCGCGCATGCTGGCGACGTGCTCGATCATCCGCGGGACCAGGCAGCCGACCAGCGACACGAACAGCAGCACATAGATCGCCGTGAACCAGAAGCTGGAGAACACGTCGAAGAACTGCAGGCGATCCAGCCACGGTCCGATCACCGGGTGCTTGCCGAGGTATTCGTCGACCTTCGACACGTTGAGGCTGCGCTGCGGCAGCAGTGCACCCGGCACCGCCCCCAGCGCCAGCAGGAACAGCAGCGCCAGCGCCGTGCCCATCGACGTCAGCGCACGCCAGGTGTTACGTATCCACGCGAGCTGTGTCGTCAAATCGGCAACCTCGCATCGCTGACGAACGCGTCGCGCACCCACGACACGAAGTCGTTCCAGATTCCGGTCACCAGCGCGGCGCCGACCACCAGCAGCAGCACACCGCCGACGATCTGGATGCGGCGGGTGTGCCGCCGCAGCCAACCGAGTCCCTGCACGGCCCGGGCCGAACCCAAGGCCAGCAGCACGAACGGCACGCCAAGGCCAAGGCAGTAGGCGAGGACCAGCACCACACCGCGGGCGACGCTGGCGCCGTCGGTTGCCGACGCAACCGCGATCACTCCGGTCAGGGTCGGTCCCAGGCACGGCGTCCAGCCCAGTGCGAACACCGCCCCCAGCAGCGGCGCGCCCGCGAGCGTGGACAGCTGCCGCGGGGCGAACCGGGCCTGGCGCTGCAGCGCCGGGATGAAGCCGACGAACACCAGGCCCATCAGGATCGTCAGCACCCCGCCGATGCGTTGCAGCAGCGACTGATCGGTGATCAGCGTCGTCGTCATTCCCAGCACCGCGACCGTGCCGAGCACGAACACGGCAGTGAAGCCCGCCACGAACAACGCGGCCGAGCCAGCGACCCGCCACCGCGCGGTCCGCACGGCGAGCTGGCTGGGCTCCCCTGGAACACCCACCACCGCGGCGAGATACGACAGATAGCCGGGCACCAGCGGCACCACGCACGGCGAAGCGAACGACACGAAGCCCGCGACGACACAGATGCCGATGGCCAGCAGCAGCGGCCCGGCCGCGGCGGTTTCGGTGAGACCGGTCATTGCGGACCCGGATTCGGAGGGGTTTCGGCGGCAATCCGTTGGACGACGGGCTGCAGGTCCTCGGCCAGCAGTTCGCGCAGGAACACCGCCGCGACCCGGTGCTGACGGTCCAGTACCAGCGTCGACGGGATCACGGTGGTGGGGTATTTGCCGCCGAACGCGATCATCGTGCGCATCGCCGGGTCATAGATCGACGGGAAGCTGACCTTGCGGTCGACGACAAAGTCGCGCGCCGCCTGCTGCTCGTCGTCACGCACATCGACACCGAGGAACGCCACCCCGGCGGCGCGGGTGGCGTCGTACACCTGCTGCAGCTGCGAGACCTCGGCCCGGCACGGACCGCACCACTGTCCCCAAACGTTGACGACGACGACCTTGCCGGGGAAGTCATCGAGCGAAACCGTCTTCGCGGGGTCCATCAAGTCCGGGCCGGCCAGTCGCCCCGGCCGGCCCCGGTGTTGGGGCGGATCGTAGAAGATGTCGGTTTTGCCCCCCGGCGCGACGAACTCGAACGTTCCGCCCTGGGCCACGGCGTCGTGCCCGGTGGAGCAGCCGGAGAGCAGCGCCGCAACCGCGGCGCCGGCCAGGACGGGGATCAAGCGCACCGGTCAGCCGCCCGCCGGTTCGCAATAGCGGATGTCGACGAGCTTGTCGCCGTCGAACACCAACGACGTGAGCGACGCCAGGGCGCACTGCCGCCGGCGCGGATCGTGCCACAGGTGGCGACGGCTGAGGTGACGGCGCAGCGTCCAGATCGGTAGCTGATGACTGACCAACACCGCCTCGTGGCCCGCGGCTTTCGCGCGGGCTTTGTCCAGCGCTGTGCTCATCCGCGCGGCGACCTCGGCATACGGCTCACCCCATGACGGGCGGAACGGGTTACGCAGCTGCCACCACACCCGCGGATCACGCAACGCCCCGTTGCCCGGTGACATGCGCTTGCCCTGAAAGAAGTTCGCCGCCTCGGTCAGGTCGGGGTCGGTGGTCACCTCGAGGCCGTGGCGGTCCGCGATCGGTGCGGCGGTCTCCTGCGCCCGTTGCAGCGGCGAGGCGACCACCAGCGCGATGTCATGGTCGGCCAGCGCATCGGCGACGGCTTCGGCCTGGGCTCTGCCGTTGTCGGAGAGCCGGAATTCCGGTAGCCGGCCGTAGAGCACCCCTTGTGGGTTGTGCACTTCGCCATGGCGAAGAACGTGCACCGTCGTGGTGTCGGGCATCAAAACTCCGACCGGTGGGCTGCGGCGGCCGCGTCGGCGGCCGCCGGCAGCGCGGCTTCGATGCGGTCGAACGCTTCATCGTCCAAAGCCGCCGAGACGAACCAGGTTTCGAAGGGGCTCGGCGGCGCGTACACGCCGCCGTCGAGCAGCGCGTGGAAGAACGGTGGGTATCTGAAGGTCTGGCTGGCCCGTGCGGATGCGAAGTCCTTGACCGGTCGGTCGCCGAAGAACACCGACAGAAACGTTCCCGCCCGTGGAATGGCATGCGGCACACCGGCTTTGGCCAGCGCCGTGTTGAGCAGCTCGACGAGCTGGTCAGCGTTGCGGTTGAGCGCCTGGTAGACGGCGTCGTCGGCGGCTCGCAGTGTCGCCAGGCCTGCGGCGACGGCAACCGGGTTTCCCGACAGCGTGCCAGCCTGATACACCGGCCCGAGCGGGGCGAGCCGCTCCATCACCTCGGCACGGCCACCGAACGCCGCCGCGGGCAGGCCACCGCTCATCACCTTGCCGAAGGTGTACAGGTCTGCGACGACCCGTTCCAGCCCATACCAACCAGAGGGGCCAACCCGGAACCCGGTCATAACCTCGTCGCTAATCAGCAGTGCGCCGGCGTCATCGGTGATGCGGCGAAGGGCTTCGTTGTAGCCGGGCAGCGGCGCGACCGTGCCCATGTTGCCGGGGCAGGCCTCGGTGATGATCGCGGCGATCTCCGGGCCGAACCGGGAAAACGCCTGCTCGACCGCCTCGACGTCGTTGTAGGGCAGCACGATCGTGTCGGCGGCGGTCGCGCCGGTGACCCCGGGCGATGACGGCAGGCCGAGCGTCGCGACGCCGGAGCCGGCGTCGGCAAGCAGCGCGTCGACATGTCCGTGGTAGCAGCCGGCGAACTTGACGATCTTGGGGCGGCCGGTGAGGCCGCGGGCCAGCCGGACCGCGCTCATCGTCGCCTCGGTGCCGGAGTTCACCAGCCGCACCCGCTCGGCGGGCGGCACTCGGCGGCGAATCTCGGCGGCGAGGTCCGTCTCGGCACCGGTGGGGGCGCCGAACGACAACCCGCCGGCCGCGGCGCGCTGCACGGCCTGCACGACGGCCGGGTGCGCGTGGCCGAGGATCATCGGACCCCACGAGCACACCAGGTCGACATAGCGGTTGGCGTCGGCGTCCGTAAGCCAGCAGCCGCTGGCTTCGGTGATGAACCGGGGCGTGCCGCCGACGGAGGTGAATGCGCGCACCGGGGAGTTGACGCCGCCGGGGATCACCGCGCACGCCTCGTCGAACAGCCGTGCCGAGTTGTCTGTCGCGGCGGCGGTCTGGTCGGGACTGCGCATGGCCACCAGTGTCCCAGCCCCCGGGATTGTGTCGACTACAGGGTGTAGTGCCACCGGCACTGTTGCGCGGCGGCCGGAGACGACCACGCCTTCTGCCGAAACCCGCGCATCCGTATTTCCCCGCGGCCTAACATTGAGAAGCAGCAAAGGATGCGCCCTCGTCGATCGCGCGGAAAGCTTGTTCTCGTGGCGAGCCCCGATGGCGGCCGGGACGGCGAAGCCCCGGCGTTGGGAAGGGGCAAGGTGATGAGAACGGTATCAATCGCGCTGGCCGCAGCAGCGGCAGCGACAGCCGCTGTCAGTGCGGGGGCACCGGCGCACGCGGATCCGGGCTGGGTCACATTCGTCTTCTCGCCATCGACGTGGAACCTCTCTCAGGTGTGGGGTCCACACGATCAGGCGTCGACGGAGCAGACAGCAATGTCTGCCTGCCGGAATGCGGGCGCATCGGACTGCCAAATAGTGGCATCCTCGGGAGACTGTGCGGCATTCGTCAAGAACGGAGACAGCTGGAACGCCGCCACCGGGTTGAGCGCCCCGGTGGCCGTGTTCGGCGCAGCGCAGGGTCTTGGCATACCGCCCGGCACAACCAAAACCGCGTCGGAATGCTCGTGGGATCCGGTTCAACCGGGTACGAGGGTGACTTGGCCCTACGCGGGTCCATGACAACCGAGAACAACGACTGGACGGCGGCGTGGCGGCGCGGACACCACGGCGTAGTGCTCAGGTGGCCGGGGTCAGGCTGAACACCGGGTGATCGGTCTCGCGAGGCAGCTGGCGAAAGTAGCCCTCGACGACGCGCCCGGCCTTCTCGCGGTACGCGGTCAGGATCGGCTGACGCTCCTGCTCGGGGGTTTCGCGGGCGACGTAGCTGCGGGTGCCGGACCTGGTGGTCAGCGTCACGTTGGGGTCGGCCCGGACGTTCTTGACCCACTGCGACTCGCCGCGCGTCGAGACGAGGTATTTCGTGCCGCCGACATCGACGGTGACCACCGGGATTTTCTGCGGTTCCTTGCTGGAGCGCTTCTTCACGGTGAGGGTTTCGGTGTTGCTGATGCCGGTGGCCATCGCGATTTTGTTGAAGACCTTGGCGGTGAACCACGGCGGCTTGAGGTAGGCCATGGATGCGAGTTTGAGCGCGCACATGCGACTCCCGCAATGGGCTGGGGAAACTCAACCGATACTTCACCAGGACGCACGCCTACACCTAACCGCGGGTGGTTGACGAAGGCGAAGCGATTGCCGAACGTCAAGGGCAGGTCGCGGCCGCTGTCTTGGCACGCAGCGAGTTGGGCAGGCTCGGCAGGAAGTGAGGTCGCGGCCCGATACCACAGCGGTGTGAGCGGGCTCACCCCCATCGGGAGACGCGCTCGTTATTTCACGGTGAAAAGCGACCCACCGCGGTCAGGAACGTCGAGCACGTTGTAGCCGGGCCACCCCAACGACGACCAGCACCCCGGCGAGCGTCGCGAGCACCAGCGCGACCACCAGCAGTGGCGCGTAGTAGGTAACCGACGTGGTGGTGGGTTGGCCGTCGGCGATCGGCGCGACGACGATCGTCGACCGCGACTGCAGCCAGCTGACGACGCAGCAGACCGCGGCGGCGGCGGCCACCGCCAGTTCAACCATGGCGCGGCGGCGGTCGGTCATTGCGCGGTGCCGGGCGCTTGTCGGCTCTCGAGCAGCCCGGTCAACGCGTTGCGCAGCTCGCGGTGCCGGCGGGCCCAAGCCTGGGCCGTGCCCCCGCCGCCGATTTTGAGGCCGATGCCGACCCGGCCGCGCGGCACGCCGGTCAGCTCGCCCAGCGCGCGGGCCGACTGCCATTTGGCCGGTTCCGCGCCCGGCGCCGGCTCGGGATAGACGTGCTCGATCCGGTCGACGTCGAGGGTCTCGGTGCCCTGCCGCAGGGTGTCGCGAGTGAGCTCCACCGAAGTGTGGATGCGGGCGGCCTTGACCTGCAGCGCAATGAATCCCGACACCAGCACCAGAAAGCACAGCGGGACGATCCACGGCGCCGGAATCCGCGCGTTGAGTTCGATCCCGAGCATGATCAGCGCTGAGGTCGGGCCCGCCAGCACCCAATACCAGCTCGCCCCGATCTCATGGAAAAGCGGTTCGACGGTCGCCTTGTCGACGCCGGCCGGTGAGCCGTCAGGCATTGCCGGGCTCCGGCTGTTGCATCGCGTCGAACCAGGCGGACGCCGCGGGGCGGGTCACCATTCCCGCGCCGACGATCAGCGCGATCATCGCCAGCAGCGACGGCAGCGTCACGATCTGTACGAACGCGCCGACGGCGAGGACCGCCGCACCCACCAGCGACAGCGCAACCGCGGCGCGCCGGAATCGCTTGTCGCCGCTGCGGGTTCTGCCGGCGAGGTAGCCGATCGCCACGCCGAGGAAGATGCAGATCGCGCCGGCGCCGCGGTAGAACGCCAGAAACGCGTGGATCTGCTCGTCGCTCACCCCGGCGGCCGCGGCGCGCCGCACGGTGTCGAAACGGGTGGTCAACGCCAGCAGACCGCCGAGGATCAGCAACACGGCACCGGCCAGCCATGACCAGAACGCCACGTCGACGATGCGCGGGCGCGGGTGTGCTGCTGTCATGATCGGACCAGCCTAACGACTGCTCAGCGGGTGAAATACGCGTGGGCGTCCTTGCGGTGCAGCAAGAAGACGCCTCCGGCGATGAGCACCGAACCGACGATTGCGGTGATCGCGTAGAGCACCGCGGCAGCGGTGTTGCGCTGCACGGTGAACAGGCTGGTGCTGACGTAGACAACCGTCGCGATCCCGCCGCCGGTGAGCACCGTGCGGGCCCAGCGATAGCCATGGCGCATCAGGACCAGGAACGTGACGATCACCGCGCACAGCAAGACCAGGAACACCCCGGTGGCGGCGTAGACGACGAAGCCGTGCGGCCGGTTGGCCGCCAGCACGGAATCGGCGGCCTGCCCGATCACCAAAACCGGCAGCGCCGCCAGCCACAGACCGAAGCCGGTGTCGACGTCCAGCGGTCGGGCCGGCGGCTGCGGTGGCGAACCCATCGACTCAGCCGAGCCAGCCCGCGACGTCGGCCGCCCAGTAGGTCAGCACAATGTCGGCGCCGGCCCGGCGGATGCCGGTCAGGGTCTCCAGCGCGGCCGCGGGACCATCGATCCAGCTGTTGGCCGCCGCGGCGCTGACCATCGCGTACTCCCCCGACACCTGATACGCCGCGACCGGCACCGGCGAGATCTCGGCCGCGGCACGCACCACGTCGAGGTAGCTCATCGCCGGTTTGACCATGATGATATCGGCGCCCTCGTCGATGTCCAAGGTGATCTCCCGGACCGCCTCGCGGCCGTTGCCCGCGTCCTGCTGATAGGTGCGCCGGTCACCGGACAGGCTGGACGCCACGGCTTCCCGGAACGGCCCGTAGAACGACGACGCAAATTTCGCGGCGTAGGCCAGGATCGCGACGTCGAGGTGGCCGGCCGCGTCCAGCGCGTCGCGGATCGCGGCCACCTGACCGTCCATCATACCGCTCGGCGACACCACGTGGGCCCCCGAATCAGCCTGGGCCAGCGCCATTTCCACGTACCGCTGAAGAGTCACGTCGTTGTCGACACGGCCGGCGGCATCCAGCACGCCGCACTGGCCGTGGTCGGTGAACTCGTCGAGACAGGTGTCGGCCATCAGCACCGTCGCCGAGCCAAGGTCCTTCGACAGGTCGCGCAGCGCAACGTTGAGGATGCCGTCAGCCGACGCCGATTGGGACCCGGTCGGGTCCTTGTCCTGCGGGCGTGGCACCCCGAAAACCATGATGCCACCCACCCCGGCCGCCACCGCGTCGGCCGCGGCCTGGCGCAACGTGTCCCGGGTGTGTTGCACGACGCCGGGCATCGATGTGATGGGCCGCGGCTCGTCGATGCCGTCGGCCACGAACATCGGCAGCACCAGATGTTGTGGGCGCAGCACGGTTTCGGCGACAAGCCGACGCATCGCCGGGGTCGAACGCAGCCGGCGGGGTCGCTGCTGTGGGTAACCCACGGCCGTCCCTAACGCCTGCGGCTCTTCTTACGCGGGGGCGGCAGGGCGCCCTCGGCGCGCAGGCGGGCGGCATGCTCGGCGAGCGCGTCGACAAGCGGCCCGATTGCGGCCGTATCGGGCTGCACGTCGACCCTAAGGCCGAATTCGGCTGCCGTTTCCGCGGTTTTCGGCCCGATGCAGGCCACGATCGTGCGGGCATGCGGCTTGCCCGCGATCCCGACGAGGTTTCGCACCGTCGAGCTGGACGTAAAGCACACCGCGTCGAAGCCCCCGGACTTGATCATCTCGCGGGTTTCCGCCGGCGGCGGCGCCGCGCGCACCGTGCGGTACGCGGTGACGTCCTCGATCTCCCAGCCCCGTTCCCGCAGCCCCTCGGCCAGCGTCTCGGTGGCAATGTCGGCGCGGGGCAGCAGCACCCGGTTCACCGGGTCGAAAACATCGTCGTAGGGCGGGAATTCGTCGAGCAGGCCCAGCGACGACTGCTCACCGGACGGCACGAGCTCGGGGTTGATCCCGAACGAACGCACCCGGTCGGCGGTGGCCTGCCCGACGCAGGCGATCTTCACGCCGGAAAACGCGCGCGCGTCAAGGCCGAACTCGTTGAATTTCTCCCACACCGCGCGCACGGCGTTCGTGGAGGTGAACACCACCCACTGGTAGCGCCCGTCGACGAGACCCTTGACGGCCCGCTCCATCTGCGCGGGGCTGCGTGGCGGTTCGACGGCGATCGTGGGTACCTCGATCGGCAGCGCGCCGTGGCTGATCAGCCGCTCGCTCATGTCGGCGGCCTGGTCCTTGGTGCGCGGCACCAGCACCGTCCAGCCGTACAGTGCGCGGCTTTCCCACCAGTTGAGCTTGGCCCGGTTGGCGACGGTCCGGCCGATCGTCACGATCAGCGGTCCGGTGAGTGGGCCGGCTGCATCGGTCGGGGCACGGTCGGTCAGCCCGGACAACGTGGTCTCCACCGACCGCTGCTGGGTGGTCGTGCCGTGGGCGGTGACGACGCACGGCGTGGCCTCGGTCAGCCCGAAGTCGATCAACGTCTTGGCCGCCTCGGCCAGGTGCTCGGCGGTCGCGTGCAGGATCAGCGGACCGGGCGCGGCGGCCAGCGCCGCCCAGTCGACCTCGCCGCGCACGTCGGAGACGGTATGCGAGGAGGTAAGTGGCAGCCCCGCGTACGTCGGCACCGCGCCGGTGGCGGCCAGCCCCGGAATGATCTCGAACTGCAGCTGGGTTTTGGCGATAGCGGTCACCTCAGTGATCACCGCGTCGATCTCCAGCGGGTCGCCGGCCACCAGCCGGACCACGTCGGCGCCGCCGCGCGCCTCGGCGGCAAGCGTCTTGGCCACCTCGACCGGGTCGCCGAGCGCGGGCCGGACATCCGGTACCGGCTTCAGCCGGGGGTCGACGGTGTCGTCGACGATGCCTGGGTCGGGCTCCGACAGCTTGGGCGGCTCCGGCAGGCTCGATCCGACCACGGCGAGCACCTCGGGCGGCACGTCGGGGTCGGTGAACACCAGCTGCGCGCACGCGAGCACGGTGCGGGCCCGCACGGTCAACAGGCCCGGGTCACCGGGACCCGAGCCGACGAATACGACGCGGCCCGGCTTAGCCTTCCGCCCTCGCGTCATCTGCCCACTTCCTCTTGTCAGACGCGCGTGTCGCTAACGCGCGTGTCCCATCAACTCGCGCGCGCCCAGCTCGAACAGCTCGGCGGCCACCGAGGAGCCGAGCTCCCGGGCCCGCTCGGGCGTTGCGACGCCGGACGCACGGATCACGTCGGATCCGTCCACCGTCGCCACGCAACCGCGCAGCGACAGCTCTTCGAAGACGTTGCCGTCCTCATCGATCGACTCGACCACCTCGGCGATCGCGCCGACCGGTGCGGAGCAACCCGCCTCCAGTTCGGCGAGCAGGACGCGCTCCGCGGTGACCGCTGCGCGCGTGTCGGCGTCGTCGAGCTGCGCCAACAGCGTCGCGAGCGTGGTGTCGCCGCTGCGGCACTCGACCGCGAGCGCACCCTGAGCCGGCGCTGGCAACATCTGCACCGGTTCGAGCGTCTCCGTGACAGCGTGCAGGCGTCCGATGCGGGCCAGACCCGCCCGGGCCACCACGATGCCGTCGAAATGACCGCTGCTTACCCTGTTCAACCTGGTATCAAGGTTGCCTCGTAGGGGGCGGATTTCCAAACCGAGACCCAATGCTCTAAGCTGTGCGACCCGGCGCGGGCTCGACGTGCCGATCACCGAGCCCGCCGGCAACTCGCCCAAGGTCAGCCCGTCGCGGGCCACCAGCGCGTCCCTGGGATCCTCGCGCCGCGGGACCGCGGCGATGACGAACCGCGGATCCTCGGCGGTCGGCAAATCCTTGTACGAATGCACGGCCATGTCGACGCGGCTGTCGTCGATGGCTTCCCGGAGCGCGGCGGTGAACACGCCGACGCCCAGGGTGGCGATCGGCTCGGTGGAGCGGTCACCCTCGGTGCTGATGATGACCAGCTCGGCGGCGTGGCCGCGGGCGGTCAGCGCATCCTTGATCGCACCGGCCTGTGTTTTGGCCAGCAGGCTGCCCCGGGTGCCGATGCGGATCGGCTCGTCGCGCGAAGTGGCCAAGCGTTATCCGGGTTTTTCTGCGGGGGGCTGCAGCTCGCCGGCAGCGACTGCGTCGACGGCCTGTTGATCGAGTTCGAAGAGTTCGCGCAGCGCCTCGGCGTAGCTGTTGCCACCCGGCGCGCTGGCCAGCTGCTTGACCCGCACGGTGGGCGCGTGCAGCAGCTTGTCGACGACGCGGCGCACGGCGCGGGCCACCTCGTCTCGCTGGCCGGCGTCGAGTTCGGGCAGCCGGTTATCCAGGCGCAGCAACTCGGCCTCAACCACGTCGGCGGCGCGCTGGCGCAGCGCGGTCACCGTCGGGGTCACCTCGGCCATCCGCTGCCCGGCCAGGTAGGCGGCCACTTCGCTGGCGACGATGCGCCGGGCGGCCTCGGCGTCGGAGGCCGCGGCCTGCGCGGAGGGCTCGCGTTGAATGCGGTCCATGTCGATGACGAACACGCCGGGCAGTCCGGCGACGGCCGAATCGACGTCGCGGGGCATGCCGAGGTCGCAGATCACCAGCCGGCGAGGCTCATGGCTGCGGGCGGGAGGTGCACCCAGGCCGAGCGCCAGACCGCGGTGCACATCGGCCAGCGACACGACCGGGCGGACCGCGCCGGTACAGCAGACGACCACGTCGGCGTCGGCCAGCAGCGTCGGCAGGCGCTCCAGCGTCGCGGCGTCGGCTTGGGCGCCGAGGTCGCGGATGGCGTGGGCCAGGCGGCGCGCCCGCGCGATCGAGCGGTTCACCACGTGGACCTCGCTGACGCCCGCGCGGACCAGGTGTTTGGCCGACAGCGCGCCCATCGCGCCGGCGCCGACGACCAGGGCGGTGCGGCCGGGTAGGCCGTCGAGCTTGGCCTCGGCCATCTGCAGCGCCACCGACACGACGGACGCGCCCGCCGCGTCGATGCCGGTCTCGGCATGCACCCGCTTGCCGACCGACAACGCCCGCTGGGCCAGCTCGTGCAGCACGCGGCCGACGGTCCGGTTGGCCTCGGCGGCGGCGTAGGCACGGCGCACCTGGCCGAGAACCTGGTGCTCGCCCACCACCGCCGAATCCAGGCCGCTGGCCACCGCGAAGAGGTGCTCGACGGCGGCTTCGGCGTAGCGGACATAGGCATACTTGGTGAGGTCGTTCAGCGACATCCCGGAGTGCTCGGCGAGGACCTGGCCGATCACCGACAGGCCGCCGTGGAACGCGTCGACGACCGCGTAGACCTCCACCCGGTTGCAGGTGGACAGCACCATCGCCTCGGTCACCAGCGACGACCGCAGCACCTCGTCGACGATCTTGGCCTGATCGGACTCTTCGGTGCTCAGCTGCTCCAGAACGGAGACCGGAGCGCTGCGGTGTGAAACCCCGAAAAGCAGCACACTCACGGCTTTATCACCACGTCACCCAAGGTAGTCGCTTGTTGGTTAGGCGATCAAATTCGTAGCAGCCGATCACGTGTCGGCCATTCCGGCGCCGAGATCGGCGCGCAGCCGCGGCTCGTCGACCTCCCAGTAGCTGTGCTCGCGCCCGTCGAGCAACACGACGGGCAGCAGGTCGCCGAACTGCGCCCGAAGGGCGGGCCGACCGGCCGCGGCCTCGCCATCGACGTCGGTCACCGACAACGCGAAGCCCAGTTCGCCGGCTAATTCGGCGAGGCGTCGGTGAGCCCGTTCGCACAACGAACAGCCGTCGCGCGTCAGCAACATCACCTGCCGTGGGCTCACGCGACCAGTATCCGCGGTGGCTTAGTGTTGAACGGTGACAGGCACGGATTCGCAGGACGTCGCCGGCGACGCGAGCGCGGCAGCGGCCGTCACTCACCTGCGACCCTCGCCGTCGCCGCCTCCTCCGCCCGCGGACCTGACCGCGGCGGCGTTCTTCGACGTCGACAACACGTTGGTGCACGGCTCGTCACTGGTGCACTTCGCCCGCGGGCTGGCCGCCCGCAAGTACTTCACCTATGGCGACCTGGCCCGATTCGCGTTCGCACAGGCGAAATTCCAGCTGACCGGGCGGGAGAACAGCGAGGACGTGGCCGCAGGCCGGCGCAAGGCGCTGGCGTTCATCGAGGGGCGCTCCACCGACGAGCTGGTCGCGGTGGGCGAAGAGATCTACGACGAGATCATCGCCGACAAGATCTGGCCGGCCACCCGGGCGCTGGCCCAGATGCACCTCGACGCCGGCCAGCAGGTGTGGCTGGTCACCGCGACCCCCTACGAGCTGGCCGACACCATCGCCAGGCGGCTGGGGCTGACCGGCGCGCTGGGCACGATCGCCGAGTCGGTGGACGGGGTGTTCACCGGCCGGCTGGTCGGCGACATCCTGCACGGGACCGGCAAGGCCCACGCGGTGCGGTCGCTGGCCATCCGGGAGGGACTGAACCTCAAGCGCTGCACGGCGTACTCGGACAGCATCAACGACGTGCCGATGCTGTCACTGGTCGGCACCGCGGTGGCGATCAACCCCGACGCCGCGCTACGGGAACTGGCGCGGGAGCGGGGCTGGGAGATCCGTGACTTCCGCACCGCGCGCAAGGCGGCCCGCATCGGGGTGCCGTCGGCGCTGGCGCTGGGCGCGGCGGGCGGCGCGCTGGCCGCGATTGTTTCGCGCCGCCAGGAGGGCCGCTGATAGGCTCGCGCCGCACGGACGACAGCTGGAGACCACCGCAGCCATGAGCATCGCCGAAGAGATCATCGGTACGCACTACCGCTACCCCGACCACTTCGAGGTGGACCGCGAAAAGATCCGCGAATTCGCCCGCGCGGTGAAGGACGAGCACCCGGCCCACTTCAGCGAGGAAGCGGCGGCGGAACTGGGTTATCCCGCGCTGGTGGCGTCGTTGACTTTTCTCACCGTGGCGGGGCGCAGGGTGCAGCTGGAGATCTTCAACCAGTTCGACGTGCCGATCAATTTGGCCCGGGTGTTGCACCGCGACCAGAAGCTGACCTTCCACCGGCCTATCGTGGCCGGTGACAAACTGTTCTTCGATTCCTACCTCGACTCGGTCATCGAGTCGCATGGCACGGTGATCACCGAAATCCGCGGGGAGGTCACCGACGCCGACGGCGAGCCGGTGATCACCAGCATCGTGACGGTTATCGGCGAGGCCTCGCACGAGGACGAGGCGGACGAGGTGGTTTCGACGATCGCCTCGGCACGGGACGCCGCGCTTGGCCCACCGGCGATGGACCACTAGCCCGCGCTCAACCCAGGAACATGTTGCCCCGCGTGGTCAGCAGCCGGTACAGCGTCTGCTGGATGGTTTCACGCACCTGGTCGGTGAGCTCGAAGGTGACCATCGGGTCCTCGGGCGCGGCATCGTCGTATTCCGCGGTGGGGATCGGGGTGCCGAACTCGATGTGCCACTTCGACGGCAACGGGATCAGCCCGACCGGCCCGGCCAGCGGGAACAGCGGGGTGATCGGAAAGTATGGCAATCCCAGCAACCGGGCCAGCGGTTTCATATCACCGATCATGGGATAGATCTCCTCCGAGCCCACGATCGAGCACGGGATGATCGGCGCCTTGGCCCGCAGCGCTGAGGAGACGAACCCACCCCGGCCGAACCGCTGCAGCTTGTAGCGATCCTTGAACCGCTTCCCCAGCCCCTTGTAGCCCTCCGGGAACACCGCGGTCAGCTCCCCGCGGGCCAGCAGCCGGTGCGCGTCGGTGCTGCAGGCCATGGTGTGACCCGCCTTGCGCGCCGCCTGTCCCAGGAAAGGGCTGTCAAACACCATGTCGGCGGCCAGCAGCCGCAGCGTGCGGCGAGCGGGGTGCTTGTCGTGCACCGCCACCGAGGCCATCAAGCCGTCGAACGGCAACACCCCGGCGTGGTTGGCCACTACCAGCGCCGCCCCGCTGTCCGGCAAATTCTCGATGCCGCTGACCTCGACCCGAAACCACGTCTTGAAAAGCGTTCTCAGCAAAGGCATGACGACCGCGTCATTGAAATGCGGGTCGAAACCGAATTCATCGACGGTGTAATCACCGGTCACCCGTCGCCGGACGAATTCGGCAACTGCGGCGACGCTGCGGGCCAGTTCGTTGGATTCCGCGGCGGTCCGGTCGGGGCCGGCGGGCCCGCCGCGGTGCGCATCGATCTCCCGGACGACCGCCGCGAGCTGCTCCGCAGAGGCCCGGCCGTCCGGATCGGACAGCAGCGAAGGATGTCGGCGGGTGGCTTCGGCGCGCTGCCCGGTACGCCGCGATGCAACGCCGCGACCCGAATTGCCACGCAGTGGAATCACTTTGGCCTTGGATTCACCCGCCACCGTTATTCCTTCTCCCGCCCCGTTCACTGCTTTGTCTAGCCGCCCCAGCGCTGCGCGGCGGCGACGGCACGGCTCTCCAGGGAGCGTACCCATCGTGGATCGACGATCGGAGTCAAATTGCGACCGCGAAAGTAGTCATCGAAGGCCTCGAGAGTAGTCCACTTTGGGGTGTAGCCGAGTTCGACACGCATTCGAGTTGTGTCCATCACTCTGCCATAACTCAGGTAGTTCAGCTGCTCTCGAGTGAGCTCAGTGTAGCGGGTTGCCCTGCGTAGCGAATCAATTCCCCAAACACCGAAGCCGGGGACCGGAAGCGGAATCCGGCCCGCCCGGCGGATGGCCTGGGACATCATGATGATGCCGTCGGCGCCGATGTTGAAGGTGCCGGCTTTGGCCGCCATCGTGCCGCGCTCGAGCGCGCCGAGCGCGTCCTGCTCGTGCAGCAACTGCAGTCGGGCGTCGTGGCCGAGCACGGTCGGCACGATCGGGCCGGTCAGGTAGCGCGACAGCGCGGTGTCCATCGCCGGCCCGATCATGTTCGCCAGCCGCAGGATCGTCACCGCGATGTCGGGGCGGCGGCGGCCCAGGCCGCGGGCGTACCCCTCGATGTCGAGGCTGTCCTGCGCGAAGCCGGAGCCAAGCGGCCGGCGGCTGCTGCTGTCCTCGGTGAAGAACACGGGATCGTGGGCGCTGGAGCCGTACACCTCCGAGGTGGACTTCAGGATCACCCGCCGCACCGACGGGGCCTTCTGGCAGGCCGCGAAAAGCTGCATGGCGCCCATCACGTTGAGTTCCTTCAGCGCGGCCCGGCCGCCGGCGCGGGGAGCATACGACGCCGACGCCGCGTGCACCACGGTGTCCACCTCGCCGTTGCGGATCACCTTTGCGATGAAAGGGTTCCGGATATCGGCGCGGACGAACTCGGCGCGGCCCATCCGGCGCAGCAGATCCTTGCTGGGCGCGACCGCGTCCACCGCGATCACCCGGTTGATCAACGGGTTCTGCGCCAGCCGGGCGGTCAGGTAGCCGCCCAGGAAACGGCACGCGCCGGTGACCAAAACCACCTTCGGGTAGGGCAGGGTGCCGTCATCCCGCGGGGCCCCAGAATCCATCCCGACAGCCTAGCGAGCGTCGGTGAGCCGGGCATTACCGCCGCTCATAGCCGGTGGATTACTTGCCCAGTTTGCGGCGCTGCACCCGAGTACGCCGAAGCAGCTTGCGGTGCTTTTTCTTCGACATGCGCTTGCGCCGCTTCTTGATGACTGAACCCATGAACTCCGCTACCTGCCGTTGTGCCGGTGCCCGACCCGGGATGAGTGGTCAAGCGATCCCGGCCACCTTACCCGGGCACGGCAGGTCAGCGGCCGGGGCATGCCGCGATCAACGGGCCGCAGGCCTTAGCCGGCGTCGAAGTAGGTGGTCTGAAGCAAGTCGTGCACCGCCTTGGCGTGCACGCGGAAGGACCGGCCCACCCGGACGGCGGGCAGCTCGCCGTTGTGGACGAGCCGGTACACCGTCATCTTGCTGACCCGCATCAGGCTGGCCACCTCGGCGACGGTGAGAAATTGAGCTCTGGCGACCGGCTGACCGTCGGCAGCGCCGGTATCGCGCGCCTTTCCGCTAGCCGAATCCCGCGCCGATGGCCCGTTCGAAGACGTCATCGCAACCCAATCCTTCAGGCACGGCCAGGGCCAGCGGCTTCCCCACCGCTGGCACGAACACGTGCATACACCGAGGAGAATAGCGGGACTAGTGGGGTTACTGCGACGGGTGTGGGGTAATCCGTGGAAAATTGATGAACTACTCTGATGTAATTCCTAACTGCTCAGAGCGGTTTTTGGCGGCCTGAACCGCGGCTGCCACGGCGGCGCGCAATCCGGCTTTCTCAAGTTCGGCGAGGCCAGCGGCGGTCGTGCCGCCCGGCGACGTGATGGTGGCGCGAAGTTGGGCGGGCGTGGTGTCCGCCAGTGGTTCGGGCTGTGGGGCGGGCTCCGCGGGGGCGGCGGGGGCGGCCGGCGCGGCGGGGGCGGCCGGCGCGGCGGGGGCGGC
>JAFARC010000039.1 GCA_019245755.1 Mycobacteriaceae bacterium | reverse complement strand
CGAACCCCTGGGCGATCAGCTCCTGGCTGACTGCACCGTCGCCCTCCACGACCGCGATCGCGTCGGGGTCCAGATAGCGCGGCACCAACTCGGCCATCAGGTGTGACGACGCCGGTGCGATTTCGGAGGGCTTGAGGACGACGGCGTTGCCCGCGGCGATCGCCCCGACCGCCGGGGCGAGGGTCAGGTAGACCGGGTAGTTCCACGCGCCGATGATCAGCACCGTGCCATACGGCTCGTACTCCACCCAGCCAAGGCCGGGCAACTGAGACACCTCCAGGAGGCGGTACTGGCGGCGCATCCACCTGCGGACTTTCTTGGCGGCGTACCGGGCCTCGGCGGCGGTGGTGGCAATGTCGGCCAGCCATGCCTCGAACGGCTTACGTCCGAGATCCTCGGCGAGCGCGGTCGCGATGGCCGACTCGTTCTCGGCCATCATCTTCTCGATCTGACGCAGCTGTTGCTTGCGCCACTGGACGTCGCGGGTGCGGCCGGTGGCGAAGGCCTGGCGCAGGTGCGCGACGGTCTGCGCGACGGGCGACGGTGTGGTTTCGACGGCTTGAGGTGCGACTGATTCGGTGGTCATCGCTGCGCCCCTTTCTGAGGGCCCTGCACTGCCGCCCATCCACTCGAGGAGCGGCCCTGATGAACGCGATCCTAACCAACCGGTTGGCGCCCGAGTAGGCGACCGTCAAGCAGGTGACTCGGCGGTGAACAAGCCCTGCTTCTCGCGCGTCATCTCGGCGACTGGGCGGTCACGAACGTGCCGATGATCAGCGGCTCCTCGTTGAGGAGCTCGGGCAGCGGACGTCGTAGCTCGGCCAGGTAGTCGCCACCGGGAACGGACGCCGTCTGCCATCCGCGGGCGGCGAACCACTCTGCGGGATCGGACCGTTCCTCATCCTGGTACCACAGGTCTCCGGGATCGAAGACGTTGTCGCCCAAGCGCTCGCGCAGCTCCTCGGCACGCTGGCGTTGTTTTTCGATCGCCTGCCTGGCCTGCTCGTCGATCGCCCAGACCTCCAGCGCGACACGGCTGCCCGGCACGCTGAGCGACACGATGTCCTCGAACATCCGGTCCTGGGCCGGTCCCGGCAGAAACAGCAGCAGACCCTCGGCCAGCCACGCGGTCGGCTGGTCAGGCTCAAATCCCTCGTTTCGGAGGGCCGTTGGCCAATCGTGACGCAGATCCTGCGCCACCTCGCGACGGACCGCGGTCGGCTGCGCGCCGTGCGCGGCCAGGGTCGCCGACTTGTATTCGAGCACCTTGGGCAGGTCCACCTCGTAGACGGTGGTGTCGCGCGGCCACTCGAGCCGGTAGGCCCGCGAGTCCAGGCCCGCGGCCAGGATCACGTGCTGGCGGATGCCCGCCGCGGCCCCGTCGGTGAAGAACCGGTCGAAGAAGTGGGTGCGGGCGGCCTGGTAGTCGACCATGTGCCGGTAAATGGCTTCGTTTTGCGGATCGCTTTCGAAGGTCGACGCCATCCTCGTCATCAGGTCCGTGAGTTCTGGTGTACCGGTGAGGACCCCGGCGAACGGGTCATGGATCAGCGGGTTGTCGCGTGCGGTCTCGGCCGCGCGGGCGGCCGCCACCATCACCGCGGTCGCTCCCACGCTGGTCGCGATGTCCCAGGAGTCGTCGTCGGTACGGGTCGTCATCGGTGTTGTCCTTGTCTCTCGGCGGTGACGAATGTCGCGAACGCGTCATCGTCGGCGCCCGACAGCGCGACGTAGCGCCCGAGCCTGCGCTGCACCTGTTGAGACGACTGCGCGTTCGCCTGCCAGCCGTGGCCGGCGAGCCAATCGGCGACATCGGAGCGGTCCGCATCGTCGTAGGTCAGATCTTGCACGTCGACGGTCTGCGGGATGCCGAGCTGGTCGGAGATCTGCTGGAACTTCTCCCGCATCTCCTGGCGCCGATCGGACGCGTGAGTGGGCGCGGTCTCCACGGCGATACGGCTGCGTTGTGCGCTCAGCGCAGTGATCCGTTCGAAGAGCCGGTCCTGCGCGTCGGCGGGCAGGTACATGAGCAGGCCCTCGGCAAGCCATGCGGTGGGCTGGGCGGGGTCAAACCCGGCGTCGCGCAGCGCGGCCGGCCAGTCGAACCGCAAGTCCATCGGAACTCCGCGGCGCTGCGCCGCGGGCCGCGCGCCGTGCGCGGCGAGTGTGGCCGCCTTGTACTCCAGCACCTTCGGCTGATCGATCTCGTAGACGACGGTTGGCGGTGGCCATTGAATGCGGTAGGCGCGCGAGTCGAGGCCCGACGCGAGGATCACTATCTGGCGGAGACCGGCCGCGGTGGCATCGGCAAAGAACTGGTCGAAGAAATGCGTTCGAACGGCTTGGTAGCTGAGCATGTGTTCGAACATGGCGGCGGCTTCGTCGTCGATCTGCTTCAGTTTGTCGGCCATCGTGTCGTCGAGCATGTATTCCCAGACACCCGTGGCCGCCCCCGACACCAGGATGTGGGCGTACGGATCGTTGATCAGCGGGTCCGGTCGCTTGGTTTCGGCGGCGCGGGCGGCGGCGACCATCACCGCGGTGATCCCGACACTGGTGGTGATGTCCCAGGTGTCGTCGTGGGTACGCATCGTGCTCATCGCGCTCCTTTTGCTCTACGAGAATCATCTCGACGACCCGCCAGGTGCCCAGTCGGGTGGCTGCGCCGAGGGCGCTCGCTTATTTACTAGTAATGCTACAGAACCAGTTAGGTGCACTAGACGCCACTGTGCCACAGATCACCCGGGGGACCGCCGCACCCGCCACGCGCTCAGGGGTCCGTCAGGTCCCACAGCCGGCCGTTCAGCAGCATGCGGAACTGGTGGGTGATGACGTCGAGCTCTTCGCGGCTGCCGACGAAGCCGGCGTAGAACCCCATGCCCCACAGCACCGACACCAGCATCTCGACGAGGGGTCCAACGTTGGTGTCGGTGCGGAGCTCGCCTCGCTCGATCGCGCCGTTGACCGCCCACAGCAAGAATGCGCGTGTGTTACGCAGCGCGTCGTGTTCGGGTGCCTGCCGAAGCTCGGGATGGCGTTGTGATTCCAGCACGGACGTAACGAGAAAGGCAGCGGCAGAACGGTCCCGGGCGTCGGCCTGGGTTGCCGCATGGATGAAGCCCGACAATTGTCCTATCAGCGTGGTCGATTCAAATGCCCGCTCGACACCGACGTTGACCACCATGGCGTTAGTCGTCTCTATTACTTCTTGGTAGAGAGCGCGTTTGCTTTTGAAGTAGTGGTTGATCGCCGGTCGGGTCAGATCGGCCCTGACCGCAATTTCCTGAAACGTCGCCGCGTCGTATCCAAGCTCGCTAAAGACCTGCCTAGCTGCCCGAATGATGCGTTCGCGCGTCTCCGCAGCCTTTGCTGCGGGGGGTCGTCCCGGTCCCCTCGTCGCCGAAGACACCCCCGCATTCTGCCACACGGCATCTGGAATTCTTGAAGATCACACAACGCCGCTCGCCGCCCGAGAGCAAAACCGCGGAATTTGGCTCGCCGGCTATTGTTCGGAATTCAACGCGCGCAAGCCCGAACAATGGTGTCCAGCAACGAGTTCGGTCTAGAAGGTGTGGCCGGACGCATAGGTGGTGGCCCATCGACGGACCGTGCGGGCGTACAACCTGGAGTTGTTATAGGCCAGCAACGCCGCCATCCAGCCCCGCGGCGTGGCGAGGTCGCCGCCGCGATAGCAGAGATAGCCCGCCGCCGACAGCGCTGCATCGTCGAGGTTGTCGGGGGACACGACGCCATCGTTGTGTGCGTCGACGCCGTAGAGCCGCCACGTCTCTGGAATGAACTGCATCGGCCCCATCGCGCGGGCGTCCCGGAGTTCACCGTCTCGGGTGTCGGTGCTGTCTTCGTCAACGATGTGCAGGTTGCCGCGTGAGCCGTCGAGGCGCACACCCCGGATGGGCGGACGGACGTCGCCGTTCGGGGCGATGGTCGCACCACGGTATGTGCCGTTGTGGCTCTCCACCATGCCGATACCGGCCAGCGTCGTCCAGCCCAGGTGACACTTCTCGTTTTCCACTTCGGCGACCTTGGCCGCGTAGGCGTACGCCTCCAGCGCCAGAAGGGGCATGCCCAGGGCGGGCGCTCGTTGCGCGGCCCACGAGTGCAATTGATCAGCAGGACGGCCCTGCACATGCGTGTCGATGTTGGGAACCGGGTCGCCAGCCGGCGGAACGGCTTCCGGTATGGGGAGGGTCGGCGACCACAAGCACGCGGAGGCCATCAGCGTCGCCAGGAGGCTGACCAAGGCGACGGCTCGCAGCCAACGGGCAGGTGACACTGACTCTCCCAACCATGAGCGTCGTCACCTCATCGTCGCACGAGATATTAAGACGCCGGGCGTTTTCCCCGCCGATTCGCTGTGCACCTAGGTCCGGAACGACACCGCCATGACCGCGATGTCGGCCACGAGCAGCGCCAAGCCGAACAGCGGTACCACGATGCCCCATCCGCGCCGCGCGGTGAAGAAGGAGATCAAAATGGTCAGCGCCGCGACGATCGGGGCGCCGTAAAACAGGATCTCGAAGACAACGCCGCTCGGACCCCGGCACTGGTGGTTGCTGCATCCGGAGGTGCTCATCACCGCGCCGATGCCGAAGATCAGCACGACGACCGCCACCGGCACTGTCAGCAGCGCCAATAGCCAGTTCACCCACAGCCGCAACCGGGGCCTGCGGCCGGTGCCAGTCGACGTTGCCCGCCGGTTGCCGACACTTCCGGTATCGAGGTCCCTAGCGGTGCCGTTCACGGCGCATCCTCCTCGCACGGTCGGTTTCGCTGAGCCGTCGTCATCCGCCTACCCGATGCCGGCGACCCGAAACCTCAGCCCAATGCGCTGCCGTCGAGCCATTGGTCCCACGGGACGGTCCAGTCTCCGTTCTGCCAGATCTGCAGCGGGGGTCCGCCGGTATTCCGGATCTCGACGACATCGCCCGGCTGGGAAAAATCGAAAAACCACTTGGCATTGTCGGCGTTGAGGTTCAGACAACCGTGCGACGTGTCGGTGTGGCCCTGCGCCCATACCGTGGCGTCCAGCTCATGAAGATAGATGCCGTCGGTGCTGATTCGGGTGGCGTACTTGATCGTTTCGCGGTATCCGAGGCGTGAGTTGATCGGCAGCCCGAACGTCGAGGAGTCCATGACGACCGGATTGCCCTTGTCCATCACGGTGTACACCCCCGGGGGCGTCCAAAACGACAACTTTCGCCCGGCTATCTGCTCGGTGCCGCCCATCCCCATCGAGGTCGGCATCGTGCGCACCAGGTTACCGTTGTCATAGACGCTGACCTGCTTGGTGTCGTCGTCGGCGACGGACACGTGAGCGTCGCCGATGGTGAACGAAACCTGGCTGTCCTCTTGGCCATACAGACCCTCACCGAGGGCGACACCGTAGATGTTGGCCGCAACCCGCACGACCGTCCCAGGCGCGTAGTAGTGCTCGGGTCGCCAGTGCGCATTGTGGTCGTCGACCCAGTGCCAGGACCCCCGGACCGGCGGCGAGGTCGTCACCACAAGTCGCCGTTGTGCTGCCGCCCGATCGGCGATCGGCTCGTCG